>JALHMY010000001.1:0-69997 GCA_022843805.1 Fuerstiella sp.
CCTTCGTTTCGTGGGTTTGACACAAAACGAATACGTTGGCGCGTAACAGTATTTCAAGCCTAAAACTACCCAAATCACGCACTTGCCCGTCTTTTCACCATCCCAGCCTCGCCCTCCCGGGGCTTCACCGGCTCGGCAGGAGCCTCGCCCTCCCGGTAAAATCCTGCCGCTCGCCTAACCGAAGTACAGTGTCGTCGCACTCTCTTCAGCTCGTGATTCGATGTTCAGGTCACGGAGAGCGCTGATCCGTGGCGCTGCCAATGACTGGCGGGCATCAATTCTGAAGAACGCCGGACGCGGTCGGCGAGGAACACCGAGATACATCATGCCTGTTTGTTCGTTCAGATATCCCGTGGCGCCTGACGCATTCATCAAATCGCCCGCATTGCCGGGAGCGGTCGGGACAGCATTGTCAGAATCGAATCCAAAGTCCGGGTTCTGCATGATCATAAATGGATCCAAATGAAGCACGAGTGCCATAGGCAATAGTCTGTGGATGTTCTGCCGCTGATCCAAAAAGTTTCGGTCAGTCCGTCTGGCCAAAGAGAATCTTTTTGCGCAGAAACTGCTGAACATCTCATTCGACTGGCAGGTTCTGCCGGAAATCCCTGAAGTGCCATAGCTCAGGTTTCTGTGCATTCAGGAAAGTGTCTGACCGTCTTTATCAATTTTTGTCTTGTCAGACTCAAAAGTTTTGCAAGAATCCTGCTACCTCTGTGCCGGACGAACGCAGTCTGGCAGGTGTCCGCCCGGATGAATGAATGTTCTGCAGATCATTCTGAAGGGGAATTCTATCTAGAAAGGAGGTGGTCTGGTGAACGAATGCTGTAGTCCTAAACGAGGTGGTGTCGCCACGTGACAGTCGGCGGGCTGTCCCTTTGGCAGCCACCGTCTCGGATCGGATCACCAAATCTGATTGCGAGATCTCTGCGGCTCGGGATTCTTCAGTGAATTCTGAGCCGCTTTTTTTTGCCTGACGACAGGGGTTACTCCTCCCCGGGTTTTACTCAGGTTTGTGGCGGGGATCCCCGCCACGCATTCGGAAATCAAAAAATGAAAGCATCCTCGCTTAATGGACCTTCGACAGTCATTCCCGGAGCATATTCTGTGCTGAAATGCTCCTGATGGATCAGAAGGGTCAGTTGGATTGTGCCGGATGTGGTACCATGATGCAGAACGCAGCTTTTCAGGTAATTCACGGCTCATTTTGTCGCATGGCGAGACCCATTAAAAATCTCTGCCGATCACGTCGCCTGCCGACGTATGTGTGTATCGGAGACATTCGAGTCGATGCGGCGGTTGAAGAAGCGACAGGCAATGATGTGCTGCTGAGTGTTCGGCACAGGCTTCCTCTGGGGCAGCAGATTGAAGTGGCCTTTCAGCCGATGGTCCCTATGGTGGAACTGACAATCCCCGGAGTTGTCCACTGGATTAAAGCAGATCGAGACGAGTTTCATGCGGGGATCGTTCTCAGGGAAGCAGTCCCGGAAGACTTCCAGGTTCGTCATCCGGCATGCGAACGACGAGACCTTCGGTTTCCGTGTGAAGTATTCGGTCAGCTTGAATGGCCTCAACAACATCGTTCAGTCAGAGCAACCGCCATCAATTACTCCCGAAGCGGGATCTGCGTGCAGACGAAGTTCAAGCCCGAACCCGGAGCCTCGTTTCGGTTTCTGTGGGACAACCCCACATCGCATCGAGTTCTGGGGACTGTTCGCTGGGTACTGGAGGACAGCGGAGTTTTTCTCGCTGGCTGTGAACTCAATCAGGGATACGGCTATGCGTTGTCGGGTGTTCAGACAGGAACACGAGGGCAACTGCTCCGCCATGTCCCTGAGATAAAGATACCCGTCTGACTTTTTATTTTGCGGATGATGGCAGAGTGTTATCGATCAATGTCATCAGCTGGTCGGCGACTTCTTCCTTCAACCCCTGAAACTGCGCAATTGTTTCAGCATCAGGGTTCAGCACTTCCACACTGTTGGTTGCCGAAGAAATGGCTGACGTGTCATTCAGTACGATGAAGTCGCAGCGCTTCATTCGGAGCTTGCGCATGGCATTATTTCTGGGATCCTGTGACTCCAGTGCAAAGCCAACAATCCACTGATGTGTCTTCTGACTTCCCAGTTCCGCCAGAACATCCGACGTTTCAACAAGTTCAAGCACGACCGGCTGACCCGTCTTAGTCATCTTTCCGGATGTACGCTGTCGAGGTCGATAATCGCATACGGCTGCAGTTGCGATGACACCATCACAGGCCGGAAACAATTGAAGACATGCCTGCCGCAGCTGATCGGTGGTTTCGATCTGGTGCACTTCGCAGCCTGCCGGAGGGCGAAGATCCACAGGTCCGGTGACGAGCACCACGTGATGGCCCCGTTCAGCAGCCGATGAGGCGAGTGCATATCCCATTCGACCGCTGCTTGCATTGGACAGAAATCGCACGTCGTCGATGTACTCGCGAGTCGGCCCGGCCGTAATCAGAATGCGCATCAGTCGGTCTCACACACAGAACGCACAGAACGGATCATGGCGTCTCTTTCTGCTGAGCTGGATCGGTCTGCTGAGTTGCATCCGGAAGTTCAGCGGTTTGCAGCTGCCGGACAATCCGAACGACAATACTTTCCGGACTGGCCATACGTCCGGCACCGATTTGTCCGCAGCTAAGCCACCCGTTTTCCGGATCGATCATCTGAAACCCGTCAGCCAGAAGCCGGGCAACGTTCCGCTGCACTGCGGGCTTGGCCCACATGTCACAGTTCATGGCGGGTGCGAGCAGAACGGGGGCAGTGGTCACCAGAACTGCAGTACTCAGCAGATCATCAGCAAAGCCGCCGGCAAGCCTCGCCAGTGTCTGAGCCGTCGCCGGAGCGATGACAACAATCCGAGCTCGCTGAGCAAGCCCGATGTGCTCGCCCCGATAATGCTCCTGTACAACAAAAGGATCCGTACAGACCGGTCGCCCGGTAAGCGCTTCAAAAGTTGTCGGGCCGATAAAGTGATGAGCAGATTCCGTCATGATGACGGAAACACGGGCTCCCAGCTGGACCAGCCGACTACAAAGATCGGCAGCTTTGTAGGCGGCGATTCCACCGGTTACGCCCAGCAGTATTTCCTGACCCTGAAGCGAGTTGCCCATCACAAACGAATTCCCGAGAGATCAAAGATCGCCGAGCCCTGGGCCGCCATCATCGGCAAGCAGTTTGTCGAGCTTGTCGACCCGTGCTGAATCATCTTCAATTGCCTGAACGTTGCCGGATGTATCCAGGTAAATCTTATTCTGCAGAATCTCCGCGACCACAATCTGCATCAGATCCTTCGTCTGCAGGTCCACCAGAGCCCTTGCACCCCGGTTCAGGGCAACCATTCGCTTTTGTACGAGCGTGGACAACTTAAAACGTCCGCCAACTTTACGGACAATATCGTCTTCTCGAAACTCATCCAGCATTTCCCGAATTCTCCTCTGACCTCAGTATCTCACAGATCTCGCTGACCGCCTGGTCCAGCTGGTCATTAACCACAACATATCGGTAGCGACTTGCCAACTCGAGCTCTCGAGCGGCAGTCGCCAGCCGCTTCTGAATAATTTCTTCGGATTCCGTTCCCCTTCGGCGGAGTCGTCTTTCAAACTCATCCGGTGAAGGCGTTCGCAAAAAGATAGTAACCGCCTGCGGGTACTGGTGCACGACCTTCATGGCACCCTCGACATCGATTTCAAGGAAAGCCCAGCCATTTCGGCTCCATGCCCTGTCCAGCTCCGATTTCAGCGTGCCATAGAGAAACCCGGAAGAAAACACTTCAGCAAATTCAATAAACTGATCCTCAGCAAGCCGACGACGAAATTCCTCGTCCGTCAAAAAATAATAGTCCTCTCCATCCACCTCATTTGGCCGAGCCGCGCGAGTTGTGGCGGAGATGGATTTTACCAGCTGTACAGGAGCCGCACTGACCAGCCGCTTGACGATGGTCGTCTTACCACTTCCACTGGGACCCGACAGCACAACAATCGGATGTTTCTGAATATTCACATGCTTCGTCCGAACCGGTGCTCTTCCGCTGCTGCTGCCTATTCCACATTCTGCAGGACTTCTCGAATCCGTTCGATCGACGCCTTCATCTCCACAACACTGTGAGCAATATTCACGCTGTTGGCTTTGGATCCGATCGTATTGATTTCCCGAAACATTTCCTGACCAATAAATTCCAGCTTTCTTCCCTGTGACGTCGAACCATTCAGCATCCGCCGAAATTGCTCTATATGGCTTCTCAGCCGGGTTACTTCCTCATTAATGTCACATCGGTCCGCAAACAATGCAACTTCGCGAATGATATCGTTCTCACTGACTGAGATTGACGCATCTCCCATCAGTCGCCTTATTCTCTCCAGCAGTTTGTCCCGATAGTCGTGAATAATCTGCGGACTCGCAGCAGCCGTCTGAATCAGTTCACGCTCGATCGTCTCGCACTGTCGGTCCAGGTCAATTCTCATGGATTCGCCTTCACGCTCGCGAAAATCATGAAAGTGATCCAGTGACAGTGTGATCGATTCCTCCACCGCTGGCCACAATGAATTTACCAGGTCTTCCGGGAACTCCGTATCAGTCACAACTCCAGGCAGCTGCAGAAGGTCACCCACTGATACCGGATTTTCGGTGAACCCAATACCCGCCTCTCCCGAATATGCCATGATGTCCGATATCTGCCGCAGATAGCTCTGAAGTGCATCCTGATCAATTCGATGCTCACTCTGACCTGCCGGAAACCGAAGCCGAACTGACAACTGAACAGTACCGCGGGAGACCCGTGTACGAACCAGCTTCTCGATTTCACTTTCAAAGCGAACGACAGAATCTGGAAGCCTGACAGACAACTTAAGATAACGGTTATTGACCGACTTAATTTCTGAGGCCACATGAATTCCATCGCGATCAATCGAGGAATTACCGAAGCCTGTCATACTAAGCAACACGGTGAATTACTTTCCTGCAGTTCTCTGCCAGAAGTTCCGGAAACATTACGATTACGGACTTTTCGGGGCCGGGGATTCAGGCGTCGCTTCAGCTGCCGCTTTTTCAGGAGCCGGTGTCGCTGTCTCTGCAGGGGCGGCTGGTGCATCCGCTGGTTTCTCCGGAGTTGCCGCAGGTGCTTCTGCGGAAGGCGTCTCGCCACTTTTCACTTCCGGTGTCTCAGCCTTCTTCGCATCGTCCTCGGCCGACGATTCTTTTGTCGGTGCTTCTTTTGCCGGCACCTCATCAGCGCCCGCCGCTTTCGCATCTGCAGCCGGATCGTCTGCAGCCTTCATCACGGGAGCGGAACCATCATCACCTTCCGCCGCCGCAGCATCCGTTTCGGCTGCGTCGTTCTGGAAAATGGCACCTTCACCGGAATCCCGAGCGGCCGCCGTTTTGCGCATTGCCATGCCCAGACTGCCCGCAAGCAGAACCCAGACAACGGCAAAGACGATCGTCACTCGAGTGAAAGTGTCACCCGCACGAGTTCCGAACGCACTTTGCCCGCCCATACCACCGAAAGCTCCGGCCAGACCGCCACCGCGACCTCGCTGAATCAGGACCAGCAGGATGATAAAAATACTGATCACAAGGATCAGAAACGACAGGATGCCCACCAGAAACGACATCGTACTGCCCACTCCAAAAACTCGAACTTTGAACCAAAGCCAAAAGCCAGCTTCTGACTGCCGGAGCAATCAGGTCAGCTGGCTAAGAACGTCTGACACGAAACAGACGACCTGTTGCGTTACGCACGACCTATTTCCACAATTTTCGGGCAGCCTCAATAATCGGCACAAATGAAGCAGCTTTCAGGCTGGCTCCGCCCACCAAAGCGCCGTCCACATTCGACTGACCAAGCAGAGATTCTGCGTTGTCAGCTTTGACGCTGCCACCGTATAAAATCTGCATTTGCCCGGAAAAAGTCGCATTGTAGCGACTTGTGAGCCATTTGCGAAGATGTTCATGCGCGGATTCGGCCTGTTCGGGGGTTGCCGTCACTCCCGTGCCGATCGCCCAGACCGGTTCATAAGCGATCACAATCTGCCCGGCGTCCTGTTCCGAGACGTCCGCGAGTCCACCCTGCATCTGCGTATCCAGCACTTTTTCCGTTAGTCCGCCTTCTCTTTCCTTCAATAATTCCCCAACACACAGGATCACTTTCAGTCCGCCCCGTAACGCAGCCCGCACCTTTCGATTGATAACCTCGTCCGTTTCTCCCATGACATGCCGACGTTCACTGTGGCCCAGAATCACATACTGACAGCCACAATCTTTCAGCATTTCTACGGCAACTGCACCCGTAAAGGCTCCCGGAGCCTCAAAATACACGTCCTGCGCTCCGAGAGAAACGGCACTGCCCTTCAATGCGTCGGCCACTGGCAGCAAATACGGATATGGGGGACAGACAAGGACCTCTACTCCGGGCTCCCCCGTCTTTGCCACAGCCGCCATCTCTGCAGCCAGAGCCACGCCCGACTGGCGATTTGTGTTCATTTTCCAGTTGCCAGCTACCAAAAACTTACGCATACAAAATCTTCCAGACCAGCATCAAAAGGAATTTACATGAAAAACAGAAGCCATCTGTGTGGCAAACTCAAGGCAAAAACGCTGTTTTAAGGCGAATCAACCACTCAGATGCCTTTCGCCGGAAACGGTGACAGCTGATTGCTGCCCGATCGTCGCACCCCGCGTTCGCTGACGCGAACGGGATTCTGCTGTCGGAAACCGGCTGCTTAGCTCAGACCATGTTTCCAGCGCTGTTCCGCACTCAGTTTACCGGCTCGCTGCGAGGATACGATCCGAGGACTTCCAGCCGGTCGGGAGGCAGATCTTCCAGCTCCTTCAGAGTCCTGCGAATACGCGGGTCACTGACGTGCCCTTCAAAGTCCAGGAAAAACAAATAACCGACCTGAGGTTGCCGCAGCGGAAACGACTCAATCCAGGTCAGATTGATCTTATTTCGCCGAAACGCTTCCAAAGCATCCGACAATGACCCTGGCTTATGAGGGATCTGCAGGAGAATCGCAGTTCGGTCGCTGCCAGTAGCCTGTGCAACAGAATCACCGATCACGGCAAATCGCGTGACGTTATCCCGATTATCCTCAATGCATTCGGCAACAATCTGAACGTCGTACTGAATGGCCGCCTGATGGCTGGCAACTGCCGCCGCCCGAGGTTTATCGCGAGCCAGCTGTGCGGCCGTTGAGGTACTGGTCACCTCGATCAGCCTCGCCTGAGGCATGTTCTTTGCGAGCCAGTCGCGGCACTGAGACAGAGCCTGCGGTTTGCTGTAAATCTCCGTAATCTCGCTTCGATCACAGCGTGCCAGAAGATTGTGATGCACATGCACCTGCACCTCGCCACAAATTCGCAGCGGAAGGCGGGTAAACATATCGAGAGTATCCACGATTCGGCCATCGGTGCTGTTTTCGATCGGCACCAGACCAAAATCGACATGCCCGCGGTTCACTTCTTCAAACACAGCGGCAATCGTACTCACCGGCACCAGATCAGCCATTTCACCAAATCGAATGATCGCGGCCTGGTGCGTAAAGCTGTACGCAGGACCAAGATAGGCGACGCGAATGCTGCGAATTCGCTGCCGTCCCGCACTCAGCAGCGGACGAAAAATCGTTCGCATTTCCGCCGTTGTCAGCGGCCCCTGATTCATGCGGTCGATAATGCCCCAAACCAGCTGCTGATCCTGATCGCTGAATACGATTTTCGACGGTGACTGCACACCCTTCATTTTTTGCAGATACAACGACGCACGACGGTTCAGCAGCTCCACCAGCTGCTCATCCACTCGCAGCAATTCCGCCTCCGGAGTCAGCGTCGGCTCCACAACCTCCTCAACAGGCTTTCGCGGAGGCCGAACTGCCGCCGGTACAGCAGCAACCGGTTTTGGCGTCTTCTTGATCGTCGCTACCTTCGAACCAGCATCCGCTTTGCCGGCCGTCGGCTTTGCAGCTCGTCGAGAAGCACCGTCGGACCCTTTCCCCGGGATAATCTTCGCGGGCTTCCGAGCAACCTGCTTTTTGGCCATTATGAACCTCGAATCAGCCGAACCCCAAACTTTCTCGTCGCTGTACACGGGAGACATACCCGTCTGAATTTCACCCTCGCCTTGTACAGAGGCAAAAATTCAGTGTCAAGCTGTGCAGACAACCTCGACAAATTCCGTCCGTTTTCCCGCCCATCTCCTCCCTTAGCCAGATCTGCTCCTGCCTCCAAAAGTAGTCAAGAAGCCATTTTGGCAGCGCGACGGCAAACCGAGCAGTTGCCATTATGGCACCCAGAAGGGGGATTGGTGAGCTGGAACCAACTGTCGTTCTGGCATCGCGTTCATTCCTTCTCGCAGCACGGTTTGCAATAAGTGATTGATAAATCGAAACTTACAACAAAGCGACTGCTTCCGGCACAGCAAATGCTAAAGGAGAGGACGTCGACGGATTGGTGTGGAAGACGGCAGTTGGGATGCGGAAGGCGTTTCCAAGTCGCTCGTGCAGATTCAGATTTGCATCGAGATCAGAATTCTGAGAGTCAGCAATTGCTGGCCCTGGTTGAAGAGGAAATAAACATGGCTGTTCAGGGTGAAAAGATCATCGGCATCGACCTCGGAACTACGAACTCGGTGGTTTCTGTCATGGAAGGCGGCGAGCCTCGCGTGATCGCCAACCAGGAGGGCAGCCGAACGACCCCCAGTGTGATCGCCTTTACTCAAAAAGGTGAGACTCTGGTGGGGGAACCCGCCAAGAGGCAGGCAGTTACCAACCCCACGAACACGATTTATTCGATTAAGCGTTTCATGGGTCGTCGCCATAAGGAAGTGCATTCAGAAGAGAAGCTGGTGCCATACACCGTTGTCGGATCCGAATCTGACTATGTGAAGGTTAACGTCAACGGCAGGGAATCGACGCCGCCGGAGATTTCGGCGCTCGTTCTCCGAAAACTGAAAGAAGCCGCAGAAAACTACCTGGGCCACAAGGTGAACAAGGCGGTCATTACGGTTCCCGCCTACTTTAACGATGCCCAGCGGCAGGCCACAAAGGATGCCGGACAGATTGCCGGTCTGGAAGTCGCCCGAATTATCAACGAACCAACGGCCGCAGCTCTTGCCTATGGTCTCGACAAAAAGCGCGAAGAAAAGATCGTTGTATTTGACCTCGGTGGCGGAACGTTTGACGTGTCCATTCTGGAAGTGGGCGATGAACTGATCGAAGTGCTCAGCACCAACGGGGACACTCACCTTGGTGGTGATGACTTTGATGAAGTTCTGATTGATCACCTGGCGACAACATTCAAACAGGAACAGGGGATTGACCTTCGCAGGGACCCAATGGCCCTTCAGCGTCTGCGAGAAGCAGCAGAGAAGGCCAAGAAGGAACTCTCAACTCAGCAGACGACCGACATCAATCTGCCGTTCATCACCGCCGATGCCAGCGGGGCCAAGCATCTTCAGATGAGCATCAGCCGTGCAAAGTTTGAAGAACTGATTGATCCGCTGGTGGAACGCTGCCGACAGCCGGTACTGAATGCTCTGAAAGACGCCAAACTGAAACCAGCCGATATTAACGAAGTCGTTCTGGTGGGTGGGTCGATCCGCGTCCCCAAGGTTCAGCGTCTGGTTAAGGAAATGTTCGGGAAAGACCCTCACCAGGGGGTTAACCCGGATGAAGTCGTGTCTCTGGGAGCCGCCATTCAGGGTGGAATTATTGCCGGAGATGTCAAGGACGTCGTGCTGCTGGACGTAACGCCGCTGTCGCTCGGTATCGAAACCGAAGGTGGCATTATGACGGTTCTGGTTGAACGCAATACGACCATCCCAACAACCAAGACTGAAACATTTTCCACTGCTTCAGACAATCAGCCTGCCGTGACTGTGCGAGTATTTCAGGGTGAACGGCGAATGGCCACAGACAACCGTCTTCTGGACGAGTTCAATCTGGACGGCATTCCGCCGGCCCCTCGCGGTGTACCGCAGATTGAAGTTAAGTTTGACATCGACGTCAACGGGATTCTGAGTGTGTCGGCTCGTGATAAAGCCAGCGGAAAGCAGCACTCCGTTCAGATCAAGCAATCCAGCGGCCTGTCTGATGACGAAATTCAGCGTATGAAAAAGGACGCTGAGGCTCATGCGGAAGAAGACCGAAAGAAGCAGGAACTGGCCACAGCAAAGAACCAGGCGTCAGCACTCGTTCATCAGACGGAAAAGACACTGAAGGAACATTCCGACAAGCTGGACGCCGGTTCAAAAACGGCCATCGAAGGTTCGATTGGCAAAGTGAAGAAAGCGGCGGAAGGTTCCGATGCCGCCGCTATTAATACGGCCTGTGAAGAACTGATGCAGGCGGCCCACGCGTTGTCTCAGCATATGTATGCGGACAAGGGTGGGGCAACTGGTGAAGCGGGCGGCGGCGGACCTGCGGCATCCGGTGGCGGGGACGATGTCATTGACGCCGAGTTCGAAAAGAAATAAGCGACATGGGGCGTGGGGCAGGGTGCTCTCAGCGGGAACGTTCCCCGGCTGAATGAACGCTGCCTCCGCCATTCGGACAAAGTGCCGGCTGCCGTTTGTCTCGGACAGACGTGGTCGGCCCTTTTTTTAACCTCCTGCCTCTTTATTTTATCCACTGCACTGTATCTCCCTTCACAGCCTGTCTCCGGTCATCTTCGACCAGCCTGCTCTCACTCTCACTCCCTGAATTAAAAGCGTCGCCGCGATCTGGTATCATGGTCGCGGTCTGCGCCGAGTTTCCCTGAAGGAGAATTCTCATGGCATTTGATCCCCGAAAACTTACGGTAAAGGCGTCTGAAGCGGTTCAGCGCTCACAGCAGCTTGCTGAAAAGCGGCAGCACCGAATCCTTCGACCCCTGCATCTGCTGAAAGCTCTGCTTGAAGAGGAACAGGGCATTGTTCGTCCGCTTTTGCAGCGAATGGGCGTCAAGGTTGCTCAGCTCATCAATATGGTGGACAGTGAACTGAATCGACTGCCACAGTCGACCAGCAGCTCCGAAGAGTCAGTAAGTGCCGGAAGCGAAGCCGTAAAGGTCCTGACGGCCGCGCAGAAACAGGCCGACTCGATGGGCGACCAGTACACCTCCGTGGAGCATCTCCTGATTGCTCTGACTCAGGTGGAAGATCAGGCAAAGAGACTGCTGCAGCTGAACGGCGTGGAGCAGGCTGATGTGATTGAAGCGATTAAGACTATTCGAGGGGGGCAGACCGTGCAGGATCAGAATCCGGAAGATAAGTATCAGGCACTTGAGAAGTATGGCCGTGAACTGGTGGCTCTTGCCCGGGAGGGCAAGGTGGATCCGGTGATCGGTCGGGATACGGAAATCCGTCGAGTCATTCAGGTGCTCTCCCGCCGACGAAAGAATAATCCGGTTCTTATCGGAGAGCCGGGAGTGGGCAAGACCGCGATTGTGGAAGGCCTCGCTCACCGTATTGTGCTCGGTGATGTGCCTCAGAATCTGAAAAACAAACGGGTTTTCGCACTGGATATGGGCGCTCTTGTCGCCGGTGCAAAGTACCGGGGCGAGTTTGAAGACCGGCTGAAGGCCGTTCTGAAGGAAGTTCAGGAATCCAACGGCCAGATCATCATGTTCATTGATGAACTGCATACCGTGGTCGGAGCCGGCAATGCGGAAGGAGCAATGGATGCGTCCAACCTTCTGAAGCCGGCACTGGCTCGCGGCGAACTCCACTGTGTCGGAGCGACCACGCTGGATGAATACCGCAAACACATTGAGAAGGATCCGGCACTGGAACGTCGCTTTCAGCCGGTCGTGGTTCAGGAACCGAACGTCGAGGATACGATTTCCATCCTTCGGGGACTGAAGGACCGTTATGAAAGCCACCATGGTGTTCGCATCACCGACGATGCGATTATTGCGGCCGCAACACTGTCCGATCGTTATATTTCAGACCGCTTTCTTCCGGACAAGGCTATCGACCTCGTGGATGAAGCAGCCAGTCGGCTTCGAATGGAAATCGACTCCATGCCGGCGGAAATTGATGAATCCACTCGTCAGCTGACCCGCATGCAGATCGAAGCAGCGGCACTCGAAAAGGAAACCAGCGAAGACAGTCGGGAACGACTGAATGACCTGCGCCGACTGATCGCAGAACGTGAAGAATCCACCAATCAGCTGAAGGCAAAGTGGGAAGCCGAAAAGGCCGCGCTGTCCGGACTGAAACCTCTCAAGGAAGAAATGGAAAAACTGCGGACGACATTTCAGCAGGCCTTCTCACGTGCACAGCAAACCCTGCGCAACGAAGACTTTGTTGAAGCTCAGCAGGCCGAACAGAAACTTAAGCAGGCCGAACAGCAGCTTCAGAAACTGGAAGCCAAAAGTGCAGAACTCAACAGCAACCCTGATGACCGACTGCTGCGGGAGGAAGTCACTGAGGAGGACATCGCGAGGGTTGTCAGTCAGTGGACGGGAGTCCCTGTCGCTCGCATGATGCAGGGCGAGCGTGAAAAGCTGCTGCGAATGGAACAGGAAATTCACAAACGAATGATCAACCAGCATGAAGCGGTTGAGGCGGTCTCGAATGCGGTACGCCGAGCTCGTTCCGGAATGCAGGACCCCAATCGTCCGATCGGCTCGTTTATGTTTCTTGGCCCCACGGGTGTGGGCAAGACCGAACTGTGCAAGGCTCTCGCCGGATTTCTGTTTGATGATGACCGCAATATGGTTCGCATCGATATGAGCGAATTCATGGAACGGCATTCCGTCGCCCGGCTGATTGGCGCTCCTCCGGGATACGTCGGCTATGAGGAGGGCGGGAGGCTGACCGAAGCGGTTCGACGCAATCCGTATTGTGTCATCCTGCTGGATGAAATCGAAAAGGCTCATCGGGATGTGTTCAATGTGCTTCTGCAGCTGCTGGATGACGGCCGACTGACCGACAGCCACGGACGTACGGTGGACTTTACCAACACGATTGTTGTGATGACTTCGAACATCGGAAGTCACATGATTCAGGAAATGTCGGGGCACGCGGAGGAAAACGAAATTCATAAGGCGGTCATGGCAACTCTGCAGAAGGAATTCCTTCCTGAGTTTCTGAATCGCGTGGACGAAGTGATCGTCTTCCATCCGCTGGGTCGCGATGAAATCCGTGAAATTGTGGATCTGCAGCTGCTTCGCCTTAAAAGTCAGCTGGAGAAAAATGGGTACTCGCTGGAGGTCAGCGATAATGCCCGGCAGCTTCTGGCAAATGAGGGTTACGATCCGGCTTATGGCGCTCGTCCTCTGAAACGAGTCATTCAGCAGCGACTTCAGAACAGTCTTGCAAATGAAATTCTTTCAGGCCGCTTCAATGCAGGAGACACGATTCGAATCGATGCGTCACCGGACGGATTTGTCTTCGATGTCCGGGAAGAAGGTGCAGCTGCCGAATGACAATACCGCTGCGTAATGGTCTCACGAAACGTGATTCCATTACGCTCGGCTTTTCTGACAGTACGGCCGGCACGCAGGAGCTTCGGTTATGGCCCGTGAAGAAGACGATCGCGAAGATCTGATGCGGGAGGCGATGGGGCTGCCTCAGCGGGCTGAATTTCGATGCGCCTGTCATTCCGATCTGATCACGATCGGATTCCGAACCTCGGGCGCGATGAGTATTTTCTTTGGACAGGATCCCGTCTATCAGTTTGATCCTGAAGGCCGCCTGCGTCGGGCATTTGTCGGCGGACTGCTGTATCGAAGCCAGACCGTGACCCTCGCCCGACTTCGGCGAGAACGGACTGAGCAGCAAACCATCCTTTGGCGGGATGACCTGGGGCCTGAAGAACTGCATCAGTTTCATCAGACCATGACGGACCTGCTGGAACAATTGTCCGCTGCCGTACAGAATTCCGGCATTGAGCTGTTG
Organism: Fuerstiella sp.; assembly: GCA_022843805.1. Taxonomy (GTDB): domain Bacteria; phylum Planctomycetota; class Planctomycetia; order Planctomycetales; family Planctomycetaceae; genus F1-80-MAGs062. The sequence continues at coordinate 13,900 of JALHMY010000001.1, forward strand.
CGGTCAATCCCAGACCCCGGGGTCGTTACAGCCATTGGACCGTCGCTGAATCTGATACTCAGCCAGCAGGAAGACTGGCTGTCGTCGCAGATTCGTGCGCGTAGAATCTGAAGCAGCTCTATGAAGACCGTAATCTTGATGCGTCATGCTGAGGCAGTGCCGGAATCATCGGCTGCCCGCGATTTCGATCGTCCGCTGACGGCAGCCGGAGAAGCCATGGCAGAAGCTTCCGCAACAGTTCTCACCCAGGAAGGTGTGATCATTGACCGAATTCTGACATCGGCGGCTCGCAGGACGCTTCAAACGGCCGAAGCACTCGCTGTCAGAAACCCGGATGCGCCATGCATGGCACTGGATCATCTTTATCTCTCCCCCGGCGATGCCTTTGCCTCAGCCATTCGAAAATATTCGGAGCCCGAAGATCAGACGGTGGCGATTGTGGGACACAATCCCGGAATTTCCCACCTGATGCGACTGTGGTCCGGTCGAACGTTCTCCGTTTCACCGGCGACCGTCGTAACTCTGGATCTGGACACGGATCGGTGGAGCGATCTGCTGACGGACGGCAGCTGCTTATTTGTTCTGAGGCTGCTGATACAGGACGGTCGTCGCACGGCAACGGGCTCTGCCTGAATTCGCTGTCGACAATCCCGAACCCATCATTTCAGGATTCCTGAAATTCCGTAAGGGAGTGACTTGATTCATTCATGAATGGCAATCACATTGTCATGCATGAACATGACCAGCACCAGGGAACCCGATCGCTCAGAGATCATCGCTGCGCTGGCCCTGTCGCTGGTTTCCGGCGCCGGGCCAAAACTGCAGTCGCTTCTCGTGCAGACTTTCGGCAGCCCTGGCGCTGTCCTGGAACAATCCTTCGAAACGCTGCTGACAGTGCCGGGAATTGGACCAAAAGTGGCCCGGAATCTGTCGAGGCCCGGGCTCTTTGAAGAAGCCATTAAACAGTATGAGATTTGTGAACAGCAGGGCATCAGCCTGCTGACACAGCTGCACAACAGGTTTCCTCGCCGACTTCTGGAAATCTGTGATTCGCCCGCGTTGCTCTACAGTCGCGGATCGCTGCTTCCACAGGACGACCTGGCAATTGCTGTGGTCGGATCGCGTCGATGCACAACATACGGCCGCCGACAGGCCGAACGGCTGGCCGCTTCTCTTGCACGTGCCGGCTTTACGATCGTAAGCGGACTTGCCCGCGGGATTGATGCAGCCGCTCATCGAGGTGCTCTGAATGCCGGAGGCCGGACTCTGGCCATTCTGGCTTCCGGCGTCAGCGATATTTACCCTCCGGAACATGCAGATCTGGCCATGGAGATTGAACGTCATGGTGCACTGCTGAGCGAAATGCCGGTGACACAGAAACCGAAACCGGGCCTGTTTCCTCAAAGAAACAGAATCATCAGCGGACTAAGCATCGGTATCGTTGTTGTGGAAGCGACTCGCCGCTCAGGCGCTTTGTATACCGCCCGGCACGGACTTGAGCAGGGCAGAGAAGTCTTTGCAGTTCCAGGCCCCGCAGACAGCCTCGCCAGTGACGGATGCCATGAACTGATCAGAGACGGCGTCACTCTGATTCGGAATGCCGATGATGTTCTGGCAGAGCTGGGACCGCTGGCGTCCCCGACGACAACTGCTCCGGATGTGGTCATCCATCATCCCAGGGAACTCATTCTGAATGCTCTGGAGTCCGAGATTCTGAACAGCATTGGGCTGACGCCCATGCATATCGACGAACTGCTGAGAGAAATGTCCATGGACCCGTCCCGGGTACTGGCCACTTTGACAGTGCTGGAAATGCGCAGATTTGTAAGGCGCCTGCCCGGCAATTTTCTTGTTCGCGCTGGCTGAAGGAAGAAGAACGCAGCACCAGTCGCCTTTACGCCCTGCGGTCACCGCCGGCAAACCGCTGTGCCCACTCGACCTGTTCAGCATCATCACCAAAACGCACGAACTGTCCGACCTCCGAGTCGAAATGGAAGACTTCGCCACTGCCAATGTTGTACATCCAGCCATGCACGCGCACAGCCCCGGTGGAAACACGAGCCGCCACGATCGGAAGAGTTCGCAGGTGCTCAAGCTGAACGAGAACATTTTCCTCCGCGGCAACATCCACCTGTTCCTCCCCTGACAGATGTGAATAATGGGTCCTCAGAATCTCTGCAGTAGATTCCGCATGCCTGAGCCAGTCGCGAACGGAATTCAGTGACCGGGAACTCCGCGTTTGAACACCGTCTGCGGTTTTCCCATCAGACGTAACAGCGGAGTCAGCGGTCACAAGTGCTTTCATAGCGCCGCAGCCGGTGTGCCCGCATATGATCACATCACGAATTCCCAGCTCCTGGACGGCGTATTCGACAGCCGCCATTTCCCCATTATTGCCTGTTCCGTAACACGGCACTATGTTTCCGACGTTTCGAACAATGAACAGCTGACCCGGATTCGAATGCGTGATCATGCTGGGCACGATTCGCGAATCAGAACACGTAATGAAACACGCCTCCGGCTTCTGGGCCTTTTTCAGATTCTCGAAAAGCTCAAGATGCTGCCTGCGGCCCACATTGTTGAAGAAGTGAACTCCATCGACCAGATGCTGCATGTTTTCAACGCCTTCACTTAATACCGGATTTCACATGACACCGGATTGCGGTCAGGCGGGCTGTGCCTGTCTCTGAACGACATCAAGCTGAAGACAGTTCAGCAGCAATTCCGAAAGCTCCTGACTGCTGACACCTTCGGGTGTATCCCATGCATTCATGAGTGACTGAAAGTAATTCCCCTGGCACTGAAGAACGGCAGCAAATTCTTCAGCAGGCATCGTCAGCACGGGCGATTTGTCGGAAGGAAGCCCACGAACCGCCGTCATTCTTCCATCGCGACACAACGACAAAGTCACTTGCGCGCCGCCGGGCCCGGTCAAATCCAGCCCCACCGCAACCTGTTCATCCATTGAACCAGTATTTCGGCCGGAGCCCGGCGACTCAAAGAGGTAGTCCTCTGAATCAAATGCAGGCTCAACCGACTCCGGCCGACGTTTTCCCCAGCGATCCTCATTACCGTACTCAATGTATCGGCGCATGACCGTCTGGTCGATTTCCGGACAAACCAGGTCACCGGCAAACCGCTTCGTATTCGTCATGTCAAATACGTTGTCGGTACGTTCATAAGGAGCATAAGTCTGCATGTTTTCGCGATAGATCCGCTCAAACAGCCACTGATTCTCATCATCATCGCGATTGCTGGCAACCTCAGCCGTCACCTTAGCATCGGTTCCGCAGAACTCCACACCCTTCGAACTGAAGAACTCACCGCAATATCGGATGATATTCCCCGATGATATGGGGTTCTCAGGAGCAATATGAAAGGTCAGACCCCGCGCTTCCTGATTTTCGAACAGACGGGTCATCACCGCGGATACCCATTCAACCGGGATGATGTTTCGTCGCTCATCACCCGTCATTCTGAGTCGAATGGGTGTCGGACGTTTCCCATCAGCATCCGGCGGGATGGTTGGAATCATCATCGCCATCAGCCGCAGATACAGATAAATGCCGTGGTATGTGTTCGTATATCCTGTCCGGGAATCTCCGGCAATGACCGCGGGACGGTAGACGGTCACATGGTCCGCGAAATCAATTGACCGAACCATCTTCTCTGCAAAGAACTTACTCTCTTCATAGTCATTGCGGAATGACTGCCCAACATCCAGACTGCCCTCCATCACGGGCGCATCCTGATAGCCGGCCACGTAGGCAGTTGAAACATAGTGGATGTCCCGGATCCCCAGATCCCGACAAAGATTCACCATGTTCTCCGTTCCACCGTAATTGGTCCTCCATGGCTCCCCGGCACGGTCCTTACCGTAGAATTCAAGTATCGCCGCGCTGTGAATAATGCTCTGGCAGTTCTTCTGAACCCACGCCGCGTCATCCTCGCTCAATCCAAATCCCGGCTGACAAATGTCACCGGAAAGTACAACCGGACGAGGCAGTGGGCGGCCCAGTTCTCTTTCCCAGTGCTGCAGAATCTCTTCCATTCGATCCTTTGGACTCTGCCGCCGGGAAGGCCGCACAACCACCGCCAGCCGATGCTCATTTAACAACAAATCACGAACCAAATACCGTCCCACCAATCCTGTGGCACCAGTTAAAAGCGTGTACATCGTGTCCCCTGGTTTGATTTCCGAAAAAAATGCGGCTGTATGCCGTATTAAGACATCTCTGTTAAAGACTCTTCAGGCCGACAGATACTCAAACATTCAATACCCACATCCGGCCCTGCGAATCCCGACTGCCGACATTTGTCGTTAATGCGAGCGGTCGAACATCGAACCTGCCCGTCAGACCTACATTGAACCATAGAAATGGCGATTTCAAAATAAAATCGGGTGGCGTCCTACAGAGTGAGCAGAAATGAGCAAAGCGATGCCTGGCTTGTTTAGCAAAGCAGATGCATGTTACCCACTATGAGCATTTCGCCCAGAAGTTCAACTCACCGTGATTTTTTCAAACCCGCATCTCCATGAATCCTGGACTTTTTTGCTGTTCCCCTGCGTTTTTGCGGCAAGTTGACAATTCAGGCGTCCTTAAAAGGATGCCTGGAAATGCCTGGTGAGTGTCAGGTTGACCACATCGCAGCCAGAATCCGGTAGTGAGAGGCATCATAGTTGCTCTGGCGGGTTAACACGGAGTCTGAGGGAATTTTCGCGGATGACGAGCGAATGTCGAGATTCAGCCTCCGAAAAACCCGGGCTCTTTGGGGAAACCGGGTGCGCTGTGTCTCTGGTCACTTTGGTAAGGCGACCGGCGTTTAAAAGATACCAGTCATCGCGACAAATGGGAGGGCGAAGCTCCGTCTGAGCCGAATACGGGAGGGCGAAGCTCCTGCTGAGATGGGAGGGCGAAGCTCCCGCTGAGCCGAATACGGGAGGGCGAAGCTCCTGCTGAGCCGAAGATGAACCGAAAAAAGCTCGGCAGGAGCCCCGACCTCCCGGTAAAGACGATTTTGCCGCTCGCCTAAGAGACGGACAGGCGTTAGACTCCTCGTTTGTAAGCTCTCTGCTGAGAGATTGGGCGGCGGCATCCTGCCGCACGGATTTCCTCTGGGTTTTTATTGATGTTCTTCGGACTCCTGGGAAAACTTTCAGCGAAGCACGCAGCAGCCGTCGTCGGCCTTTGGGCCGTTGTACTGTTTGTCTCCATTCTTTCTGCACCTCGCTGGGCCTCTGTTGTGCAGAATGGTGAGTTCGCCTTTTTGCCCGAGAACTCTCCCAGCCGACTGGCAGAACTTGGATTCCGAACGGCTTTTCCTGAAGACATGCTGGAAAGCAGCATTGTCCTGGTCGTTCGGCGGGAAGTCGGCGACGAAGGGCTGGAACCGAGAGATCGCCAGTTTATTGTGGAGAAGCTGGTTCCGGACCTCCACAGGATCGCGCGTTTGCCCGTTCCCAACGCTGAAGTCGAAGCCACAGCGGAGTCGGAGAGCGACAGTCCGGCCAGGAGTGCATCCGGGAAAGCAGTAACGGCAGGACTGGTTCACAGGATCCAGTGGTTTCAGGATCAGAAGCTGGCCGATCTGCTGGATAGTGAAGACGGAAAGGCGTCGCTGGTTGTACTGCAACTGACCACAGAGTTCCTTGATCAGGCAAACAAGGAACTGGTGAATGAGATTATTGATTATCTGGATCGTCTGTACAGAACTCCGGTAGGCAGCAGACCGGGCGACTCCATTCCGGCAGGCCTGGATATTGCCGTCAGTGGTTCCGCAACATTCGGCCGTGATATGATTCTGGAATCGCAGCGAAGTGCAAAAGCGACAGAGAATTCCACCGTGATTCTTGTCGTCATACTTTTGATACTGATTTATCGGGCACCTTTGCTGGCATTGATTCCTCTGATCACCGTTTCTGCGTCCACCGCCATGTCGCTCAGTCTGCTGGCGATTGCTGCAAAGCACGACTGGATGCATCTGTTCAACGGCATCGAGACTTACGTTACGGTGGTCGTTTACGGAGCTGGCATCGACTTTGGGCTGTTTCAGATGGCCCGGTACCGGGAAGAACTGGATGAAGGCGCCACCATTGAAGAGGCGATCATCAAGACGCTGAAGGCGGTTGGGCCGGCCGTCAGTGCAAGCGCTGGAACCACCATCTTTGGCATTGGCATGATGATCTTTGCTGAGTTTGGCAAATTTCGGCAGGCTGGATATGCAATTACTTTTGGACTTTCGATCTGCCTGCTTGCATCTCTGACTTTGACACCGGCCATCATTCGCCTGTTTGGCCGCTGGGCATTCTGGCCCAATGTCGCCACTCAGTCAGCCCGTGGAGAAACCGGCTTTCTGCTCACATCCAGCTGGATCAGTCGCCTGCAGCGAGCCAACCTGCTGCAGGCCGGATGGTATAAAATGATCGCGATCCTTGAGCGCCACCCTTTTCAGATGTGGATCGCCAGTATTCTGCTGATGTTTCCCTTCTCCCTGATCGGTTTGCTGCTGTTTGGCTACCTGAGTTATGGCCTGCTGTCAGAACTGCCGGACGAATCCACCAGCGTTAAAGGAACTGCCGCGATTCAGGCGCACTTCCCCGCTGGCGAAGTCGGTCCCGTCTACGTATTGCTCGATGTACCCGGGGTCGATTTTCGCCAGATTACCGGCACACCGGTCAAGCTGATTGACCAGCTGACAACCCGTCTGGTTGAACAGAAGGAACAGCTGGGTCTGCATTCCATTCGATCACTCTCGGCGCCAAAAGGTCAGCGAAATAACAAGGGCATGTCGGCCGCGGTCCGGGCAGGCATGCGAAAGCTGGCCCGCGACTATTATGTCAGCAAAGAGAACCCGTCAGTCACTCGACTCGACCTGATCTTCGTCAACGACCCGTTTTCCAGCAGCAGTATTCAGGAGTTTCGAAAGCTGCGTGATGAGCTCCCACGGCTTCTTCCGGATGAACTGAAAGGGGCGAAGATTTCGTACAAGGGCCCCACTCCCAGCGTCAGCGACCTGAAGGATGTGACAGACAGTGATCAGATTCGCATCGATCTTCTGGTGCTCTTCAGCGTCTACTTTATCCTCGTGCTGCTGCTTCGCCGACCGGGAATCTGCGCTTACCTGATATTGACAGTATTCTACAGCTACTTCGTGACACTGGGTTTCACCTTCTTCGTCTTCTGGGCTCTGGATCCGAGTGGCTTCACGGGAATGGACTGGAAGGTACCTTTATTCCTGTTCACCATCCTGATTGCCGTCGGCGAAGACTACAACATTTTTCTGATGACTCGCATCGACGAAGAACAAAAGGTTCATGGGCCGGTGAATGGGATTATCATCGCTCTCAAACGAACCGGCAGTATTATCTCCAGCTGCGGCATCATCATGGCGGGATCCTTCGCGTCTTTGATGGCAGGAAGCCTGGTAGGTATGGATCAGCTGGGATTTGCTCTGGCTGTCGGAGTTCTGCTGGACACGTTTGTCGTGCGCACCGTCATCGTTCCGGCATTCCTCTTGCTGCTGGTCGAAGGCCGACTCGGTTTTGTCAGTCGCATGGCAGGCTACCCGGTGAAATGGAACCCCGAGTCTCCACAGTCGTCTGAAGATTCGCCAACTGATACGACGGTTTAGGCGTTTTCGTTTAACGGCGAGCCACAGGCCGAGGTGAATCGGCCTGGCGCGATGTCGCTCGTCAAACGGCGCCGGTTCACCGCCTTCCGGCATTTCCTCGTACTCGTACTCGTACTCGTACTCGACATTTCCGAAACGCGCGTAGTTCCAGGGAAACCGCCGAGTGAGCATCAACGCGATTCGTTTCACCTTCGATTTGCCACGACAACCTGATTCTAATTCGGCACGTTGATCGTAATCGAAAATTGGTTCGTTGTTGCAGGTCCATTCGAGTACGAGTACGAGTACGAGTACGAGTACCGCTGCACTGAGTACGAGTACGAGAACGATGAAGACAGGAATACTTTTATGCCAGAGCAACTGCCGTAACCGCGCAGAAACGGACGGCTTTGGTTTCAGCTGAAGCCCGAGTGAACGTCAAGCGGGAAAACGCCCGATTCACCCGCTCAGAGAGTCGGACATTCTAATGCGTCCAGGCTAAGGCTTGTTTTCCCGGTTTCCCACGTCACCGCCGGCTCCGGTTCACCGTGTAGTTTTGTCGCTTTTTTCATTTCCCCAGACTGGTGTTATTCCCGCGGACTCAACAATTGAAGTGATTCGGTTTGCGATCTCCAGCGGACTGGAGACGCCGTTGTGAGTGAATGCGATCGATCGCCTATTGGCATCTACAGGGTCAAACCACACCTCCAAAGTCCAGAGCATTGGGATGACGCCCGCATCCTGTGTTTCAGTGAGACGCATTCGTACGCCCGTCATGTCCCCGAATGCCAGTTTTTGAGTCCGAATGGGGCCGCGCATCGAAATGCCACGTTTGTGACAACGGAGCTCACGACTTACATACCACCAAACCGCAAACAGACACAATGAACCCATTCCCAGCGGAACAGGCAGGAACCAGGCCGGTATCCCACGCCAGTCAGCGACCTCAATTATACCGATGCAGAAGCCAGCAAAGACAAATGACCAGACGACCAGCGCGAGGCCAATCGGTACGAGCACAACAGACAGGGCGATCCGGCGAATCGCGGGCGCACGACACTCGAACAGGACTTCACCGAAGTCAGGATCCATACGGGCTCCCTGGACAGTCAGGATTTGCGACAGAACAACCAAGATCACCATGGCCGCCGGGTGTGATTCTCCAATAACCTTAACCCGACCGGCGGCTTCGGTGGATTTCCCTGTTCCGGCCTTTCGTTCGTACTCGTACTCGTACTCGTGCACGGTGTACGCAACCGGCAACGCGGACCAATATGCCTGTGACACGACGTGACATGAACCGTCGAGAGTCACCTGAGTGTCCCATTGAAGACCGATCGTGCGTTGAACACTTCCGCTTTGTGGATTGGGTCCAGAGGCTGGTGATGGCTATCGGCTCTATGCGGAATCAATCACGAGCACACGGCGGTGGCTGGCAGTCTACCGGCGGCGGCTGGGGTTGTCACCCGGAAACTAAGACCGAAGAGAGATTCGGTCGCGACGACGATGGTGGCTGTACAGTCGCAGCCAGCGTACAACCCCCACGTGCTCGACTCGTGGGCTTGCAGGGCCCTTGCGCCAGGAACGAGCCTGCGGAGGAACAAGGACCTTCGAACGAACTCCGCCTGGCGCAGGGCGGGCTAGACGCACGAGGCTCGTGGGCGAGTGACGCGACAGTGGTACTATTCGGCCATCCGACTCCCTGTGAGTCATTTGCAGTCCTCGCTGATTAGTCCCCTCCGTCCCACGTAAGTTCTCCTTCGGTGAGAACACGGTGTAACGTATCCCATGCCTTGTCATGCCTAAAGTGCAGGAATACGAAAAAGGCTTCGGGGCCGACGACAAATGTCATCCGCCGCGAAGCCCACAGATTGATGTTGTCACCCCTGAAACCCTGAACGAATGCTGGTTCGGGCAGGTATCCGACTCAGTGACTCTCAAAACTCAGAGACGACTTCGCCTCCGTCTCTCGTTCCAAGCGAGCTGTAAACGGTACGATCAATGTTCTCCGACAGGAATCTCACAGAGCCATCAGCAAAGCAAAACTGAGCACCTCCAATATGGCGACTTCCAAAGCTTAGTTCATAGGCTGCAAATTCCACGGTTGCCACAGCAGGCTTCTTGTAGTTCATCTGCACGCCGGTTGAGCCGAGCATTTCAGACATGTCGCCCTGATTCGTCGTGTCGATGTCATCTGACCCAACGCACCAGTGGTCTTTTCGCCCCTGATTCGGCTGATTGTCTTCCCGCACCGTCCCCATGGCCGGGATTGCCGACATGTCGGGAGACGCTTCACCGATCGCGATCGTATTTGATGTTCCGTCGGTAATGTCAGCAAGTCGTTTTCCAATCATGCCATAATGAGCGCCGTTTCGTTTGATTCTCTGGTGGTTCATTTTCTGGCTGAATACTCCATCAAGGTCACTAATGACTTCAACATTGCCGGTGGTTCCCCATGGTGTTGCGACTCCTGTGCGGTATCGTCGGTCATCGACAATTCGTCCAGACACGCAGCCCAGATAGTTGGATGGGGCTCTTCGCTGAACGATCCAGTTGTCACCGGAAATATCGGCCACCTGAGCTGGAAAGGGATCGGACGGACATCGAAAAGCCGGGAAAATCTGTTCGCAGACAAAAACGTTTCTCCAAACCGGACCAAGGCCTGGAACATTCGTTAGATGGCGGTGTTCAGGCCTGAATGTTCGGGGCTACTTCACAGAGTTCACCAAAAACTCCAGTTGGGCTCCGGCGCTTGAAACGCTGACCCGCTCCGGCGAAGTCGACGGCTCTTCATAGGCAGCTGGAAACAGGTTTTTGACACCGCCTTCCACTTCGCTCGGTTTGGTGTCCATGGGAAGAACCTTGCCCTGTGAATCCACCCACAGCGTGAACGTCACCTTATAGTCCCCAGCCCAGATGCCCTTTTTTCCCTGAGGATGCTGAATCTCAAACTGGCCTGTTGCATCGGTGACCCCGAAGCCATAGCCGTGTCGATCCGGATTGAATTCCTCGACGTCCGGGAAGAATCCGACCTTGCAATGCTCGACAGGCTTCCCATCAAGCTTTACCACTCCAGTCACCTTCCTCATCGGGGGTTCTCCACACCCTGCGAACAACAGGCTGAGCAATGCGGCTATCCGGACAAGCTCTGAGAATCGACAGCACCAACTAGACACGATCTTCGCCTTTCAATTTTCTGAGTTCTGAGATCAATCGTTCCGGAGCTTTCGGAGCCTCGAGCACACCGAGATCAAACTTATCAATTCGCTCCTGAGTCTTCGATAACGATCGAACGGCGTTTGACGTGTGAAGAATGCGTCAATCTTCTGTGCACTATGCCACGCGGTCTGGCAATCTTTTTCGATCTGAGGATCATGAGTCGATATGGTTAATCCCAAACTGATATCAGGGAGAGAATTCGTGGGGATGCGAAGTCGTCTTGTTTCTGTACTTCTGCCGTTGCTGCTGACTGCTGTTGTCTCTGCTCATGAAGGTCCGGATCCGGTGGGGCGGTGGGAATTCAAGCGGCAGCAGTTTGACGGGTCGAAACTGAAGGCGATTAACGGGCCGGACGGCGAAGTTCGCGGTCCCATTCGTTTTCAATCAGATCCGCTTGGTGAGTCAATGGTCTTCGGGCCAGGGACGAGTTGCGTTCTGTCTCTGGATAAAAATCACGTCGACAGCATCCTGCCGAAAGCCAGCTTCACCGTTTCTGCATGGGTTGCTGTTGATCAGCCACAAAAGTGGGGCGGATTCTTCGGCACAATCGAAGACAATGGGGACTCCGAACGGGGCTGGCTGCTGGGACACAACGAGACCGTCTTCACGCTCATTCTGTCAACCTCCGGAGCCGATGACGGCAACGGCTGTCAGACGATTCTCTGTGGCACAACACCGTTTGAAAAGGGACGGATGTATCATGTGACCGCCGTCTTTGACGGAATGACGACAGAGCTCTACGTCAATGGCCAGCGTGAAGCGTTTACCTCTGAGCAGTGGGGCACGATCCTGTATCCGGAAGCGTCAGACCTTGTGATCGGTGGCTTCAAAGACCAGAACGAAGATCATCGGCTGTCAGGCCGTATTAAGGAGATCAAGCTATTTGATCTGGCCGCGAGAGAACCCTGGGTCAGGCAGGAGTTCGAACATCAGGCAACGCTGGCGAGTCTTGAAGCGCGGCTGACTCGGGACGAAAAAGGATTTGCGGTCGAGCCTTACCTGCAGTTCGGAACTCAGACCACCATGACCATTATGTGGCGAACGGAGGCAGCCGGTACATCCACCGTTCGCTTTGGCGAGACAGCAGAATGCGACCGCGAAATGACGGTGGAAGGCAAGTCTGAGATCCACGAAGTCTGTCTGAGCGATCTGACTCCCGAAACACAGTACTTCTATCTGACGGAATCTGCGCTGGATGATGGGACACTGGTGGAAAGCCCAGTGTATACGTTTTCGACGGCGGTTCTGAAGGAGACTCCGTTTGCGTTCGCAGTTTTCGGCGATACACAGAAGAATCCAACGGTATCAGCTCGTTTGGCCACAATGGCCTGGGCTCAGCGGCCCAGTTTTCTGGTCCACGTCGGGGACCTTGTTGACAAGGGAACGGTGGACAGTCACTGGACCGAACATTTCTTCCCTGGCATGAAACCTGTAGCTCAGCGAGTACCCTTCTACCCGGTGCTTGGCAATCACGAACAGAATGCGACAAACTACTTTGACTATATGTCTCTGCCCGATAAGGAATACTGCTACCAGTTTACTTATGGAAACACGCAGTTCTTTATGATCGATTCGAATCGAAACATCGAGCCCGGTTCAGAGCAATACGAGTGGCTTAGGACGCAGCTTGCAGCTTCTACCGCTACCTGGAAAATCGCGTGTCATCATCATCCACCGTATTCCTCCGATGAAGACGATTATGGAGATCTCTGGAAGGTGAACAAGTCCAGCCGCGGCGATCTGCGGGCTCGTGCGCTGAGTGCTCTTTATGACGAGTATAAAGTCGACATCGTATGGAGCGGCCATATTCACAGCTATGAACGCACCTGGCCTGTAAGGAGCGGCGCAGCTGTCGAAAGGAACGGCACCATCTACATGATCACCGGCGGTGCTGGCGGAGGTCTCGAAACCGCAGGTCCATTCCGACCGTTCTTCCAGAACAACGTCAGGCACGGTCATCATTACTGCATGGTAATGGTGAATGGAGGAACGATGGAAATTAAGGCCTTCGATCTGGAAGGACGCCTGTTCGACACCGTAACTCTTCAAAAGCCCAAAGCAAGTCCCTGACGATTGAAGTCGACGGCAGGTCACTTCTACAGGATCTGACGGAAATGCCTTTCGCCTTAAGGAGCCTGTTCTTCTCCGCAGAGCACGGTGTCTGCGGTCTGATTTTGGGGGGCGCAGAGTTTGGCCGGACTGACCGTGTCGGCTATCGGTGCGCGCAATGTATGAAAATCGTACGGAAACCGGCAATATCTCCCGGACCACTGCATCGCCAGACATCAGCACTCAGCCAGCATTGCCTCTTCCACACAGACGTTTGCAACGATGTCTGTCAAATTCGCAACTCCCCAAATTGCTGCAATGGTCCGATGGCCGAGTACGTCTTTGAACTATTCCATCCAGCGGAGAAGTTTTCAGGGAAGGACATCGACGACAATCCTCCTGAGATCCCTGCGATGATCGACCTTCGAATCAAGCTTGCCGGAAACCAGTTCATCCCGCACCACTTATTCGAAGTCGAAGGAGAAATCGGCGCCAGCGGGTGACTGGGAATCGCAATGCGTCACTCGGAGAGTGACGACTACTTTAGGCACTCGGTTGTACCACCGAATCATCACGCCGGAACATACCCGGTTACAGATGTAGAGTACTGTTTGTATGAAGGCGTGTAACGTGCATCGGGATTTCACAGGGCGGGAAAACCTTTATTACACGGCCATTCATTTACGGTCACGGCGAGTACCATTCGGGGGCAGGATCCAGATTTCGCCAAAGTCCAGCGGTTGTTCAGCTCGGTAATCTTCGTGTCGAATCAATTCCAGAATAGCAAGGAAAATCCCGGCGATTCTGGAGGATATCTTCTCGCCATCAAAGAACGAACTGAACGCAGCCCGGCCTTCGGCAAGCACCTGTGCTCGAATACGCTCCTGAAATACGCCAATTGGCGTTTCGTCCATACGGATACTGGATTCACGTTCCACACTGGGAATGCGAACAATTCGTGAAAGTGCGCTGACCAGGTCCCACAGCTCAACCTCCCGAATACGGTCCTCTGAGCGGTCTCGCTGAACATCCGGGCGGTCGCTGCTGAGACGCGGGTAACGCTCCATCCATTCCGCGGCCCGATCTTCCAGAACCTTTGTCGCCTCCTTGTAACGACGATACTCCAGCAGCCTGCCAATCAGGCCGCTGTTCGATTCATCTTCCGGCGTTTCCTCCGTCGATTCGTCGGCAACAGGCAGTACTTCCCGACTTTTGATTTCCAGCAATGTGCTGGCCACGACAACAAATTCGCCAATAAAGTCGAGGTCCAGAAACTCCAGCACTTCCATATATTGCTGAAATTCGTGCGTAATTCCGGACAGCGAAATCGTACAAATGTCAACCTCATGCCGCCTGACCAGGTACAGCAGCAAATCCAGTGGACCCGCGTACTCGCTCAGTTGAATACGGTAATCAGTCAGAATCATTCAAATGATCTCTCGTGTCATCGCTGGCTGCCAGTCGGACGGACTTCGGCAGAAAATGCCGCTCCGCGAATGATCACATGCGGCGGCAGCCTTCCCAGTCAGCATCGTCGTCAAATTCGGCACGACTTAAGACATTTGTTGATTGCGGAATTGGTTTTGGCAGGAGTATCTGACTCCCGGAGCCGCACGACCTCCGGATTAGTGCTTAACCAGCAACCATCATTGACTTTAAACGCCGCGGCAGCCATTCTTTACCAAACAGGAATCGCAAGTACTGTTCAAACGATCAGAATCTTCGTGTTGCGTGTTCCCTGTCCGGATCACAGCACGTTTACACTTCACCTGGAATCTGGCGCTCAATGAACCGTGGTACAAGACTCAGCGGGCTCGGCTGGAAACAGTCAGCAACCCCAGGTGATCACTCCGAACTAACGGCCAGCACTCGGATCAGTTCATTCGGAATTGTCAGAAATCCGGGAGCTGCCGACAACGGGTGGATGGTCTTTCTTCTGCTGTTTGCACTGAGCCTGGGAATCTGTGGCTGTTCCGGAAACGAACCAATTCCAGTGGCTGTGCCGGATGGCGCGAGTGCTGCAGACAACCAGGGTTCAACGGTGGTGGTGCCGACGAACGGAACTGGTACGCCGGACGCTGATCGAAGTGCCAAAAATGGTGCACGTGGCCGCGACGAAGTCTATGTGGATGAAAAAGGACAAAAGTGGTTCGGAAAAGTTCCATTTGATGTGTTCTTTGATGATCCCTATGCTGTTGCAACTCTTCAGACGCCGGTCACAGGTACGGGGGCAACGGCAGCCGTCGATGCGGTGCCAGTGCCGCCGTCAGATAATCAGGCGGCCCCGCAATCGACTTCATCGGGCGCAGTCAGCTCTTCTGCGGCATCCACTCCCGAAATGCCAGCCGATGTCACTAAGCCTGCTGAGTCTTCAGTTGCCACCCCACCAGTCTCGCCATCAGCCGGAGGTACCGGAAACTGGGCGGGCCTGATTCCAGTTTCAGTCCTGGAAGAAGAGGTAAAAAATATTCGCAATTTCCTGAATGAGAACCTGCAGTCGGTTGGCAATTACAATTCAGCCATGCTGATGATCCCACCCAAAGCCGCCGCGCTGGGGGTACTCGCGGGAGTAGCGATGGAGCATCCGGAGAACGTCAGCTGGAAGTCTGATGCTGTGTATGTTCGGGATCTGGCCAAACAGATGAATGCGACCCCGCTGCAGCGGGGAGCGAAAGATCAGAAACGGCTGCTGGCATTGTTTGAAGCAATCGCCGACACACTCAATCGTTCACGCCCGGCCGGACTGGCGGAACCTCCTGCCGACGATTCCTTTGCTGAAGTTTCCGAGATGCGGCTGGTCATGATGCGAATGGAAGAAGCGGAAAAGCGAATGAAGACGGAGGCAGGAACGGCAGCATCCTTCGCGTCCGGAAAAACAATGGTCCAGCACGAAGCAACGCTGCTGGCCACGATGACTCACACGATCATGCTGCCAGGTTATGGCTACAGCGACGACAAGGAGTTCACCGGGTATGGCCAGACTGTGGTCGAAGCGGCTAAAACAATACTTACCGCCAGCGAATCGGACGATTTTTCCTCATATGAGCTGGCTTTGTCAAAGATCTCTACCACTTGCCAGAGCTGTCATTCAAAATACAAGAACGACTGATTGAAGGCATGACAAACGCAGTGACATTAATCCACCATTGGCAAGATTAAAAAACAGCCATACAAAATGAAGTCAGAAGGGTGCGGTGAACGATGGCCTGGATCAAGGGGCTTGCCTCTCTGAACGTGACATTCCTGCTGCTGACTGCCAGCGGCGTCTTCGCGGATACCATCTTCGCGGATACCATCGTACTGAAATCCGGACAACGGATTGAAGGCGAGGTATTAAAGGTGCAAAAGGACACGCTGTTTGTGGACGTGGGTGTTGACGTCATTCGTGTTCCGGTTGATCAGATTGCTGAACGCACCAGTCAGGAACCAGTCGCAGAAGATCCGGCAAAAACACAGGCTGGTATCTATCAGACAGCCGATCTTCCGGAAAGAACGGTTAAGGAACTGGTCGCTCGTTTTGGTGAAGGCGTCGTTCTTATTCAGACTCCCGATGGACTCGGGTCCGGCTTTATTATTAACGAACGTGGCTATTGTGTGACGAACTTTCATGTGGTGGAAGCCCAGACACGGGTAGCCGTGACCATCTTTCACCGCAATGACCAGGGAGACTTCGAACGTCGAGCAATCAGGGATGTAAAAATCCTGGCCCTGAATCCCTATTTTGACCTCGCCCTGCTGGAGATTCCCGCACAGGACAAGCTCAAATTTCGACCTGTCTACATCGCCGATGACGACTCTCAGCGAGAAGGCGATAATGTCTTTGCAATCGGCAGCCCTCTCGGTCTGGAACGCTCGGTCTCTGAGGGAATTATCAGTACCCGAAACCGCAATATGGATGGCATTGTCTATATTCAGACAACCGCTCAGATCAACCCAGGTAACAGTGGCGGGCCGCTGTTCAATATCAACGGACAGGTGGTGGGTGTCATTAATATGAAGCTGACATTCGGCGAAGGACTGGGTTTCGCGATTCCGGTCAGCTATCTGAAACATTTTCTGAACAACTGGGACGCATTTGCTTTCGACCGAACAAATCCCAATACCGGTTTTCACTATCTGGAACCTCCGCGTCGCACGAATCCTGGAAAGCCCGGAGAATCCGTGGCTCCTTCGAAACCTGAGACGGAAGCAGCAGCAGGCGCGAGGTGAGCATTGATGATTGACGGCTGCTATACCGCATCGGATATGGGTCCGAGGAACGCTCGAATCGCAGTTCGTCACTCGGAGAGTGACGGCTACTTTAAATCGCTACTTTAACTACCTTAAATCGCTGCTTTAAATCGTTGCCTGAATTCGCCAGATGAAGTCGAGGCCATGTGACGGAGACCGAGTTTTGCTGCCGTGTGACTGGTGAGCATCGGCAGAATTTGCCGATCGACGCTGCTGTCCTGGACATGGAAAACTGGTGTTCCACTGATTCCCGGATTTTGGCTAAACTCCGGAGCAGACGTTGCGGTGGAGATCGATTTGGCCGGGCCAAAGGGCGGATCTCCTGAAAGAGGGGCGGATTTTTCGGCCATTCTTACCGCATCAGGGAGGCAGAAACTTCGCGGGCCTTATACGCGTTGTCGTTACTCAGGGAAAGGAGACCCTTTAATGTCGGGAATTTTCAGGCTGGAGCATCGTCGCTCATGGGCGATCGGCGTGCTGACGGTATTTGTATGTGCGGCTGCTTTTGGCCAGCCTTCGACGAGAATTTCGCGATCTGATTCCGATCTTGACAGCCTGAACCGGCTGCTGCAGGATCAGGGAATTGAAGGAACTCGCCCTGATCTGCGAAGCAATTCCATCCTGAATCAGCCATCACAGGTTGACCCGAATAAAGTGGATCAGCGAGCACTCGCCAGCCTGATGAAGGAAGCACTGGACGAAGCGAATCGACTGATGCGGCTGCTCGATGCTGATTATGCACGGAACCCATCCCTCCGACCACTTGTGCAGCAACTGCTGGAACTGCGAGCTCAGGCACAGCGGCTGAACGATGACCTGAATGCTCGTATTCCACTGCAGAGCATTCTGGTCAGTTTCCGTACACTGGACAGCGACTGGCGACTGCTGTCCCATCGTCTCAGTCAGGTGCCCCGGCTGGGGCAGGAGACTTTACGCAGCGTCGAACGACTCGATCGGCTGGATCGGGAAGTCGGCAAATTGTTCCAGGTAGACCCAACTCTGGACCGCCGCACTTTGCTGCAGCAGCTGGCCGTTCAGGTCAATTCTCTGAGGACGATTATCGATGAGCTGCGACTGGATGCAACAGGCGGCAATCGTATGGCTCAGCTGGTCACGGATTCCGGGAAGGTTCAGCAACAGATCGGTCGCGTTGAGCAGGTCGTGCTGAGCAGCGGGTCTTACGAGCAGATCGTCAACGAGTATAACCGATTTATCCGTATGTGGACCGTGCTGCTGGATCAGCTGCGAGTCCTGGACAATCGCTATATTGAACGTCAGATTCGATATATCGTGGATGCGAATAATTCGGTCCATCAGCTGTTATGGCTGGAACATACTTCCAATCGACCCCTGTTGCAGCAGACAGCCACAGCTTTGATGCGAAGTGTCGACGAATTCTACAATCGTACTCCGCTGAAACTGCTGCTGAACGTTTCCAACCTGTCACAGGCCATGCAGACAGCCAATGACTTCTACGGTACGGTCCAGAACTTTAAGGATCAGCTGGACCGCAATGAGAGCGATGCGATGGTGCTGGAAAGTTACAAGGACGTGGAAGAATACGGCTACCAGTTCACTCGCACCTTCGAACGGCTGAACAGCCAGGCAGCCCGAGTGGTCCTGCGGGAAATTGAAGATGGTATCGCATCCCTGCGAAGCGAACTGAACCTGGCAGGAACCGTTTCTCAGGTTGACTACCGTCGCCTGCTGCCGCTGGCCGCTTCACTGGAGAATCTGGCGGATAACATGGATTTTGACATCCGCATCTGGCTCAATTCCGATCGACAGTCATTCCGTGAAGAAGCTCTGCAGGCATCCAAGGTATTCATGACACGAACTCGTCGACTCCATCAGATGCTGCAGGGCCAGCCAACTCTGCAGGAACTTCAGCGAGAGTCGAGTGCACTCTATGAAGACTGGCGGAAGGTTTATCAGTTCCTCGGATACTGTCGAACAAGTGATCGACAGAATCTTGCCAGCCTGGCAAGAGAAATTAACGAGGGAATCTACGACGTAACAGCTCCGTTACAGCTGATGCCAGCCCGATAGTGCTCCGTCAGGATAAAGAGTTCGGGTTGGAGGTCGTGGATCCTGCTAAGGATCCACTGGCGGCAGGACCTTTAGCAAGGTCCACTACCAGGAAGGTCCACTACCAGAAATTCAATGCCTGACGACGCAGTAGTCTGAGTCTTCTAAAGGGCTGAATCATCTTATTGAAGGTGATTCAGCCCGCTTCTGTTTGCGGATCTGAATCATCCAGACCATCTGCCGCATCGGCGACACCCGCGGCATCCCGGATGTTCTCGCAGATTTCTCTGAGCATAACAGTTGCATAGGCGCCGGAACGCAGCGAAAAGCTGAGCGTCAGAATCTCGCGTTGTATCGCCTCTGCTGACTGCATCACCGCAGCGTTTTCCGTTTTCGGACTGTCAGTGGCTGACGATAACAGGTTCTCCACTGACTTTTCGTCAGACGCAGTGTCGGCCTCTACATCAAACGGAAACTCCAGCATCGCCCGACGAGTGCCACTGCACAACTTTGCAAAGCGGCTGAATTCATCTCCCGCAAGTCCCATCGCAGCCATCACGGATCGCTCATGTTCGGCCACCTCGCCCTCCGCCGCCAGCATCTTTGGACCTGGCATCGGTCCGGCAGGAATCAGACGATATGTTGCTCCGGATTCCGCTGCTGCTTCGGAGTTTTCCGAAGACGGTGCCATTCCTTCCTCAGCTGCCTGATTGTCATCTGATTTCGACGAGTAATCCGTGAAAAGAAACGGACGAGTACCGTTTTGCCGGATCACCACATCTCCCGCGAGCGGATGTTCAATCGTGCCCGTCCTGATTCGATCGGCCACCACCAGGTTAAAGATGGCCGACTGGACAGCACTCAGCACCAGCCGCACCATGTATCTCTGCTGGTGAAATGGCCAGTGTTTTCGTGACAGCTGTCCCTGAAGAAGCATCAGACCATCTGTCAGAGTTGAATTGGCCCTGCCAAAACGCTGGGGACCGAAGTAGGAAGGAAAGCCACTGACAGTGAGCTCCTGAAGCCGAGCCCTGGCGGTCGAGATATCCGATGCTGTCCACTCCGCTATGCCAGTCCCCGTTCCAGTTTCCGCTTCACGACGAAGCTTGATGGTGAATCGATTACCGATCAGATGTCCGGTCCTGAGTTTGTGTCGGTGAGCATTCGCAGACAACACGACAATCCCAGTGCGATCGAGGCGGCTCAGACGAGCTTCTGCTTTCAGAGGAACTGAAATGAACTGCCGGGTGACCGCGTGCCGATCCTTTTGCCCGGCAATCCCGATATCTCCGGGACGCACCTGCAGAGCTCTGGAAACTCGGGTCATCATCTCCCCGGAGGCCAGTCCCCGTTTCTCGATCCACAGATAGAGATGTTCTCCGGACCCGTCCGGCATATAAGCGGGCAGTTCTTCGACCTGAAAATCTTCAACACACGTTCGAATCACCATTTGTCCGGAGATGGCCGAACGTATTGGAGGACAATAGCCAATTTTTTCCAGCAGGGCCGGGTCAGTTGTTGCCAGGATGTTAACTCCAGGGAAAGATGTTCACGGTACAGGATGCTCAGGTGACCGTCAGTCGGTGAATCACAATCCTGTATTCGTGGGAGGTTGTACCTGCTGGAAGGCATTAAAGCGACCGGCAGGTGAAAACATACGAATCACCGCGGCCGATGTGATGGGAGGGCGAGGCTCCCGCCGAGCCGATCACGCACCGAATTGGGAGGGCGAGGCTCCCGCCGAGCCGATCACTCGCAATCCTTTTGCTCCTGGGAAACAATCGACTTTTCCGCAAAACGAAGGGGCGTTCGATGGTGACGTGCGCCCACGGCTCGGCGGGAGCCTCGCCCTCCCGGTTTTTTAACGGGCTCGGCGGGAGCCTCGCCCTCCCGGTATAGACGATTTCGCCGCTCGTCTGAAAACAAGTTTCGCGGTCATCCTGACTGTTCGATTGCCCTGCCGGTCGCCAGCGGGGCATCCATCTGGCACAATAGTCGATTCAAGTCAGAATTACAGACCAAAAGAGTATGGACAGGAGTCGCGGAGAACGGTTCGCCTGCTCTTCACACCGCACGCCATTCGCAATCCAGGGCAAGTCATTATGACCGCTAAATCACGTCGGGAGAAACTGGAAGCCATGCTGGTCAGCGATCCGTCCGACCAGATGCTCAGATACATGCTGGCAATGGAACTGGACAAGGAAGGGCAATCCGACCGGAGTCTGGAATACATGAGAGGACTGATGTCGGACACATCTCCCTACGTACCCGCATTCCTGATGGCCGGTCAGCAGCTGACTCGACTCGGCCAGATCGACGACGCACGAAGCTGTTATCGTGCAGGGATTCAACAGGCACGAAGTCAGGGAAATGACCATGCCGCCGGAGAAATGGCCCAGTTCCTTTCGGACCTCGGATCGTCACAGGGATAAAGAGGCGCGGTGCATCTGCCCGATGCGGGCGGACGGAAATTGGGCAGAAAAATTATTGGGCAGAAAAATTGGGAAGGAACTAACCACGGTATGTGGCAGAGTTCTTGCCTGGGAACGCACCTCACATCCGGTATTCCACTGCGATTCATTTTTCTGCCCTCAAATTTTTCTGCCATATCTTTCCTCTGGAACTCGCGTATCAGCGGCTCAATGCCAATCGAAATGCCCTGCGTCGCACATGAGAAATCCTGCGATTCATCTGTGTTCTCTGTGTCATCTGTGGTTTAAAAATGAACCGTGGATGAATCACATCGGGCGCGCCGGCACGACTGTCCTGTCGTCGGCCCAAAGGCCAACGCTGTGAAACGTTTTTTGAGCGAAAACCGTGCGATTTAACCCGGAACGGGTTTCACAACAAAGCCTGGGGTCGACGCGAAGCGGCGCACCCCAGGTTCGTGATGTTCGTTCGCTCCGTACCCTGAAAGGGTTCCACAAAACTGCGATCGATCGTTCATCGTGTTGTGGAACCCCGTTGGGGTTCAATCGCATTTTCCTCTGTTTTTCCTGGGGTGCGCCGCGTTCACGGCGACCCCAGGCTTTGTTGTGCAACCCCTGTCGGGGTTGGAAAACGGGTGTCGACGGTGTTGCTCAACAGCTCCTGCTACGTACGCCTGGTCGTCAGGATTCTTTACGGCGGTCTTCTTCGTACTCGTACTCAGCCTTTGCGGTACTTGTACTCGCTCGTACGCTTCCGGCACTGAGCAGTTTCTGCGGTATCATCACGCTCTTTTCGAGTACGAGTACGAGTACCGTTTCACTGAGTACGAGTACGATTTTCCGGCGGAATGGCCAACGCTGTGAAACGTTTTTTGAGTTTTCCAGGGCCGCTGGCGATGGAAACGGCTGGCCCGTTGGGCCGAAATCGCATGGGCCGAAATCGCATGGGCCGAAATCGCATGGGCTGCAATCGCATGGGCTGCAATCGCATGGGCTGCAATCGCAATTGCGGGCGTTGTACAGAAACCCGGACCTCAAATCGCTTGTGACAGAGCTACGGGCAAACAACTCACCGGACATCCGGTATTCAACTGCGATTCATTTTTCTGCCCTCAAATTTTTCTGCCAAATCCTTCTGCTGGAAGTGGTCACAACCGCCGAGAGACCGAACGGAGAATCACGGATGCTGATGTGCTTCAGTCGCATAAAGTTTGTGCTCTTTATTGCCACCCGCGATCACATAGGCCAGCAGGTCCAGAATCTCTTCACGCGTCAGTTTATTCAGCACGCCCTTCGGCATAATACTCACACTGCTCAACTGCCGCTCTTCAATATCGTCCACCAAAATCACAACCGGCTTGTCAGGTAAACTGGGATTGTCAAGCATTTTCAGCTCGGTTTTTGACTGCTCAATCACCAAACCGGTCAACACCTTACCACTCTTTAGTGCCACAACACTGGACTGATACTTCGGATCAATTTTCTTCGACGGATCCAGAATGTGTTCCAGCACATCTGCCGAAGAGTATTCGGCCGGCAGTTTTGTCAGATCCGGTCCGATATTGTTTCCTTCGGCACCCAGTTTGTGACAGCCCACACAACTGGCCACGCGGAAAAGCTGCTGTCCGACAGCAAACTGACTGACACGACGGTGAATATGCATCGCGTCGCCTTTAAGATCGTCCACCGTCCAGTCTGTGTTGCGTCCGAGATATTTCAGCAGGGGATCCTTTGGAGTGATATCGTTCGATGCAAGGTAACCACCCGGATCCTTTTCGTAAGCCTGCGTATCGGCAACAACATACAAGGCTCCATACATACGGCGCCAGTGTCCCGGATAGGTGCAGACGTAAGGATAAATTCCTGGCTGAGCAGGCACTTCGAAGAACACCGATTGTGACTGTTCGGGCTGCAGCAGTTTACTGGCCACAAGAATGGATTCGCTGGCCGGAATAAACTGTCGTTCGGCCGCATCCGGATCCCGGCCGGTCGCCTCAGACAGCTCCCCAACTTCCTCCAGAGCTCCGGGCACCACCACCGCAAAATTGTGTGGCATGTTGTCTGTGTTGCTCAGTCGAAACTCAACCGGCCTGCCAGCCTGAACAATAATCATTTCCCGATCATAGATCATGCGCTCCCGAACCGTACCGATTTCAATCAGGGGAACTCGCAGCTCGTCAATTCTTTTGTTCAGGCGAGCAGCCCGATCAGCAGGCAGTCTGGCAGCCAGTGAATCTGCCAGATCAAAGATGGCAGCTGCCTCCGGAGCATTTCGCTGTTCGCGAGTCGTCTCTGCAAGGAATCTCACAATGCCTTCACCAAGATAACCAAGCCGGTCATCGGGCCAGTCCGTGGCCGGAATCCGCCCGATCGCAGCAAACGCGGATTTCGTGGATTTGCGTTCACGGATGAGGTCAATCAGGTCGGCCGCCTTTCGAGTTTCATGCCCCGGAATTCCTGTCATTGCCTGAATAGCAAGATCCTGCAGAGTTTCGGGAGCAGGAACTCCCAGCACAGAAGCGGAAATCGACTGCCTGCGAAATCCGGGACCTGACCAGCGGACTTCCAGACCATCCCCGCCCCCATTATCAAAGTACGTGACGGTAATCGGGTGCAGCCCGGCGTCCAGCTGTATCCTGCCCGACTTTTCTGACATGCCGTGCAACCCGTCGTTGTTGATCAGCATTCGATCGCCGACATAAAAACGAGATCCGTCGTCCGAGCTGATAAAGAACTGATACTCCCCGGCTGTCTCGATGCGAAGTGACCCCTGAAATCTCAGAGCAAACTGATCCGGCTGTTTTCTTTGAGGAACATTCATTGTGATTTCCGGCACGATACCGCTGGCTTTTGGCTTCATTCTCGCCAGAGTCTCAACCGCCACATCGTTTGCGCTCGGGTAGAAGTAGTCGACGTGAATTCCGGGTTCAGTAAGAGGCTGCGTACCCTCGGTGCCGGGCAGAGTTCCCAGCAGCGGCTGCAGACTTTCGTAGAGTGTCGCCCGGGCCTGGTCACTGCTGATCAGTGGAATCGCTCGCAGCAACTCCTTCATTCGATCCGGCTGATCGGCGGCCGCAGCAATCGCGGCTTTGGCATTTCCGTCGGCCGTCACCCACGAAGCAAACGCCACCTGCCTTGATTCTGCAGATTTGCCGGTTCGTGCAAGCGATGAAATCTGATCGCGCACGCGAGCGAGTTCTGCGGGTGGCTGGCTGCTGAGCAAACGTGTCAGACTGTTCAGACTGCCTTCATCCGCCTTTGCGTTCAGTTCATCGATCAGCTCAAACAACAAATCCACCGGCGCTTCGTTCCTGAGACGAGCGAGATCCTTCAAAGCATCCTGCAGTGTCGTCAGCGGAACACCGGAACGAGTCAGAATGGCCCGACAGACTCCTTCATTGCGTTCCATCTTCAGCAAATCTTCAACGCTCGCACTCGACAGCGCGTAAGCTTCAGCACCGGGTGACAGTTTTTTTCCTGCTTCCAGCTGTCTTCGAAGGTAGCCGTTCACATCAACAGACTTCATTGCTTCCCGAAGATTGAATTCGATTTGCACGTCGACTGGCTGCTGCATCACCGAGAACAGAGCTTCCGACGCTCGCGGCCCGTTGACCAGTGCCGCAGCCACCACAACTTCGCCTCGCACTTTGGCACTGTTGTCCGATGACAGGCGGATCAGCCATTCATCAGCATCCATCGCTGCCAGTGACTCCCATCCCAGAGGATTTCTGCTTCGCTGATCTTCAGCGCCATACCATTCCCGAAGCACACGCACTCCCGCAGCCCGTGCGTCCGCTGCCGGAGACTGCAGTACCTTCTGCAACAGGCTGATATTTGGCACTCGATGCTGCTGATGGACCCAAAGGGCTTCAACCAGCTTCAATGAGTTTTCGCTGCCTGCGGGATCGAGGTCAGAAATCCATTGCTGAACAGCAGCGATAACACCGTTGCTTTCCCTGCCAGTCAGTTCAATCCTCGCACGATAGCGTTCCGACAGAACTGGCGAGCCAAGTCGTTCCACCACTTCGCTGACGGGGGCTCCCTTCATCCGGGCCGTCTTTACCACAGGGCCGTTCTCCGCCGTAACACGATAGACTCTTCCATGCCGATGATCGCGGCTGGGATCCCGCAAATTATGCTGCATGTGCCCAATCAGGGGGTTCTGCCAGTCCAGAATATACAGCGCTCCGTCACCTCCGATCTCCATGTCACTCGGTCGAAAATTGGGGTCCGTTGAATACACGATCGGCTCGACCTCCGTCGCGCTGATGCTGGCACCATCCTGTTCAAAGTCGTACTGAGTCACACCCTGGAAGCCGATCACATTGGCAATCAGCAGATTACCCTGAAGGCTGTCGGGAAAATGAGGGCTGTCCAGAATGGTAATTGCCGGAACCGGTCGTACTCGCTTGTTGTAAAGCTGTTTCGGAGCACCACGACCGGGAAAGCCAATGTAGTTGCCAGTGCCGCCCGTACCATCTGTCGCAAACTGATTTCCCCACTTGTCGATCACATCACCATGAGGATTTGGACCAATTGGAAAATGAAAACGAATATCGAATCGAAGCGGATCGAATTCATAAACGCCAGTGCCGCCGGTACCCGCGCGAAACGTGGTGCTCCACGGCGTCTCAAAGTTTTCAGCATGAAAAATCCCGCGGGAAAAATAGAATCGGCCGTTCGGGCCCATGACAAAACCGTTGGCCGTGTGATGGGTGTCGGCAGAATCCAGACCGTGAAAAATTCGTTCACGAATATCACAGACATCGTCCCCGTCTGTATCCTTCAGGTAAAAGATATCCGGAGCCATCGCCACCAGCACGCCGTTGTTCCAGAACTCAAACCCCGTGGGATTGTGCAGTCCGGATGCAAAGGTAATGCAGCGATCCGCTTTTCCGTCTCCATCATCATCCGGCAGAATTAACAGCTTGTCGTTCATGGGTTCCAGCGGGTTCCAGT
The DNA here is from genome assembly GCA_022843805.1 of Fuerstiella sp. Classification (GTDB taxonomy): domain Bacteria; phylum Planctomycetota; class Planctomycetia; order Planctomycetales; family Planctomycetaceae; genus F1-80-MAGs062. Next base: position 40,425 of record JALHMY010000001.1, read on the forward strand.
GCGGATAGGTGGGCCATGCGGCAACCCAAAGTCTTCCATCCGTATCGACAGCACTCTGCACCGGATTAGCCAGCTCCGGGAACTGTTCTTCAGAAGCAAACAGCCCTATCTTCATGCCACTGTGAACCGTCATCTCACTGATGGCTTCCTCGCCACCCAGAAATCGATGAGCTCCATTGTCGAGCTGCCCGGGCTTATTCGTCTGTACCTGAACGGGTTCGGGAAGGTTTGTATCATCGGGCCTGATGATTTCTCCCCGGGCAGCCGCCCAGATCACCTTATCACGATTTGCGACCATCACCTCAAGAATTTGCAGTTCTCGCTGCATCACGTCGAAATTGGTCTGACCGCCAACAAATCGCAGACCTGAACGTCCGCCAAAAACACTGTAACCGTCGGTAGCCCGATATACATTGTGCCAGTGCAGATTCTTATCGAGCACCGCGGTTCGAATCCGATCCAGTGTCTGTCCTTCCGGGACTGGTTTGTTGTTATCAAACAATGTCCCGTCAATGATGATCGCTATCATCTGGTTTCCATGGTCGGTCGGATGGATGCCGTTAAGTGTAACTGGCGGAAAAACAATGGCGCCACTTGAAGTACGGGGATCCGGAAGATCAAAACCAAAGCGGTCGCGACGCCCTCCGTCTACCGGCCACAGGAAACTATCATCCCAGCTCGTAAGAGCAAAAATCTTTTGTGAGTGCTGAAACAGCCCCACGAACGGCACGTTCTTTTCCTGAGCAACCTCCGCCATGCAGGCCGAATAGATCGCCATTCGACGGTTGTCTTCCACTCCATCCGACAGGTGACGGTTCTTCAGATCCTCGTGAGCCATGGGACCGACAAGCACCAGTCGCGGAGCCGATCGGCCATTGTACTGCTGTGACAAAGTGTGATCGACAAACGCTCCCAGATCCTGCCGAAACTGCGGCAGTCCGGCTTCTCCCGCAAATGATTCGTTGCGGCCAAAAAATGCTATCACGACGTCGGCCCGGACCCTCTTCAGCCATTCATCGGGTGTGCCAAAATTGTCTGATCGGGGCCGTTCGGTCAGCGTGTCGCCACTAAAGCCCAGATCACGCACGACCAGCTCATGTTCCGGAAATCGGGCGTGCAGCAGAGCTTCAAGCCAGCCGGAATGCTGCATGCGATCCGCCAGCGTATTTCCAATGACAGCGATGCGGTCACCCTTTTTGATTTCAAATTCCGCACATTCGCAAACAGCCGGTCGCGACGTCGCCAGCATCAGGCCGGTCACCACTGCCAGAACCATCTTCACTGTGGTTTGCATATTCGTGGTTTCCATATTCGTTCTCTCTCAGGAATCTGTCGGGAAATGCTGTTCAGGCGTGGGACGCAGCGGAATCCGGAGCCCATCCCATGCGGGTGCAATGTGAGGCGGCAGTTCGCTGACCAGCTGATCATAATCCAGCTCATGCGACATATGGGTCAGCCATGCCTGTTTCACCTGCAGCTGGTTAATCAGCCTGACGGCTCCTGCCACTGAAAGGTGAGTCGGATGCGGTTCATAGCGAAGAGCATCCAGAATCAGTACATCCAGTCCCTGCAGAAGTTCGCGGCTCTCAGCTGGTATGCTGGAAACATCAGTACAATAGGCCACATTGCCAATACGGAATCCCAGCACGGGCAGTTCACCATGTTTCAGGCGAATGGGCTGAATATCCAGACCGAGCAGTGAAAATGGCTGCGTCGAAGACAATCGTTCGAAACGCAGGCGAGGAGCCGCATACTTGTGCGAATGAGTGGCCGGATCGGTAAATGCGTAGCCGAAGGATTGTCTGAGCTGCTGTTCCACATCTGCTTCGCAGTACAATGGAATCGCATCATTCAGTCGGAACCCAAAAATCCGAAGATCATCCAGTCCCATGATGTGATCGGCATGAGCATGGGTAAAGACGGCCGCCCGAATGAGAGTGGCGCCTGCCTGAACCAGCTGCAGTCGCATTTCCGGACCTGTGTCGATAACAAATTCGCCCTGAGGAGCCCGCACCAGCACGCCGCTGCGAGTCCTGCGATTTCGAGTATTCTGCGACGTGCACACACTGCAGCTGCAGCCCACAACAGGAACACCCACGCTGGTTCCCGTTCCCATAATAACCAGTTCAGGGACCGGAAGATCGGGATCACTCGGCACGGCTTCATTCAAATCCGGACGATCGGATGAAGACATTCGGTCGTCGTCCGACTGAGGTCCGGTCAACTTTTCCTGATCTGCAGATGACACACTCAGGATTCCCGACTGGTTTGTTCAAACAGATTCTTCGGACATCGAAAAACGGGCTGATCTCCCAGCTCGGTAAAAGGAGTATCCGCAATGAACAGACATCCGGCATTGGGATGCCGCTGTTGCTGCTCAGCAGACATATGCTCAACGGCCGTCGTCAGTACCAGTCGAACCCGACCCTTGTGTGATATCAGCTGGGGACAGGTGACTCGCGGTGATCCGGCACAGGTCCAGATCGCTTCCAGCTGGCCATCCGACAGTCGATATTGCCGAGCCGCCCCGAACCTGGGATCCCCCGGATCATAAAGAGCGACGATCAGACTTTTGTGGTCGGGCGTAAGGATCATGCCATCGGGAAAGACTTCATCAGACGTCAGGTCCACAACGATCTGAGGTTCGCCAATGGTGCCAGCTTCAATATTCAGCTGGCTGCGAGTAATCGTCTTTGAGGGCGAATCAATATCGATCAGTTGCAGCAATCCGGTCGAATCCCTCGTGACAGCTTTGCCATTCGAACAGATCTGATCGTCCCGCAGCTGAATCAGCCTGCGATCTGCAGCCCGCCAGAGATAGAGCCCGGCCTTCTTTGTCTTAAATTCCAGTTCCTTGCATCCGAAGATCAGATTATCTTCGAAGACCATTCCATCGTTAATGATGGTATTGGTCACCCCGGCGTCGACATTGGTAACAAAGGGTTCCCATTGTCTGGAGCGTTTGTCAAACAGCCCCACCTCTCGCTCCACACCTGCCACAAAGACGCCTGGCTGATCGGTGGGAAAAGCAAATCCCGGGCGACCAGGCAGCTGATAAGATTCGTCACGCCCGCTGACCAGATTCAGCAGATTGATGGAACCAACTGTGGATGTCGCTCCATGCTGAATGCCCACCCAGCTGATGGTCGAGGCATCAATGGTGTAGGGACCTTCCGGAAGAAATCGCAGCTCCGGCGTTTCCGGTCGGTAGAGTACCTCTGATTCCGTGATCTGCATCAGTCAAACGTCTTTCTGACAAACAACTGGGGCTGTCCGGCGGACATGAACTTCTGTCCGGCATTGATGAAATGCCAGTATAGAAGAGATCCTGCCACTTCGCGAACAGCCAGCCAGCTGAATTCTGTCAGCGGGATACAGACGTATCGTATCGCACTCCTTCCGGCACGGGTACCGGAACCGCCACGGTTGTGCCAAATTCACCTGCAGTTCGGCTCAGCGAGTCCACAGCAACAAACGCCGTGTATGCGCTCATCAGATTGTAATTCAGGGCCGTCTGCAAAGCCTCCTGCTTAACAACCTCCAGCTGTTCGGGAGACTGTGTGGCGGCCATCATGAGATCCGCAATCTTCATGCGAGCCCAGACCGCAGCGATCCCCGGATGTTTCTGCGGAATGTTGTCGCCCTGGTCGGAAGCCACTTCATCAGATGAACTGCCGGACGTCCCGGATTCCGTCAGAGCCGCCTCTGCAGCATTGCTGACGCTGACAACAAATGACTGTGGGTTATTTCCAACCCTGCCGCCGACCGTGACAGCCGACGGAGTGCCCTGATAACGACCAGTGATGATCACGGGGCGGCCAACAATCAAATCAGGCAAACGCTGCGGATAGACGTCCGTCACCTGCATGTCGCCAAAATCAATATAAAGATCCGTCATTGCCGGATGAGAAATCTGTTTCTGGAACTGCTCCATAATGCTGACCGCATCGTCATTAAGACTCAGATAGCTCACCGCACCACGCCCGACAATCGCCATCCGATCCATCAGATAGCGATTCGGTGACTGTCCAACTCCAAAACTAAAGACTCTCGAAGCACCCAGTTTGTCACCCAGTGTCTTCAGAATCTCCTGCTCATTGCCGATGAACCCATCCGTCATGAACGAAACCAGACGAAAACGCCCCTCATCATGAGGAAAATCCAGTGCGGCTCTGATGCCTTCCAGCATCACAGTGCCACCCGATCCGTCGAGACTCTGCAGATACCGGAGTGCCTTCTCAAGGTTTTCCGGTGTCGCTGGTATCGGCGCAGTCCCCAGCTTTGACGATGTGCTGTTGAACTGAATGATCTGGAATGTGTCGCGAGCCGTCAGCTGCTGAACCGCATGAGCAATTGCGGCCTTTGCCTGTTCAATCGGACGGCCATTCATGGAACCCGAACAATCCAGCACAAAGACCATTTCCATCGGACTGCGTTCGACGTTTCTCAAATCAGCAGGCGGAAGGACCATCATCGTGAAGTATTGCCCGTGCTGATCTGCCTGTGTCAGCATTGTTGAACCGATTTTTTCTCCGGCGACCCGATAACGCAGAACGAAATCCCGATTCGGCAGAGTGTCGGCTGCCGACAAAACGATCTTCCGCTGACATTCCGATACTTCAGTCACAGCGACCTGATGGTTCACGGACCGGACGTCACGCACGTCGATTCCCGCATTGATATTCAACGTCAGTGAGATGTCGTGACCGCTTCTTTCGTTCGGCTTCAGATAAGATACTTCCGTGGGCTGGCCGCTGCTTCCCGGCTGATTGCGAGCGACACTGCCAATACCGTCCGGTTGCCCATTGTTGCCTGCTGAAAAGGGTGGATTGAACCGCGGTCCAACCACCATCGGGAACACGAATTCATAACTTCCGTCGTCATATCGCAGGGTATTGAAGTATCGGATATTGATATCAATCTGTTTTCCCGGCTCGATGTTGGCCACTTTCTGAGTAAAAATATTCGGCCGTTCTTCTGTCATCAAAGCGGCCACATGGCCCTGAGCACGAGCCTGTGCATAGATCTGCTCGGCCTTTTCCCGTTCGCGAATGATTCCCCGAATCCGACGTTCACCAATTGTCATGACAAATTCATTGACCGCAGCGTTCTCCGGAAGTGGAAACACATAGACCGCCTCAATCTTCGATGCAAACGGATTGTGAAACTGCTGAGTCACATCCACACTGGCAATGTAGGCTTCAACACTGGCGGTGACTGCAGTGTGCTTCAGAGGAACCGGAACGGGAGTGCTCTGACCGGGCACCTGAGCCATCAGCGAGCCGCATCCCGGAATCTCGGGATTCTCTGAACGGCGATTGAGCGTTCCTTCCGGACGAGCGATCACCCACAACTCTTCACCAGGCAGCAGATCCAGAGTATGAATACGGCGTTCTCCCAGCCGCCGGTTCGCTTCGCGCTGAACCAGGGCAGCTGCACCGTCGCTCGGTTGCTGCCGCATAATGTTCACCGGGACCCGCGTGGCCTTTGAATCGTGCATGCCTGAATCACCGCGAGCACCGTTTTGTTGCACACCCGGTATGGCCCCACCGGCCATACCTCCCATACCTCCCATGCCCATCATCGTTTCAGCCTCCGGCTGTCCAGGCAATCCGCCAGCCGCAGGAGCGGGCGAGGCGAGACTCCTGTCTTTTGCTTCCGCCAGATTTTCACCCGGTTCAAATGAACCCTGCTTAAATGACGGAACCGTTGCTTCCTCGCCAGACTGTGAGCGGGTCCCTTCCTGAGCGACACTCCGGGGCGTCGCTGCCCCCGAACCTGGTGCATTCCGCTCTGAGCTCTCCTCTGCAAACCGGTCAGTCACTGAATCGGGAGCAGGTGGCATCATCGCCGGATCGCTGTTGTCGAAGCTGAAAGCTGCGTCTGCCGGTGCTGATGCTGGTGCCGGTGCCATATAGTTCTGCGATCCACCAGAATCATAGGCCGTTCCGGAAGCCGTCTTTTCGGTTTCCGCGGTTTCGCTTCCGCAGCCGGCGAAAAACATGGTCAGAAGAATCATGAGTGCGGCATTTTGCCGACAGCCATTCAATTTGAGTCTGTTCATCCGATCGGACCTTTCATGCTGATCGCTCGCAACAACTGCTTCGGATCGCATTTCAGAAGACCTGTTCTGTTAAGACAATGATTCTGTTGAGACAATGACAACGGTAAGAGCTGGATACATGCGGAGAAGCCGATCCCGACGTGTATATGCTTTTAGCTCTGACGCTGCCTAAAACTGAGTCTAATCACGGGGCAGCAACCGCTCTGGCGATTGACATGACCGCCGGAATTCGCTGGCCGTCAGCAGTTGCTGTCGCGGTCAGCTGAGTTTCATATTCACGATCGCCGGACCCCTGCAGCTGCACATGAACACGGGCAACTCGACTGCGCCCCACGGGCAAATCATTCCCGGTATGAAAAGCGGCCAGTATCACTCGATTGTTTCGAATTGCCCTCGGATCGTAATACGGAGCATTTCGAAACGCCGGGTGTTCACCACCTTCGATGCCCACGATTTCCATTCCTGGAGCCCGGCTGGCCAGTTCAACCTGATAGGCCGCCAGGGCCGTCTCGCCGCTGTCCACAAACACATCGATCGCCTCAAAGCGATCGTCATTCGCAGCCCCATCAGCGGGGCCTTTCACGATAGTCCGTTCGACTTTAACAACCTGTTCCGCGTTCTCACGCACTGCTTCCTGACTTTCCACTCGAGCCAGAGCAAACATCACGAGACAGACGTCGAGCAAAACAAGAAGTGCCCACGATCTGGGAATTGACCAGCAGCGACAACCGGAATGTCGCGATTCCCTAAGGACCTGATTCATTGAAGCTGTCCTGAAAACGTGTCCTGAAGCATCACAACCTGTGTCGCGATCAGCTTCACATCACTCTGAGTCAACCGACCATCCCGATCCATATCGCCTTCGTTTCCACCACTGCCCGACTCAACGGTCTTCGCCAGTGCAAACGCATCCAGAATATCGACCCTTCCATCATGGTTGATGTCCGACAGCGATGTGCTGTCATCCGCAAAACGATCCGGCCCGCGCTGCTCAACGGCAGGACTTGCGAGCCCAAATGCATAGGTATCGGCTGGCAACCCTTCAGGCTGCGGCCTGTCCGTCTTCATCACTGACACGGTCAGCAGCAGGGCCGCCGCTGCGCTGCCAGCCCAAAGCACAATCCTGCCGGCTCGACCCCGGCCCGTTTTTGAATCCCAGGCACCTGCTGTTTTTACAACTCGCGGTGCTGTCAGATGACGACGAGCATCAACGAATATCGCGTCGTCCACCGACGATGGAACCGGCGGCACAGGGCCGTAGCGATGTTTCAGTTCCGCCATAACGTCTGGCGGTATCTGATCTTCCGGGAAATTCTTATTCTGCAATTCTGTCATGATTCTGGCCTCCAGGGTGTTGAGTTGATGCAATACGGAAATGGTTCAAGAAATTCGGAAACTTTTTCCAGCCGAACACCCTCAAAGGTCGTCTGCCTGAGAAAACACGTCGATGGGAGTTGTGATGGACTCGGATGCGTCCGACAATCAGTCTGACCAGGATCTGGCAGAGGCGATGAATCGTGGCGATGTGGAAGCCTTTAATCAGCTCTACCGCCGCTATCGCGACTGGGTAATGCGTCTGGCATTTCGATTCACGGGCAACCATGAAGATGCTCTGGATGTTGTTCAGGAGACCTTCGCGTATCTCGTTCGCAAGTGCCCTGGCTTCAAACTGACCGCCGCCATGACCACTTTTCTGTATCCGGCCGTGCGAAATCTTTCGATCGCCGCCAACAGAAAACGCAATCGCTCGTCGGGCGGAGATGATCAGCTGCATTTGTTCGAATCGGTTGTTCAGCGCAGCCCGTCTTCGCATGAACTGGATCCGCTGCTCAGTTCACTCTCGTCTGCTCATCGCGAAATCCTGCTGATGCGATTTGTGGATGATATGACTCAGCCGGAAATCGCCGCTGCTCTCAACCTTCCCCTGGGAACAGTCAAGTCCCGCCTTCATCATGCCGTTCAGGCCGTAAAGGTCCTGCCCGGCCTGAAAGGCATTTCCTCCGGCAGCGAGGACGATTAAGAGATGCCTGGTTCACTCCCGGCTTCGGAGGAAGTGTTTGGGGCAGAAATCAGGCAGATCTGACAGATGAATCGCTCAGGAACTTTTCAGGATGTTCTGGCTTTCTCCAGCGCCAAAAGCTGCTTCTGCAATTCCGAGTCTGACGCTATCTCACCGGACTGCTGACGCTGGCGAAATTCACGCTCCAGCTGGTCAATCATCGGCTGAAGCTGTTGCTGCACGGCCGCTGACACTCGATCCGGAAACAACACTCCCTCCAGATGATCGTACTCGTGCTGCACCACTCGAGCATCCAGGCCCGTCAGATCCATCTCAAACTGCTCACCCGCCAGATTGAAGGCATCGACCACAATTCGAGTCGCCCGGGGAACCGGACCATAAATCTCCGGCAGGCTCAGGCAGCCCTCTTCTGATTCTTCACTCCCGTTGCGTCGGACAATCTCCGGATTGATAAAGACAAATTCTTCGTCTTTCAGGTCCGGATCTCCCGACGGATTGATCACAAATAATCGGTATGGCAATGCCACCTGGTTTGCCGCCAGCCCGATTCCCCGATGTTCGTACATCAGTTCAAACATACGGGCAATCATGCTTTTCAGCTCAGCATCGATCTGCGTAACCTCTTTGGACTTCCACCGCAGTGCAGGATGGGGATGGTAGACAATTTTCAGGGCAGACATGCGACGAAATTTTCAAAAGGGAGGCGATCGAAACCACTGGAACAGGCACTGGAGGAAGTATGTCAGCCTGTTCCGCCATAACAACTGCCGCAACACGATTTTCCTGCGTCAGGGACGGTTTTTCAATCTGTAACAGTGACCCGTCGACCTGACCGACGATTGACCCCAGCCGACGATTTCCGCTGTTGACACAGCCTGTCAGTGTGCAGCCCAGCAGTAAGATAAAAAGAAGTCTGTACATGTGCTTTCCTGATCCGACGATTTGCCGTTTTTGAACTCCATCCTGTTCTCCGCTCGTTTATCAGTCCCGTCCCCGGCAAACAAGATGACTTTGGCCCGTTCATCTCACGACCTGCCGGTTCCACAGCACGAATCCGCAGGAGGCTGTTGGCTATGAACTCAATCGGCAGCGTTTGCCTGTTTTTCTCCGCAAACAGACAACACTCTTCCGCAGTGAAGTGTGCACTCCCAGGTCACTATGACAGGAAAGCGGGCCGGTAATAAGGCGAGCAGCAAAATCGTTTTTACCGGGAGGGCGAGGCTCCTGCCGAGCCGGTGAAGACCCGGGAGGGCGAGGCTCCTGCCGAGCCATGGGCGCATGTCACCATCGAACGCCCCTTCGTTTTGCGGGAAAGCCGATTTTTTCCCAGGAGCAAAAGGATTGCGAGTGATCGGCTCGGCAGGAGCCTCGCCCTCCCAACGGCCGGTCGCCTAAAGACCGAGACGGTTACAGCAGACGAGACAGGGCAATGATCACTGCGGCGGTCAGCAGTACTGCTCCCAGCAGTCGCAGCAGCATGATCTTCGGAGGCAGAAATGCCTCACTGGAGTTGAACCATCGGGAAAGAATCCAGGCGAGCCCCACGCCCCACAGTCCTCTCAGAGCATACACAATGTTGACTCGTGCTGCGTCTCCATAAGTCGCCAGAGCCCACGACATACTGACGGCCTGGAGTGCCATCAGAAATGTTCCCGCCAGCATCCAGGGCAATGCGTGAATCTGAATCAGTTTTTGTGGTCGATCAACCCATGGCAGAAACAGACAGGACAACCCTGCCGTGGCAGCAAAGGCCACCGGCAGAAACTCGCGGCTGTTCCAGCGAGGTCCCCACTTCTGCAGTAATACATCGAACAGCGACAGAGCCAGCGCGGCTACCATCGCCATCACCACTGTAAGCCGCCGGCGATCGGTCTGCCCGCTTGCGATGACTGCGGCCCGGGCGGTCGACTGCACCAGTACAACTCCTGCCGTGGCCAGTACCGCCGCAATCCACATGCGGACCGGTACATGATCACCGGCGAGCACCGCGCCCAGTGCAGCCACCATCAGTACCTTGACTCCAAAAATCGGCGTGGCCACTGAAACATCGCCATACTGAAAGGCGAGATACGTAAACAGCTGCCCGAGTACAAAAAGTCCGCCAATAATCGCAGCCTGTAACCATGCATCTGACGGCACAACGCGGCCGCTGATCAGCGCAGGAATGCTCCACATCAGCCCAAGCCATAGATTGGCCAGAAACGTGCCGGTCCATGGACTGGCACCACGGGCCGTCGCGCGTTTTACCAGCATCATGCCAAAGACAAAGATGAAACTGGAGAACAACGGAAATAGCAGGTGAGAAGGCAATGCCAGTGATCCGGGAAGAACCGTTCGATTCTAAAAACAGCCGTACAGAAACAATGAGCCTTTTCGCGGTCAGGCGGTCCCCGCAGTCCGACAGTGCGCAAACACCGCCTCTAAGACGAGCGGGACAATCGTTTTTACCAGTTGGGCGAGGGTCCTGCCGAGCCGAGCTTTTCTCGGCTCGGCAGGAGCTTCGCCCTCCCATCTGCTTTTCTCGGCTCAGCAGGAGCTTCGCCCTCCCATATGCTTCTCGGCTCAGCAGGAGCTTTGCCCTCCCATCTGCTTTCTCGGCTCAGCAGGAGCTTCGCCCTCCCAGGTGCTTTCTCGGCTCAGCAGGAGCTTCGCCCTCCCAGGTGCCGCGGTCACTGGTATGTTTTCAACTGCCGCTCGCCGAAAGTCTGCAATGCCAGCGATGCAGCATTGCAGACTTCAGACCACTGTCCGCTTTATGACAACAGCATTTCAAGATCCTCGGCAGAGAGATCTTTAAGCACGCTGCTGGCATCATCACCTTCAAGAATCGCGTCGGCCAGTTCCCGCTTCTTCTTCTGAAGTTCCGCAATCTTTTCTTCAACCGTATCGCGGCAAATCAATCGATATGCAAACACCGTTCGATTCTGTCCCACTCGGTGTGCCCGGTCGATCGCCTGTGCCTCAACAGCCGGATTCCACCACGGGTCCAGAAGGAAGACATAGTCGGCGGCTGTCAGGTTCAAACCCAAACCCCCGGCCTTCAAACTGATCAGGAACACTCGACATGCATCGTCGTCCTGGAAGCGATTCACGCGAGCCTTTCGATCACGCGTCTTGCCGTCCAGATACTCATATACGATACCCGTCTTGTCCAGGTGATCGCGAACAATACTCAGCATGCTGGTAAACTGTGAGAACACCAGCGCTTTGTGTCCTTCCGCGACCAGTTCCTGCAGATGTGGAATCAGGAAGTCCAGCTTGGCATAGGCTTCCTGTTCATCGCCACGATTCAGCAAAGAAGGATGACAGGCGGCCTGTCGCAGCCGTAACAGAGCTTCGAGCACATGCATCTTGCTTCGAGCAATTCCCTGCTGCTGAACAAGTCCCAGCAGTGAGTCCCGATAGTGCAGACGCAGCTCGTCGTAAAGACGACGCTGATCATCTTCCATATCACAGTAAATGGTTTCTTCCAGACGATCGGGAAGTTCGGCAGCCACCTGTTTCTTGGTACGTCGCAGAATAAACGGCCGAAGACCTTTGGAAACCAGATGCCGGGCTTCTCTGCTTTCCGGATCCGCAATATGCGTGCGGAACGCAGAACTGCGACCCAGCATGCCCGGATTCAGAAACTCAAAGATAGACCACAGGTCGCCCGCGTTATTCTCAATCGGAGTACCACTGAGCGCCAGACGGTAGTTTGATCGCAGCAGTCGCGATGCGCGAGCAATCTGCGATGAGGGATTCTTGATCGTCTGAGCTTCGTCCAGAACGACATAGTCAAACTGAACATCCTTCAGCACGGCAATGTCACGGCGGACCGTTCCATATGTCGTCAGAATGAGATTAAAGCTGGTGAACTCCGTTCGCTGATTGGCTCGCTCCAGCCCGGTATACTCCAGCACCTTCAGAATCGGAGCAAATCGGGTACATTCGCTGACCCAGTTAAACATCAGCGACCGTGGAACAACGACAAGTGAAGGCGGAGCCGTCCCGCAGTCTTCCAGTCGCCGCAGCAGCATCGCCAGAAACTGAACGGTCTTTCCGAGACCCATGTCGTCCGCAAGACAGCCGCCGAAGTTGAAGTCGTTCAGAAACTTCATCCACGACAGACCCTCATGCTGGTATCCGCGCAGTTCGCCCTTGAATTCCTTCGGTATGGCGACCGGTTCGACGCCCGAAAAGTTACGAAAACGTTCTCGCATCGCTGCAAAGTTTTCGTCGGTCTCCACATTCTCCTGAGATGCCAGCAGAGCATCCAGCAGGGCTGCCTGTGAATTGGAAAAACGCAGTCCGTTCTCATCCACTGTGCCCAGACCGGAAATCATTCCAATCTGCTCCAGCCACTCCTCAGGAAGAATTCCCAGCGATCCGTCGTCCAGCCGAACGGTGGAATCGCCTCGTTCCAGTGCTCGCAGAAGCTCCGGAAACGAAACTGAACGACCTTCGAAGTCGATGTCCGTTTGTACTTCAAACCAGTCGATGTCCGAGTGCACGCGGAAACGCATGCCGCCGGCCTGACGAACCTGGCTGCCATCAGCAAAGACTGACCATTTCGCGTCCACCAGCTCTCGTACCGCTCGACCCAGATCGCGCCGCGCTATCTCCACATTCACCTGATGCCGCGCATCACCCAGTCGTCGTCGAAACCCGGCCTGCCGGAGCTTTTCCCAGCAGACGTTCTCAAACTGGCGATCCCGAATAATACATCGATTGCTTTCACGCTGGACAACAGCCCAGCGTGCACTGCTGCCGGAAACCGGAGTTCCCAGGTAGTCGAAAACAACTTCGGCGTTCAGAGAATCGTTCCGCCATCGAAGCGTCGGAGGTGACGAAATTCGCAGGACCGGCGACGGAGTGACCCGGATTTCCTCAAGCTGCAGCTCTTTCGGAAGCTCCAGCCGGGGAAGTGAAGGAATATCCAGCAGCCGATCCACAAAGTCATGCTGATCGGCTGCAGGAATATGCAGAGCTCCGCCATTCAGCATCTTCATCCATTCCGGCGCGCCGAAATCTCGCAGCAGGCCAATAGAATCGGCAGTGACGACGAAACCTCCGGGAACCACCAGCGGGATGTCCGACAGCTCCACCGATTCATCGTTACGAACCAGCAGACCCACGACCTTCCATCCATCACTTTCCGTATCCCGGCGCACCCGGATCGTCAGCTCCCACGGATCAGACTCTTCCCAGTCCAGCAACTGCTCGCCCGCTTCATCACTGCCCAGAATCCGCAGTCGCCGACTTCGACACATATCCGGCAGGATCAGCTGACCCAGCTCAAATGGCACGTGGAAACGATGGGCTGACGTTCGCAGTTCGGTCTGCTGATTGGACCAGTTGTTTCTCTCCGGAACTGCACCGGCCAGGTACGAAAGAAATGTCCGGTCATCCTCGTGTTCAATATGGTCGAGCTCGCCGGGGCGAACCTTCAGAGGTTTGATTTTACCCCATTGTCCGCCCGCACGTCGCTGCCGCTGTGATGCCTGTATCACCAGCTTGCCTGCCTCACGACTGGCCTCAATATCAACTTCGTAAAAGATCTGGCGTTCCTGTGGGTCTGACTTTGTCTGCCCATCAGACGTGCCCGTCATGTCATCGCTGAGCTCGTGCAGACGGGCTTCCCATGGTCGCAATGGCACCTGAATCTGACGAGCGCCCGGTCGACGCTTGCCCTTTGGCAATGAAACATCGCCGTCAGGATCCGGACCTTCGGACAGGTCATCGACGGCGATCGGCTGATACGCGGCCGCCGCGACGAAGGGCAAAATTCGCCCTGGTCGGATCGTCGGATTGGCGTAACCCTGCTGATCCGTGGCCAGCACCGTCGCCCACAAATGTTTACATGTCTTGGACCGTGCGAATTGCTCGCACGTGCAAAACATGGAGATATCGTCCGGCTGATATCGAAGTTGAGTTTGATATTCAGCCCCATCCTGAACAACAGCAAATACGTTATCCGGCGTCACTCGCACCAGGGAAATGCGTTCGGCTTCAATGTACGCAGCTCCACGATGTCTCAGGTCAGCCCGAAATCGGTTTTGCAACAGCTCCGCGAGAGTCATAATTTCTTACGTCGAATCGATCGTGAATTGAGGAAGGCCCCCGGCCTTCGGTCCTTGTATTTTGCTGAACGCCGCGTCCCAGCGGACTTCGATGTCACAGTGCTGCCCGCGCAGCGGATCGGGAAGGGTAACCGAAACAGGGCCACCTTGACCAGAACAGCCTGGTGAATTCACAAAGACTGCGTCAAATTGGGGATTTTTCCTGCCTGTGGTGTGACATTTTGAGCGTCAGAAATCCCGTTTTGCATCTCCCTGGCTTCACTGGTCCCCCCAAATTCCGGAATTGTGGTGTCGCAATGTGTCTTCGCTTCGGCTTTCGAGTTGCACAATCTTTCCCTGGACTGCGGCAGCCTGCTGCCGCTTTGTTGTCCACAGCCTGCTGTGGACAACCACATGCACCTTGAACATCACTAACACAGGGCCAGCAGGGATCTCCAGCCCTGGACGACCCTGCGCCCAATGGCGCTTTCATGTGAATCGTTATTTGTGCTCGTGTTGAGTGGCTTGCCGATGAAGCTCTTCGACCCATGGATTTCTGTATCTGTCGGGCGGGATCCAGACCCGGCCATCTGACATATCGAGAAGAAGTGGAACGCTTCCACTTTGGGCTACACTGTTCAGCACGGAATACGACAAAATATCATCCCGCATTCTGATCCAGATCAGGCACGTTACGACGGTCATAGTGCAGACGGACGCCCGCCACCATTTGCCACTCGAACATGAAATCACTGCACACACTACGGAAACGAGGAACAGCAGGTTCATCGCGCATGTAAGAAGCCCCATTCCGGGGACAGCCAGTTCTCCCTCGAGCCATAGTTCAGCCAAAATGTGCCGATTACTAATGATTGGAATGATCGTTATCCAACTATCGATACAAGCCAATGTGCCAATCAGAATGAGGATCGCAATTGGAATCACTCGCAGTCGCAATCGCGAACTACGTGAGACGCTCTCTGGGGAAGGAGTGGTATCGTGCATGTCCGGCGTTTTTTCTCCCAATTTAGAACCCCTAACAAAACCTCCGTGGCCGCTCACGCAGGTTTTGTTAGGGGTTCTTACTTACATCACGCCTTGCCCGCAGCGGTTCGTCGCCACTTGACGAACGAATTGCGAACTATGCGTCTGGCGATTAGCCGACGCATCGATCGTGCGTTGACCTTTTCCGCTTTGTTGATTTGGGTGCAAGGGGGCTGGTTATGTCAATCCGCCCTACGCAGAATCAATCACGAACACTCGGCGGATGCTGGCAGTTTACCGGCGGTGGCTGGGGTTGTCACCCGGAAACTGGGACCGAGCAGAGATTCGGTCGCGACGACGATGCTGTCTGTACAGTCGGCGCGGGACGACTCCGGATGATCAGGCAGCGTTCGAATATGACATCCGTCCCCGTTCGTCAGCAACAGTACGTTCAGTCGGTGGACTGGACGGAGCATCACAAGGTCTAAAGTGTAGTTGCCAAACCTTGGCACCATCGGCACGAGGCCGATGGGGGCCGAGAATAACCCCCTGGAAGCTGTATAGTTCCCCAACCTGGGCACCATCGGCATGAAGCCGGTTGGGGCCGGGCAAGCCAGCGTGATAACGTGATGGCGATTTCCACGTACCAAATTCGCCTCGGATTTACCTATGTGTTAAATGATTGAAGGGTTGGGTCAGGGGTTCTAACTTAGAATTTCCTGAATCACGCGGCCTGCGACATCTGTTAGTCGGAAGTCCCGGCCGGCGTAACGGAACGTCAGCTGTTCATGATTCAGCCCCAGCTGATGAAGGATCGTGGCATGCAGATCGTGAATATGAACTCGATCCTGAACGGCCCGAAATCCGAAGTCGTCCGTTTCGCCATATGTCATGCCGCCTCGAATTCCGCCGCCTGCCATCCATGTCGTAAAGCCATAGTGATTGTGATCGCGTCCGTTGCCATTTTCCGATGTTGGAGTTCGCCCAAATTCTCCTCCCCAGAGCACCAGAGTCTCATCCAGAAGGCCTCGTTCACGAAGGTCGGTCAGCAGGGCGGCAACGGGGCGATCAATGTCTTTACAAAGGTTTCGAACGGCGTCATGGTGATTGCTGTGAGTATCCCATGGCTGACCATCACCATAATAAACCTGCACAAATCGCACGCCTCGTTCGCTTAGCCGTCGTGCCAGCAGACAGCCATTCGCAAAATGTCCCTCGCCGTAATTCTCCCGAGTTGTCCTGGTTTCCTGCTGCAGGTCAAAAGCTTCGGTTGCCGTAAACTGCATGCGAAATGCCGTTTCCATGGCCTGTAAACGGCCCTCCAGCTGTCCATCCGGACCACTGCGCTGCAATTGCAGTCGATTCAGTTCCCCCATGAGCGCTACCTGATCGGCCTGCTGCGTTCGGCTGGTGGACATGTTGCGAAGAAAGGGAATCAGTTTTTCAGCGGCGATCTCACGATGATTAATATATGTTCCCTGATGTGACCCGGGTAAAAATGCGCTGGTCCACAAAATCGAAAAGCGAACGGGCTTGCCGGGACACAGCACAATGTAGGCCGGAAGATCCTGATTCTCCGTCCCCAGACCATACGACATCCACGATCCCATGCTCGGACGAGTCGGCAGGATCGTGCCGTTGTTCATCATCAGCAGAGCCGGTCCGTGATTCGGATTGTCCGTATACGTTGATCGCAGCACACAAATATCATCAATGCAGCCAGCAGTCAGCGGCAGCAGCTCACTGACCGGAACACCGCTCTCTCCATACTGTCGAAAGCGAAATGGGGACGGCAGCAGACCAGCCGTTTTTCGTTCTGTCCGAAGATCGGCTTCTGCCGGACGCTGCCCGGCGAACTTTTGAAGCATGGGCTTTGGGTCGAACAAATCCCCCTGAAACGGACCTCCATTCATAAAGAGATGGATGACTCGCTTTGCTTTTGCCGGCACGTGCGGTGCCACCATTCCGGCAAAACTTTCAGACGGCATCGCCGCCAGCAGACCCAGTGAACCAAGCCCGCCGCCCATTCGTTCAATCATTGCGCGCCGGGACAGAAACATTCCGGAAAGTTGCTCCGCGTGACTCATATCGGATTCCTGCTGCCCCTCATCACCAAATCGTCGTCTAGTCCACAAAGTGAAATTCATTCAGACCCAGAAGGGACTGGAGATACAACTTCCATCGAACGTCCCGGGCCGCTGTCGAAGCAGCCGACTGGTCTGAAACAGACTCAACAGCCGGGTCGCCCGCAACAGCCGGGGCGCCCGCATGGGGTTCTCCGGCTGTCGTTTGATTCAGAAACTTCTGTGCCAGATCGTATTCCTGCTGTGAAGGTGATCGTGAAAACATCAGCAGATAACACATTTCAATGCGAGAATGATCGTTTTCCAGTTCGCGAATGCGGTTCGACAGAGCGGCCGCCTGCTTTTCCATCCATGCGGAATTCAAAACAAACAGCTGCTGCAGAGGAGTTGTCGTTGGCTCGCGGCGAGGGCTGTGGGCACTGGCTTCCGGAAAGTCGTGCATTCGAAGTACCGGATGAAGCTCTTCCCGGGCAACGGTGACATACAAAGTTCGACGGACGTTTTCAGGATCATCAATCGGCCGGGAGGGACCACCGGGCCGAAGATCCAGCTGCCCGGTAACCGCCAGCGTGGCATCCCGCCACATTTCAATATCCAGGCGTCTTCGATTCATTCTCCACAGCAGGCGATTGTCCGGATCGGCAGCAAACCCGTCTTCTCGCCATGCAGACGATTGCCGATAAGCAGCGGACAGCAGAATGGTCCGATGCAGCCACCGCAGATCCCAGCCGTGTTCCACCAGCTGATACGATAAGTATTCCAGCAAATCAGGGTGTGTTGGACGATCTCCCTGCAACCCAAAGTCACTGGGAGTTCTCACCAGGCCACTGCCAAAATGCTGTTCCCAGATCCGATTGACAATCACTCGGGCCAGCAGCCCGCCCGACTGATTCAGCATCGCCTCAGCCAGCTCCCTGCGGCCGCTGCCATCCTGAAAGACGGCGGGAGCATCCTGCTGGAAAACGGTTAAAAATCGTCGAGCCACAATGTCGCCGGCATTCGCCGGATTGCCTCGACGAAACACGGGCAGATCGCGAGGCCTGGCTTCCTCGTATTCCAGTTTCGTCAGTTCATCTCCGTCCGCTTTCACATAGATGCTGGCTTCTCGAAGCACATGTGCAAAGGGCGTATCAAAACCGGGTGTATTTGCACGGATGCCTGCGATCTCCTGTTCGACTCGCTGAGCATCTTCTGATTTCTTTTCCTTCAGAACCTTCAGCTCGGCCTCCAGCGTCTGCACTCGGGCGCGGGCGTCCCGAACCTTCTGAGCTTCCGGCGCTGGCAACAACGGCCTCTCATCCAGCTGAGTGCTCGCAAAAACACCCGCCAGTGCGTAATAGTCTTCCGTGGATACCGGATCAAATTTGTGGTCATGGCACCGGGCACAGGAGACCGTGAGCCCCAGAAACGTGCGGGACACGGCATCTATTCGTTCATCCCATTCATCCGCCACGATCTGTTCAATCACCGACGGTGCCAGTCGCAGTTCTTTCCAGTAGGTCGGGCTCAGCCCCAGAAATCCCAGAGCCGCAAGGTCCTCCGGAGCGGTGTCCGGCAACAAATCAGCAGCCAGCTGCAGTTTGACAAACTGGTCATAAGGCACATTGTCGTTGATCGACTTCACAACCCAGTCACGATAAATCCAGCCGCGATCTGTGGGGCTTTGCCATTCCGGAGTGAAGTCTGTATATCGAGCCAGATCAAGCCAGATCCTGGCCCAGCGTTCGCCCATCTGTGGGGACGACAGCAGCCGATCGACCGCTTGTTCCCATGCGGCATTCGATAAAAATGCGTTCAGCTCGTCGACGGACGGAGGAAGTCCTGTCACATCAAACGACAACCGCCGCAGCAGGGTTGCCGCATCCGCTTCAGGACTGGGATACAGCCCGTTCTGTTTCATCTGGTGCAGGATAAAATTGTCGACAACGGAAGTGCACCACTCCGTATCAGCCGACGGCACGTCCACACTTCGCAGAGGCTGGAAGGACCAGAATTCCCGGCCCTTCCGAAAATCAATCGCATGAGTTGCGGGACGGGGCGCCTCTTTGTATTCAGGAAGCACAGCGCCGTCTCGCACCCACTTTTCCAGAATTTCCAGATCAGCATCCGCAAGCTTTCCCTTTGGAGGCATTTGCAGATCCGTATCCGCATAACGAACAGCTCGCAGCAGCAGACTGCGATCCACGTCCTCCGGATGCACGAGTCTTCCGCGAGTCCCCCCGGTTGCGATACCGGCTACAGTATCCAGAATCAGGGCTCCATTATCCTGCCCGGTCGTGCTGGAGTGGCATTCCTGACAGTGAGCATTGAGCAGTGGTCGAACCTGGCGTTCAAAGTACTCAAGACTCTCTGTCTGTTCAGCGCCGCAGACGGCATTGTTCAGCCACAGATCACCCGGCCACAGACCACCGCTGTTCAAAAACAGAATCGTCAGCAGCATTCGGAAAGGCAAAGCAAGAATCATCTGGTTGCCGTTGAACACTGTTCGCCTCACAAAAAAATCTGCCGGGACCCAAAGGACGGCGTCGAACTGAAAAACAACATGCATCGTTTGTGGAACATGCATCGTTTGTGGAACACCGTCACCATTCTGGCATCACTTGTTCCCTTTTCTAACCACCATTTTCCGAATCCCGGAAAGATGTTCAGATTAACGGCCACCCTGGCATTTACCCTACCATGAAGTCTGGCTGCCATGCCATAATCCTGCAAATCGGCAGCATTTTCCCGACAATCGCAGCCATGGCCCGTGGTGAAACCGGTCGACAGGGACGTTCGGTGTCGGACAGCATGATCTTCGGTACACGGGTTGCGTCTGCATTTCACTGATATTGAAAAGGTCGTCTACCGTCGGTTACGCAGACTGTTGCGAATCGACGGGTGACTTTTGAGATCAGTGATTTTTGCTCTGACAGGATTCAACGAAAGACACGCTGATGAAAACCGCATCCCGCACACTGGTTATCGCTTCGGCGCTGCTGATGTCACTCTGCCTGGGAGTCATCGCATGGAACAATCCGATCACACTCCAGGATTCCGGCACTCACCTGGCTGCTCGCTATCATCTGCGATCACGCACAAGTAACTTTTACCAGAGGGCAGGGCGGACAACCACATCACGCCCCACTCTCGGAATCGTGGTCAACCGCTCGCCCCGTCGCTGATTCTCGATGCTGATTCTCAATAGCACCGCGTGGCGTGAAGGCTGGACGACACGAGCCGCCTGAAATCAGGACGGCTCGTTATCTCCCGCATGATCTGAATCCCGTCATCTACTTCAGATGGCTAAGACGGATGTTTTTGAATTCCACCCACATTGGTTCGCCTGCATGCAGCTGCACGGCAAGGATGCCATCCAGCAGAGCCAGCTCCGGATCCTTGTCCGTAAAATCCAGGATCTTTTTTCCGTTCAGATAGTGCTGCATGTGATTACCGCGGGCGATGATCACCACATCATTCCACTGATCCACCTTCATCAGCTGACGGAACTCCTCCGCGTCCAGCAGATTGCTGATGACTTTCTTTCCATCGCTGGCTTCCCAGACGGCATGCTCGCCCGCCAGACAGATACGGCCTCGTTTGCCGCCTTCGTCATAGATGAACCCTGACACATTAGGCAGCATGTTCTCATTTCGAATTTCGTGCTGGTATCCCCGAACGACCCAGGCATTTCCAACTTTGCCTTCAGTAATGTGCTTTGATCGATACTGAATGCCCGAATTGTTCGTGGCGTTGCAACGGAAAGACAACCTCAGTTCAAAGTCATGAACCTTACCTTCCTTCCAGATCAGGAAGGTATTGCCCTGCGCTTTGTTTCGTTCTGTGGTTTCTCCATGGATCACGCCATCGCGAACGCTCCACAATCGGGGGTCTCCGTCCCATCCCGTCAGATCCTTTCCGTTAAACAGAGCCTGCATCCCGGCTGGTTCCGGCGGTGCCTTCTCAGAGGCATGGCCTGAAACTGAACTGAACGCGACGGCAGAACCAAAGGCAACAACGGGAACTACAAGACTGAATAAAAGACGAATCATGAAAACCTCTCCGGTTAAACGGCCGTAAGACATTGTACTCTGAGGGATCGGATCACACTTTCAATCAGCGACAGATTCACTGAGCACTTTTCGGTAGATCTCAGCCGCCTGATCGTAGGCCAGTTTTGCAGCCTCCCGCTCTTCAGGTCGAATTCGTTCCTGTTTGGAGCTCCAGCAGGTCTGCACAGCCTTTTCACACCATTCTGCACTGCGGCGACTGGCACGAATGGGCCTGTTATCCACATGCACAAAGACCGGGTTGGTATGCACTGATGGAAGGATTCGCACTGCGACCCATGAAGACTGTGTAATTTTCAGCGGGATATCAAACGGGCGAACGGTTCCGTCGGCGAGCAGTTCCGAACGAGCCGCCACCTGGCCGTTGACGATCACTTCAACCGGCACTTTCCGGCTTTCGCCGATGCGACATCGTTCGATATGCCAGTAAGGTTTGTCATCCAGTCGACGGGTACGAATCGCTTCGGTCTCAGGAGTCGGCTTTTCGGCCAGCAGGGCACTCGCATCAAATCGAACACGAACTTCCTGAGATTCTTTCAGGTCGAGCCGGCTTATATGCGAACTTCCGCCGGCTTTTTCTCCCACTCCCGTTTCGTTCACTCGAAAATCAATGATGTGGCTCAGACCGTCGCCACAATAACTGCGACCATCCTTCAGACCGTCAACCCACCTGTCATAGGACAGAGGTTCGTTCGGATCGAGTTTGACGTAGATTCTGCCAAGTCCCACGCGATCTCCGTAGATGCATGGAAAATCTGTCTCCCCGCTGATTTTGGACGTCATGCCACAGTTGAGCGTGTGATACCAGATGTTGAGTTCCCAGACGGCCGGAGTATCCACGGCAGAAATGAAATCGCACACGTCGTGAGCGGTCGTCACGATAAACTCGTTCGCCCCAATTCCATCAAACAGCGGCATGGCATAATCCGGCAATTTGTCGGCCGCCTTACCAGACCATTCACTGGCCGAACCACCCCACGGCCGTTTGGTAAACTGGCGGCTGCCATCCGGCATATAGTCGGGCAGAGACAGCCCCCAGCCACTGTGGCTGTATCCCACAACACCGCCCTGATCCTTGCCCCATTTCAAAACGGGGAGTGTCCAGCTGGGCCACTGTTCGATCCGTTCAGTGCCCGGATAATCATCTTCCGTCAGCTTCAGCAGACACAGATGACCGGCGTGTGATGATGGAAATCCGCTGACCTCCACGTCGTAGCGCATCAGATAACGGGCTGTCGATAACCCTGAAACCTGCCCCTCAAAGAAGCCTTTTTGAGTGTACCAGCATGGCCCCCAGCTCAGCACGCAGCCCACATTCAGATCTTCGCCAAGAATGTGGCGCATCATATCTTCCGGACCCACTCCTTCCGTGGGACTGTCATAGTGAGCACAACCGGCTGCGTGCACATGATGATCGCCCGAATACCAGCCACGCGGAGCCAGATGAATCCATCGCTTCAAATCAACAGCGACAGAATGTTCGGCAGCTTCCGGAACCTCGACAGCCAGATGCTGCGGAACATATTCGGGTCCTCGACTGGCAATCATCTGATACTTGCCAGGAGGCAGCAGCACGCTCTCGCCATCGGCCCGATAGATTTGATGATGAAAGAAAAAATCGGGAGCAAGTCGACGAGAAGGATGAGGATAAATACGTCCCTGAGCATCTCGAATGACGAATGATGCCGTCGTGGGCTCTCCGTCAGTATCACGAACACGCAGAGTCACAGAAACGGCCGGTTTACAGTGAAACAGCACCGGTACCGCATTACGAAAACCAATGTCCTGAGTACCCGCGCCCACATGAAAGGACAGAGCCGCTTCTCTGGGCCCGGCATCCCGGCTGAACAGCAACACGACACAGTATTCCAGAAGCAGTCCGGAAAGTCGGGCCTTCAATGGTTCCCTCTGCAGCATCGAAATTTCCAGGAACCGATCAGGAACCTGATCCGGATTCACCAGCCTCTGATCCGTTCGAGGCTTTTCCCGGGCTCCTTTTCCCTGCTGATACACGGGAGCGGCGTTTGGACTTTCCGCCTGCAGAACCGGATTAATGCCCGCCTCATTGTGAACCTTGACCAGAAATGAACGCCAGCCCTGCTGAAGCAGTTCCTTTCGCACGGGACCTTCAGCCACTTTAACGCGGCTTTCAGGATTAATGTTCACATAAGCGAGGCACATTGGATCCAGAATTCGCTGAATTGCTCGAACGGCCTGAACGTCGTCCGGCATGGCAAAAGCCTGCTCCAGCTGCTGCCGCGTCTCCTCGCTGAACGCAGTTCCCGCGAAATCCATCGCTTCCACAAGCCTGCGAGTGGCTGCGACAAAGGGCTGTCGCTCTACTCCGCCCACCAATGGTACTTCATCAGCCCAAAGACACAGTCCCGATGCAGCCATAACCAGCGTGACAGCTAAGGAAATCAGCTGTCGTTGAAGAAATGACATCATCTCAACACTCCCAATAGAGACTGAGGCAGCGGGAAGGCGGAATTCATCAAATCAAAAATAACCCCGAACAGAAGTCACGTTCGGCTCGATCATCACAATCGCAGGATCTGTCACAATCTGATTACGTAAGACATCCTCAGATGTATCCCCTCCCGATCGTCAAAATCGGCAATCCCGCGAGTCGGTTTCTGTGATCCAATGTCCTGATGAATTTGACCACGTGGAGGTGATGCTTCTTCGTGTATAGATTACATCCACTGTCTGCTGACGGGAATCGTTCACAGAAAATTGCGCCCCCAATCAAGGGACCGAACCCACAGAAGTTTGCTTGAATGGCACGCCGGAAGTCACCCACTCATTACAAATGCCATTTCTGTCGGGAGCCACTGAAAACAGTTGATCCGGCCCCGACCGAATATTTGCTGGCATTCTTTGGCTGGCGGCACTTTTATTGCCCGCACTGCTTTGAGATGAAGATCCGGCCCGCAACATGGCTGCGGCTGCTGCTGTGGCCTCCGCTGACCACATGGCGATTCGTTAGAAAAGCGATTGGAAATGACTGAAGTAACGTCGTCAGCCGTGCGGCAATTGAGCTCAGCGAGATTCGCGAAGGGCTGTACCCAGCAGGAAGATGACGATCCCGGTCAGCAGCGAAATCGGCATAACGATCAGCCGGAATCCGTAGAACAGCTGAAAGACGATAATCAGTGGCAGGACGGCGAGAACCATCAACTGCAGTAACATGCCAAGATGCTGTTTCACAGGCTGATCTGACGTTTGCGAAATGGAAG
The DNA here is from genome assembly GCA_022843805.1 of Fuerstiella sp. Lineage (GTDB taxonomy): Bacteria > Planctomycetota > Planctomycetia > Planctomycetales > Planctomycetaceae > F1-80-MAGs062. Next base: position 64,906 of record JALHMY010000001.1, read on the forward strand.
CAGAGAAACAGAAGCAAAAAAAGAAAGAGCGGCTAACGCGGGACTGCGAAAGCCGCTCTGAGTAATTCATCGCACGCGGCGTTCCGGCCGACTGACCGGGAACTGGCAGGTTCTACTTTTTCACCAGTTTGGCAGCGTCCACGCTCACCGGCTTCAGTTCGGTCACGGCACCGTTCTTCACAGTTGCCATGTACTTTCGGTTAATGTAACCAGCGGCCTCGTGCCAGATTACCATTTCATGTTCGCCTTCCGGCAGGTTGGCAATGGTGAACTTACCTTCTTTATCGGTAACAGCCGCGTAGGGATGATCAACGACCAGCCAGTATGCAATCATCCAGGGATGGTAGTCGCAGGCAACTTTGTGCGGCAATCGCTCAGTGACTTTGCATGGGACATCCACACCACTGCCCAAAGCAGTGTTGGGAGCAACCAGCACGTTCATTGCCTGATTTCGCAGAGGATACGTGTGCGTGTTATGGGCAATTGGGTCGTTGGAGATCACTTCAACCGTCTGGCCGGCTCGCACCACCATCGCATGCGGCAGGAAGGTACAATTCTTCTGGTCAAAGGTGACTTTGGCCGCAGGAACAGTTTTCAAATCCGGATGAATCTTACTGGGGGCCTTTGACACGTAAATGAAGGCATTCGCCAGACCCTTTGTGGCTTCATCCACAAGAACCTCTTCTGAGTATGTGTCCTGTGCAGCACAAACTTCAGCGTCTTTAATCGGCGACCCCTTCTTGTGCAGCAGAACAGGCTTGGGTGCAGCCCCGGAAACCACAATCTGGCCGGAAACTCCGCCCCATCCATCTGCGTACGCAGACACCGAACACAGTGCACCGCAAACTGCAGCCAACACAAATTTCTTCAGCATTTAAACCTCTCCTGACGCAGACTGGAATTTCAGCGAACTGAGAACGCCCAGCATCTGCTGTTGTAAAGATTGCCTCGGTAGATCCTGAGACGAGGTCAGCAGCCATCCGGCCAGCTGACGCCACACGAATCCGGAACCTGACATGATTCCCGTAGTTTATGGGGCAGGGTCGAGAAAGTCGACTAGTGATTCTCAACTGGCTCTTCTGCGAAAATCGGCCTTCTCATGACTGGGAAGACCGGAACCCGTCTCTCCTTCCCCGCGGATTGTTCTTTTTCAGCCACAGATATCTCATGTGGAGGTTTGAATACTCGCACACACTACGTAACACTGCGGGTGCGATTAACACCTCGAAACACACCACCGAGCCACAGCGAGGCACGTACCACATGCTTTCACGCCTCTCCACCTACACTCTTCTGGGAATTGAAGCTCTCCCCGTCGAAGTCGAAGTCGACATTTCGCCAGGAGCTCTTCCAAAAACAATTCTGGTCGGTCTGGCTGAAGCCGCCGTTAAGGAAAGCATTCACCGCATTGAGCGAGCTCTGGTCAATAGTGGATACGGTCGTCCTGAGAATCGTGTTGTCATTAATTTGTCGCCGGCCGATTTGCCCAAAGATGCAGCGTCTCTCGATCTCCCGATTGCACTGGGCCTGCTGATTGCCGACAGCCAGATCGAAGAAGAGCCGGACCGGCGAGTCGTCTATGTCGGCGAACTGGCGCTGGATGGCAGCCTGCGTTCAATTCGCGGAGCACTGTCAATGGCGCTGGCAGCCCGGGATTCCGGGATGACTCACATTGTTGTTCCCGCCGCCAACGCCCGCGAAGCAGCCGTTGTAGAAGGCATTGAAGTCATCTCCGTGGGTATGCTGACCGAGGCTGTCGGATTTCTGACAGGCCAGCTTTCCCTGGAACCGGTCGATTTCAGCTGGAATTCCGCTCGCGATGACTATGGGCGCTATGACATCGATTACGTGGATGTCAAAGGCCAGGAGATGGCCAAACGAGCCGTCACTGTGGCAGCCGCCGGATGTCACCACCTGTTAATGATCGGTTCTCCCGGCACCGGAAAGACTCTGCTGTCACAGCGAATCTGTACCATTCTGCCGGAACTGGAACCCGAAGAAAGCCTGGAAACCACCCGCATTTACAGCGCGGTCGCACGGCTGGAACCAGGACAGCCATTGCTTCTGAAACGCCCATTCCGGTCGCCTCACCATACCATCAGCGAAGCCGGACTGGTTGGTGGAGGCAGTATTCCTCAACCCGGAGAAATCAGTTTGTCACATAACGGAATTCTGTTCCTTGATGAACTGCCGGAGTTTAATCGACGAACGCTCGAGGTGATGCGACAACCACTGGAAGACCACTGCGTCACCATTTCAAGAGCCATGGGCAGCGTCACGTTTCCAGCCAACGTGATGCTGGTGGCCGCAATGAACCCATGCCCCTGCGGATTTCGAGGTGACCCGAAACGACAGTGTGCCTGCAATCCCATGCAGGTCGAACGCTATCTCAGCCGCATCAGTGGTCCTCTGCTGGATCGCATCGATATTCATATTGAAGTGCCCCCGGTACCGTTTCGGGAACTGTCAGATAAAACGGAAGGAACCTCCAGCACTCAGATGCGAGAAGCCGTAGTGGCAGCCCGCAGTCGTCAGGCAGCCCGATTCCGATCCGACAAGACACGAGTCAATGGAAAGATGAAACCGCCGCAGATTCGGAAATACTGTCAGCTGGAAGCCGATGCCGAGAAATTACTGAAATCTGCCATGGACGAAATGGGTCTTTCTGCCAGAGCTCATGACAAAATCCTGCGAATCAGCCGCACGATCGCAGACCTGCAGGATCGTGAACACATCTCCTGCGAAAACCTCAGCGAAGCCATCAATTACCGGACTCTGGACCGCGCTTACTGGCAGCAGTAGTCGTGCGGGAGTTTAACTACAGATCTGACTGATCTGACTGATCAGACAGATCAGACTGCAAAATCGTCCGTTTTTCGGCGAAAATTCGGTCGATTTTCAGACAAACTTGCCGGAAACTGGGATCTGATTGCCGCCGCTGTGCGTCTCGCGATAGAATTCATTGACGGTTGCCGGCAAGTTCGAGTCTTTACGGTCAGGAATACGAGCCATGTCAGATGCGAATAAGGCTGATCTGCTGCTACAACGAGTTCAGCGACGTCTGAAAGCAGCAGCCTTTGGAAGATCGGCTTATTTGTCGGCCATGGGTACGCTTTCGCTGGCGATCGCCGGCGTTTTGGCCGCAAGATTACTGGGCCTGATTCCTCCCAGCGGTCAGCAATGGGAATGGCTACTGGCAATACCGGTCGTCTCCCTGATTCTGGCTGCCATTTTTCACAATCGTGCGGAACGGACTGTCGCTGCACAGAAGGTGGATGCTCATGCCGGAACTCACGATTTGTTTCTGACTCTGGCAACGCTGAATTCATCCGCCGGAGAATACCAGCCTCTGGTCACACATGCCGCAGAACAGTCGGCCGAAAAGATCCGCTCCGCTGATGTTGTTCCGTTTCGAATCCAGCATCAGCTGCTTCGACTGACAGCCGCCGCCGCCCTCCTGGCACTGGTTGTCTGGCAGGTTCCTCAGCTGGATCCGTTTGGCAAAGTTGAGGCTACTCTGAAAGCCGAAAAGCAGCAGGAAGAAGTTGCCAGTATTCGCAGGGCCAATAAATCTCGCCAGGAACAGTTGAAGAAGGATGTGCAGATTGATGAAGAACGATCTGAGCAGATCGATAAGCAGATTGAGGGTCTGAAGTCCGCGTTTCGCGAAATGAAGCCAAAGCAGCAGCAGTCCAATTCGAAAGTGCTGCAGTCACAGCGACAGGCATTGAATGATCAGTGGAAAATGGTCTCCAGTGAAGACCTGCAAAAGATGCTCAGTCAGCAGGCTCTCAGCCAGCAGTTCGGCGGCGCTCGTGCTCAGAAGATGAATGAATGGCTGAAAGACCTTCAGCAGGGAAAAACAGAAGGCCTGCAGAAGGAGATGGAAAAAGCGAAAGAGACCATGGACGCCATGATGGAGGCGAAGACGCCCGAAGACAGGCAGAAGCTGGCGTCTCAGCTCCGCAAGCAACTTCAGGACATGAAAAAGTTCTCGTCCGAAAAAGCGGGTTCCAGTGAACTTTCGTCCGCTCTGGACAAGGCACTCAAAGCGCTCGACGCGGCTGCTCAACAGCCCAAAGATGGAGAATCGAGTGAAGAGCTCACCGAAGAAGCCATGCAGGCTCTTAAGGAATCGCTGGAACTCTCACGCGAAGAGTTGCAGGAACTTGCCCGATCGGCCGGTGATATACAAAAACTCGAAGAAGCCATGAAGACCCTTAGAGAGGCCGAACGACTCAACCAGCAGGGTCAGCTGGACGGTGAACAGTGCGAAGGATGCCAGTCGCTGGAAGACTATGCCCAGATGTATAAGCAGATGATGCGCGGCAACCCGGGTGACGGCGAAGGCATGGGGGAAAAGGGCTTCGGCAAGGGCGGGGAGGCTCCGGAGGATAACAGCGACCCTGAGGGCTATAAGGATGAAAAATCAAAGACTCAGGTTCAGGCGGGCAAAGTCCTGCTGTCCATCAAGACCAAAGAATATGCTTCAGAAAAGGATTTCGATCCCAACGAGCTGAGGCAGTATCAGGAAAGCGTCACCACAATCAAGGCAGGCGTTCAGGCAGCGATTGAGTCTGAACAGGTTCCACCAGGATATGTCGAAGGCATCAAAGGCTATTTTGATAAACTGCCCGCACCTGTGAGTCCCGCAACTCCCTGATCCCCGCAGCCGGTATGCCGAACAGGGTATTTGCTGGCAAGCCGGAAACATGCGAAGTTTTTACCGGGAGGGCGAGGCTCCTGCCGAGCCGAAATCCACACGCGTTCCAGGGCAAACGGCTCAGCAGGAGCTTCGCCCTCCCATCTGCCGCCCTGACTGGTTTCTTTTTAGATGCCGGTCGCCGTATCAGCTTTTTTCTGTCAGACCCGAAACATGCGAAGTTTTACCGGGAGGGCGAGGCTCCTGCCGAGCCGAAATCCACACGCGTTCCAGGGCAAACGGCTCAGCAGGAGCTTCGCCCTCCCATCTGCCGCCCTGACTGGTTTCTTTTTAGATGCCGGTCGCCGTATCAGCTTTTTTCTGTCAGACCCGAAACATGCGAAGTTTTACCGGGAGGGCGAGGCTCCTGCCGAGCCGAAATCCACACGC
>JALHMY010000001.1:70007-191794 GCA_022843805.1 Fuerstiella sp.
CCGCCCTGACTGGTTTCTTTTTAGATGCCGGTCGCCGTATCAGCTTTTTTCTGTCAGACCCGAAACATGCGAAGTTTTACCGGGAGGGCGAGGCTCCTGCCGAGCCGAAATCCACACGCATTCCAGGGCAAACGGCTCAGCAGGAGCTTCGCCCTCCCATCTGCCGCCGTATCAGGTTTTTTCTGTCAGGCCCGAAACATGCGAAGTTCGTGGTCCGTTCTGGCACTGGTCCTGGTTGCTGGTGCCGTCGTCATTCCGTCGTTATTCCGGCAACCTGCTTCACTGACCGTGTATTGTGCCCATGATGCGATCTTTGCTGACGACATCATTCGGCTCTTCGAAAAGCGGTCCGGCATTGCTGTGGAAGTCCGTTACGACGAAGAAGCCAATAAGTCGCTTGGACTTACAAATCTCCTGATCGCGGAAAAAGATCGACCACGGTGCGACGTTTTCTGGAACAATCAGACTCTGGGAACAATTCGCTTAATGGACCATGGAGTACTCGCTCCATTTAAAGGAACGGGGTATGAACGAATCCCTTCTCCTTTTAAGGACGTTGGCGGCCACTGGACGGGCTTTGCCGCCAGGATGAGAGTCTTCATTGTGAACAGCGAACAATTGACAGCCACGGAGGAAGAAGTAGCAGAGCTGCTGGCCTCGGAATCATTGAATACCGTTGCGATCGCGATCCCTCTCTACGGAACGACGCTGACACATTATTCCGTATTGGCGGCGGAAATGGGGCTGGAGGAACTAAAGAAGTGGCATCACTCGCTTCAGGCTCGAGGTATTCGTGAAGCGCGCGGAAACGGGTCCGTCAAAGATCTTGTCGCGGAAGGCGCCTGTGCACTGGGTTTCACAGATACGGATGATGTTTTTGTCGCGATGGATCAGGGAAAACCGGTGAAGATGCTGCCGATAAGAACGACGGCCGGAAAGACGATTGTCATTCCCAACAGCGTCGCCATGATTCGAGGATGCCAGCATCCCGACGCCGCTCAGAAATTTATCGATTTCCTGCTTTCGGCCGAGGTAGAATTGCTGCTGGCCCAGTCGGCTTCACGACAAATTCCACTGGGCGACGTGGACCGCAGTCGCCTGCCGGACAGCGTTCAGGAACTGATGAACTGGGCCGGGCAGGGGGTGGAGATGGAAGCCGCCGCTCAACTGAATGATTCTGTGCTGGAATGGCTGTCCGGGGAGTATGTGCAGCAGTGACTCTCAGTACGGCCATCCTGTGGTCTTTTGTCAGATGTATATGTGTGGCCACACTGGCGATTGTTCCGGCAGCCGAACTGACGGCCTGGCTGAGATCCACAGGCAGCGGAAAGACCGGCAGCGGAAAGAGTGCCCGAATCGGGCTGATCGCAGCTCTGCTGCCATTTCTGGTTCCGGAACTTCTGCTGGGTTATACGTGGCGTCTGGCAGCAGCCCGGCTGGTCGACAATCAGCCGGCGACAGAGCTTCTGTATGGCCTCATTCTGACGATCCGGGCGGTCGCCATTACGGTCGCAGTGCGACTGATGATGCCCGCGTCGGACCTGAGCGAGGAGGCTCTGCATTCATGGAAGTTATTGCGTCCCGTGACGGAGACCGGGCGCTGGAGATGGTTCCGGATCCGGCTGAAGATGAATGGTCCGTGGCGTCCCATACTGATAGCATGGAGTCTGGCGGCTCTGGTGTCGTTTCAGGAGTTCGAAACGGCTGCTCTGCTGCAGATTGACCGCCATCCCATTGCATGGACCGTCTGGCTGTTTGATGCGCACGCCAGCCGACAACCGATTTCAGATAGTCTTGAGATGATCCTTCGTCCGGTGCTGATCGAGTTCCTGCTGTTGACGCCAGTCTGGGTGCTGCTGCGGGGCAGCACCATTACCAGTATCAGCTCACTTGAATGCAACAGGTCTCCGGATTCCAGCTTCTGTCAGACAGCTGGTACTTCCGGCAGGACGAGCAACTGGCTGGCACTCGCGTGGCTTTTCCTGTCGCTCAGTGTCTGCCTGTTCTGGCCGCTGGCGACAAATGCAGCCCCATTACTTCGAGGAATCCGGGCGATTTCCGATCAGTGGCCGTTCCTGCGGCAGTCGTTTGAACAGATTCTGATATCACTGGGATTCGCAGCAGCCGCAACAATAGTCGCACTTCGAATTGCAGTGTGGCTGCACTTTCGCCAGACACCCGCACTGACGATGCTCTTGCTGATGCCGGGACTTTGTGGGTCGCTGATGACCAGCATTTCGCTTCTGTCTGTGTTCCAGCTACCCGTTCTGAATGGGCTGTACGATTCGTGGCTGCCTCTGCTGCTTGGACTGGCGCTGACACTGCTGCCTCGCGCATGGCTGATTGCCGGACTCGTGCTGAATTCAACCAGTCCCTTAGCCGTTTACTCAGCAAATCTGCTGGATGAATCACCGGATGCCGGAGTTCGTCAGCGATCAACAGTAATCCGCTGGAAGCTCCAGGCATCCCGCTGGTTCTTTGCAGGCCTGATACTCAGTCACTGGGGTTTCTGGGATGTCACGATTGCCTCAACACTGCGGCCCATTCAGCTGGAGCCGGTCGTCACTCGGCTCTATAATGAAATGCATTACGGACGAACCGAGGCCCTGACACTGATCACGCTCATGGCTGCGGCAGCAGTACCGCTGAGCGCTCTGATGGCCGCGATTTTCTGGAGACTTTGGGTCACCATTGTTCGCTTCCATGCATAATGGTTCGCTCCCCGGCACACTCAGCATTCAGGACCAGGACCCATGTCGATTGATTCTCGCCTCAGCCTTGCAATTGCTCAAATCCAGTTTGCCCGAAAATACACTCTCAGTCTGCTCGATGATGTGCAGACCGATGACTGGTTTCGAGTGACATCGAACAATCCGACACACCTGGCATGGCAAATTGGACATCTGGCGATGGCCCAATATGGATTGTGTCTGTTTCGCCTTCGAGGACGTCAGCCTGTGGACACGGAGCTGATGTCCAGCTCCTTCAGAAAGAAGTTCAGCAAGGGGACGATCCCGGATCCTGTCGCCGCGAATAATCCGAGCGTCGCGGAAATCCGACAGGTTTTTGACAAGGTATATCAGCAGACAATGCTGGAGCTGCCTCTCACCGACATTGATGTCCTGGACGAACCAGTTGATGAGCCCTACGCAGCATTCCCCAGCAAGCTCGGCTGCCTGCTGTTCTGCTCACATCATGAAATGCTGCACGCTGGCCAGATCGGGCTGCTGCGCCGGCTGCTGGGCAAGTCTCCTGTCAGGTAATTTCAGGCAATAGCCTCAACACAACGCGACTCGGGCCGGACTGAACCGATTACCCTCGCATAAACCAGACACAGAACCATGCGAGCAGTGGAAAGAGGACGAAGATCAGCCCAAAGGTGATCAGCGTCGATCGGCTGTTGTCCGGCCAGCGTCCCATGAAGTCAGGGCCTGCAAACAAGTAAGAGCATCGTGTTTTGTCAGGATAAAAAATCGGTTTGGATGTAGTGGATCTTGCTAAAGATCCTGCAGCCCGGGGATCTTTAGCAAGATCCACTACACGAAATTCAAAGCGTGACAGAGCAGTAGCCTGATTTCTGGTTTAAGAATTGATCACCTGTTCGTCCGTTTCAGGAGCAGCGTCGCTGGCCGGATCAAACCATTCGTCTTTGAAGACAATGCGTTTTTTCAGCTTCATGGCCAGATTCGCAGTCAGTGCCATGATGGCGTCGGCCATTGCCACTTTGCCCGGACAACGCAGCTTGTTCTCGCCCGATCGAATGCAATAACAGAAGTGTTCCATTTCTTCACGGTAACCGCGGCTGACTTTTTCCTCCGCCCCGGCACCACCACCGGGCCCTGACGCGGCACCGGTTTCATAGCTGTCCAGAACTGAACCACCTTCCTGACTGTTGACCACCCAGATACGCTGTTCGAACCCACCGGGGCTGTCCTTGCTCGGTTCCTTGTACAACAGAGCTTCCTTTTCCGTCTTCATGACAATCGTGCCGCGACTGCCAAACACAGCTTCGCCATAGGGCTCCCAGCTGTTGGTGCTCATGGACGAATAGGTCACAATCGCCAGATCGTTCTTATCCTCTGAGTAATGCTTTCCAGGGAATTCAAACGTTACGAAAATCTGGTCATCAATTTCGCGATCGTCCGTCCATTTGTCCTTCGGACCGACACCCTGAATTCCATAAAAGTTTCGTCCGCCAAAACCCTGCACGGCAACCGGGTGAACTTTACCCAGAAAGATGCTGGCCGCATCCATCTGATGGCTGCCCAGTTCGGCCATCAGTCCACCACCGGTTGAATTGTAGAGGCGCCAGTCAACAAGCTGTTTGGCGCTCTCATACCCAAGGTCTTTCAGAACTCCGTCTTTTTCCAGCTTCAGAAGGTGTTCATGATCTGGTTTGGCGTAGCCATCGTAATCCCATTTGCGCCATGCATCGCTGTCAGGGAAGCTGTTGTTGCGATGCCACTGAGCTCGAATGAATTTGATATCGCCCAGAAGGCCCATGCCTGTCAGATGAGCAGCGTTTTCATAAAGGACGCTGTAATGCCTTTGATGGCCAACGGCCAGCAGCAGTCCCTTTGAATCGGCCGTGCGAATCATTTTCTTGCAGTCGGTGATGTTCTGAGCCATCAGCTTTTCGCAAAGAACGTGCAGGCCGGCTTCCATACACTCCAGAGCAATGGGCGCGTGCTGATTCAGAGGCACGGCGATCACCACGGCTTCCAGGCCCAGTTCGTCCTTCTTAGCCAGCAGTTCACGATGACTTGCAAAGGTGCGAATCTCGGATGCTTTGGCCGCCCCAAGAACCGCATTCAGTCCCCGGCGAGCTTCAGGATGGCTGCCTGTAAACGTCCGTTTCAGATTTGCCGGACGCAAGTCGGCAATCGCCACAATCTCCATATAATCTGTGGGATGTTCGCTGATCAGCACGTTGCCTTCATCGCCGGTGCCAATAAACGCCGTACGCACCGGCTTACCCTTCAGCTTTTCATAACCGAAGTACATCGCCCCTGCGCCGGCCCCCACAGCCGCCGCGCCCTTCAGGAAATCGCGGCGAGTGACCCCCACAGCATCAGAGAAATTCTCTCTGCCAATCTTTTCCTGTTCCGGTGTCAGCAACATCAGTCTGCTCCTCTGGTATCTGCTTGTCTGAATCTCTTTGTCAGTATTTGATCTTGATCAGTATTCGAGTTGTCAGGTTACTGCCGGTGAAATTCCTGCCCGGGAATCTGCCGATGATGCAGACCGCTTTGAAGCGGGATTCTTCTTCCGTCTCAAAAAGCCGGCCAGCAGTCCGTCAACGCCGAACCAGAGACCTGTCGGAAGACCGGCAATTCCCAGCAGGGCAATCACTTCAATCAGGTTTTTATTGATGATCAGGCTGTGCTCGGTCCCCGGCGGTTCGGGTACGCCAGGCCATGGAGGCATGGCCATATAAAAATTGAACAGCATGAAGGCTGCCATCACTGCTGTAAATCGAGTCATCAGTCCAAGGATCAGCAGGCTTCCCAGAATTGTCAACCCGGCAATTGTCATCATGTCGGTCACTCGGAGCGGAGTCCATGGCTCCGGCATCGCACCTCGGGCAAACTGAGCAGTGTCCAGCAGCTTGACCGCCGACTCCTTCAGCTCCGACTCAAGACTCTTGACCGGTCCGGTGAGTTCAGAACGCAGAGCCTGCAGTTTGCCCCATTCGTGATTGGCGTGTTCCCACTGGAAGTCGGTCTTCGCGGCCGCCCGGCTTTGTTCATACCGGGCAAGCTGTTCGCGGTATTGTTCCAGTTTTCCCAGCCGCTGCCACTCCTCGTTTCCGACCAGTTCCGGGTTGCCTCGCAATGTCCCGGCCAGTTTCTGGCGATAACCCATTCCCTTTTTCTGACGATCATAAAGCTTTGTCAGAGTTTCCCGAAAAGCGACGGCTTCGCTGTCGGTTCGACCTTCCACCAGTGATTCCAGGCGAGCTTTTTCTGCGGGTTCCAGAAACATTTTGGTATCAACACAGATCTTCTTTGCCGCTGCATCAAACCAAACAATTTTTTCGGAAACGTTCAGCTTTTCCACGCCTGAAGGAAGTTTCGCCAGCGGTTCAGTGACGGCCATGCGATCACCGATTTTCTGAGCCGTTCCATCCAGCAACCGATTCAGAGCCGTTTTTTGCTGATCATTCAAAGCATAATGAGTGGTGAAGCGCTGAGCCCAGTCGCTCCATCGTGCTGACACGGTATCATAATCCAGCCATCCCAGCTCGTCCGGATCTCCCGCCATTTTTCGAAACGTTTCGCGAAGCGGACCCTCGGATGCCTTCAGATAGCCAGCCGATGTCCACGGACGGGACGTGCTGAGCGTATCGATTTTCCAAAGGCCTTCGTAAAGCAGCTGCCAGCCGATGGCGAGCCTGAGCGCCACGAGCATAACAACCGCAATCAACGATATTCGGCGAATCTCTGACACGAAAACGTTACTCCACTTTCTGCTGAAAGAAGTCAGCTTTGGCTTCGTGAGCCTCTCAGCGACCGTCGTTATACGACCTGATCGGCGTCCCAGCGAATCCGGTCGCCTGAAATCCCGATCACGACTGGCTGAACGCGACGACCATGCTCCGGAAAAGGCACCAGAATAACACCGATATTTTCCAGATTCTCACAACATTGCCTCGCTTTTTCGATACCGAGGACGAAAAACGCGGTCGAAAGGGCATCAGCGACCGCTGCAGAATCAGCCAAAACAGTCACAGACAGCATCCCCTCAACTGGCCAGCCAGTCTTAGGATCCAGAATATGCCCATAACGACGGCCCTCATGGCGATAAAACTGAATATTTGACCCGCTTGTCGACATCGCCTGATCACAAACCAGCACCATACCAAGTCTCTTATTGGTGAACAAAGGATTTCCGATCCCCACTGGCCAGCCGGGCAAACCATAATGGCTGCCACGTCCAAGCAGACTGCTGTGACCACCGTGCAGAAGGTACTCGGTCGGAGCGTTTTCGGTCTTTGCCAGCCATGCTGCGACTTCGTCGAGCGCAAAGCCCTTTCCAATAGCTCCTGGATCAAGTTTCAACCCGGGCCGGGCAAAATGCACGCTGGAAGATTCTTCGTCGATTGTCAGGTGCTGCGTACCAGTCTGCTCGAGAGCCGCTGCGATCTGCGATTCAGCGGGAATTGTTTTTTGCTGACGACACTGGCGCCATAGCTGAATCAGGCTGCCGGTGGTCATATCGAACGCCTGATCGGTCATCTGATGCAGCTTCTGAGCCAGCTGCAGCAGCTCGACAAACTGTCGGCGAACTCGTACCGGCTGTTCCGCGGCCTGTTGATTGACCAGACTGATTTCACTGTGAGACCGATAGATGCTCAGCCAGGACTCCATTTCGTGCACCGCCTGCAGCATTTCTCCGGCGGGTAAAAGATGTTCGGGACGCCCCGGATTCAGGATGACTGAAAACTCGCAGGCCATCGCTCTGGTGGCCACCCGAATCGTGCTGCCTGCCTGAAACGAAGATTGCTCCTGCTCCTGCAGAATGGACGGCGTTTCTTCGTCGGGAGCTGCCGATGGTGTGACCTTTAGTTTTAGCAGGTCACGGCGAGATGATTGTTTTTCGGCCATGTGAGCACAGATTTACAGACAGCCTGTTCAGGCAGAGTTCAAAAGCGAACGTGAAAAATTGTATGGCGAACAGAGGTTGAGCGGATATTTGGGTTTGAAACCTTTTCAGAGATTGTCGGGCCGCATCGACGACTGTCAATCAAATCCGTGTTGTGCCGTTTTTTCTTTATGCGGGATTCTGTTGTTGATTTTCTGAGCGATGACGCGGCAGTTGGCGATACGGTTTCGTGATGTCTCAGAAAATCGGCCTGCAGCAACTTTTTTAATTCCTACCCACGGGTGACTTGTATTTTGGTACGTATTATGTAAACATGCCCGCGCAGAGAACGTCGACCCACACGAACATGCTCTGTTTCATCGAACGCTGTATTTCCAAAAGAGGTAGCACCAGGAGAAAAACATGAAGATCTACTTGTTCGCGTTGTTGTCGGCACTGTCGGTTGTGTTGATTGCGGGTGATACATCATCGATGGCTCAGGAGAAGGCGAAGGGCAAATCGTCTGAGAAGGCAGAGTCGGAAAAATCGACCGCCAGCAAGACTCGCACGCCCCCCGCCGCAGGTCGACGCCTCCCAACGGGATTTGGTTCACTCAGCCTGACGGATGAGCAGAAAGAGCAGATTTTTCAGATTCGCGAAGAACACAGCGAACAAATGCGGGAGCTTGAAGAACAATTGAAGCAACTGCGAATGGCGATGGAAAAGGAGTTCACTGCCGTGCTGACATCTGATCAGAAAAAGATGCTGGCCAGCCAAAAGGCGGCGAAAGAAGAGCTGGCCAAAGCGAAGGAAGAAGCCGACTCGGATGAAGAAGAGCCGAAAGCGGAAGAAAAGCCGGCCAGTAAATCGAAATCCAGCGCTGCGGCCACCAGCGATGACAGCGCGAATGCCGCCGAAGAGGCAACCGCAAAGACCAGTACAAAGAAAAAGGGATGATCAACCAATTGATCTGATTGCCTGACCATTCAGCTAATTCGCCCGTCATGAACAGATTGTGGGAACGGTCCTGACGGAATCGAAAGAAGACACACTCCAACTGACTAACACCCATTAGCTCAGGCAAAGACCAACGATCATCCAGCCCTGGTTTCGGCAACGAAGCCAGGGTTTCGTTTTTACTGAAGTTCCCCATGCAACTCGAGTGACTGGTTTCAGCCGCTGCCTTCCGAGTCGACCGACGAACTACGAAATACCTCGTCGATGCGAATGTGCTCAGTGAGATCACTCGACCTGACCCGTGTATTCCAGTTGTGGAATGGCTGCGAAAGCACGAACGCAACCTTGTTGTCACGCCGATCGATCGGCCCCAGCCGGTGGCAGATAAATCTCACTCGGGTGTTGCGGAATGGCCATAGACACTCAGACAGCGGAAATGGAGTACCTGCATTTTCCTGATCAGTTCGCGGCCTTTCACACCATAGCGCATCGGAGCCAGCTGCATCGCCGCTTCTGCATGATGTCGCGCACTCCCGGTTTCCTGAATGTCTTCAAAAAACCGTGCCAGCAGGAAGTGAGTGTCCGCATTGGAACCAAACTTAAGCAGGCTCAAATACTGAGTGCGTGCTTCACTCAACCTGCCCAGACGGCGGTAACAATAGGCCGAGCCCATCGCGATCTGATAAGACTGAGCGGCAGTGGCAGGACTTTCGGGAGAAGAAGTTAGCAGCTGGTCAGCCATTCCATAAAATCGAAGTGCGGAGGACCAGTCCAGACGGTTTTCATACACAGTCCCCAGCAGGCTGCACGCCTCGACGTTCTGGAACGTTTCTGATTTCTCGAGCAGAATTCGGATGGTATCTTCCGTTAGTCCCAGCATAGCAAGCCCTCGTGCTCGCTCCAAATGCTGGTCGAAAACTGCTGCTGCGGGGAGTTCATTTCGCGTCTGCCGTCTTAGCAAATCGATGTTCCGTTCAAGTTCGGGCTGTTCGCGTCTGAGCAACTGTCCGTCTATACGAATTGCAGGGTCCAGAATCACCATTCGCCGGAGCAGCGAACCGGCTTCACCCAGCCTTGATTGCTCACGAAGACTGACGAACTGTTCTGCATCATGGTGTCCGCGGGCATCCAGATAGATCCGGGGCACCAGCGCCAGTAACGTCAGGCCACTGACTGCTCTCAGAAAGATTGTCTGCCGGTCATTCCTGCGATGATCGACCGAGGTATTTATCACAGTTTGTGTGACCAAAGCGGTTCCGACAGTCACACAGAATGCTGCAACAAGGCGCATAGTCCCGGGGAAAACTGGCAGTTCTTTCAGAGGCCCGTCGATCTCCTGAAACCTGACCAGCAGACCCCAAACGAAAACCAGCAACAGAGCTGCAAACAGGCAGCATTGCCATTTCCGGAACCGCGAAGAAAGGATTCTTCCCACCATCCATGCCAATGGCGCGGTGCTTAACAGACAGACAGCTGCCACGTCACGCCACACAAAAGGCAGCACTATTGTACCAGCAGGCCGTTTGGCGGAGATTGCTCCGTCGTTGATTCCAATCAGAGCCACAAGCAAACTGATCGTGCTGAACACAGCAAAGACGCGAACGACGGGCTCTTGAAAGTTTTGAGTATGGTGATTCATGGGAAATGCGGGCACTCGAGTAATTCGACGATCGGCAGGAGAGGATTTACCTATGGACTCCACAAGCTCTGCGTGAGAAATGCTGCAGCACGCGGAGCGGGGAGAGTACATTCGTTCCTGCCGCGCGCCGGAAAGAAGCAGATCGACGTCTCAGGTGTTTCGCGGCGGAGCCGATTGCGGACCTGCGGTGCGACGATTTTTCCAGATCATCCCGTCATAGCTATAGTGCAGAAACGCCACAATCACGTTGACCAGCAGCCAGAGATCAGGCAGATCACGGTCCAGCAACCATGAGCAACTGCCGAGCACAACGGCAAACATTAAGAGCATGAGTCCCCAGCGTGGGGCCACCCAGCGGAGAATGCCATTCTGCTCACCTGACGCAGCTTCTTGTCGCCGTGTGTACCAGCTAATGACCGCAAGGTATTCGCTGGCATGAAACCATGCAGACGCCGTCGCCAGCGAAAGTACCATTTCCGGACGATGAGTATGAACCGCCCAGAGCAGGCTGACGTAAAGACTCATGCAGCTGATCAAATAGAGACTGCGACCGGCAGCGCGGGCATTCAGCGTTGTGAGCTCCCTCGCCACAAGCCAGCCGGGAACTGCGAGGCTGCACCAGTCAGCATGGCTCAGCCAGGTTTCAATGGAGCCAGGAGCAGAGGCTGCGACGGCCGTGCGAAAAATTACGTACAACAGAAAACCGCGGATCAGCCATTTCTCCAGGCTGATTTGCCACGCAGACGATAACGTCGGAGGGGACCCAATGCGGCTGTAAATCCGAAAGACACCATGATGCTGTGCCGCAAAGTGCCATGCGTTCCATGTGTAGTCAGCCGCAAGCAGGCAGGTCAGCGTCCCGGTTGTGATTCGAACGCTGAGGCAGATCAGGACAATGACCAGCGCCAGTCCGATGAATGCCATTCTTCGTTCCTGAAATCGTTCACGATCGATGAGTACCACCAGAAGTGTGATCCAGCGATGGGGAGTTGTAACAAAATACAACTGCCAGAACTGCACGCCGGATCGACCTTCAAAGCCCGGGGCAAACTGCAAAAGCAGCATTACCGGCCAAAGGATGTTAGCGATAAAAAACGCATCGTAAGCTCTGCCAGTGATCCATCCGCCGGACACTGCTTCAGATCTTACGATGCGACCCGCCTCGTCAGTCTCTTGAGATGCTGCCGGCGATCGATCAAACGACAATGTCTGAATGCCAGCCATCAGGCACCCGGTACAAAGCTGCCTGGAACGTTGCGATCAAGGTTGATCGTCAATTCATTCTGCTCACTTGCCTCAATCTTTACTTCGACAGGCGAGGCGACAGGATCTGCATAAATCGTCGGAATCACATCTGCTGACGTGACTGTCTGCACTGCCTTCATGGCCTTGGCTGCCCCGGGTGCATCACTGTCGCCGCCATAATCCGGTTCCTGAGAAGTCGTTTGATTGATAATCACTCGAAAACTTCCAACCATGGCACCGTCGCCGTCGACATAGGTTGTCATCACGAATGTTCCGTCAGAATTGATGATCCCTCCGGCATTTTTTCCTTCCTGCGAGGCCAGGGGAACGAAGGAGATAGCACCTCCTCCGACCATTGGCTTTCCATCGAAATTGACAACACCTCGCGCGGGATAGACTTTGACGTTCCCGGTTTCTCCACAGCCTGCAGAAACTGCCAGAAGAGTCATCATGAATGCGAAACGCAACGGGTTCACTAAAAACTTCATCACTCAATCCATCCATCCGAAATCGTCAGATCAGGAAGTTACCAAAACTGCAGGTTGTCATCCGGCGGCCAGCATGGCATCAAACAGAAGCGCCACATACTGATACACAGCACAGAGAGAAAAAATACCTGCAACGTACAGACAGTCCACCTGGCATCAGGCCGACTAAAACTCTCCTGTGGTCTCTCCACCACCACGAGTGCCAATGGCCTGCCACAGCAGCAGATCGATATTGTCTGAAAAGAATCGTACAGAGCCGTCGGCCAGTGCTGCCTGAGCGCCACCGATGTGGTAGCTTCTGGCGGCTGAGTACATTTCTGTGTATGGACTGCCAACCTGAATGCATGGCATACCCTGAGCCGGGAAGTTCCTGCAGCCCCACACGCCATCCGGCGTTGTGCTGTTCGGTCCGGTTCGGGTGCTGAAGATGTTGGCTCCCATCACACCGTAGGACCAGGTACCGCGGGTATCCTGAAAAGAAGGTCCCGTCGCGCTGGCCAGCCGAAACTTCAGCTCGCTGAGCGCGATCGTGTTGGAGGTGCCGTCAGTGATATCTCGCATACTGAAACGAGAGTTATTTCCAAAGACACCGCCAACGGCGTTGTTGTTGGTGTGGATTCGACCGTATCCGGCCTTGCCGTAGCTCGCCGCATAATTGCCGCGTGCCAGATGTTCCATTCCCGTTCCATTTGCAAGCCGTTCATCATTGGTTGGATGAGACGGGCATGACATCGCCGGCAAGGGATCCAGACCAACTGTCACTCCCTGCACCGTATAAAATCCGTTCCCAAACCAGTCGACGACTTCGGGCCTCTCAGCCACGATCCTGACAAACGACTGATACTGCGCACTCTGCTCGAAGAACGGCAACAGGAAACAAATCCATGGACCGCCGATTCCGGGTCCGCCACCGCCATTGCGTCCGTTCGGATCGTCACCCAGAGGATTCACGGTACCTGGTGGAAAGACGCTGTGAGTGTCGTGATAGTTGTGAAGAGCCAGTGCCAGCTGCTTCAGATTGTTCTTGCATTGTGTGCGGCGAGCAGCTTCACGAGCCTGTTGAACTGCGGGCAGCAGCAATGCAATCAGAATGGCGATAATTGCAATGACTACCAAAAGTTCAATGAGCGTAAATCCCCGCTTTAACCGGAATTGTTTCATATGGTTTTTCTCCTGTGAATTGAAAAATCGTTCAATAAGCTCGGATGAGGCGACTCATAATGCCTGCCGCGATGATGCGTGAGACCTGTTAACGTTGAGCGAACTGAATGAGGCGTTTTTGACTTTTCCTGTTACAGGAAATTTCTGATCACATTTGAGGAAATCTTTGATCACATCGCGTCCTCACAAATTCTTGACAATTATCGAGTTTGATATCGAACAGCAGCCGCCAGGAAATTTGTGAGCGCAGCTGGGCCGTTGATTTCAGTGGTATTCATTCTGGTGGCGGAGGCTGGACTATGAATTTGTGCGTCGGTGGCAGCTCGCTTCCATTACAGAGTGTCTGCCGGAACTGCGTCGCTGTCGCGGGGGTCTTACTGTCCGTCATTTGCTCATCCCTGAAGGCGGACTGGCCGACTTACCGTCATGATGCGGCTCGCAGTGGCTACACAACTCAGCCGCTGCAGGCACCGCTCTATGAGGCATGGATTTATCGTTCTCCGCATGCCCCGCAGCCCGCATGGCCTCGATCAGATCGTCAGACGTTTGACCGGGCGATCCAGCCGGTGATTGCCGGCGGTACTGTATACTTTGGTGATACCGTAACAGGCGCCGTCAGTGCACTTCAGCTGAAAACCGGAACGATTCGCTGGCGATTCTTCACCGAGGGCCCTATCCGTTTTGCTCCGGTTGTCTTTGAGGAACGGCTATTTGTCACCAGTGATGACGGATGTCTGTATGCATTAGATCGCGAGAACGGTCATCTGCTGTGGAAGCATCAGGGAGGTCCCGACCATAGTCGTCGTCTGGGAAACGAACGGATGATTTCCCGCTGGCCAGCGAGGGGTGGTGCTGTTGTGGTCGATGCTACCGTTTACTACGCCGCGGGAATCTGGCCGTCCGATGGAATCTTCCTGCACGCACTGGATGCTCGCAGCGGCGAACCGATCTGGGTGAATGATCACTCCGGCAGCATAGCGATGCCGCAGCCACACGGCGGCGCTGATGCGGAGAGTGGCGTGGCCGCCCAGGGACATCTCGTTGCAGCGAACACCAGCCAGCCAGGAAAATCGGGACAGAATGAGGAGCGTGCCTGGTTACTTGTACCCACAGGCCGTGCGGTGCCTGCAGCATTTGATCGTGCAACGGGACAGTTTCAATATTTCAATCTTCAAAAGTATGGCCACAAAGGCGGCGCGAGTGTTGTTGCCGGTGATCGTTACTTCCTGAACAGCGGAGTAGCTTTTGACATAGTCAGTGGCACGTCGCTGGATACCATCGGGATCGGCGCGGTTGTAGCAACTCCCGGCGGTGTTGTGAAATACTCGGATGGTGCACTAAAGGGTATGCGATGGGAAATCGTGGAGAAAAAAGACCGGAAAGGTCAGCCGTACAGGACGCCGGCACTGACAACTTTGTGGAACGCGGAAGCTGTTCCCGTTGCGCAGGAACTGATCATGGCCAACACCACGGCCGTGATTGGCACAAGCAACAAGGTTCTGATGGTCGACACCGAAACGCAGTCGATCACCTGGCAGACCAGCGTGGACGGCGATGCGATGGGCCTTGTCGTAAGCGATGGCTGCCTGCTCGTTTCAACGAATACCGGAGCAATCTGCTGTTTTCAGCCGGAGCCCCCCGCGGAAACGATCAACGGTTCGGAAAGCCGAGTATCAAAATCCACTTCGTCGGACAACAGTTTATCGAAGTCCGCCGAATCAGCTGTAGAAGCCAGCGACTCAGCCATGCGGGCCATCGCGAAACAGATCTTGGCGCTGTCGAAACTGCGAGCGGGTTACTGTCTGGATCTGGGTTGCGGCGACGGACAGCTGTCGATGGCACTGGCTCAGCAGAGCGAGCTGCATATCATTGCCATCGACAATGATCCGCGACTGTTGCAGCAGGCTCGCGAGCGACTGGCAGATGCCCGCCTGCTGGGGTCTCGAGTCACTGTGCTGGCCGCAGCCGATCTGGCGGATACCGGGTTGCCTAATTACTTCGCGAACCTGATTGTTTCTCAGAAAGCGCTGACTGAAGGCGTCGAAAGCCTGCCATCGGGTGAACTGGAACGACTGCTGCGCCCCTATGGAGGCATCTCCGCAGCTGGTCGCATCAATTCGCTGGCGCCCTGTGTGCGAGGCCCGCTGGCTGGTGCCGGTGAATGGACTCATCAGTATTCGACTGCCGGGAACTCCACATGCTCGACGGACGAACTGATCAAAGGTCCGCTTGGACTGCTCTGGTTTTGCGACATCGAACTGCAGATGCCTCAGCGTCACGGGCGCGGCCCCGGTCCTTTGTTTTATGACGGCCTTCTTTACTCTATGGGTTTGAATGAACTTGCCTGCGTGGATGCGTACAACGGCCGACTTTTGTGGAAGTACTCTCTGCCCGATATTCTCAAACCGTACGATGGCGATGAGTTGATGGGCACCGCGGGTACTCACAGCAATTACTGTGTCGCCGATACAGGGCTTTACGTGCGTCGCGAATCTCGTTGCCTGCAAATTGATCGTATCAGCGGTGAGCTGATCAGGGAGTTTGAGGCTCCACTGCAGCCCGACGGCAAGCCGGGAACCTGGGGTTTTATCGCCTGCCAGAACGACATCCTGATCGGCACACTGGCTGATCCGGAGCATGTCGTTACGTTTCGCTACGTAAACCGTGGCGGAGATATGAAATCTCTGCTGACAGAATCCAAATCACTGTTCGCCATGGACGCGGAATCCGGCAAAATGCTTTGGCGATTTGATGCAAGTGCATCCATCCGTCATAACGCAATAGCGTTCGACGGTGATGGTATCTACTTTATCGAACGGCCAGCAGCCCCATTCGATCGTGTAAAGAACGCCAGGCCGGATTATCACCCGACCGGGTCGATCATTGCTCTGGATGCCCGAACCGGAAAGACTCGATGGACGAGTGTCAACGAGATCGACGGAACTCTGCTCGCGCTGAGTGAAAACCATCCCGTACTGCTGATGGGTTCTCAGCCAACACGCTTCGCACTGGCCTCCGAACCAGGCAACAGCCTGGCAGTGTTTGATCTGAAGACAGGCGAACAACGCTGGAGGAACCCGGTCACTTACAGTTCGCGGCCAATGATCAATGATCGCACTATCTATGCACAGGGGGGAGCGTGGGATCTTCTGACCGGCGAGGAACGACCCTTCAACTTTCGTCGTTCGTATGGCTGCGGTATTCTGGCCGGGTCAAAGCACACGATGGTTTTCCGATCGGCAACGCTGGGTTATTTCGACTTCCGGCATCAGGAAAAGACGGACAACTTTGGCGGCATTCGGCCCGGCTGCTGGATCAACGCCATACCGGCCGGAGGACTGGTGCTTGTGCCGGATGCGTCAGCCGGATGTGTTTGCAGTTATCTGAACCAGTCGTGGTTTGCTCTGGAGCCCGATGGTCTGCGCCCCCCGGCGATTTCGCCAAAGGGCGGAGCATTTCGAGAACCTGTCGATGTGACGCTGACGCCCGAGGAACCCGGGCAGACTGTTCGCTACACGCTGGATGGCACATCGCCAAAGATCACTTCGCCGGAAGTGACTGGCTCAGTTCGAGTCGATACGAACATCACTCTAAAGGCCAGGACGTTCGACGCGAAGCAGCGACCGGGTCGAATTGCCGAAGCCCCTTTTGTGGTTGATCCGGCAATCCTGCCCACCGAAGATTCTCACTGGCGTATCTGGGATACGAGTGGTGAAGGAGTCTCTTCACTGCCCAGTCGCTGGATTGCCAGGGACGGCAATATTGCTCAGCTGTCCAATATTTTCCAGGGCAGTGCGACAGAGGCAGGGCCCGAGGTCGAACGTTATGGAACTCTCAGGATCTATCAGGACGCGAAGGAGTTTACTGACGGTCAGATGGAACTGGAGATGCGATCGGATGACGACGATTCTTTTGGTGTGGTGTTTCGCTGTCAGGATGAAAAACGTCATTATCTCTTCAGCAGTGACCGGCAGCGGAATTTCAGCGTTCTGGCAGTAAAAAACGGTGACAACTACAGAGTGCTCGTCGATTCTGATCGCACGTACGAACCCGGGCGGTGGCATCGGCTGTCTGTCACGATGGTTGCCGAAAGGCTGCAGATTGATCTGGATGGTGAGCGCCTTCTCGAAGCCAGCGATGCCGCGTTTCCCAAAGGCTCGATCGGTCTCCACAGCTGGGGATCTGACAAGGTACAGTTTCGCAACATCCGACTGCAGCCACGATGAATCCGGAGCTGTTAATTACCATGAAGCGATTCCTGAGCATGATCATTCCGTCCCTCTGTCTGACTGCGGCACCCGCGATGGGGCAGCCAGCCGGAGCGACATCGTGCCACTTTGAGGATGTCAGCGAATCGGCGGGCCTGCACTTTCGTCATCATTCCCCTCTCAGCAAAGAGCGGCACCTGCACCTTGTGATGGGCTCCGGCGTCGCATGGCTGGATATCGATCATGACGGGTGGCCCGACCTCTGCTTTGCGCAGGGCTGTTCGTGGCAGGGGCAGAGCCCGGGGCAACTGGAGCCAAACTCCGCAGAGACTTCGCTCGATCGAATCTTCCGAAATTATGGCGGAGATTTTAAAGACGTCACCCGTGCAGCGGGAATACTCAACTATCGCTACTCGATGGGTCTGGCGGCTGGTGATCTGGACAATGACGGCTTTGTGGACCTGATGATATCCTGTTTTGGTTCCCATCAGCTTTACCGCAATAACGGTGACGGAACGTTCGACGACGTCTCGTCGCAGCTTGGCTCTGAGCCGTCAATTCTGTCGGCCAGTTGCACGTGGGTTGATTGTGACCAGGATGGTCTGCTCGACCTGTATGTAACAAACTACGTTCAGGCAGATCCGGAGAACTATGCTGTCTGCACGCAAACACATCGAAATCGCACTGTCGCCATACCCTGTCCTCCCCGAAAGTATGCATGGCCAACCGACACGCTCTACAAAAACATGGGAGATGGCCGATTTCTCGATATCTCTCAGGAGGCGGGACTTCAGAACTGTGTGAAATCGGCCGGCCTTGGAGTGGTAGCAGGAGATTTCAACGGCGACCAGATTATCGATCTCTATGTGGCAAACGATACAACCGCCAATTTCCTGCTGATCAATGACGGCCGCGGACATTTTCATGACACGGCGATTCCGGCAGGAGCAGCGTTCAATCGTCTGGGAGAAGCTGAAGCCGGTATGGGTGTTGCCAGCGGAGACGTTGATGGAGACGGACGGCTCGATTTGTTTGTAGGCAACTATTACGGAGAATCAAACACCCTGTATCGCAGCGAAGAACAGGGTGTTTTCCTGGATGTTACCGCGGAATACGGACTCGCGGCACCAAGCCGCACCAGGCTGACGTTCGGAACAATACTGGCCGACTTCAATAACGATACCTGGCTGGATGCATTTATTGCCAACGGACACCTGTCTGATCAGTTGAGTGAACTTGGGCTGCAGATTCCTTTCCGCCAGAAAAGCCAGCTGATGATGAACTCTCAGGGAACTCACTTCCTTGACTCCACCGCTGTGGCCGGTCACTACTTTCGGCAGGACGTTGTAGGGCGAGGCTGTGCGGCTGGCGACTTTAATCTCGATGGATTTCCGGACATTGTGGTACAGCACCTCAATGAATCGGCCGCGTTGCTGCAGAACTCGGGGAACTCGCAGAACCCGTCTGTTTCGCTTCGTCTGGTCGGGCGAAGCGGAAATCGCGATGGACTTGGCACTCGACTGGAGGTCGAACTTCCGGACC
Organism: Fuerstiella sp.; assembly: GCA_022843805.1. Lineage (GTDB taxonomy): Bacteria > Planctomycetota > Planctomycetia > Planctomycetales > Planctomycetaceae > F1-80-MAGs062. The sequence goes on from JALHMY010000001.1 coordinate 88,832, forward strand.
GAACAATCATGCGGTATCGCGAGGGCAGCTCCAGCTATCTTTCGTGCAATGATGCCCGGCTTACCATTGGTCTCGGAAACGTCTCCATGCCGGTGACTGTCCGGATTCAATGGCCGGGCGGTGCACTGCAGACTGTTGAAGAACTGGTGGCCGGAACGGAGGTGATCATCGTGGAGGGTCGCGAGGCGCTACTCACGGCTGACATGCGAGTTGAACCATGAGGAATATCGATCTCCCGTCAGGACGTAACAGCCGGGCGATATTCGTCCGAACAGTTTGCTTCTTCGCCGCTGTGGCTGCATTGCTGGCGACCCTGACTTTCTGGCTATGGGGAACGGTCAGAAATTCCAGCGTCCGGTCTGTCTCCGAATCGTTACAATTTCGTGAAGACCTGCGGGAACTCGCGAAGGGACGACGAGCGGCGGAGTTCGGTGACTATGAGACCGCACTTCAGCACGCGGAGAATGCGATCATGATTCAGCCGGAAAGCATTGCTGTCAATCTCTTCAGGTCGGAGTTGCTTTTTCGACTGCACCGGACGGATGAAATGCGAGAGCCGCTTCAGGCCATTCTTCGTCAGAATCCTGATCATTTCGAGGCACACGCTAATCTTGCATTCTCGCTGCGTTTCTGCGGGATGCTGGATGAGGCTGAGGCCCATGTAAAATGGTGCATTGAACGTCGTCCGGACTTTCTTCCGACCCGCCGAATATTAGCCGAAATTCTGCGAGATCGGGGGGATTCGGAATCTGCTCTGAGGGAGATTCGCAAACTGATTCTGGCTTCGCCGCGAGATCCTGACTGTCATCTTCTGCAGGCGGAACTGCTGATGTATCGCCGAGAATTCGAGCTGGCTTATCAAAACCTGCTGCCACTCGATGAGCAGTTTAGAGGAGACCACCGTTTTGCAGCGACGATGGCTCGCCTCTGCATTGTCAGTGGTCGAAATCCGGAAGCTGCGAAGTACAACGAGATTCTTAAACGGCTGCAATCGCATTGAGCAGGCGACAATAACCAAACTGCTCTTTGCAGCCTGCCATCAATCATCCCGAATGCTGAGATCGCAGAAGATCCGCTGGAGCTGGATTTCAGAATTGCAGCGTCGTGGTTCGCAGGTTGAGAATCGCCACCTGACTCGTTCCCACTGTTCAGGGGATCTTAGTTTTTGGTTAACACCGGATTCCGCCATTTGAATCCTGGATGAAACTCCGTAGGCTTTCGGAAGTAAGCAGGTTTCGACAGCGGTTAATGGTGTTGACAGGTAATTCGGAAATCAACGGAACAGGAATGCGTTCAATGAAGTTGCATCATCGCAGAGGCGATCGCGGATTTACACTGATTGAGTTGCTTGTAGTCATTGCCATTATTGCGATTCTTATTGCTCTTCTGCTTCCAGCTGTGCAGCAGGCGCGAGAAGCAGCTCGCAGAACCCAATGCAAGAACAATCTGAAGCAAATCGGCCTGGCGCTGCACAACTATGAGTCGACATTCTCGGTGTTTCCCATGGGAGATTGTTCGGTCAATCGTGGCACAGGTGATATTCCTCAGGCTTCAGTGCATGCGTACATCCTGCCGTATCTTGAGGGAGGGAATAACTATGCGACTTTCAATTTCAATTTTCAGGTGAATGGAAATGCCAACAACACTCAGGCGAGGATTCAGATAATCCCCAGTTACCACTGCCCCTCGGACCCGGGAGGTACGCGAAATCTGGTGGCGAACGTGATCAATGCCGCAAGCACCAACTACATGCAGTGTCTCGGTTCGCATTCTGATCATGCGGGATACGTTGTCTCCGGAAACACGATTCAGCGAAGCTCTCTCCACGGAATGTTCTCCCGGAACTCGCGTACAAGAATGGGTGATATTACTGATGGAACGAGCAACACGGCAATGTTTGCAGAAATCAGGAAGGGACCCAACAACACAAGCTCGTTCCTCATTGTACCTGCCGGGGCTCCACATGATTTCAATGTGGCGACAAACTTTACGACTGGCCCCTGGACAGGCAATGACCAACTTTCTCCCCCCGCCGCTTGCGAGAATCGCGCGGTCAATGCCTGGGCCTACCGCGGACTGCAGTATTATCGCGGACTTCTCGTGGCCACATATTATACTCACACTCTTGTTCCAAACGCGCGTGTTCGTGACTGTATCACTTCGTCACTTTGGCAGGGTCATCTTGCCGCGAGAAGTTACCACGTGGGTGGTGCGCAAACCGTGCTGGCCGACGGCTCTGTACGTTTCGTGAGTGAGAACATTGACGGAAACGTCTGGCGAGCCGTGGGGAGTATCTCCAATGGTGAAGTGTCGGGTGAGTTCTAACGCTGACATCAACCTTTTTATTCTGTTATTCAGTTGCCCTGTTATTAAGGTCATGGAATCAATGCTTTGCCGATGGGTGTTCTCTTTCGCAGGACTGCTTCTTCTCTCTGGCTGTGGAAATGCTCAACCCACCGGCGAAAGACTTGCCACCGTCAGTGCCTCTGGCGTTCTCACGCTGAACAGTAAGCCACTGGAGTATTATCAGGTTCTTTTTTTTCCTCCCAACGGGCAGAGGCCGGCGGCCGGAACGGCGGATGCCGAGGGGAAGTTTGTGCTGGGTACCAATGAGCCGCAGGATGGCGCTGTTGTCGGCTCACACAAAGTCGCCATCAACTGGGTGGGGCCACCTTCAACAGATCCAAACGATGGCATAATGGAGTTTTCGGAACCGCCAGCTCCCTCCATCCGGATTGATCCCCGTTATTCGGATCCCGAAACGTCAGGGCTTGTCGTGGAAATACCCGCCAGCGGCACAAACGAGATTCGAATTGATCTGAAATGATCGGACCCGGGTTTCACGATGTCCGGGCGGCCAGGGATTCCGGACGAGTCGTCTCCAATGCAAGGTTGACTTGTCGGTCCCGGCTCGCCATCCTGCTCTGTACACTGTGGTGGAGGTCTGCGTGAACGTGATACGGCTTCGAGCAGCAAGCCACGTCACGTGCCGATTCTGGTGGGAGTCACGACTTCCTCCATCCGCTTTGAAACACTCCTTCAGGCAGAGGACTCGCCGTCATGCGATTCTTAACACACGGGATCCGCAGACTTTGCGGCTCGATTTGCTGGAATACCGGTGATGAGCCTGACCGATTGCGAATTCTTACACGCCGTTGCCCGGCAAAAGCAGCTAAGTTTTCCGCTGGCCTGATCCTGTTGCTAATGCCGCTGACCGTTGTGGCTCAGGAAGTGACGGTGACTTCGGCGTTTCTGCAGGACAATCTTGACCGCCTGCGAGACGAGACCAATCTTGTCGGGGTGGGCGCAACGCTGCTGGTTGATGGGAAGATCGTTTCTGCTGCTGTCAGCGGCAAGCGAAAGCAGGGTTCCGACATTGCCGTCACCGTTGACGACAAATGGCACATCGGCTCGATCACCAAATCGATGACCGCCACGGTGATCGGAAGACTCATCGAACGCGGGATGCTTTCATGGGATAGTCCGCTGCCCGATCTGCTGCCAGGGATAGCGAAGGACTTTGATCCGAGCTGGAACCAGGTGACGCTGCATCATGTCCTGACTCATACGGCCGGGCTTCCTGCAAATTTCTCACTGTTAAATCGACTCGACTGGCCCGACGATTTCGAAACGCTGCACACCAGCCGCAGAGAGGCTCTGTCAGAAATTCTTGCGAAGCCTGCCGCGTCGTCACCAGGACAGGTGTTTGTCTATTCCAATGTTGGCTATACACTGGCCGGGTTGATTGCCGCTGAGACGGCCGGCACGACCTGGGAATCGCTCATCAATGAAGAGCTGTTTCGGCCGCTCAAACTTCAGTCTGCCGGTTTCGGACCGCCGCTGGGAGATCAGCCCCTCGATCAACCCTGGGGACATCGACGCGCGCTGTTCCTGAGATCGCCCATGGACCCTCGAAATCGTGCGGACAATTCCCCCATGATGGCACCAGCAGGCTGCGTTCATATTTCGATGGCCGATCTGGCTCGATTCGGCTGGGAACATCTTCAGGGTGAAGCGGCGAAGTCGACCCTGCTGAGAAAGGAGACCTTTCAAAAACTCCATGAACCCGCAATGAATCAGTATGCCTGCGGCTGGGTCAATACGCAGAGCGACTGGGCGGACGGAAAAACCCTGTGGCACAACGGTTCCAATACGATGTGGTATTCGCTTCTCGTACTGATCCCTTCGAAGAACGCCACAGTCGTTGTTGTAGCGAATGATTTTACACCCGGCGCTGAGCCGGGATTCTTCAAGGTTGTCGAAGCCGTCTGTTCCAGACTGCCTGCAAAACACACGGTCACCTTTTATCCATGATTTCGGGCCGAATGACAGCGGGACGCGGGTGTTGTTGGAACGGCGTTGCGGGTGTTATTGGTACGGCGTTGAGTGCAATCCGCGGCGGGCCCTCCCCCGGCCTTCGGCCGACCCCTCCCACTCCGCTTCGCTCCGCGGGAGGGGAGGTTATAAAAACCTCCTCCCCCAACGAAGTTGGGGGAGGTCGAGCGAGCGGCAGCGAGATCGGGAGGGGGATGGTGAACCGCGGGGGAGGGTGTTATTGGGGCGGCGTTGAGTGCATTACGCGGCGGGCCCTCCCCCGGCCTTCGGCCGACCCCTCCCACTTCGCTGCGCTGCGCGGGAGGGGAGGGATTTGGGAGGGGCCAAAATGGTCGTCTCGCACTGCTGCGGTTACTGACAGGCAATCAGGCCGTCTTCATGGCAGCAACACTTGCCTTCATCTTTTCAAGCCCGGTTTTTGCAACGCTGAGTGCATCCTGCTGCCAGTAATCCCGATTGAATAATTCCAGTGATAATGTCACCGATCGGTTCTTTCCGCCAACCAGGCCCAGGATGTGCTGCACAGGAGCAACTCCGTCCCCTGGGTAAACTCGGTGGGCATCGGTTATCTCTTCCCGCCCAGGCATCGCCGGATAATCATTGACATGGAAAACATGCACTGCCTCGTCGCTCAGCAACTGCAGCCCGCCGAATCCAGACCCTCCCTTGAAAATGTGATAAATATCCGGCAGCACACAGGCGCTGGGATGGTCGGCCTCGGTGCACACGAAAACCGTTTCGCCAAGTCTTGAAAGATTTGTGGAAAACCCCCAAACCTCCAGCTGAGGAACAACACCCGTCCGGTCCCCCAGCTCCAGCAGTGCCCGATAACGTTCCGCCACAACGAACAGATCGAGCTTGTCTCCTTTGGTCGCGCCAGCCGGTGGGGCCGCAATCCGCGTGCCTCCAATTTCTCTCAGTACTTCCATGTCACGTTTCGCATCGTCCAGAGCCTGTCGACGCTTTTCCGAATCGTCGACAATCCAGTTGGCAAACCCAATTGCACTGTCCACCGTCAATCCTGCATCTTCAATACGCTTCCGAAGGTCGGACAGTTTTCCGCCACCTTCCACATACTGATGAAGATTCTGCATCCACGGTTCAATCCCGTCGTATCCCGCCTCAGCCGTGATCCGAACTTCTTCCACAATTCCCAGCTGCTGACCACGAATGGTGCTGGTGTTCAGACAAAATCGAAACGGACTTGCTCCGTTTGTTTCTGTAGGGCTGTTTTCAGAAGAACTCCGAACGGCATCTATCCCGCAAAGTCCGGCCACAAGTGCAGAGGAAGCAGACACAAAACCGCGACGTTTGATCGACATGAATAAACCCTGTTCTCATTTTCCCTGTGGATGCTGCTGGCGACAGGACCGCGGAATAGCGAACCTTCAGCGATGCCGTTTGCGAGCCGTCATTTCGATGACCTGAGACTGCCCGTTTGCCCGCTGTCCGCATCCTATCGCTGTTCCGGGGATTTTTCTGCCTGAGCGATTTCAATTCGTTCGCAAAATTCGCTCACCAGGCAGTTACTCTTGCACACGGGCGAGTCACGTGTACTCTGATCGACACTCCAGCGGCTTGCAGTCAGCTCGACGCACTGTTCGAACGTTCAGTTTGTCACCGAGAAGTTGAAGTAGTCATCGTGAAACTGGCCTGGCATTTCAGCAAAGTGAATCCTCGATTTAAGAATCGGGAAGCCACACAGGGCGAATTTTTTGCCAGTGATACAGAGCTGCGCGGTTTTGTGCGTGAGGCCATACAGAACTCGCTGGATGCCCGGCGTCCTGGATTTACGGGAGCGATTGGCGTCCGAATTTTTCTTTCGGGGACGGAGAACGCGCTTCCGCGGGAGACGTCGAAGCGTTATTTCCGAGGCGGCTGGGATCATTTTCGAAGCGAATCCAGTGGCCTTCGGGACGCTCCGGTTTCTGACGAGCTTTGTCAGTTTGTTGTGTATGAAGACAGTGGGACGACCGGACTGACAGGCGACACGGATCAGTATCATGAGATCTCTGGCAGGCGGAATCCGTTTTACTACTTTTTTCGTGCCGAGGGTCAGTCGAACAAACGCGAAACGGGTCGCGGACGATGGGGACTGGGCAAATATGTCTTCCCTCGCAGCAGTCGAATACGGACGTTTTTTGGACTAACGGTTCGGTGCGATGATCGGCGACGACTGCTGGTCGGGCAGTCCATTCTCAGATCGCACGAAGTGGATGGAAAAAGCTACACGCCGGACGGATGGTTTGGCGGCAAGCCTCCTCGTGAGGACGCAGCGCCACCGGTTGAAGACGACGACTTCATTGATCACTTTGAGCGCGATTTTTGCCTGGAGCGAAAACGGGATCCCGGGTTGTCGATTGTGGTTCCGTTCTGCGACCCGACATGGGATGTCACTCAGGTGGCCAGCTGTATTGTTCAGGATTATTTCAGTGCCATCCTGCGAGATGAGCTGGTCGTGACGGTTGAGAGTCCGGATACGCAGCTGGTGATTCATTCGCAGTCGATCGCGGATGTGCTGACTCAGTGTGACGAGGACGTACAGCTGCACATTCGGCCTTTGCTGGATTTGACGCTGTGGTCGAAGGCCTGTCAGGAAAGCGGGCAGCTGATTGTGCTGGCTCGCCGGGCCAGCCGGGGTGTGCCACGATGGACTCGCCGAGACCTTGATGACGAAGTGTTTGCCAGGATTCGCAGAGAGTATCGAAGCACTGGGCGTGCGGCGATTCGGATTCCTCTTCTGGTTCAGCCCAAAGGCGGAGAGCCCCGGCAGTCTCACTTCGACGTGTTTTTGGAGCGATGCGAATCGACCGTACAGCGACGACCCGTTTTTATTCGGGAAGGCATCGTGATTTCGGGCGTTCGTTCGCGCCTGATCCGGGACGTTAGCGCGATCGTGCAGATTGAAGATGCACCTCTGGCAACGTTTCTGGGTGACGCGGAGAATCCGGCACATACGGAATGGCACGAGGAATCATCGCACTTTAAAGGCAAGTACCTTCATGGTACGGCAACTCTGAGATTCGTCCGAAATACGGTTCCCGATCTTTGTCAGCTGCTGAGTGAAGAGCTGGAAGCTGAAGATTCGGAACTGTTGCTGGATGTCTTTTCCATCGGAACAGAAGGTGGCCAGGCGGGTTATCCGGTTGGCTTTGAGAGTCGCAAATCTCGCGAGCGGTCATCAGCCGGCCTTGCGAAACTGCAGTCCGCGGCGCCCAGAGCAAAAGCCTGCCGAATCACTCGCCGAAAGGGAGGCTTTTGCATCACCGGAACAGGGCAGTCAGAAACGGAATCTGCTGATACTTCCAGAGGAGGCCCAAAAAACTCGTGCAAACGAATCGAAGTGCGAATGGCTTATGACAGGCGTCAGGGCAGTCCGCTGCGACGCTACAGCGCGACCGACTTTCAGCTTTCAGAAGCTCCGATATGCATCGAATCTTCGGGCACCAAAACGGAAATCGGTGGTCCGAATCTGCTGATTCTGACGCCGGAAGCCGGTCGTTTTGAGGTGATCGTAACCGGGTTTGATATCAATCGGGACCTGTATGTCGTGACTCAGTCCGGAAAACTACATGCCTCGACTTAACTTTACAGGCCGCCGCAGGATTTCGCAGAGCCACGTGCAGATCAATGTTACGGGCATTGGCGGTATTGAAACTTTTTCCGCTGAGCTGAAACTGCAATCCTATCGATTTCCGGACAACGCCCGAGTGATCATTGAAGCGTACCGGCAGCTGGAACTTGTCCGTTTTGATTTTGGAACAGTCTCGAACACGGAACCGCCTTCGAGCTGCCGGCTGTCCGAATTTGGGACGTTGAATGGTGTGCGATTTCGTCTGAAGATTGTTTCCGCGGATCCGCCGTCAGGCCGATTGCTGGGTGTGGCGGATCGCATACAACCATGGGACCGGCATCAGGAATCCATACCACGAGTTCCTCTCCTGGCCGTGAGATCACAGGACCTTGGCCGTGAAATCTGGCGGCTTGATTTCACTGACGAACCTTTGCTGCTGGTCAACACGCGAGTCGCCTCAAGGAAAGCGCTCGTGCAGTCGGGTGAATTTCAGTCGCTGGTCCTGCCAGAGATTCTTCGAAGTATTCTGAACCGAATTGTACTGGTGGATCAGGTTCGAGCTCCGGAAGATTCGGACGACTGGACCAGTCGCTGGCTGCGATTCGCGCTGTCGCTGCCGGGGGTTTCGGAAATGCCGGAAGACCCCGATACCGAGCTGGATCTTGACTGGATTGATTCAGCCGTGGGTTCATTCTGTCGATGGCGTGGAGCGGATCGCCAGTTCAGCGCATTCTGGCACAATCGCGCGTCACAGCAGGCAGAAGTTGCGGCAGTTGCGGATCCGGAGGATCCATGTTAGCCCGCCGACTCACTCTGACAGGCATCGAGCAGTTTGAATTGTGGCTGCAGCAGCTAAGGCACGATCCGCATCTGGATGCGCCTCTGGATCTGCTCGTGGGCAGCACGAGTTCCGCACCTCTGGACGTCGAAGTCGACGCCGAGTTTCGAAGTTTTCATTCCCGTCTGGAGGCTGCCGAGCATCTTTTCAGGATACTTCGTGGCGACCCGTCAACCTTAAGAAGCGATCGCGGCTTCTGGACATGGCTCTCGCTGTGCTGGTTCGACGACCTTTGTCCGGTGGTCAGTGAGCGACGAGTTCCGGGAGACGCAGCAAGATGGATCTGCGATCTGGAGAATCCCAGACGAGCGTGTCGACATCTGCTGGCCGGTCCCTTTCAGATCTATCGGGCACACAGGGACGATCCGTCGCGAGCGCTTTCGCTGCTTTGCGGATCGATTTATCAGGCTGGTCCGCTGGTGAGTCTGATCGCCTCACGGCCTTCGCTGGTCACATGCAACGCTGTTGTTGGAGCGGCCACGCGGCTGTATTACAACCATCAGGCGGGAAGGAACCGCCCGGGACTGTCAGCAAGAGCACCCGGAAGTCCACGTCGATTCGCTGATGTGCTCAGCCAGCTGGACCTCACCTGGGATTTGCATTCACTCACCACGGACGAGCTGCTTGCATTGCTGCCGTCCGAGTTCGATCATTTTCACCGAGAAGCGTCAGCCGGAAAATCCCGGCAAAGGTTGTTGCTGGACTGACCGCCGACCTGGAAATGAAGCGGCCTTGCGTGAATGATCGGCAATTATTCTTTTTCAGTATTTGTCAGGAAACAACCGCCGCTCATAAACATTCCATTGTCACACGGATGGCACCATTCGATGCGAACGTTGTACTGAAATTCGCGTGTTTCGCTGGCCATCCGCACAACCACATCACCCGGCGTCACGGCTCCACGATGGAGCAGTCCAATGCCCGTTCGACTGATTTCACGAGTCATTGCCGAGATGGTGTTTCCTCGCGGAGTTCGAATTTCAGCCGGGACCGAAAGTTCCAGACGTTCGTTTGTGCGAGCATTGGAAACATTGGATTTTCCGATACTCTCAAGTACTCGCCGCAGATCTTCGATCGTTGGCCGACTCCAGGGATCCTGCGTCATCGCTGACTCCACCTGCCTGCTTCCTGTTCACCTCAACCGCCAGACGCTGAAGAAACGTCTTAAACCATGCGGCTGAAAAGCGACTTTCGTCGTCGGAAACTTAGTGCACAGACCGGGCGAAGTAGCCAAAGAACAACCGGAACGGTGGATTTTACTACCCTGATCTGTATTAGCGTTCCGCATGAACCGGTTTATTCCGCCGTGGAGCAAACAGCAGGATTGCAACGATTATGCCGCCGAAGATCAGCCCCCATGTTCGCATGGAGATTCGAGTGAGCGGGCCACCCAGTTTAACGACTGGCGTGCCATCGACAGCAGCGACCGGTCCCGGTGTCGTTTCAAGTCCCGTGTGGAAAGACGCCGACTGGAACGGATCGTCTTCAAATCCTGGATTTCGCGACATTGAAACTGTGCGGGTCGGGGCAACGGCACCGGAACGATCCTGAGAACTGGCAAAGGCTGCGAATGAACTGTCATCACTGACCGTACGGTGTGAGTTTTTGGCAAAACCGCTGCCCCATGAGTCTTCACTTTCACTTCCGGACTTCTCAGGAGTTTCTGATGCCGCAAAACCGGTCGCTTCGGCAGATGTCAGGCTGGCCTGTCGCAGTGTCTCTTCAGCGTCAGAAGCCTGTTTCCACTGAAATCCCTCCTGGTCAGCGTGTGCTTTCACATCCGCCAGCCCCACCTGAGCGAAGGGGTCTTTTCCATCAAAGAGTTCCGCATTCCCGGTTTGGCTTTTGTCTGCCTGAACCAGCAATTGATTGGCTGCAAGGACAGTCTTTGAGAGCCTGCCAGCGGATTTCGCAGTTTTGCCAAAATCTGCCGACTTCTCCTGACTGGTCTCCTGCACAACCTGACCATTCACTGGAGTGATCTTTCTCACGCGCCGTGCCGCAGAAGCTGTGGCCTGAGAGTCGCCGGAGAGCAGGGCGTCGAAATCGCGGGCCTGAGTTCCTGAGCGACCCGCCTTTTTGTCACTCAGTGCGACTGCATTCTCCCGGGATGACTCCTCAGCCGACGTTTCGAAATCGGCCTGCAGAGCACGAAACATTTCCTGATAGTCTTCGCCCGAATCTTCCTTGTCGACGGAATCTTCAACGGTGACTGCAGAAGCCTTCCGCACACCAGCAGACTCCCCACGGCTCGCGTTATGCCGGGAAACCAGAGCTTCCAGGTCCGCTGCAGGATTTCCGGTAGAATGCGATGGCTTCTTCTTCGACTGAATCAGAGGTTCCGCTGCGGAATCGGCCTGACCCTCAGGATCGAGTGCCGCCAGCAATTCCTCGTTTTCAAACGGATTTTCAGCCGCCTTTTTGCTGACCGGAGCTTTCGCAGCCGCGGTGTTTCGGACAGTCTTCTTCTCCGCTGACTTCGTATCCGCCAGCTGATCAGCAACCGGCTTGCCGCCCAATGGCTTATCAGCGAGGGCCTTATCAGCAGTGGTTTTGCCTGTACTCGTTTTTTGAGTCACCTTTTCACTTTTTGATGCGGCGAGTGCATCGAGTTCGGCCAGTCGCTCCGCCTCACTCTGCACCTTTGCGGATTTCTTTGCGGTTTCTGTGCCGGGACGCTCCAGGAACGGATCAGCTTCCAGTTCCTTCCGGCGATTCCCTCTCGCCAGCAGAGAATCGAACGGATTGGGCAATTTGGTATCACCTGAGGCCTCAGCGGCTTTTGTGTCAGCTACTGCCGAGCCTGCTGACTCCTCCGCTGCGGGTGTATTTTTCTTCATAGGTGACCATGAGGACAGTCTGGTTCCCAGAGCCGGTTTATCCGCTGTCGTTTCGGTTCCAGCGACGGCTGAGCTACTGCTGCCTTCGGTCTGACGGCGTTCGTCTTCTGCGATTTCCTGCAGTGTTTTGTAATCTGAGGGAGATCCGGATGCGAACATGTCGCGTAAACGACTGCCAGCACATCCTGCACCAGAAGCACACACCAACATGGCCAGGCCACTGTACACAAGTTTTCTGGAAGCTGACATAATGCCGTCCCCTGCCGAAGATAACAGACTTCGCCGCCACAGGGATCGCCAAAGCAATTTGACGACCCCGACTACCCCTTCGTTCGTATCGGCAATCCGGAATACTCGTGAGAAATCGCAGAGGACGGTTGAATCGATTCTGCAAATTCTGTCGGTTACAGCATCCGGTTGTACCGATTCAGCTGACCTGTGAATCTGCGTAAAGCGTATCGATCATCCGGATTGCACGGGAAGTTGTTTGCCTGGGCGGTCTGGCCTGCTACGTTACTCCACGTTTTCGAATTTCGACAGAAGTTCTGGTCCGGCCAGCCTGTCCGCACAACGCCAACGATTCAGAGATCACGTGAACACCAACAAATCCACGCTGCTGATTGTCTTTCTGACGGTATTTATTGACCTGCTTGGGTTTGGAATCGTTCTTCCGCTGTTACCGCGGTACGGTTCTTACTTCAACATCGGGTATCGGGAGCTGGGACTGCTGATGGCATCATTTTCAGCCATGCAGTTCGTCTTTGCCCCGATGTGGGGATCAATGTCAGACCGGGTCGGGCGGCGGCCCATTCTTCTGCTCGGCCTGTTCGGATCCACGATGTCCTATGTCCTGTTTGGTCTGGCCTCATCACTGGGCCGGGATGGATCCGTTCTGGGGATGGGACCCGTTCCCTGGCTGTTTATTGCCCGAATTGGCGCAGGTATTGCCGGAGCCACAATCTCGACCGCCCAGGCAGTGATTGCAGACTGCACCGGGATTGAAGGGCGGGGACGTGGAATGGCCCTCATAGGGGCAGCCTTTGGAATCGGCTTCACATTCGGCCCCCTGATTGGGGCTGCGTCAACATCCGAGGACGCGCTTGTTGGTCTGAACGATGCCCAGTATCAGGCAGTTCTTGCATGGTCAGAGCCCGAAGCGACGCTGACTGCCGATCAGTTTCTCGCCGAAATGGATCAGCACGAGACAATGCGGCAGGCGGACCGGGAAGCTGCTCAGGTGCTGCTTCAGGAACCCATGACTCGTCAGCTGTTGCGTCAGAAGCTGACAGAACCTCCCACATCCGCGCCTGGTTATATTGCCGCAACTCTGTCAGGCCTGGCGTTTCTGCTGGCGTTTGCAAAACTGAAGGAGTCGCGTCCTGCCGGGCAATCGGCCGGAGCGGTCACTCACCGTAGATCGTGGCTCAACATTTCGCAGCTGAAAACTCATCTGTCCCGACCGGCATTGTCCATTATTCTCATCTCCGTGTTTATCACGACATTTGGCTTTGCACAGTTCGAAAGTACTCTGTCGCTGCTCACAAGAGAATTTGGATACGGTTCTCGCTCCAACTTTTTTCTGTACGCATACGTCGGATTTGTGCTGTCGATCGGGCAGGGCATGCTGGTTCGGCGATTTCTGCCTCGAATTGGCGAATACCGTATGGCGCTGACTGGCGTCACTCTGATGACGATCGGGTTTGTGCTCATCGGACTCACGGCTGGCAAAGTTTTCCCCGGAATCGCTCTGTGGTTTATTCTGCCTGTCGTAGTAATCGGATTTTCTGCCGTGACACCGTCCCTGCAGTCGCTTTTATCGCAGGCCGCGTCGCAGGATGAGCAGGGGTCTGTACTGGGAACCGGGCAGAGCCTGTCGTCGCTGGCGAGAATTCTGGGGCCTTATACGGGAATTCAGCTGCTCAAATATTCCACGGCAACTCCCTATTTTCTGGGAGCCAGTCTGATTCTGTTCGGTGGAATTATGATTTCACGACTGAAGAAAAAGCCCTCAGGAGAATGAGACGGGCTCGTCGTGATAAATCTGGTGAGGGCGTCCGAATTCGTCCTGCCACGCAGCCGTAGAGGGGATACCCAGAGCGTTATAGATGGTGGCAGCAAGATTCTCCGGCCGCTGCGGCGATTTGATGGGATAGGCACCGTCTTTGTCGGAGGCACCAACCACCACACCACCAGGAACTCCTCCTCCGGCAACGAACACCGACTGTACGGCACCCCAGTGGTCACGCCCGGGAACTTTGCTTTCTCCGCCTCCGGCATTGATTTTTGGTGTCCGCCCCATTTCGCCACACATAACGATCAGGGTCTCATCCAGCAAACCGCGATCGTCGAGATCATCCAGCAGCGCGGAAATACCCCGATCCGCCGGAGGCAGCAGACAGTCACGCAGCAGCGGGAAGTTATTCTCATGCGTATCCCACGCCTCATTGTTACCGAGATTGACCTGTACGAGGCCAACTCCCTGCTCGATCAGCTGCCGAGTCATCAGCAGCGACCATCCGAATGCATTGCGGCCATATCGATCGAGGTCTCGCGGATCAGCGTTGTGAACGTCAAACGCCTTCTGTACACGAACATCAGTCAGCAGCGAAATGGCCGATTGTCGATGCCTGTCGAAATTCTCCACGGCAGCTGATCGCTCCAGTTCAGCTCGCTGCCTGTCCAGCATCGACAGAAGCTGGCTGCGATGACCGAGCCTTGAAACATCAAGGCCTTCCGGCAGGCTCAGACTGGGCGCCTGAAATTTCAGGTTCGGATTCCTTTCACGACCACGAACAAAGTGATATTCATAATCCGGATAAGCACCGTAGGATTTCGGGTTGTAGGGAGATGCTTCGACGAACCATGGATCTCGATGGTGACCCATCTGACCACCGAACTGACCGGGAAGTACTCGGCCTGTGTTGTGAATCAGGCGTTCCGGGAGCACGATCGCTGTTGGCAGATTATTGTTTCGCCGGGGAAGGCTGTCCCCCACAACCGAAGCGATCGAGGGCCAGTCACCGGGCTGAGGCTTGCTGGCATCGAAGGTGGGCGGCATGGGAGTACGGCCGGTCAGGATGGTCATATGACCCTGAGAATGTTCGTTGTAGGGAGTTGTCAGCGAACGAATAAGACTCCATTTCTGACTGCGAGCAGCCAGCATGGGCAGGTGTTCACAGATTTGTACTCCGGGAGTGCGAGTTGCCACGGGAGAAAATTCTCCCCGAATTCCGGCCGGTGCATCCGGTTTGGGGTCAAAGCTGTCATGCTGTGTCAGACCACCGGAAAGGAAAATAAAGATGACGGATTTGGCCTGGCGAGTCCGAAGTGTGGCGGCCGGAACAGCATCAGCGGCCTGCAATGCCGTCACATGATTGAGGCCAAGTCCCAGCAGACTGATTGATCCGGCCTGCAGCATAGTGCGGCGTGATCGACTTTCGTGTTCAGTAAGCCGCGAAAGCATTGAGCATACTCCGAAGTACAGTTCGCCAGGGACATGACAGCAATGCAGCCGATCATACCTGATACCTGCAGCATCCTCCAGCCCCATCCGGCATCACACCGTCAGACCACTCTCCGCGTGCCTCCCCTCCCCGCGCACCTCCCCTCCCACGCAGCGAAGCGAAGTGGGAGGGGTCGGCCGAAGGCCGGGGGAGGGCCCGCCACGTATTGCACTCAACGACGTACCAATAACACCTTCGCCCCGCTGGTCACCGGCCCCCTCCCGATCTTGCTTCGCTCGATCGACCTCCCCCGGCTTCGCCGGGAGAGGAGGTGAAAAAAAACCTCCCCTCCCACGCAGCGAAGCGAAGTGGGAGGGGTCGGCCGACAGGCCGGGGGAGGGCCCGCCGCGTATTGCACTCAACGACGTACCAACAACACCCTCGCCCCGCCGTTCACCAACCCCCTCCCGATCTCGCTGCCGCTCGATCGACCTCCCCCAGCTTCGCTGGGAGAGGAGGTGAAAAAAACCCTCCCCTCGCGCGAAAGCTTCCTCTCCCATGCAACAGAGTGCTGCAGGAGGTCGGCCATCAGGGCTCCGGAGACAACGTTGCACGTGATGAACGACGCACGGCCTTGCGTCATCTGAGACCGCGTTTACTTTCATGATGTTCAGCACGCATTACACTGGCACGATTTTCACTCGCACTTCATAAACGGATTTCCCGACAGGCTGAACCGGAAGCAAGTCGTATAGAATACGGATTGGCTTTAGCGCTTAAGGCTGAACTCAGCCGAAACAACAACGTAGCCGGGGAACCGCTTTTATCCACGACCTGACGGTCGGCAATTCCGTCTCTGCGGCGATGTTGCCGCCAGATTTTTCTGCGAGCTTCGACTTACAAAATCGCGGAAATTGCAGACACTTATCTCTGGACACAATCCACAAAGCAAAAGAAATTCACTCTGATACAATCCCTGCAAAACATTCCACGCTCTGATCGTGCTGCACGCTGAGCGGAAGTTTGTGAAACGACCTGCCTGTAACCTGCCATCTCGCTCCCAATCAGGATGAATTACTGTGACTCGAAGAATCGTCCCTGGGTATCGGCCTGTGAATTCCCTCGTCTACTTCCTGATATTGGCGGTGTCAGCAGTGCCAGTCGCCGCTGCCTGTGGCGGTGATCAGGGCAGCTGGTTTCGCCGGGATCATGGAGTGGCCCCGGAGGGTGTTGCTTTACCCGCAGATTTCAGCGAAGGTGCCGGACGGTTATGGCGGACAGAATTGCCTCCGGGAAATTCATCTCCGTGCGTTTGTGGCGATTCCGTTTATCTCACCACATATGCCGCCGAAGGCCGGGAACTGGCAACCATTGCACTCGACCGCACGACAGGCCAGATTCGCTGGAAGAAAGTCGTTCCGACCACCACGCTCGAAGCGTTTCATGCTGTGGGCAGCCCGGCCTCTTCAACGCCAGCATGCAACGGCTCACAAATATTTTCCTTCTTCGGCAGCTACGGAATGTTGTGCTATGATCGGGATGGAAATCTGCTTTGGGAACGAAAGCTCGGTCCGTTTCAGGATGAATTTGGGGCATCCAGTTCCCCGCTTCTGGTGGGCGACAAAGTTGTGCTCTGCGAAGACCACGATATCGACAGTTTTCTGATCGCGCTCGACCAAAGGACTGGTGAAATCGCATGGAAGACGCCCAGAGCAGAAGCAACTCGCAGTTACTCCACGCCTGTGCTGTTCGACAATCAGGGGCGAACCGAAATCCTTGTTGCCGGAGCTCTGCAACTGACGGCCTATGATCCTGCTGATGGTCAGCGCCTATGGTGGTTCGACGGACTGTCGCGTATTGTGGACAGTACTCCCATCGTATTCAACGGAGAAATCTATGTGGCCACATGGACTCCCGGTGGAGACTCAGAGGATCGCATTCGCATGGAACCGTTTTCTGCCGCATTAACCACCTATGATAAAAATGCGGACGGGGCGATCGGAGAGGATGAACTGCCGGAAGGCAATGAAATCCTGCAGCGGTTCTTTCGAATTGATCTGAATCAGAATAAACAGCTCGAACAGCCGGAATGGGAAAAACATGCTCTGGTCTTTGAGCGAGCTCAGAACGTGGCGGCCGCTATTCGGCCTGGCACCCGAGGACCGGTCTCAGCGGAGAATACTCGATGGGTCTACCAGCGAGGACTGCCAACGGTTCCCAGTTCGGTTGTCTATGACGGCGTCATGTATATGGTGAAGGACAGTGGAATAATTACCAGCCTGGATGTTGCGACCGGGAAAGTGCTGAAACAGGGGCGGGCAACCGGCCGGGGCAATTATTATTCGTCCATCGTGGCAGGCGATGGCAAGGTGTATCTGATCAGTGAAAGTGGTGTTGTCACGATCCTGAAGGCCGGAGCTGACTGGAGCATTTCCGGTACCCATGATTTCGGCGAACGCATTATGGCAACGCCTGCGTTTTCCGATGACATGATGCTGGTTCGTACGGACGCCGCGGTCTATGCTTTTCGGGCGGCAAAGGCATCTGAGTGAGTGTTGCGGGCCTGAGGGGAGTAATGGGAAGAAGGGGAATAATGAGCACAGGTCCCGTTACGCGGACTGCATGATGTCCCATAGTTCTGCGCCGCCCTGGGCAATTTCTATGGGTCTGCCGGTCTGGTCGGGTATCCGGGTTGCCGGATCAATTCCCAAAGTCCTGTAAATGGTGGCCAACAGATCGGCGGGACGAACGGGCTTTTCTGCGACGTATGCAGCCTGTGCATCAGACGCTCCGTAGACGGTACCGCCTTTGATTCCTGCACCGGCGAGCAGTGATCCGTAGCAATTGGTCCAGTGGTCGCGACCAGCGTTCCCGTTGATCCGGGGAGTTCGTCCCATTTCGCTGGTAACGACAATCAGAGTTTCATCGAGCAGACCGCGTTCCTGCAGGTCTGTCATGAGAGCGTGCATGGTCTGATCGAAACCCGGCAGCTTATTCTGCTTCAGGATGCTGAAATTATTGGTATGAGTATCCCAGGCATCATAGTCAACCTGCACAGGTCCCCAGAACAGATCCCAGGTCACGTTCACAAAACGCACGCCTGCTTCAATCAGTCGGCGAGCTGTCAGTGCGGAGTTTCCAAACAGAGTGCGACCATAGCGGTCAATCATTGCCGGATCTTCCCGCGTCACATCAAACGCCTGACGCATGGATGAGGATGACAGCAGATCAAACGCCTGCTGCTGATTTCTCTGATAGGAAACGGGTGCAGCAATTGCATCCAGCCGTCTGCGTTCGTCATCAAACTGCTGCAGCAGCGAGCGGCGAAGACTCAAACGATCAACGGTCATCCCGTCATCGAGCGACGTCCCGGGCAGCACAGGCATTCCTCGAACAATCTGAGGTTTACCGGGACTCGGAGCAAACGAATCCTTATCATAATATGGCAGACACTCGGTCGTCAGAGGATCATACTGTTTGCCAAGAAAACCGCCGTAGGGACCTGCCCGGCGAAAGGATTGTCCCCAGCCGAGCCAGTTTGGCATATAGACATACGACGGCGCTTCGGTGGATGGTGCTTCGGACTTGGTGCCCTGCAGATACTGGATCACTGATCCGATGCTTGGTGCGTCTGAACTGCGAGGATGCTGATCGGGCGGCATCAGATCGTAGCCCGTGTAACATGGCAGACAGTTGTGACATCCGGCTTTGTGAGTGACCGAACGAATGAAGGCAAACTGGTGAGCCATTTCTGCCAGCCGCGGCAGATGCTCACACACTTCAATCCCGGGAACCGTGGTGGCGATCGGTTTGAATTCGCCTCGAACCTCAGAAGGCGCATTGGGCTTCAGGTCATACATATCCTGAGTTGCTGCACCTCCCAGCAGGAAGATAAAGATGACGTTCTTTGCCTTCGCCTGGTGCACCAGCCCGGCTTCTTCGGCAGCCAGCATTTGCGGAAGCCCGAAACCACCCAGCGCAGACAGAGCACCGGCTTTCAGCGTTTCTCGCCGGGTTAAACCGTCACAGCATCGTCTTCGACTTCCGAGCATTGTCAGCATGGCGGATTCTCGCGGGTTCAGCAGAGGCGGGCGTTATCAGAGGCGGGCTTCAACAGGCGAACATCGAATTCTCGCAAATTTGGCCCCCGGTCGGAACTGTATTCTGCGATTCAGTGGATAGTTTGTCGCACTTTTCTCTGAACATGCTGTTATCGATTCTCAACTTACCTGGCCTCTTCATCCAGTCGCTGATATTCTGAGTTCACCCATGAATGGTATTCGTACATTGCCATTGGAGCGGTTGGTACGGATGAAACTGAATTCATATCGACTCAAGGAACGTGTGCATCTTCCGGACATGATTGATGTTGGCCTTGTGGACGAAAGCTGGATTATCAGATTCCCGGACCCTCCTGGAGAAAGACTCCGGTCGCTAATCGAGAATCCGGATCAGTAAATTCAAGATGATTCATACGGGCGACCCAGAGTAATGAACAGAGGTTGTGATATGCACGGACTGAAGACGCGAAATACTGTGGTCAGCATTATTCTGTGCGTGATACTCGCGACCAGCCACAGCGATTGTCGCAGTGACGAGCCTGTCGGCAGGCCCGCGATTCCTATCGAACTGACAAAGGTCGATGACAAGGCGATCGCCTACGCGACCTTTCAAAGTCACAATCAAAAAGTCGTCAGCAACCGACATGGCATTTTCATTACTTATATCCAGTCGGCCGCACCTGACTATATGGGACAAAAATGGAAACTGGCACGCAGCACCGATGCAGGCCGATCTTTTACCACCATGTTTGAAGAAACCCGTGCCACCAATCCTCCGGTACTGGAAACCGACCGGGATGGAGCCCTCTATCTGACTCGGCCGGATTTCTCCGATGGCAACGCTTACCTTTCAAAATTCGCCAATCCGTATGTTGAGCCTGTCACCACGACGATTCCCGGGGCATCTGCCGGTAAGTTCTGTCAGTTGCTGGATGAGCCTCGGCAGCGTGTTTACTTCTTTGCGCACAGCGGGACATTTCATATCACCGGCACGGATGGCCAGGTCATCAGCAATACGAATCTGCTGGTCGCCGGGCCAAAGTCCGTCACACAGTATCCTCATCTGACGCTCGGCAGTGACAGAACACTTTACGCCGCATGGACGACGAACAATCTGAATGAATATCTGTATCGTTCGATTCAGGCGATGAAGTCACCTGATGGAGGAGAAACGTGGCAAACACTGGACGGTCAGCCCCTGATGCTGCCGATTGTCAGCGACGATTCCGGACCCACCACACGGATTTCGCTGGACGACGAACTGGATGTGCATTCATGGCTCTCATCGTTTTTGTTCAAACGCGGTAAGCTCCATTTTGTCTATTTTGCGAAGACCAGTCCGCAGCGGCAGCGTTATCTGCGTTACGACGGAGCGACCGGAAAAAAGGAACTGGATATTGAACCCCTGTTCGCCGAGCACCCACCGGCTGAGCCGAATGACAGCGGAGCTCTGGCCACTGACCTGACGAACCCGGAATCACCTCTGTATTTTGTCTCGACGATTGATGATCGCAAACGGCTGGCGTGCCTTGTCAGTCACGACAATGGGAGCAGCTGGCAGGAATTTGCTGTTTCAGACCGAGCCTTTTCGCACCGCGTCTATTCGATTGGAGCCGCTCGCAGTCTGACTCGCCAGGGCGAGATCATCGGAACGTTTACGGATGTGCCTGAATCTGCAGAGCTGTATACAGAACCAAACTCGGGCACCGTATACTTCTTTCGCATTCCCACTCGAATCAATGACTTTTCCACGGAATACACGATTGAAACGATTGCCGGAAACGGTCAGCCGGGCGATACACCGGAAGACGTGCCCGATGCCCGGGCAGTACCTGTCGATCTGCCATTTGGAGTTGAATATGGGCCGGATGGAGCTCTGTATATTACAGCGATTGGCAGCCATCGAGTGCTGCGTCTGGATTCTGTAACCGGCAAACTGACCAGCGTCGCCGGAACAGGAAAAAAGGGATATACCGGAGATGGCGGCCTCGCGACTCAGGCCACGTTCAACGAACCCTATGAGGTGCGATTTGATTCCCGGGGCAACATGATCATTGATGATATGCAGAATCATGTTCTGCGGCGAATCGACGCCGGAACGGGGATCATTACGACCATCGCGGGAGACGGAACACTGGGAGATCGCGGGGACGGCGGACCTGCGGTCGAATCACGGCTGCACTATCCTCACAGTATTGCTCTGGATGCCGAAGACAACATCTTCATCGGAGATATTCTGAACAATCGGGTACGCCGAATTGATGGACGCACCGGCCGCATTGAAACGGTGGTTGGGAACGGCAAAGAGGGCATACCGCTGGATGGTGGAATCGCACGTGAGCAGCCATTGACAACACCTCAGGGTCTGGCAGTCTATGACGGCGCCCTGTGGCTGGCCTCGTTCCGACTTCACCGAATCTGGCGAGTGGACCTGCAGAGCGGGGTGATTCGTCATGTCGCTGGCACCGGAAAACAGGGACATACCGGTGACGGTGGTGACCCGCTTCTGGCCACGTTTGACGGGCCGCGTGGTATGAAGATCTCTCCGGACGGGATTCTTTACATGCTGGAAGGTGAAAACAACATACTGCGAGCACTGGACATCCGGCAGCGACAAATTCGTACGGTCGCGGGTACTGGCCCAAAGCAGCACAAATTTGAACGGGACGGCATACTGGCAACTCTGGCTCCCTTGTGGCAGCCCCATGGTGTGTGTGTCAGTCCGGACGGTTCACTGATTATCAGTGATACTATCAATCATCGAGTGAGAAAGCTGGTACCCGTCAGGAAAAACAACGACGCCGGAAGTTCGGCTAAGTAGCTCCACTCGATTCATGTCGTCTGTCGGACGGTGAGGCCTAATACGCTGTCAGATAATTAAGTGTCGCCTTTTGCTCCGCAAAAGAACGCTCTTTCGTGGAGCGAAAGGCGACTATGACGGAAACTTACTGTTTTCCTGGTCCGAAGGAAGTTAAGCTGGTGACTCGACCATTCCGGCTGTTGATCATATCTGAATATGAACTGTGTCCTGTCCAAACGGTCTTCCGTCCGAACTGTTTCCTGATCTGAAGTGCGCAGGCAATTTGTGTCAATTACTGCGGTCGAAATCGACAATGTTACAAAGACCTTTGATGATCTGATTGCCGTCGATCAGATTTCCTTTCACGTACCGCGTGGAGGAACACTGGGACTGATCGGTCCCAACGGAGCCGGCAAAACGACTTTGCTTCGAATCATTTCCACATTGGCTCGACCGGATTCCGGAGATGTCCTGATTGAGGGAGAATCCGTTCAGAAGAATCCGCGGCTGGTGCGAACTCGCCTGGGATTCATGCCGGCGGAGTTTGGTTGTCCGCGGAATCTGACGATTGAGGAGTATCTTGACTACTTCGCCTGTATGTACGACATACCGGTTGTCGAACGTCGGCAGCGAATTCGCGACGTCTGTGAACTCACCGATCTGAGCGGACGTGAAGGGGTTTACGTCAAAGGATTGTCTACGGGAAATCGGCAGCGACTGCTTTTGGCCAAGACGCTCATCCACGATCCTTCGGTACTGATTCTGGATGAACCTGCCAGCGGACTGGATCCTCGGGCTCGCAATGAATTGCGAGCGATCATTCGCACCCTTGCTTCGCTGGGCAAATCCATCATCATCAGTTCGCACATCCTGCCGGATATTGAAGATATCAGTGATCGTATTGGCATTCTGGAAGCAGGGCGGCTTGTCCTGGAGGGCGATCTGGCCACACTGCGAGCACAGAGTGCACCGGCACATCGAGCGATCCGGCTGCGAGTGCCGACAGAAGATCTGGTGCGAGCATCGGGAGTCCTGAGCAGTCTGCCGAACGTCACATCCTGTGAAACACGCGATCAGCAGCTGATCATCTCCAGCGACGAGGCCAACAGTAACTATCTGCTGGCCGCCCTGCTGCAGCACGATATCCGCGTTCTGCAGTTCTCCGAGAACGAAACCAACCTTGAGGAGATCTTTATGCGGTCGACTGCAGGAAAAGTGACATGAAAGCCGTGCGACGCTTTGCAGAGCTCTTTCGGAACAGTCCGACGTTTGGTCGTGATCGCGCGAACATCATTTCCGGCATCACGATCGGGACCACAGCTCTGCTGCTGAACGGAGTCATCATGATGATGATCCTTCCTCTGATGCTGGATCCGGATGACATTGATTTTCGCATGCTGACGGAGAATATGGAGTTTGGTCAGCTGCTGGGTCTGATCCTGCTGGGTGGTGCGACGGCATTTGCAACGGTCCTGATTCCGCTTCGCCTCGCATCCGTGTTCATGGCGCCGCGGATTGGCCGTTACTTCGATCAAATTGTGCTCAGCGGAATCTCACCAATCCGTTTTCTGATTGGCAAAGTCACCTCACAGAATCTGTTTCTTGCGCTGATCCTGTTTTTGCTGCTGCCGTGGTTTGTTCTGGTGCTGTCACTGGGGGGCCTGGAGTGGCCCGTGTTTCTGGGGAACCTGTTTCTCGTCTGGCAGTATTGCATGATGCTGTCGCTGGCTATGCTGTGGTTATCGCTGTATCTGAATGAAGTTCTGGCAGGACTGGCGCTGTTGTATGTGGCTGCTGTCTTGTGTGCGGTGGGCTGTGCACCGCTTCCGTGGCAGCCATTCGTGGTCACTCCATTTCCGGCCCTGATGTATTCCGTCTATTCTGCCGTGAATCTGACCGACCCTGAATTGGGCGGCAGTTATCCGGGAATTTTTCTGGCCTGTGCCGCCGGCATGGCAACTGTGATGGCCGTCTCCCTGGGGGCCATCTATCTGGGTCCACTCTATGGGATTACTCGCGACAACAGCACATTTGGCGAGGTTGTTAAAGCGGGTGACAGTAAACGGCGGCGACGATTTCGTTTTCGTCTGCATATCCAGCGACCGTCCGAGCTGGCTTTCTTTTATGAAAACCGGGGCGACTCTTTTCGAAAATACGAAGGCCTGCTGCGCTGGGGGATTGCTCTGGGATTCCTGCTGATCGCTGGCACTGCAGCGTGGTCCGCCCTATATTTTTTAATGACCAGGCACTACCTTCCCTTTATCCGTGCAGGCAATCGTCTCCCATGGGTTGCCTATGAATTTCACACCCTTTGCCACGGCGTCCACGGTGTAGCCCTGATTCTGGCCGTGTTTTTGTTTTCACATGCCAGGAACACAACGTACCAGCGACTGCCTGTGATTTTTGGATGGAAGATGCAGGTGTCCCGGATGGACTCGGCTGCCTTTGGACTGTTCCTGCTCATTTCCACCGCCGTAACAATCGGAATTCCGCTTTGGATTGAACAGTCCGCTGCCATCCCCGCAGGAGTTACGCTGTTTCCGACGACAGAAATGCAGTCGGAACAACATGTCAGACAGCTTGATTATCTGCGGCTGTCGGTGGAAGGCACACTGGCACTTTCTCTTTGTGGCGTGGCGGTGTACTTTCTCCAGAGAACACTTTGCCTGTCGCTTTGGATGAAAAGTATGGCGATGGCGGTTGGTGCACTGCTTTACCTGGCCGCATGTATCACTCCGATGGTCCTCGGCGCCATCATCATGGAGATTCCTCAACTGTCAGCCAACCCTCTGCTGAAGTACAACGCCCCGCAGCTGGCCATGACATCACCTGTCATGTTCTTCCTGTTTCTTTATCAGGAAGGTGGACCTTTTTTCCGTGAAGGCTTGTCGACCGCTCCATTTTATCTGGTTCAGGTCAGCATCATCGCAGCCTGCGTGATCGTCATGAGGCCGCTCGGCAGAAGGCTGAGACGTGAATATCTCGGGCCGCTCAGGACGGAGAACAAGTGATGGCCGTTATCTCCCGAGTTCGCTCTCTTGTTCTGTTCACCGTGATACTCACCACTGGCTTGACGAACGTGGATGCTCAGACCGCGTCAGTCGGTGACGAGGGGCCAAACGTGGACTTCGCCGGTTTGGATATTCAGGCTTCAGCCGGCTGGGATGGCTATGTGGATGATTCAGCCCCGGTATCATTCTCGTTCCTGATATCAAACAATTCGGACCAGGTGATTGAAGGAACGCTGATTCTTGAAGATCCGCTCAATGGAAGGAAGATTGAGCTGGGTGAAATCTTTGTCGGCCCGAACAGTGTGAGACAATTTCAGTCCATTCAGGCAATGTCGAACTGGTATCAGTGCGTTGCGTCGCTCAGCGGCCGGAACAAAACTTACTGGCGGCGTGAGCTTCCGCTTCACACCGGAAAAGACTTTTCCGCGGAAATCAACTATCTGCTGTTTGTCGATGACAGCGGTCGCTCGCTGCAGTTACCGGTCGATGAAACGGTATCGAACAGCTCCGGCCGTTTTCTGCCGCAACTCGGCAAAGGAAATCCGGTTCAGCCACTGTCTGCCAAAACCTGGCAGATACCCCGACATCCGGGCCCACTGACGGTTGTTCAGGCCATCGTATTTTCTGAACAGGCGGACGCCGACAGGCTGAATGACGTTCAGTGGGAGGCCATCGCCAAATGGATGTGTCTGGGGGGAACTGTATTTGTCTGCGAAAAGTCCACCGAGATCATCGATCGACTGAAAAAGGCGACTCCCCTTGAGATGCTGGCGCCGACCTCGTTCGAACAGCTGGCCGTCTATCGGTGTGGAGCTGGTTCTGTTCGGGCATATTCCGGGCAGCTGTTTTCGGCCAGTGATCTGGAAACACCCCGGCTGCTTGCTACAGCCACATCGCGTCTGACTTCGACAAATTTGGCGTCAATGATCAATTGGGCCCATCTGTCGTGGGGAGAGAACAGCAATTCGGATGTTACTCGGATGCTTGTCGTCACCGTATTTGCCGGATACTGGCTAATGTCGGGCATCATTACTCTGATGATCTTTCGGCAAAGTCGCCGCCGGATTGCGATCTATACGCTGACTGTTGTGGCCGGAGCGTGTGTGGCTGCAGCGGTACTGGGCGGCGTTCTTCGATCGAGTTATGGAGACCTGCGCTGGGCATCAATCACCCAGGCTGGCCCCGGCGGTATCGTTCAGCTTGGAAAGATTGATGTGCGTTCAGCTGGCGGTCGGAATACTCTGATGGCCGTACGAGGAAAGCATGCGGATCTGCAGCTGATGGAAGGCATGATTCGCGATCCCTATCCTTTCTATTATTTTGGTAATCAAACCTCGCATGATGCGTTTCCGCCTTTCCGATGGCACGAGAATCTGCAGCCTGACACCTCAGATGCTTACCAGATTCGAGTGCCTGTCACTCCCTGGGGTCAGCGCCGCACGTATGCAACGGGTTACGATTCGGAAGTTCGTCCGCTGGACGTTAGCCTGAAGTACGAGCCGCCGTCTGCTCAATGGGCAGGATCCGGTATTCTGCCGGGAAAATTTACTCTGACCGTCACCAGCCATCTGCCCTTTGATCTCGCCGAATGCACTCTGGTCATTGGAAGGACTGACGCCCTGCATACGGCAGGTAAGCAGTTTACCCGTCAGGGTTTCCAGCCCAGCACACAAGTGGTCGGAAGGCAAAGCGGCGTCCAGTTTCAGCGAGCCGATGCAAACGAGAGGTTTAGCAATATTCGCTCTTCTCACACTGTAACACAGGAATTTACCGATCTGAGACTGCGCTACCGCGACAATAGTACATGGGGATTCAGCTCTGCTTCCGGTGTTGATATTGCTGACATCCGGAACAATGCGAGATCTGCACTCCCCCGGGCGATTGATGCCTGGATTGTCGGTAAACTGGCGATCTCACCTGTTCTTGCAATCGATGAAGAACACAGCGACTTTCAGCCTATGAACGAAAGCCACCTGTTCGTTCAGGAGATTCCTGCGGAGGCCCTTCCATTGGAATGGCTGCAATTCGAAGAAGAACGTCTTCAGCAACAGATCGATGCCGCATTAAAAGCCAGCAGATAATGGCGGATCCTTCGCGTCTTCCCGGTTGGTGGTAAAGTTTGGTGTCAGTTCACATCAGTGGAGCATGTCCCGTGAAAATCGTTTGTCGTGCATTCATCCTCCTGGTCGGAGTTTTCTTTTCGCCTGGCCTGGTCGCCATTGCCGGAGATCTGGCCGTTCCAGGCCAGCCGGTTCAGATTGCGTCCCGCCGCGAACTGTTTGCCGATCGCCTGCTTATTGAGCGACTCACGAATGCTCGCCTGCACCTGCATGAACCACGCATTGAAGAGATTGTTCTTCGCATGGACAAACCATGGGAAGGTCCGCAGGCGGGTTATTCCACGGTGATCAAAGACAATGACCGTTACCTGATGTTTTATCGAGGTATCTCACAGCTCGGGCTGGACGGAAGTGATCATGAGCGGACGTGTGTGGCGACGTCAGCCGATGGGATACACTGGACCAAACCGGAGCTCGGACTGTTTGAGTTTGAAGGCAGCCGGTCGAACAACATTGTTCTGGCAAATGCAGCGCCAGCCACACACAATCTCTGTCCGATGCTGGATACAAAGCCGGGCGTTGAGAGCAGCGAACGTTTTAAGGCCGTGGGTGGAACAGGCGATCAACTGTTTGGCTTCGTTTCCGCCGATGGAATTCACTGGAAGCGACTGCGTGATGAGCCGATTCTTTCGTCGAAAGATGTGCCGTTTGAACACATCCATCTGTTTGATTCTCAGAATCTTGTTTTCTGGTCAGACGCTGAGCAGAAGTATGTCTGCTATTTTCGTGTCTGGGATGGCCTGCGAAAGATTGCTCGATCAACAAGCAGCGACTTCCGCAACTGGACACCGGCTGTTCTGATGGAACAGATGCACGATGACGGGATTAATGGTCCGCGTCCGGCCCCGGCCGAGCATCTCTATACCAATCAGACATCGCCTTATTTTCGAGCTCCCCATCTTTATTTGGCTATTGCAGCAAGATTTTTCGAAGGGCGGCAGGTGCTGACAGAATCACAGGCAAAGGAAATCAACGTCAATCCGGATTACTTTCGGGACACGTCAGACTCCGTGTTCATGACGTCTCGCGGGGGGCATACTTATGATCGAACTTTTCTGGAAGGGTATATCAAGCCGGGCATCGGCGCCAGAAACTGGGTCTCCAGGACCAATTATCCTGCGTTAAACATTGTGCAGACTGGTCCGGAGGAAATGTCGCTTTATGTGAACCATGACTATGCTCAGCCGACTTCTCACCTGCGACGGTACAGTCTTCGGCTGGACGGTTTCGCTTCGGTTCGGGCCGGAGCAGGTGGCGGCGAACTGATCACGAGACCGCTCGTCTTCTCCGGTCGTGAACTGCAAATTAACTTTGCAACGTCGGCCGGGGGTGGCATTCGGTTCGAGATTCAGGAAGCGAATGGCAGCGTGGTTCCGGGATTCTCGATGGACGACTGCCAGGAGCAGATAGGGAACGAGATCAGTCGAACCGTGACATGGAAGAGCGGGGCTGATCTTTCGAAAGTTTCCGGCAGACCCGTTCGGCTGCGGGTGGAAGTCCGGGATGCGGACCTGTTTGCTATCCAGTTTTCAGCGTCGCGATAAACCACCCGAAATTTTTGTAGAACGCTGAAGCCGTCGGGAAACAGATTGCTGAACGAAGAAAGCTCGACCTTTGTTGGGTCGAGCCTTCAGTGCGTTTTGGCTGGCGTACGGTCAGCAGACTGCGGGACACTGGTGCCTGATTTAAGGGGTTACGGATTTGCCCGCTTACTGATCTGCCTGCAGCGACTGAATGACTTCATCGGAACCTGCCTTGATTTCTTCATTCTCCGGGTCGAGTTTCATGGCCCGATTCAGGTGTTTTCTTCCGGACTTTGGATCGCCATTGGCGACCATGGCGAGGCCGTAATAGTAGTTCGTCCATGAGTCATCCGGCAGAGCTTTCAGTGCCACGGTGAGCAACTGCAGCGATTCGTCGAATTTCTGCTGGATGATCAGAACGGCTCCCAGATCCCGGTGAGCTTCCGGATGATCGCTCTGCAGCGACAGAGTCCGCCGGTAAAAATTCTCGGCTTCTTCGTATTTCTGCAATCCCTCGAATGCTGATCCGACCGAGTAGTTGGTTTCGGCATCTTCCGAATACTGTCCAAAAACGGGCTGTAATCTGTCCAGACCTTCCTGAAAATTTCCCAGCTGGATATCAGAGATCGCGAGCCCTCGAATTGCTTCGTTAGAGCCTGGATCCTGTTTGCAGGCCGTCACGTAATCCTTGTGTGCAGCTTCCGGATCACCCCATTCCAAACGTGTGGCAGCCCGGCGAAGCAGATAATCAAGACATTCCGGGTCGTTCCGCAGAGCACTGGTGAAGTGAGCAATGCTGGTTTCATATTCACCTGCTGCTCTGGTCACTTCGCCCAGTCCGCAGTGAGCATCACCGCTTTGTGGATCCAGTTTCAGAGCTTCTTCGAAATCACCTTTGGCGCTGTCCATGTCGTCTTTCTGGATCCAGCACCATCCTCTCACAGCATAAATACCTGAGGACTTGCCGTTGAGTTTCAGGGCGGCAGTGGCGAGACGGAGTGCAATGGAGGGCCTGGATTCGCCGAGATGTCGTTCTGCGGCGAATAACAGATCCTCTTCCGTTTTCGGGTTCACACATCGAAGTCCATCGGCCAGATAGGCGTTCAGGGCTTCCAGGTCAACATAGATACTAATCAGACGGGCATCGGTGCGATGTCCTTCAACAACTGCCACGACATTGCCGTCATCATCACAAACAGGACCGCCGCTGTTTCCCTGGTTTGTCGCCATGTCGGATTCCAGCAGCATACACTCGAAATTGTTTGCCAGTTGTCCGCGAGCGACCTGCCGCACGTAGCCGGTGGAGTAGATCCACAGGCTCTTCGATCCAACGGTATTTCCTGCGATTGAATGAATTCGCTGACCCGGCGTGGCACTGGCAGGAGCGAGTGGCAGGGCGGGATTCTCCCCGGAAAGTCGATCCAGCTGGATTATTGCCAGGTCACTTTTCTGATCACTGTCGGCGACAACTCCACGAATGGCACGGGAAGGAGTCAGTGAGTCCATATCGGTCACAAGCCGACCGTCGACGAACTCGGGAAAGAACACCCGGCATTCCTCCAGGCCTTCGATCACATGATGGTTGGTCACCATCAGTCGACGTTCTGCATCCAGCACCCAGCCGGTACCGGTTGATACGCTTCCGTCGGGATGGTTGCAGACAATGAGGCCGGTACTGCGAACGATCCGGTTGTAGACGGGATTACCCGGTACCTGTCCCTGACTGACTGTTTTGGAAGAACTCTTTTCCGCGGGAATATTCTGTTTTTCCCGAACTATCTGAGGCCGGGTGGGCGTTTTTTGTGCATGAGCAGCCGCGGGCAGAATAACGGTGACAGCAATCAGAAACAGGGTGGCAGCAATCCACCGACAACGGATTTCGTGAGTCATAAGGTGCGCCTTCTCGCATGGAACCGGGGATTGAGCTTTAAAGAGATCCTGCCAGCATCGCACCGCCGCTGTAGCGCGGGATTTGCACGGTGTAGCGGGCCGTTTCGGTCAGTGCAGGAGACGGAGTACCTGCCGGGCAGACTTTCAGATCACTCAGTGACAGACGTTCCTTGCTCTGCTCAGAGAACAGATTGACGCAGACGTTCAGCACTTCGTAGAGATTCACTCGAATATTGTCAGGCACATTTCCGGTCTTGGTGGATTCGTTGGCAACCCCCGCAGGAATCATGGAGAAGGCGGCGCCAAGCGAATTGGCAAGCCCCAGATCGCAGGCCAGAACGCGACGGACATCGTTGGAATCATTCACATAGCTGGCCAGCACAAACGGTTTGGAAAGATCGGGGCCTGAGACAGCAGTCTTGGCCTGAACTCCCTCACCCAGGAGGCATTGCATCAGTTTGAGCACGTTGTCGAGAGAAGGCAGAGTTTTTTCAGACACAGGGTCACCTCAGGCTGTCTTACGCCAACAGTGGGCTAAGGGCAGCTTCGAAAGAATTGGAAGTGAAGGGTTTTGTCACAAGAAAAGCTGCGCCGGCATCTTCGGCTTCCTTACGCACTTCAGGACTGCTTTCTGACGTAATGAAACCGAACCGAATCGTATTTCCCGCTTCTCGCAGTTTCTTCAGCAGTTCGATGCCTTTCATTTCCGGCATGTTCCAGTCGGAAAGTACGAGATCCGGTTTCTGATCGGCAATCACCGTCAGTGCTTCGGCTCCGTTATTGGCTTCAATGGTCTGGAAATTGGCCAGACCGGTTTGTTTAAGGGTGCGGATGACAATCATTCGCATCGCTTTACTGTCGTCAACAACAAGGATCTTCATTTCAAATGCTCCCTTTTACTTAATCAGCGTCCGAACGCTGTATGCAGCTGTTTAAAACATTAGCTCAGGAAATCTGGTTTGCACCGTTCGCTGACGGTTCGAGGCCACGTTGTCGCCGCGCTTCGTCGAAGGAACGTGATATCAGGCTGTCTTCTCAGCCGGGAATTGCCGACTTGTCCAGCAGTCGTACGATCAGCGGGTCACCCTGACAGTTGTGCGCGACTGTAATGCCGACGAAATCAGCGCCGAATGGAGGCTCACCGCCCGTATTGCCGACGCATGGCAGAGACAGACTGGATTCGCCTTCGACGATTCCCTTCAGGTTGCCACCCACCATATTGACTATCTCCCCAACGGCATCGCGAATCTCTTCTTCCGACAATGCTGCTTCTTCGGTCGCGAACATGGTGGAAGCGATGATTTTCGCGGTTGTCCGCGGAGCCAGAACCTGGACGAGTGAATCCCATCCTCCGGAGATCCGGATGACGGCAGACACAGCGTCTGTTTCGTCGCAGCAGGCCTGGTCAGTGGGAACCATGTCCAGCCCCAGCATTCCGGAGCAGACATCGTTGACCACCTGCTGCAGTGTTTGAGCATCGATCGACATAAGGTAAAAATCCTAAACTGTGACCGGTCTGAAACAGACGGTCTTTCCAACGGGTTCTCTCACAAAAGGAACATTCAGCGTGATCAGGGTTTCGCCGCCACCCAGAAACAGGTAACCATCCGGACGCAGCACTTTATGAACCCGCGTCAGAATTCGTTCTTTGGAAGGCTGATCAAAGTAGATCAGCACATTCCTCAGGAACACCACATCGAAACTCGCCAGAGTTGGCCATGCGGAAGCGAGGTTCATTCGTCTGGCATCGATCATTCGTCGCAGCTCCGCCCGAGCCTGCCACTGAGTGCCGTGTCTTTCAAAGTGTTTGATCAGCAGCGGCGCCGGTAAACCTCGATTGACTTCGAACTGACTGTAAGTGCCGTCTGTAGTCCGTTTGACCATTTCATCGGAAAGATCTGTGGCCTGAATACGGACGTTCCATGCGGCCAGTTCATTAAAAGAATCCCTGATGGTCATCGCGATACTATAGGCCTCCTGCCCGCTGGACGATGCTCCACTCCAGATCGACAGTGATTTCGCACCCGATCGCTTTTTGATCAATTCGGGCAGGATGACTGTGCGAAGAGCATCGAATGGCTGCATATCCCTGAAGAAGCTGGTTTCGTTGATCGTCATCGCTTCAGCGACCTGATCATGCAGAGCGCCTGTCGGACGACGACGCAGTTCTGCCACGAGACGTTCAACATTCGGCAGACCGGCGGTCTTCGCAACCGGGGAAAGCCGGGACTCCAGAAGGTAATCCTGGTTGGTGGAAATCACATTGCCCGACTTTTCAGCGATGAGCGTCTTCAGGTAGGCGATATCAGGAGTTGCCAGTGGCATTTTCTTTATCCAATGTAAGACGAGTGTGGAAACCGGGGCTGAGCCTTACACGCCTGCAGCGGTAAGTGTCATGGACCCGCGAATGCGAGTCATAATGGCGGTATGCATCTCACTGAGCGGTACGACCGCGTCTGCCAGGCCTGCATCCGCCACACTTCGGGGCATTCCCCAGACAACCGAACTCGCCTCATCCTGAACCAGTATGCTGGCACCCAGCTGACTTAACTTCTGGCAGCCTGCAGTACCGTCCTTACCCATGCCGGTCAGTACAACGGCCAGCGCACTGCCGCCATACACATCAGCAACCGATCGAAACAGCACATCCACAGCCGGCCGACAGGAATTCTCCGGAGCTGCCTTAGTCGTTTTGATCACCACGTTTGTTCCATCCCGCGCAACGATCATGTGAAAATCACCTGGAGCAACCCAGACTTCACCGGGCCGCACGATCGCTCCATCAAAGCCCTCCCGGACGGTCAGCCGTGCACCACGGTCAAGGCGTTCGGCCAGTAACTGTGTGAATACGGGAGGCATATGCTGGGTAATTAATACGGGAACATTGAGGTCTCCCGGAAGACGACTCACCACGTCGGCCAGTGCATTCGGCCCCCCTGTGGAGGAGCCAATCGCCAGAACGCTGATCTGACCTGCCCGGCGACGACTGGCAGCAGTGGCGATTCGGCCAGTATCCGCCGGACGTTCCGTTCGTATTTCCGGCTGGATTTGTGGACGAGTCTCCGGATAAACCTGTGGCCGCATGGCCGGCGCCGGAGTCGGTATCGCCGGAACCGGAGCTGGTACTGCTGGTACTGTTCCGGAAGGACGGACGGCAACGGCATTCCGCGGAATGGACATTGATACGGCAGGCTCTTTCGGGGTCTTGTGACGTTTGCCCCACTGCCGGATCTTGGGTACCACCTCGTTACGAAGATACTCCATCGCCTTGTCAACATGTCCCACACCCGTGGGCTTTGGAACATAGTCCGTTGCACCGGCGGCGAGTGCATCGAGTGTTGCTTCACCTCCGCGAACAGTCAGAGTGCTGAACATCACAACCGGAACCGATGCGTTAATGCAGCGAATGGTTCGAAGTGCTTCGATGCCATTGATAACCGGCATATCAACGTCCAGCAGAACCACATCCGGTTTCTGTGCACGAAAGAAAGCGATTGCTTCTTCACCATTTGCCGCCGCGCCAACAACTTCAAGATCCGGTTCTGCAGAAATCGTTTCCAGCAGAATACGTCGAGTGACGCTCGAATCATCAGCTATCAGCACGCGAATATTCTTGGACATCAGTTCACTCCGTACATAACCAACACTCTCAGGGCGTCCCGCCATTTCCTGAATTCAATTTCAGGACAGGTAACCCCAGGCAATGGTGCCCTTTCGATTACTAACTCAGCCACCCATCATTTCGATCGAATCTCGTTCCGCTGCCCTCATGATTTCCACGGCCATATCATTTAAACGTCCGGCCGCATTTCTGACTCCACAACTGTCCAGGAGAAAGATCGCCGCGTTCTCACGCACGTCATATTGTCTGGTTGAACCGGTTCGGTGAAGATGATTGGCCATGTGGTCACAGGCAGAGATCAGTGCTACAAGTCGGCGGTAACTAAGGGATTGTCCCGGATCGTGATGAAACCTGATCACATCAATCAGTTCGGCCGGGAGTTTCTGACGGACACCAAACCATGCTCCCAGTTCACAATGATTCGTTTTAATCGCCTGTTCTTCCAGAATCAGAAGGTCAGGACCTTCCATGAAATCCAGCGGATCGATTCGGGAAAAAGTCTCTGGTACGCTCACAGCGAAAAGTGTTCGACCCAGATCATGAATGAGTCCCGCTGAAAACTCTTCTCCCTGAAAACCCGCCCCGACCGCTCGATTCACATTTACGGCAAGCATGGCCGTCAGAAAACCGTGCCGCCAGAGCGCCTCCCGCACCCATTCTTCCTGAAGAGAAATCTTCTTCATCAGTGACGCCATACTGGTCGACAAAATCAGGTTGCGACACTGTCGAAATCCAAGCCTGACAACGGACTGATGAAGATTGGAAATAGGTCTTCCCGGCGAGAACATCACTGAATTCGCCATGGTCAGGATATCGGATGCCAGTTTCACATCTCGCTCCACGACCGCAGTGAACTCCGAGATCGCACAGTCCGGATCCCTTGCTATTTCCAGTGCATGAATCGCTATGGCCGGCAACATCTGCAGATCCTTCGTTCGCTGCCGAAACAACGCCTCCAGTTCTGCCGGTATGCCCGGTTCTGTCAGTGCAACAGCACTCATGGCCATAACCTCCTCATGACAACTGCTGTTATGCTCAGTCAGCGTAGCCAGTTGCCGCTACCCCGATCAGCTTAAGCTTGTCGATCAGGATATCGGCGGTAAACGGCTTCATTACGAACTCATCCACACCCGCCATCAGGGCACGCGCCATCTGAGCAGGTTCAGTTTCCGTGGTCACCATCACCATCTTCATTTCTCTCCACGAATCATCAGCACGAACGGCCTTTACAAACTCAAGGCCGTTCATCACAGGCATATTCCAGTCAACAAGCGTCACTTCCACATGTCCAGCCTGATGCAGGCAGGTCAGCCCTTCCTGACCGTTACCGGCTTCGAGGATCTCGAATCCAAGGGGCTCGACAATGTTGCGAAGAATCCGGCGCATCGCTCGGGAGTCGTCTATGATGAGGGCGTACATGGGCGTTCCTTATTCAGTTTTCCGAACGGTTACGATTATTTTTTCCGGAATCATCTGATGATCAAAAGCAACAGCGATGGTTTTCTTATTCACGCTGTTACAACCGCTCTGTCATACTTAGCTCACGGCAATTCACCGCGCTTTCCGGAAACCTGTTTGTTGCTCAGATTTCCTTCACTCGTCGTCAATCGGCATCAGTCTATCCGGACATAATCCGCAAGTGACGCATTCGACTTCGAAGACCTCACGCCAGCGATTGATGGTCTGTTCTCCGGCTGGCGATAGCGGCTGCCAGGTTTTGGCGCTGTTGGTTCATAAACCATACCCACCAGTTCCATCAGCTGCTGAGCGACATCTTCAATATCGCTGGCCGCCCTGAGTGTGTTCTCGGTTCCCTGAGATGTTGACTGAGCGGCTTCGGCAACCAGTGAAATGTTGCGGGCAATTTCACCACTGCCTGCTGCCACTTCTGAGATGTTCCGGCTGATCTCACCTGTCATCGCTGACTGCTCTTCCACTGCACTCGCGATCGCATTCTGGCTCTCATTGATCTGACGAATAATACCCGTCACCTGACTGATCGCCTGAACGGCCTGCTGAGTATCATCCTGGATCATCGCGATCTTGCGGATGATGTCTTCCGTCGCTTCGCTCGTCTGTTTCGCCAGCTCCTTCACTTCGTTCGCAACAACCGCAAAACCCTTGCCCGCTTCACCGGCACGAGCGGCTTCGATCGTCGCGTTCAGCGCCAGAAGATTGGTCTGCTCCGCGATCGAATTGATCACCTTGATCACATTGCCAATCTCCGCACTGCTTTCACCAAGCTTTGTTATCGTTCCATTGGTGCGATTGGCAGCAGCAACTGCTTCACTCGCCACCGAAGCTGCGCGAGATGTGTTGCCGGAGATCTCTTTAATACTGCTGTTGAATTCTTCCACGGCGGTGGCAAGGGCCTGTGCATTCGTACTGACCTGTTCGGCCGCTCCGCTTGCCAGTGTTGCCTGGTGTGTTGTCTCCTGGGCGTTCTGACGCATCTCTTCGCCGACCGCAATCAGCTGTTCCTGAGCCGTGAACCGGAGTGATTCAGCTGATCCACCCAGAGATCGCGAAATTCCACGGGTAATCATCCATCCGCAGAACGCACCTCCGAAAATCAGTACGCCAGCCAGTGCTATCCAGATGCGATTCCGGTCTGCCACGATTGTGCTGATCTGAGATTCCGAATCGGCCGCATATTTTACAGCGATTTGAACGAGACTGTCGATGACCGTTCGGTGTGCCAGATAATGAGACTTCACCTCACCACGCACGACCGCTTTTGCTGCCACCACATCGCCGGCAAGGCAGGCCGGTATCAGGCCTGATCTGACGATTTCGTAAAAACGCTGAGCTGGTTCGCGGGATTTCTCCAGCATCAGCGGACGCATCTCCTCATGATGCAGTTCCTCCTGCCAGTAGTTCTGTCGATCCTGATACTCCTTTTCCAGCTGTTTCAGTTTGTCGATGTGCTGGGCAAGTTCTTCCCTGTCACCTCGCTCTGTGTCGTCAACCAGCTGCAGAGCAGTCAGGTAAGATTCCACGATATACTCAGGAGGTGGCAGGATGTCGGCGACGACATCTTTACCCATAACAACCTGCTTGTAATAAGGACCATGCACTTTCGCCAGTTCCAGTGTCCACCACGCCCAGCCTGTGTTGATCAGCTGCGCGACCACTGCGAGGACAATCAGGAACATTATTCTGGAAATGATGGATGTTTTATTCAGAATTGAACTCACGGTTGCTGACCTGTTTTTACAAAAGTCTGTCGAAGTAATCTGAGATTGATGTTGCCCGGCTGACGAGTGTTACTGCACGGAATAAAGTGTTTTGAGGATCCCGGAGTCAGAGCGATCAGGAAGCCCGGCTTTTTCTTTAAAAACCGGGCTTCTGACCGGACTGATTCTGCGGAGAATATTTGGTCAGCGTGTGACCTTTAACGGTCACCGTGCCTTCCATACGGTTTAGCGCCTCCGCGTGATCCGTTCGATGGCTGAGTCTTCGATGCGGACTGGTACGGGCTTTCAGACCTGCCGGAAATTTCGCGGCGAACGTCGCCTACCAGCTGAAGCAGATCTTCAGCGGTCGCTTCAATATCGCCGGCGGCCCTGAGCGTGTTCTCGGTTCCCTGAGATGTTGACTGAGCGGCTTCGGCAACCAGAGAAATGTTACGGGCAATTTCACCACTGCCTGCTGCCACTTCTGAGATGTTCCGGCTGATCTCACCTGTCATCGCTGACTGCTCTTCCACAGCACTCGCGATCGCATTCTGGCTCTCATTAATCTGACGAATAATACCCGTCACCTGACTGATCGCCTGAACTGCCTGCTGAGTATCATCCTGGATCATCGCGATCTTGCGGATGATGTCTTCCGTCGCTTCGCTCGTCTGTTTCGCCAGCTCCTTCACTTCGTTCGCAACAACCGCGAAACCCTTACCCGCTTCACCAGCACGAGCGGCTTCGATCGTCGCGTTCAGCGCCAGAAGATTGGTCTGCTCCGCGATCGAATTGATCACCTTGATCACATTGCCAATCTCCGCACTGCTTTCACCAAGCTTCGTCACTGTTCCGTTGGTGCGATTGGCAGCAGCAACTGCTTCACTGGCCACTGTGGCTGCGTGAGATGTGTTGCCGGAGATCTCCTTAATACTGCTGTTGAATTCTTCCACGGCGGTGGCAAGGGCCTGTGCATTCGTACTGACCTGTTCGGCCGCTCCGCTCGCCAGTGTCGCCTGGTGTGTTGTCTCCTGGGCGTTCTGACGCATCTGCTCACTGACAGCACACAGTTCGTTACGAGCCAGCTGACGCAGGGCTTCCGCTGACTTGCGAAGTGTGGACGTAGTCATTTTGACCGTGTACCAGCCAAAGCCTACGCCAAACAAAACCATTGCACCCGTCAGCCCCACAGACCACATGTTTCTCTTACCGATAACGTCAATGACTTCTGCTTCGGTCGCTGCATTCTGTTTTGTCAGCAGTTCGACAGCCTTCTCGATGGCATCATGGTGCTTCCCATACGCGTCACGAAGTACACCGGTGGACAGGGCATTGGCAAGTTCACCTTTGGCTTCCCGGCAGAGCGGTATGAACTGTTCATCGCGGATACGAAAAAACTCGTTAGCTGCCTGACCGGATTCCGTCAGCAGCTGCTGTTTGAGAGCGCCATCCGGCAGTTTTTCCTGCCAGAACTCCACTCGCTCTTCATACTGTTTCTTCAGCACCTGAGCCTCTTCAGCAAGCGAGCGAATGTGGTCGGCAGTACTGCCATCCGTTGCCTCGGCGGCATGGGCAAGGTCCAGGACGTTGAGATAACTTTCAATGATATAAACAGGCGGCGGAAGAATGTCGGCAAGGAGATCCTTTCCAGTGGCGATTTGTTCGTAATAGGGACCATGCACTTTTGCAAGGTTCAGAGTATTGTTCGACCACCAGCCGTACGCCATAATCCCGACCGTGAAAACGCCGATCAGAAAATATAAGCGGGCTGGTACGGTGACACGACGAGACGACATTCTGCAAACTCCATAGGTTGTTGGGGAAAACGAGGTTCAGGGAACAATCCTGTTTTGACAGATGTTTCTGTCACGCGACAGACGGCCCCTGACTGAACTCACCAGTAGTTTTGTTTAAGTGGGATCTTCAATTTTTCTTACACGATGACTCTGCGAATGACAGCTGATCACTGACGGATCAGCACATTGAATGACCACTTTGAAGGCGATCACTCAGTCTTCTGCTGGATTCCAGAACCTGATGAATGGTGCGACCGATCTCTTCCGTTGCATTCTTCTGCTGAAGCACGGCACCTGAGATCGCGCCCTGAGAATCATCAATATGAGCAATGACCAGTCGAACATTCTCGAGGTCTTCCAGAAGTTGTCCTGAAGCACTCTGAATGGCTGAAACTTTTTGTGTGATTGTGGATGTTGCCCTGGATGTTTCTCTGGCAAGCTCCTTGACTTCGCCGGCGACAACGGCGAATCCCTTGCCGGATTCACCAGCACGGGCCGCTTCTATCGTGGCATTCAGTGCCAGCAGATTTGTCTGTTCCGCGATTCCTTCGATCAGTTTGACGATGTTGCCAATCTCTTCGCTGTTTTGATGAAGAGCGGCTCCTTTCTCGTTTGTTGTTTCCACTCGCTGAACGACTTCTCTGGCCAGGCCGGAAGCGGATGCGGCTCCGCCGGAGATGTCATTAATGTTTGCTGACAACTGCTCGATGGCACTCGCTATGTTGGCGGTGTTGTTTGACACTTCCACTGCTACTTCCTGCCCTATCTGAGCCGCCTGTGAACGAATGTCGTATCGCACAGTTGCCAGAACGATTAAAGAGAGCAGACTGCAGACCATCAGGCTGACGAATACAAAAAGCCCGCTTTTCACCAGAGTGGCGTGAGCCAGCTGGTCGGCGGTATCAAGAGACTGCACGATTTCAAATGCACCATACAAATCACCCTCTGACAGATTCTCCATCTGATGATCGGTGATATCACGGCCGTCCGAATTTCCCCATACCGTTTCCGATGTTTCCGGATTGCCATGGCACATGAGACAGGATTTCCCCAGATGTACCGGACGGAAGTAGTGAATTGAATTGGTTGCTTCATCCAGTTTCATAACTTCCGGGGATCCTGTATTCCTGAATTCCTGCAGCACGGCTGACTGAAGCTCATCTGCCCTGTGATTCGGGTTTCGAGCATTGATGGCTGATACTCGAAACTCGTACCCGGCTTCAGCAGCCGTGTGAGTGATCGAATGCATCGAGACTACGATTGGTACTGTGGAAAAAAGCTTGTCCTGTTCACCGGCCGCCGCCCATTTCTTCAGCTGCTCCCGGTCAAAGATTCCCTGTGTCCACTGCTGCTCGGCATTTGCCCGAACGGATTCTGCCGTCAGGCAGATGGCTCGGGCCTTATCCAGACAAGCCGCTATGGCTGATTCACGAGTGTTCTGATAGTTGTTTCGAGTCAGTACAAAAATGATGACCGCCGGGATCACCGTCCCCACGACCAGTAGTCGAACAGCCTGAGGCACTCTTCGAAGTAGCCTGAACATTTTCCTGCTCCGTCGGACAACGCCGATAAACAATATAAGGACAAGTTTGCGCTTTCAGCTTTGCACGGTTGCTCGGCTGTTTGTTGTTCTTAGCTGCCGGACAGGGTGAATGATCGAATACGTGTTTTTCTGAGAATCGGTTTTCCTGTTGTGGTAGTCAATTGCTGGTTAAATGACTGAACTGATCTGACAGCTGGCTGACCAGCGGAGTTATCCGTTCGAATTCCTGTTGTGAGATTACGGGCTTCATCTGCCAGCGTCTGAGCCTGACAGGCGAGCTGAGCGACGATGGATCGCTGCTCTTCGACGGCCGAAGCGATTGTTCCCTGTGAATCATGTGTCTGACTGATCTGATTGCGCACGTTTCTGGTCGACTGAATGGTGTCGTGCGAAGACTGCTGAATACAGCGCACTCGCTTGATAACATTATCTGCGGTGGTGTGAGTTACATTAGCCAGCTGTTTTACTTCGTTGGCTACAACGGAGAATCCCTTGCCGGCTTCTCCGGCTCGCGCCGATTCGATTGTGGCATTCAGTGCCAGAAGATTTGTCTGTTCTGAAATCGAAGTAATTTCTGCGATCAGCAGGGACACAGATTCCGTGTGTTCATTCAGTGATTCCACGATTCGGCCTGACTGTTCGGCTGACTGCATGGCGCTGCTGAGTGAAGCGACTGCGACTCCTGAACATCGGGCAATCTCGTCGATGCTCAGCGATGTCTGGCGCGTTGCTTCGGCCAGCTCTTCAGAATAACCCACGATACGGGATGTGATCGTATCTGTAAGCTTTTGAAGCTGATCACTGCTCTTCGATACTCGGCGCTGGACAAGTCCAACAAATATGCCGGTCACAGTCGTTGCCATCAGAAACAGAAAGCCAGGGATCTGCAATCGTTCACTGAACGATGCCGAAGTCTCTGAAGTACGGGGTTCAGAAGCGGGTATGGAAGTACGCCCGGATACTGTCTGACTATTCTCCGGTCGTTCCGACGGACGGTCTGAGAGTGCCGGCAATGCTGTTTCACTTCGAGCATACCAGACCCCGGTCAGCAGCGAGGAGCCGTAGAGCAGGGTGATGAGCAGCATCAGGGAGATGGCACTGATACCGGAGAATGGGTTTTGCCGGGGGGTCATCAGAGTACTTTCTCAACAGTATCGGACTTCAACAGTGGTTGCATGCTGGCATCAGAACGTGACGATTAACGGCCTCAGAAATCAGGAGGCAAGCTTCATTGCTGAGTCGAGGTTCAATACCAGCAGGAGTCGTCCATCGAGTTTGAATGAGCCGCAGATCAGCTCACGGGGAATACCCTGCAACGTCTCGGGTGGTGGTTCAAACTGATCGTTGTCAACGACCAGAACATCACCGATCTCATTGACAAGAAGACTCACGGGACCATCCGAGGTTCGAATGACCACGTTCATCAGCTTGTCTGTGGACTCCTGAGTCGCGAGATTC
Organism: Fuerstiella sp.; assembly: GCA_022843805.1. Taxonomy (GTDB): domain Bacteria; phylum Planctomycetota; class Planctomycetia; order Planctomycetales; family Planctomycetaceae; genus F1-80-MAGs062. The sequence goes on from JALHMY010000001.1 coordinate 130,862, forward strand.
AGTCGACGACGCAGATCCAGCGCCGTTACAATCTGACCCCGCAGGTTCATAAGGCCGCGAACAACATCGGAAGCACCTGGTATTCTTGTCATTCGCTGAGCGCGAATCACTTCCTGAACGCGGTGCACTTCCACTCCCAGATAGAGTGGCCCCACACGAAATGTGCAATAGGAACTTTGAGCGGCCATTTGAAGTATCGGTTTTACTGAAGGAATTAAAGATAACCGGCCATCACTTCACGGTATCTGCGAAACCGACTGAAAGTGATGGCAACACGAACCTGCTGCCAAACCTGTGTCTGTTGTCAGGCATTGCGAGCAAGAATGTCCAGGTCGACTATCCGTGTCACGCGGCCAGCGATAATGCGAGTCTCCTCACTTTGCTGTCCGACGCCTTCATCTGACTGATTCACGATGTCCACAATCCGTCCGACAACAACTCCAACATTTCGTTGTCCGTTGTTGTAAACCACCAGGGAAATTGAGCCGCTTTCGTCCGGTTCGACCTGACCAAATTCGCTGATGGAAACCAGCGGCATGATCTGTCCCCGGTATTGCACGACCTGCGATCGACCTGTCTTCTCGATCGCGTCCAGTCGGATTTCTTCCAGTCGGGATACTGTCGACAGCTGGATTGCTGCTCGTGTACCGTCTTTTGGATCCACGATCAGCCACGAATCACCGATTCGCGACTGTTCATTCTTGCCAGCGTTTCCATCAAGGAACTGCCTGCCCGCATGTTCGCTCAGCACATGTGCCTGCTGAGCGATGCCCATGACATCCAGAATCAGAGAAACTGTCCCATCGCCCATGATTGTGGATCCGGCATAGACCGTGATCCCTTTGATATGCTGGCCCAGCGGCTTAACCACGATTTCCTGTGTATCGTTGATCTGGTCAACGACGAGTCCGAACTGCCGATCTTCCGCCTGCAGTACCACCATATTGACGATATCGGCGGCCCGACGTTCGTCATGAGTTCGACGAGGGCGAAGATTCAGCTCTTCATCCAGATAGACCAGAGGAAGCAGCTGTCCCCTCAGACGATAAACCGGTACCGAATGCATCAGTTCGATGTCACGACGAGCCCGTTCAGCCTCCAGACGAACCAGCTCCAGCAAACTCACCTGCGGAATGCAGTAGCGATCGCCTGAACATGTCACAACCAGAGCCGGAACTATTGCCAGTGTGAGCGGTATTTTGATCCGAAGTGTTGTTCCCTGACCCATGCTGCTGTGAATGTCCAGCGTACCACCGATCTTCTCGACGTTGGTTTTCACAACGTCCATTCCGACACCTCGCCCGGAAACGTTGGTCACCTTCTCCGCTGTGGAGAATCCTGGCAGAAGAATCAGCTGCGTCGCTTCGCGGTCAGACATGGATGTTGCCTGATCGAGTGTTACCAGACCTTTCTCCACCGCCTTGTTGCGCACCCGATCCACATTGATGCCGCCGCCGTCATCCGAGATCTCGATGATGACCTGGCCACCTTCATGATACGCTCGCAGCCACAATGTGCCTTCCACCGGCTTACCGGCGGACGCTCTGACATGCGGTGGTTCAATGCCATGGTCGACGGAGTTTCGGACAATATGGGTGAGCGGATCCTTGATGGCCTCAAGAATGGTTTTGTCCAGTTCCGTTTCCGCTCCTTCCATCTGCACCTGAACCTGTTTGCCACAGCTGATCGACAGGTCCCGAACAACGCGTGGCAACTTGCTCCAGGCATTGCGGATTGGCTGCATGCGGGTTTTCATCACGCCCTCCTGCAGCTCTGTGGTTATCAGATTCAATCGCTGTGAAGCGGCCGTCATTCCGGCATCATCAGTGCCCTGACTGAACTGCAGAATCTGGTTTCTTGCCAGCACCAGCTCACCGACGAGGTTCATGAGCTTGTCGAGCAGATGAACGTCTATGCGAACAGAGGAATCCGAGACTGATGCGTTTCCACCAGTGGATTCGCCCTGACCACTTTCATTGCTGTTTCGGTTGTTTGAAGAAACAACCGCCCGGGTGACTTTTGGTTCTTCGTCAGCCTCTTCACGCTGCTCATTTGGCGAAGAATTATCCGACGACGCTGCGACGGCGTCCGCTGGCTCTTTCACCTTCGCCGCTGCTGACTTGTCCTTTGCTGTCACTTTTTTCGGCGTTTTCGCTCCGGTCGACTTTTTGCCGGGCTTTTTGCCGGATGACGTTTCCCCGCCGTTGCCTGATGACGACGTGCTCTCCAGTGCTTTTACGACTTCTTCGACAGGTATTTCTGTTGGCTGATTTGCTTTCAATTCGGGTCGGGCTGGTGTTTTTCCGTTTCTCAGATCATCGAGTACGGAGATCAGCTGCTCGTAGGAAGCGTCACCTTCGGTACCAACTGCCTCGATATGACCTAAGATGGCGCGAACCGCGTCAACCATTGACAATAACCCGCTGGTGATGTCAGCTGTCAGCCGCAACTCACCGTCACGCAGCTTAACCAGCAGGTTTTCCCCAACATGGGTGACATGTTCCAGAGTGGGAAACGCGAGAAATCCGGACGTTCCCTTAATGGTGTGGATCGTCCGAAAAATACTGGAAAGCCGACTTCGATCATCTGGTGTCTCTTCCAGGGCCATCAGGTCCCTGTCCAGCTGATCCAGATTCTCGTAACTTTCGACCAGAAATTCTTTAACGATTTCATCCAGCATTTCCACGGATGTTTGCCTTTCGTATCACTTCTGCCGTCTGCTTTACTCTTGCAATCGCTTCTGTTCAGCTTCCGCGGACGTGTGATCGAGCATCAGCAAACTCTCTTGCTCCGATTCTTCTTCCTATGTTTCCCTTCTTCACCAATTCGGAAAAACGGTTTAGAATGTATCGATTTTGCTTCAGCAGGATTTTTCTTTGAAAAATCGCTGATGTTTCCGCAGGACTTTCACTGCGTTCGCTGAAAGTATTCTTTTGACGACTTAATTTGGCTGGCGCTTCTGAGTGTTTGTCACCGCCTGGTTTCGCCAAAAGATCAGGTTTTTACCACTGACTGGAAGAGGATCTTCTGTCTTGAGTAAGATTTCATTGAAGGCTGGCGATTTAGTCATTTACACGATGCCCAAACGGAGTCGGCACCCGGGCCCACGGGCCCGCGCCATTCATCCCGCTCAGCTGGGTGACGATTATTCCTACGTCGTCGATAAGTTCTGGATTGTGCTGAACACTCTGGATGATGATCAGGTCGTTCTGCAGACTCGCCGCGGAAAAACCCACACTGTTCAGCTAAGTGATCCTCTGCTCAGGAAAGCTGGCTGGTGGGATCGATTCAGGCACCGTCACCGGTTTCCGGACCCTTCAGCTCTCACTGAACAATCTCCGGCAGCCAATTCTGACAAAGCTCCCGAGGAAGTCGCTCCGCACACAAAATCGACAACCTGATAAACGGCTGAATGCTGACGATGGTATTACCGGCATCACTGGTATTACCGAATTCGAACCGTGTCGAAGTTCATGTCGCTGTACGCTGCACCACAAATAACAGCGGTGATTCCGGATTGTCCGGATCAGCTTCTACCTGATGATGGTGATATTTCTCTGCCGCCAGTTGCTCGACAGCCTTGTGCACAGCGTTCGCTTCCGCCAGACCTCCGGCATGTCCGCGGTAAGCGATAATTGTCAGAATGCCCCCACTTTTTAACAGTGATGCGGCCTTTTCGACGGCTTCGGCCGTCGCTCTCCCTGTGGTTGTTACTGACTTGTCGCCGCCTGGCAGGTATCCCAGGTTGAAGGTGATTGCCGTGACGCTCTGCTCACTCGCCACCTGATCGATGTCCACATGAGACTGCAGCCTGAGCTCCACTTGTCCGACGCCTGCCTGCTGCAACCGACGCCTGGTCGCCTCGATGGCTGTTTTCTGTACATCGAATCCGATGACCCGACCACTTTTGCCCGTCTGCTCTGCCAGAAACAACGTGTCATGCCCGTTTCCCAGCGTTGCGTCGATCACTGTGTCGCCTGGTCGAATTATGCCCTTCAGCATCTGATGCACAAGGCGAGTCAGCGACTGTCGACGACTGCCTGAAGTTAGGCTGCCTGAATTTTGCTGTTGCTCCGCTCCGGGGACGTCAGCTTCGACTTTCAGCTGCGAAAACGGGTACACGGACTCTGTCGACACTGTGATCGAGGAAGCCCTCTCTTTGGTCACTCGTTCGTTTCCGGTCCCACTTTGGACGCCGAACTCCCTTTCAAAACGCTGGATGATTTGTCGGCCGAGTTGCCAGGCCAGTGTGGGTGCCAGCAGCGACCCTTTGGATCCCAGTCCATTGAAAACGGCCAGCCGATGATGTTCTTTATGCCATTCCGTGACAGCATTGTAATTCTTCATCCCGGCACGAACTGCTGCCTGATGCCTGAGAACCTGAACTGGTCGTCCCACCAGTTTCCGGAGCTTTTCCAGCAGTTCTGCTCGTCCGGCCGCTGATGGACTGTTCGACAAATCCTTCCAGTCGTAAGTCGATCCGACCAGATACTCTTCGTTTCCTTCCGGTACCAGCCAGAAACCACTGTGACAAATGCGGGTCTCTGTCAGTCCGCTGATTCTGACTCGCAGTATGTCACCACGAGCCGGACTGTTGGGAATGTCCGGAAACCACGGAGAAAACCGACCTGCATGCCCCTGACAGAATACCATCACCGATGCTTTCAAACTGCCCGGGCTGACTTCGACGTTATGAGCATTCAATGTCACGTCCTGAGGCAACATCAGATGCCTTGTCTGAAACTGTCCTGCTTCGCTGAACTTCTTTCGGGTAACTCTCAGATATCCTTCGCACTTCAGTCGACCGGCCGGGAACATTTGAAAGCCTATCAGACTGCCATCTGCTGCCAGCTCGGACCGGATGTTTTCTTTGTACGACAGCTCCCGTGTTTCTTTAAATTGCCGTTCTTCTTCTTCGTTTTGAAAGACACGCAACATCGGGGCGGTCTGGAACAGAGATTCGCCGGTTTCCTGTTCAATTCGTCTGTAGAATTGCTCTGCTGTGGCGAACAGTCCTTCAAAATCCTCTGTTTTTACCATCTTTCGACCGGTAATCGGCGTCAACAGTCCGGCGGCTATCGATGAAGCGGTAACCTCTTCCTGCGGGTCCAGAAGCATTACTTTCAGGTTCAGCCAATGCAAGACCCATGCCAGAGAGCTTCCTGCCAGTCCCTGTCCGACGATAATTACGTCTGCGTCCATTGTTTTTTTTCTTCCACTGTCTTTCTTCCGCCCTGCTGTTTATCCTCTTATTCTCTCTACGGATCACCTCTTTTGACTCTTCCTGAAAGGTATTTTCAATGAGTCGTCCTGCCCACCTGGATCGACGTTCGTTCCTGCAGAGTTCTGCTGCTGCATCTGTTGCCGCCCTCAGCTCTTCGCTTTACGCTTCCGGACTGGAAGCTCGACAAACAAAAAACCCCCTCGAAAAGCTCAACGTCGCCTGTGTTGGGACAGCCAACCGGGCCGCTGAGGATGTCAGCGGGGTGATGAGTGAAAACATCGTGGCGATCTGCGATGTGGATTCCAATTATCTGGCCAGTGCCAAAACCATGTTAACCGAAAAGAAGGGCCTGACACCCCGCACCTATGCGGATTACCGCGAACTGATTGTGGCTGAAGGCGACCGAATTGATGCTGTGGTGATTGGCACGACCGATCATCATCATGCTCCGGCTGCCATTCGAGCCATCCGGGCCGGCAAACATGTTTACTGTGAAAAGCCGCTGACTCATACCGTCCAGGAAGCCCGCATTATTGCGGAAGCAGCTGCTAAAGCCGGCGTGGCCACTCAGCTGGGCACTCAGATTCATGCGGGGGATAACTATCGCCGGGTTGTTGAAGTCATTCAGTCCGGCGCCATTGGCAACGTGACTGACGTACATGTCTGGGTCGGAAAGGGATGGGGATATCGTGCCGACTGGGCAAACAGTCGCAAGGAACCTGGTACCGCTCCTCCAGCCAGCCTGAACTGGGATCTGTGGCTTGGTGCTGCTCCTGTTTATCCTTTCCATGAAGGTCGCTTCCATCCCGCTCAGTGGCGTCGCTGGTGGGATTTCGGTCAGGGTACTTTGGGGGATATGGCCTGTCATTACATGGACCTGCCATTCTGGGCACTGGGTCTGCGACATCCCAATCATTGTGAAGCTGAAGGTCCGGCACCCGATGCCAATATGGCGCCAGAGGGACTGATTGTTCGTTACAAGTTCCCAACCAGCTTTACAAAGTATCCTGTAAACCTGACATGGTATGACGGTACTCTGATTCCAAAGAAAATCAACGGTCAGCCTGTACCTCCCAACGGCGTGATGTTTGTCGGTACCGAAGGTTCGATGTTTGCGGACTACGACAAATACCGACTGTTCCCGGCTGAAAAATTCGCAAAGTTTATTCCGCCTGCTCAGTCGATCCCAAAATCCATCGGACATCATCAGGAATGGATCAAAGCCTGCAAGGATGGCTCTCCAACGACCTGCAACTTTGATTACTCCGGCGCACTGACTGAAACAGTACTGCTTGGGAACGTGGCCTACAGAACCGGTAAAGCACTGGACTGGGATGCGGCAACGCTCACCGTCACAAATGTGCCGGAAGCAGCCAAACTGGTGTCAAAGGAATATCGGGCTGGCTGGGAAGTAATCTGATTTGCCAGACTTGAGGTTACGAGACTTCTCGTCTGAGCAACAGATGCTGAAGCGATTCAGGAAAGCCAAATCGAGTTTTCTCGGTTTGGCTTTTTTGGTGGGTTTGTTCGAAATAGAATTTAAAAAAGTAGTATTGGTAGAAGGTCGGGGTATGTGTGTTGATAATCGCACTTGCCGGAAACGTAAAAGCAGGCAGATCAATTATTTACGTTGATCACTGAGGTGTTGAGTGACAGGTTACTCAGGGCCTGGCTGGGGTCAGGCAACCGGGATATAAGTGACCGAACAGCCAACAGCAGCAATGTCGCACTGACCTCAGAGATCGAACAAGTGAAGATATAAAGAGGGGCAGGGAAGACACCTCTTAACAGTTTATCAACAAATCGAGCAGAACCTGGTGGAAGATGTCATCGAAAGAAGCGAAACAGCGAGTTCAACTTTGGAAAGACGAACCCGGTTTGCTGCTGGAAGATCTGCAAAAAGTGATGCAGTGGGTGGAACAGCAGACACAGCCGGCGAAACTTCCAGCGAACGCCGAAAACTCGTCAGACTGCCAGATAGGAATAGAAAACGGGCAGGAAGGGCTTGAACTGATTGAACCGGTGCACACGGCACTGGGGATCTACTGTCGTCAGGTACCTCATAGTCCGCTGAAGTATGATCTTTTGCAGCCACTGATCGAGGGTATAACAGCGGGCCTGGAAACATGGCAGCCAGTCAGCGTGAAAGGCATCGAAGACATCCAGGAAACGATCAAAAGGCTGACGCAGTTAACGGTGCGACAGGAAAAGCATCGAACAGAAGCTGGTCGCCGCAGCGACATGCTCAGTGCAACAATCGAAGAAATGCCGGACGAACTGATCATCAGGACGGACAAAGACGGCAGCGTAAAACTTCGCGGTTCAACTCATATCCCGATGTTTCTGGCCTTCTGGAATGCCCCAAAGCACAAGCTCAGCGAGGACAATTTTCTCGATATCGATCGCAGTGTTCGGCTGACCAATTTAATCCGGCACCGCAATCGGTTGTCCGGAATACTTCAGGGTATTCTGATGGAGATTACGGAAGAAAAAGGGTTCATGCAGCTGCAGCGAACCAAATAAAGCCGCCCGTTGTGGTTTGAAAACGAACATCGTCAGGCCACCAGAGATGCCCCCAGGTTCCCTGAAAAAAGTCCTTCACAGCGTTGGGTGACGGGGCAGCAAATTTTGCTCTTCACGCTTCGAGTGATGGCAGACCTAGTAGTTCACAGGCTGTGAAGAACGCAGATAAGCAAAAAGGTCGCGAACCTGCTGATCAGTCAGACCCTTTAGCGCGCCTTCCGGCATGACGGATTGCGGGATAACGCGCATCTCATCGATATTGCTTTGCGGGATGATGATGTTCTGACCATCAACACCGCGTAAAATGACGACCTGACTGTCCTTATCCGCCAGAAAACCATTCAGTACTTTTCCGTCAGCAGTAACAACAAGGTGGTTTTCAAAACCCTCACGAATTTCCAGATTCGGGTTGATGATATTATTCAGCATTCGTTCCACATTATCGCGGGCAAACGGAGTCAGATCGGGACCGATTCGGCCTCCTTCTTCGAACAGCAGATGACAGCGACCACAGTTTTGCATAAACAGGGTCTTCCCCTGTTTCGGGTTTCCAGAGCCAGCCGTCAGAACACTGCTGATTCGAAGGATCTCCGCCTGCATCTGAGCAGTTGAAGCCCCAGCGACAGCACCCCAGTGTTTTTGAATCAGGGGAGCGATTTCAGGAATCGGATGAAGCAGCATTTTTCGAAGAGTCGATTCCGTCAGAAGAGTGGCAGGAATCAGGTTATTCTCCACAGCCTGCAGCAATACCAGAGACCAGGCCGGGCGGCTGGCCATCAGTGATTCGGCCGCCAGGCGAGATTCTTCTGACAGACTGCTGAATCGTTTGGAGACAGCGTCCGCGATGGAGGCGTCATCAAAAGACAGAAGAGCAGTCAGAGTGGCGGACAGCACAGCTTCATCTTTTTCCTCAGCGATAAGCTTCAACAGTATGGGCAACACATCGGGTCGAGCAATCTGGCCAAAAATTTCAATGAGCTGCCGTCGTTCAGCTGATTTGGCAGCTGGATTTGAAACGGTTTGAATCGCCAGTTTTACCGCTTCCGGCTGTCCCTGACGTAGTTTCAGGGCTGGCGAGCCACCTCCGCTCTTTGCAATCGCAGCGACCATGGCATCAGGAATCCCGGCCAGAGATCGCCCCTGAAAAGCTTCCTCGAAGCCCAGCAGCAGGAGATCAGCACTCTCCCTGTCAGGTGCTCGATCAAGCAAGCGGGCTGCCGCCAGAAGCTCGCTGCGAGTTCCTGAGGCAGCATAACGCTGCATCAGACGCTGCAAAACATACTGCTGCACCAGAGGTCGGTGCCATGCTTTGGCTTCCGGCAGCAACTGAGCGACAATTTCATCGCTGGAAGTCAGTGAGATCTGACTTTCGATGGCCCACCACAGCAGCAGTGGCTGATGAATATCGGCCGCATCTTCGTCGTAATTCAGCAGAGCATTCAGAACAGGAAGAGCCACTTCAGGAGGAAGACGTCGAGCTGAACAGGCCAGCTGCTTGCGTACCTCCAGATAAGATTCCAAAGCCGCCATTCTGATCAGGTGTTCGGCCAGCAGAGGTGAAACGTCACGTCGATCCCCCAGCAGTCGCACGGTCCATGCTCTGACAAACTGGTCTTCGTGCTGCAGCAGGCGAAGGGCAGCGTCATCAGTCAGCCCATCACAAAGATTCAGAGCCCAGAGCAGTTCCAGAGCAGTCTGGCCGGTTGCTGATTGCAGACGCTCGAAGATCTTTCCCGCCAGAAGACTGTCGGGCGAGTCGTCAATGAGTCGCAGAGCTGTCTGACGATGCCAGCGTGCCGGATTCTCAAGAGAATTCAGCAACACTTCTCCCGACAGAGTTCCCATATCGGCGACAGGCAGGTGCGGTACAGGTAATGTCTGATCGTTTGGCTTCAGTCTGTAGATCCGTCCGTTGGAGCGATCGATCCGCCCGGCATAATGGCTGCTGTGATCAATTCGCTGTTCGTACATGTCAGCTACGTAAATGCAGCCGTCAGGTCCCGCTTTGATATCAACCGGACGAAACCAGGGATCGTCAGTCTTCAGCACTCTCTCAATATCAGACGTTTCGAAAGACGACTTGAAAGGCTTCACGTCGCTCAGAACGACCTGACCCTGGAGAGGTTCGATGCCGAACAGTTTCCCCTGAAAACGTTCGGGCAATACGCCTTCTTCGTAAAGGATAAAGTTGTGGGTGAAGCGAGCCACGCTGTGGTGCTTCATGTTTTCAAAGAAACCAAACGAGAACGGATTTGACAAAGGTCCGTGTTTGCCGAAACCTTTTCGGTAGTAGGCGCCCTGGACATAGTGAAAACCTCGCGTATCGCCGCCATTGTGGCCCGAATAGATCCGGCCTTTGCTGTCGATTTCACAGCCAAAAGTATTCCCGCCGCCTTCAGCAAAAACCTCAAATTTTTGCAGTAAGGGGTGATAACGCCAGATCTGCTGACCAACAGTTCGAATTGGCGGATCCTTGCTGCCAGGCTTCTTTACGGCAGCCGTTACAGTGCTGCCCTGGCCTCCATACAGCCAGCCGTCCGGGCCAAATCGAAGGCTGTTGATCACGGAATGGGAGTCTTCGATCCCGAAACCTTCCAGCAGAACTTCAGGATCACCGTCAGGAATGTCGTCACGATTTTTGTCAGGGTAAAACAGCAGATAGGGAGGATTTGTCACATAAACGCCGCCATGACCAATCGCAAATGATGAAGCAATATTCAGCTCGTCAACAAACGTACTGTGGCGGTCATAAACACCATCACCGTCGGTATCTTCATGAATGCTGATCCGGTCCCTGCCTCGAAAATGATTGGGTGGCGCTGGTGGGACTTTGTCATAAACAGATCTCAGAAATGTATCGCGGCTTAACATTGTCAGACCTGCCGGATCCGGATACTGTCGATATTCCAGAACCCAGAGTCTCGCACGTTCGTCCCACATCATGAAAAGCGGCTGTGCAATATCGGGATCTCCCAGCACCAGCTGCACGCTCAGATCGTCGGGTGTGACAAAATGTTTTTCGGCTTCTTTGGGTGACAAAGGATCGGTATCGCCAGTGCGGCGAGTGACATAACGTTCGATGTCATCCACCATGTCAATTCGATGGTATACTCCCTTTGCAGCAGCATCAGCGTCCGCCAGAGGCTGAGCGGCGTCGAATCCAAACTCGGAAGGCGTCGATGTGCTCCAGGAGCTGTCATCACCGGGTCGGTATTGCCATGTGCCTTCCAGTCGAAGGCCCTGTTTCGCTGATTCGTTCATCAGCACAGGCGGAGCGACACTGAAATTGGGACGCGGATCACTCTGATAAATTCGAATGGCAATCGTGTTGAATTCACCCGCTCGAATGAAAGTCGGATCAATCGTGTAACGACCTCTTTCCCCGAGACCACTTCGAAACTGCGGCGGGAAAGTGCCGGTCGCACCGATTTGCTGGCCATTAATCCATGTGGATCGGGCGTCGTCCAGAGATTCGACGAACATCGTCAGCGAGGCATCTTTCCATTCGGCCGGAATCCGCACCAGAACTCGATACCAGGAATATCCGTTGACGGGTGCCAGTTCGCCGGTGGGCAGACTGCGCCACGACTCAGGAACCGGGCGCAGATGCCAGCCTTTGGCGATCTGGGCGGCAGCGTTCTGCGACGGAGTAACAATCAGGAAGAGCACAAACAGGAAGATACAGACGGGTCCGATCCGTCGGCCGGAAAACAGTCGGCCGGAAAACAGACAAATATCCTGATTGCAGGGCAAATTGTTGAGCAACAACACGTGATGTTCTCGACTTGAAGACCAGATGTGGAAGGAATCTCACGCCGTCGGCAGGGCAGGGAAGGCAGAATCAGGCTGCCGAATCGCTGGTGGGGAATGTATTATCATCAGGAATACAGCGAAATGCACGCGAAAGTCCTACTCAGTCGCATTTGTTTGTATTACCGGACGCATTATACAGCGCTATGACCCTGTTTCCCGTGTCTCAGTCCGGTGTCCCAGTGAGGCTTCCGTCAGAAAATCAGGTCCCTGCACATGTCGATTGATGAAACAAGCTTCCCGGACGACTCCGCCGCAGACCGGCCGCTGTGCCTCGACCAGTTTCTGAAGTTGTCAGGTATCGCCGATACCGGCGGTCGGGCCAAATGGCTTATTCAGAACGGAGAAGTGCGGCTGAATGGCGCCGTGGAAACTCGCCGGCGCAAGAAGCTTTTCCGAGGCGATGTCATTGAGGTCGGCAGCCAGAAATTGTCGGCCGATCCGTTTCTGTGAGTTGTCTCAGGAAAGAGCGGAGGAACGAAGCAACTCTTTTACCGGCCGAGCTTCTTCGGGCAAAATTCGCACCGGACGATCGGCTGAATCGCGAACATAGTTCTCGCAGTCGATTCCCAGATTGTGATAAATTGTTGCCAGAATATCACGATAATGCACGGGTCGATCGGCCGCATATGCGGCTGTTTTGTCGGTTGAACCAATGACCTGGCCAACCGGCATTCCACCGCCCGCCAGGATCGCGGATTGCACAGGAGCCCAGTGATCACGGCCCGCGTCCTTGTTGATCTTCGGCGTTCTTCCAAATTCGCCCCAGACAACTACAGTCACATCTTCGTCCAGACCACGATCATAGATGTCCTGAATCAGAGCGGAGATGCCTGTATCAAACAGAGGCAGATGCCTTTTCAGATGAGAAAAGTTGCTGCCATGAGTGTCCCAGAATCCGTAGGCAACCGTGACAACGCGTACGCCTGCTTCTACCAGGCGTCTGGCGGTGAGCAGCTGATCGTTCCACATGGGAGCACCGTCGCCCAGATGTTTCGATGAACCTTTACCGTACCGCTCACGTACCGCTGGATCCTCACGCTCAACATTCATAGCCTCAACCAGTCGCGAGGATGTCAGCACATCAAAGGCGCGGCGGTAGCTTTCATTCAGATTGTCAAAGCTGCGATTGTCCGCCTGCCGTCTCAGAGAATCCAGCTGATCAAGAAGTGAACGCCGACTGGCAAACGTCGGAGGTTCAATAAATCGCAGCTGCATGTTGGCCAGATCTTCGCCGTCCGCACGCACCTGATTGTGCGCACTTCCCAGATAGCCAGCACCCGTGCTGTTGTAGGGACGATGCTGCATGGTGGGAAAGAGATCGACAAACGGAGGCGTGACTTCGTTGGTGGCACCCTGAACACGGGCGACAACCGACCCGAAGTTCGGCAATCCATTGCGCTGAACTTCTCCCATCGTAAAGCCGGTCAGGTTCTGAAAGCTGGAGTGCTCGTCTCGCTGTCCAACGACCGATCTAATGACCGAACAGCGGTCGGCCACCATCGCCATCTTTGGCAGCAGTTCAGAGAACTGAATTCCGGGCACCGTGGTGGCAATCGGATTGAATTCACCGCGAACCTCGGCTGGTGCATCCGGTTTCAGGTCAAACGTATCCTGATGAGACAAACCGCCCGACAAATACACCATGATCACGGACTTGTGGCGACGCTGAGCAGATGTACCAGCACCTGCCAGAGATTCAGCCGACAGCAACTGGGGCAGAGTCAATCCGCCCACAGCCAGTCCGCCCAGCTGCAGAAAAGATCGTCGGGTATTGCCATCACAATACCGATGTCCGGTTCCGGTTAGTCTTAACATCGCGTTTTCTCCAGAGGCATCCTGATCAGATTCAGATCCTATCAGGCGTGCAAGCCTTTTGTCAGTGGAGAATTAACGAGAAAAGCGGGCAGGCGCCAGAATCGGAGGAGCCTGCCCGAACGGACAACCGTCGCTATTTCTGAACCAGAACATTTACGCCACGTTTGTTTGAGAGCACGATGTCCGGTTTTCCATCCAGATTCATGTCATGGATCACAAACTGAGTTCCCACGCCCGTTCCAAGTCCGGCCAGAATTTTGTGCGGTTTGATGACCGGTGCCTGACCCTTTGCACGAATGACTTCGAACCAGTACATAACTACTGGATCGAGCGCGCCGGGATCTGCTCCGTTATGAGCAAAGAATCGCTTGCCAGTCACGTAATCCAGCTGACCGTCACCATTGATGTCCACCTGTTCAACTGCATGCGTCTGAGAAAACGACTTGTCAATCTCATGCAGCACCCAGGGCTCTGAGCCTTTGTTCTCTGCCCACCAGACGCCAAAATTATGTGCAGAACTGAGAAACAGGTCGGAATCCCCGTCCTGATCCAGATCGTCCGCATAGAGATATGAGGCTGCCGGCAGTGGCTGAAGCCCCTGTTCGGTCTGCACTCTGATGGGATGAAACTTCCAAAATTCCTTTGAACTCAGGTCGCCCGGGGACTGCCACCATCCGTGTCCAATCAGAACATCGCGGTGGCCATCGCCGTTCATATCGCCGGCGCCGAGCCCGTGATAATACTTGAACGTGCCATTTTCATTGGGATTTCCCGGCTCACTGACCGGACGAAAGGCGAACATCTCTGAAGTCTTATCGGCGGCCGGTATCTGCAGGAAACCCATCTGAGATTCAGGCTGCGAACCCATTATGAATTCAGGAATCCCGTCTTTGTTCAGGTCTTCAAACTCCGGCGATTCATTGCAGGCACTTGTCCAGATCACGTTTTCTTTCCAGTGACCCGACTGATCCTGTCCCGGATTCTGGTACCAGTGAAACGGATCACCTGGAAATCCGATGATCACGATGTCCTGCCAGCCGTCTTTGTTCATGTCCCAGGCGAAATTGGCAAAGCTGTTGCTGTAGCCGATGCCCGCTACAAACTCGCCCGGCATGCGAATTTCCTTCTGCTTCCATGCCGAACCGTCGAGATGTTCGCTGGAACCTGCTTTTGGGGACAGGTACCAGACATCCCCGGCCGCAACATCCGGAGTTCCATCGTTGTTCAGATCGGCTGCGGCAACGCCTTCGGAGCGAAACCGATCATCAAGTTTAATGCGAACCCAGCCAGAGTCATCATCCGCAATCACGGAACTCAGGCGACCGGCCAGCAGAAGGGCTAAGAGACAATATTTTACGGGTTTCATGGCTGGCTTCCTGTCGAGGATTTTTTTTCGATACGATAAAGATGACTGCCGGTTCTGAGGAACAGTGCATCGCCCGCAACCGCTGGCGATGCCATGATTTCTCCTGCCAGTGTGTTCCTGGAAAGCTCCTGATACTGATCACTGTCTGCCAGAACGGTCGAGATACCTGTCTGGGAAAAGAAATACAGACGACCGTCTGCTGCGAGAGGTGATGCCGAGTAATCTCCGCCGATGCGTTCAAACCAGACATCCTCACCCGTCTTCGCATTTACGCACCGCAGGATTCCGGAATCACTGACATAGTAAAGCCTGTCCCTCATTACGAGCATGGACGGTTTTTTCGGTATTTGTTTGTCAGAAGTCCATGACACATGAGTTTTGGTCACGTCGCCTTCTCCATTCCAGCGAACAGCGACCAGTCGTGACTGCATATAACTGGTGGCAATATAGACGGTATCTCCGTGCACGACCGGACGTGGAACCGTGGAAAAGCCCAGCTGCCCGTAATGCGCTTTCCAGATCTCTTTGCCGTCTCTCGCATCGTATCCATAGACCCAGTTCGCAGCCGGCGAAATGATGAGAGGTCGATCGCCCGTCTCGATGATCAGTGGTGTGCAGTAGGCCTTCTGCAGTTCAGGAGTGGGATCCATTTCGCCGGTTCGATCGGTTTTCCAGAGCACTTTTCCGGTGAAACGGTCAAAGGCGGCAATGAATTGCTCGTTCGTTCCGTCGAAATGAATGATCAGCCGGTCTTCCCAGATGACTGGCGAACTTCCCGGCCCATTCTGATGGTCGATGTGAAACTCAGAATTCTTCCAGACGACAGCTGCTGTACTTCGATTGACGCAGGCGGTGCCATATGTGCCGAAATGAAAATAGACGTGATCTTCGGCAATGACCGGAGTGGGAGACGCATAGCTGTTCAGCGCATGTTTTGGTTCCGGTTCGGAAACCTCAAACAGCGTGATTTGCTGAACCATTTCTCCCGTTTCTCTGTTCAGCAGAATCGCCTGCAGCGAAAGAGCTCCGGCAACCTTTAAACCGTCAGGGTTCTTCAGAGAAGAAAGTCGCTTTTGTTCTTCTTCAGCGGAAAGCGGTCGGATAATCGCCGTTGTCAGCCAGATCTGACTTCCAGCGATCACAGGTGAGGAATGACCTTCACCCGGAATCGCTGACTTCCAGCTGACGTTCTCCGATTCGCTCCATGTTACCGGTAATCGCTTTGCGGAAGTATGCCCCTGACCACCAGGACCGCGGAACTGAGGCCATTCAATGTCGGCCCCGGCGGCAACGCCACCAAGCACTGAGAACAACAGGATGATCGATTTTATAGCAGTCATTCAGTGAGTCAGCCTTAACTGAGTCAAAAAACACAATGCAGTGCGTGTAACGATTCCGGGTTTGGCAATCGTATCGTCCCCCTGCTCTCCGGTGTGTGTCCCGGCCACAAATTTATTCGGCTTTCGGAGCATCACCGGCAGGAGGTGCGGCAGGGTCTGTACTGGCCGGCGGTGCAGGTTCGGCAGCAGCCGGAGGATCGCTGGCAGGCGCATCCTTTGGAGCATCCGCTGCTGGCGGACTGTCGCTGGCCGGAGCTGCTGGCGCATCGGCTGCCGGTTCATTTGCAGGTGCTGGAGCGTCGCCCGCCGGAGCATCATCTTCGCTCGCCGGTCGTTTAGGCCGAGGAGGCCCGCCACCCGGGCCACCCGGAGCACCCGGGCCGCCGGGGCCCATTCCGCCGGGACCCATCATCCCGCCCGGGCCCATTCCGCCTCCCATTGGCGGCATCATCCCGCCCCCGGACATTGGCCCGGTGCTCTCATCACCCGGGGTTGTGGCAGGTACATCTTCATCGCCAAACGTGTAACAGTTTCGGACGAGGGCCGGATCAGTTTTGGTGACGACAAAGTACAGAACGGGTTCGGGCTGCTTCGCCAGGGGTCGCAGAAGACTGAACCACGTATATCGGTAAACAGATTCCGCGTCGTTCTCCCGGACGATATCTTCGGTCGGAGAAAACTTCAGGGCGGCTTTCGCGTCAGCAAACAGCGTGTTGGGTTTAAACACGCCACCCTCTTCTTCATCAGCCCCTTCGGTTTTCGGTTCCAGCATGGAGTCGAGTGCTTTGAAGGAACCGGACTGACCAAGCCCGGCTCGAAGTTCTATTCCCAGCACAATCAGCACGACAATCAGCAGGATTACCGAGACCGCTTTTCTGGCGGGTGAAACACCCTGAGGTTTTGCAGATCCCCTCTTCTGTTCTGCCATCACTGATCTCCAAAAAATGGATTATTTAGGGGCGACGATTCGCCTGGACGTTCCCATTTGTTTCAATACTGCCGATGGAATGCTGCTCGGCCTGACAATACCCAATGCCGTGTCAATGGCACGAATTCTTTAAACACGTGTGTTTCAACCCGTCAATACGGTATCCGCACGTGAAAAATAATTCACTCAGGTCAGGGAAAAAATCTCCGGACGACGCCCGGAGACTGTTACAAAATGACCGGAAGGGCAGACTATTTCAGCCAGAATTTTGCACTTAGGCGAGCGTCAGGTGAGCATTTACCAGAGAGAAAACTTGTTTAACCCGTGGCCGCAAGGCCAGGCACGAACCACCTAAGCCGTGCGGTCACGGGTTAAACAATCCACAAACCTTCGTTGCAGGTCCTTCCAAAGCTGCCGATCGCCTTAAAACGGATTGGGACAGTTTTTCAGGCCTTTCAGGGACGCTGTTGTTGCTGAATTCATAATGAGGAGACAGGTCATGGAAATAGCAGGTCCCCTGTTTCGAGCCTTCATCGGCCGACTGGTTTGTCTGGTGGTTCTGACCGCCGGAACTCCACTGTTGTTGTTCGGGCAGTCTGCCCAGTTGCGACCCACAACGGATGAGCAGACGCTGAAAACCTGGCTGCAGAATATGGTCTGGTACCATCGGTTCAGTACCTCAGAAATTCAGCAGGTCACCGGTCTGTCAGAACAGGAAATCGACGAACGCCTTCAACAGTTTCAGATCACTTCCGACGGACAACCTCCCCGTTCAAACGAAAAGCTGCTGGTGCTGCCATATCCCGGTGGCCGTCATCCAAGAATCGGATTTCTTGATGGGGCTGTTGATCCGCTGAGAGAAACGAAACTCAGCGTGTTTTGCCCGTGGGACAGTCACAGCTACGTTGTGATGGATGTTCCGGAAGCCATCTGGTCAAATCTCGGCCTGACCTGGCTGGCACATACTCATATCCCAACTGTCTGGGACAAACAGGGCATCCGGATGCCGCAGCAGGAGTGGAACGTGTTGCCGGATGGCAGTTTTTCGATGGAACGCACTTTGCCCAATGGGATTGTCTTTGGAACCAGAGTGACTGCTCTGGAAAGCCACCTGCAGATGCAAATGTGGCTGACGAACGGAACAAAAGAGACCCTGACCGATCTGCGAGTTCAGAACTGCGTCATGCTCAAAGGAGCCGAAGGTTTCGATCAGCAAACGAATGACAACAAGAAGTTTGTCAACGGGTTTGCGGTTGCCGGGTCGGCTGATGGTAACCGGTGGATCATCACCGGCTGGGATCCACTGCATCGAGCCTGGGGAAACGCGCCGTGCCCATGCCTTCATTCCGATCCGAAGTTCCCGGATTGTCCGCCAGGTGAAACGCGGTTTCTGCGTGGCTGGTTCTCATTCTATCAGGGAAAGGACATTGATCAGGAACTGTCCCGAATCGAAGCCACTGGCTGGCGAAGTTTTCCGGTTCAACATGTAACCGGAAACGTTACCGGAGTCATTCGCGACGCGAAAACCGGAAAAACCCAGCCAGGACGCCTGTACGTTCAGAACCTGGCCAGCGGCGAATGGTTTTTTGCTCAGTCCACAGTCGAAGCCGGATCGGCTGTCGAATATCGAAAACAGGTCGGAAATTCAGCAAGTGTGGAAAAACATACCACTTTATCGGCCCACCCGTTTCAGCTGCAGCTGCCTCCCGGTCGCTACCGAATTCGAGCTGAAAGAGGAAAGGAGTTTGTCCCGGCGGAACAGCAAATTACCGTCGAAGACAGCCCGGTTTCCATTGAACTGTCCTTGAAACGCTTCGAGAACATGGCGGCCCGGGGATGGTATTCCGGCGATACTCATGTGCATCGCCCCCTGAACGAACTTCCAAATCTGATGCTTGCAGAAGACCTGAACGTCGCCCTGCCGCTGAGCTACTGGGTTCGCGACAGTACCGAAATTCCGGCAGCCAGCGGACCGATTCTCGATGCGGCTCCTCAGTATGTGGATCCCACCCATGTATTCTATCCGGTGAACACGGAGTACGAAATTTTCACCGTGGAAAAGCGCCGCCACACACAGGGCGCCGTGTTTGTGCTGAATCATCAGAAGCCCCTGACTCTCGCTTCGCCACCTTCTTTGCCCGTCGCGGAAGAAGCGCGTCGTCAGGGTGCTCTGCTGGATCTTGATAAGCACTCCTGGAACTGGTCCATGATGATCGTCCCCATCATGAATGTGGACCTCTTTGAGCTGAGCAATAACCACAACTGGCGGACTCAGTTCGGATTTCCGCAATGGACGCTGGATGTTGCCCCTGACTGGCCCGAGGTGGAAAAGAACTCGCAGGGGTTTACAGAAACCGGATGGACAGAGTTTGCCATGCAGTCCTATTACGCTCTGCAGAACTGCGGCTTTCGGATGCGAGTGACTGGCGGCACAGGCTCGGGCGTTCATCCCGTACCGCTGGGACATGGACGCGTGTACGTTTGCCTTTCACCGGAAAATCGTGAGCCCGGTCAGGATGCGGCAGCCAACGATTCAGAAATGTTTCGTTACGAAACATGGATCAGGAAGCTCAACGAGGGAAAGAGCTTTGTAACAACTGGTCCTCTGATGGATCTGCGGTTCAACGGTCAGCTGCCTGGAAAAACCTGGACAGGTTCCGACGTTCCCGAGGCAGTCTGCATTACCGGACAAATCCACAGTATCAGTGCCCTAAAATCTCTGCAGATTGTTGTGAATGGTGAAGTTCGACAGGTTGCGTTACCGGAAGCCAGTAAAACGGCGGATGGAACAAGTCTTTACGATATCGATTTGCAGGCGAGTTTTTCCGGGAGCAGCTGGATCGCGGTTCGCTGTTTTGAGGATTTGCCCGATCAGAAAGTCAGCTTCGCACACACGAATCCGGTTTATATCGATGTGCCAGGGCAGCCCCTGAAGCCTCGACGCCGGGATACGGACTATTTCATCAGGCGAATGGACGAAGAAATCGCCAGAAACACGGGTGTGCTCAGCGAAGAATCTCTGCAGGAGTATCACCGGGCGCGTGACATTTACCGATCGATATCGGAACGGGCAATTCCTTAGTGGAAACCCCAAAAAGAACGAACGGCTTTTTTTACCGGCTGTAGCCTTCCCGCAGAGAAACACGGCAGATCGACGACTCAGATCAGGTTATTTTGCTCTAAATGCAGCCAGAGACGTTCACCAAGAGCTTGTATTTCAGTGAAGACGACCTGCCCATTTTTTTCCTTGTAATGAAGGCCTCCTCCAAACGATCTTAACAAATGAAGCTGTAGCCGGGATACTCCGCCAGCACGAGCAATGTCTGATTGCGCACGGTCTCTCGCGGCCGAATTTCCGGAATTGCGTCCAAAGACTTCCTGAACGTAATCGCAACAAAAGCTCAGCATTCTGCCCCGGCGATATCCGGATCTTCTCGCGGCTCGGCAGATCTCAACGATGATGTCGCGTGACGTAATCGCTAAAGGGACCGCAATCGCAGCAACGTTAATAAACATGAGAGCTTCAGCGAGGGCGCCCGTTGCAATGGCTCCCGATGCGGGTGCGGCAGCGGAAACACTTGCATTGCAGATTCGTGCGAGAAATTGTGACACCATGCCGCCGCCAGCGCGTGCGGCAAGGTCCGCCCAGACAGCCGCACTCGGGCCAAACTTTACGGACAATGATCCGGAGACTTTAAATTGCAGCCGGTCCCTCAATGCCTCCAGAACCGTGTGTTCCAGAGAAAGCGTCGTGGAAAAGAAGCAGAAGTGCGGGTCAAACGAAGCACCGAAGGCAAGGCCAGCGCCACGATCGGGGAGTTCCAGTTTCGTCTGTACATTCATAACCTGAAGAAAGAATCGAGCACCAAACTTGCTGAGGTCTTCGCCCAGAGAGTTTCCAAGAGACTGCAGGCGTTCTGCACTCAGTACGAATCCGGCTGACGCAGAGCCGGAAACGGATTCTCCATGGATCCTGTCACGAAGTGTCGCCCCAAAATTCCCTCGAAGGGCAACAGGATCTTCTCCGGGCTGGACGGCAATACTCGGTATGGAACCGGAAACGCTAACCCCTGATGCTGCTGATGCTGCTGATGCGGGTCTGTCCGCGAGAACTTCCAGTTCTCCAGACAGCTGCCATTTATGACGAAAGTACCTGTTCTCCCAGACTCCGGTTGGCGGAAACGATTGCTCAACGGAGCCAGAGAAGAGAGAAATACTCATCCGTTCACCTCATAGATTAGCTTCACGTCGCCACGGACTTACCGAACGGCAGACAGACCACCCCGAAAAACAGCCACTCGGATGAGCGTTCTTCAGCGAGCTGACGCATCAGGGAATTCAGAGAATTCCGGAGAGCCCGCAGGAACTTTTTAGGGCGATCTCTCGACCCGGCACTGGGGAAGCGATTGCCGGAGCGACCGGATTCCGTCCGGGGTGACTTTGGTCACGCGCAAGTCGAGGCTGGTTAAGGATTTCATCCGGGAGAGATGCTTCAGGCCAGCGTCGGTGATCGACGTTTCTCCAAGTCGCAGATGGTGTACCAGTTCCATCCGGGCGACATATTGCAGGTCATCGTCGGTGATGGCAGTCCGGCCCAGACCAAGTTGTTGGAGTTTTGAGAGTCGTGGCAGCTCCTGCCACGCATCCGGACTGACATGGGCATCGTACAGCCCGAGCGTGATCAGGGATTTCAGTTCCTGCAATCGACGGATGTCTGCAGCAGTGACGACAGCGTGTCGGCCTTCCTGAAATTCGATCGCCTGAATCCGCAGCGGTCCCGGGGGCAGCGACAGGGCTGGTCGCAACTGCAGATAGTCTTCGCCGATGAAGACTTCCAGTACCCCCTGAAATTGCCGAGCCCATTGTGCGATTTCCCGGTCGGCTTCCGATCCGATGAGTGCCGAAGACGTTTCAGGCCGATCAGAGGGGCTGTCTGCGATTCGGGATACAGAGTTGCCGGATACAGAGGTTTTGGGTGAGACGGATGGCGTGGGGAGATCCACCGGAGCCTTCGCAACCAGCATCCACCAGCCGACGATAGCAGTGATGGACAGGCCCGCCACGACGGCCGTAACCGATGACAGCGGGAATCCGAATGGATTGCGCATCCACCGCCGCTGAACAGCAGGCGGCCGTTTTTCGGAGAACGACTCACTGTAAGGCGGCAAACTGATGTTCAGGTGACATTCCGCAGCGCATCGCTCGATCTCGTCGCGCAGCTCCGCCATTGAGGCGATTCGATCTTCACGACGTTTTGCGACCATCCGGCGAAACAAATTCCCGACACACGCAGGAACATCGCTGCGAAGTTCACGCAGGTCGGGAACGGGCGCCTCGAGATGGTTCCTGTACCGCTCCAGAGGTGTCTGGCCACCATAAACTGCCCGGCCGGTGAGCATGAAATAAAGGGTGCAGCCGAGGCTGTACATGTCGCTGCGAGGATCGACCGGCACGCCCTGTTGCATCTGTTCCGGGGCCATATAGTCGATTGTCCCCATCGCTTCCCCATGCTGCGATGATCGTTCCGACCCGGTCGGATTCATCGGTTCAAACAGAGCCAGGCCGAGGTCCAGAATCTTGACGACACCGCTGGTTTCAATCATCAGGTTCGATGGCTTAATGTCGCGATGCACAACTCCTTTGGAATGCACATAGCCCAGCCCGGAAGCAACCTGCAGCAGAACGCTGAGGGCCTGCGGGACGGTGAATGGACCGTGTCGCCGAACCAGTCCGGAAACATCAGTTCCCTCAACAAACTGCATCACCAGAAAGTACCTGCCGCGAAACTCGTCGGCATCAAATGCAGTCACGACATTGGGATGTTCCAGCGCAGCAAGGACTTCAATTTCATGACGAAAGCGGGCCACGGCGGCCGGAGAATCAACCGATTCCTGGGGAAGCACCTTGATCGCGACCTGCCGCTTCATGTGACAATGGACAGCCCTGAATACCTGTCCCATACCGCCCGCACCAATCGGCTCCATCAGCAGGTAATTGCCAAGTACACTGTTCTGAAGCGCCGAGTCGAGGCTTTGTGAGGGATCTTTCGGATCAGAATCTGCCAGCGGCTCATCAAGCCAGCTCATCGATTCCAGAATTCTGACCCGACTTTTTAATTCCGGAAGCAGATGGCACAGGGAAGGATCGCTGCAAAACTCTTCCAGCGTCGGTTGCTCACCCAATCGACGAGCCTCCATCCATCGATAAACGAGTTCCTCGAGTAATTGTGGATCAGAAGCAGACTCACTCATGACTCTCGATCAGGCAGCATGATCTTTATTCGCAGCGTCGGGTTCATAAATGCGAGGTGACATGACCGGCGGTTTTGGTGAATTAACAGCAGGTGAACTGGCAGCGGGTGAATGAACATCCACCCGAGATTGCTCAAGGAAAGCGGCCAGTTGAGGGGGTGTCGGGAAAAGTCGCCTTCCCAGGGCTTTTTGAATCAATACGGACGCGGTACGCGCAATCAGGCCAAGATCAGTCAGAAACGTGGATGTTTTGACATAGTTGAGATCCATGGCCATCTTCAATGGCAGTAGTCGCTGCACATAAAAATCTTCCGCATTACCGTTCGCCAGAAGATGTTCGCCATGTGTGTAATAGGCAATGCTTCCGGGGCTGGTCAGCCCAGGACGGACTGTCAGTGATTGGTTGTATTCGTATGTATAGTAATTTCTGACGATATCGGCGGCTTCAGGGCGAGGACCAACGATGGCCATTTCGCCCTTCAGGACATTCAGCAGTTGAGGAAGCTCGTCGATTTTCAGAGCACGCAGGAGCCGACCCACTGGAAATACTCGGGGATCATCCGCGGAGGTGATTGAACTTCCCAAAACTGGCCGACAATGCATGGTTCGGAGCTTGTACATGGTGAACGGTCGACCATGTCGGCCAATTCGATGTGCTCTGTAGAATGCCGGACCGGGGCTGGAGAGTCGAATAGCGACCACAGCGGCGAGAATCGCGGGGCCGCAAAAAATCAGGCCGATGACTGCACAAAAGATGTCAAAACTACGCCGCACCATCCCTGGATCTCACTGAAGTTTGAGAAACCGGTCTGTTGGCCGGTGTTCAGAATCACAACAAATCTGTGGCGACTTCCTGTCCTTCTGGTGCTTGGTCAGGCATTTCGGCATTCCGTTCGCCACCGGGGAATGTGGCAGCAACCATGATGAGCCGTCAAGTGGAGAACCTGCAAACCCCGGCTTTGTGGTGAAACCCCTTCCAGAGCCATTACCGGGCAGAACAGCCGCGAATCCAAAGTAGTCGTCACTCTCCGAGTGACGCTCTGCGATTCTCTCATATTCAGGTGCCAGGCACCGATTGGGGCCGCCGGGCTGGCCCAAACCCGGCTTTACGCCGGGCGAGAACCACCTGCGTAGAAATCCCTGGGCGCGCAAGTTAAAATGAACTTCAGCATTTGTGGAATCTCCTGGATTGAGGCACCTCCATGGCGTCGGTCGATTCACAAACCAACTTTCCGCCGCCGCTGGCGGTTGCTTCTCCAGACAGGGCTGTAACACGCCATCTGTTTACTGTCGAGCAGTACCACGAGATGATCGAGCATGGGATCTTCAGGGAAGATGAGCCGATCGAACTCATACGAGGGGAGATCATAAGAAAATTGCCGATAGGAAATCCCCATGCCGCCACCGTGAATCGCCTGAACCGGCTTCTGTCGAAGCTCATTCACGATGATGCGATGATCAGCATTCAAAACCCGATCTGGCTTGCGGACAGCGAGCCGGAGCCCGATGTTGCGATTCTGATATATAGAGAAGATCTGTATGCGTCCCGGCGTCCGGGTGCGGAAGACGTTCTGCTGCTGATCGAAGTGGCAGATTCTTCTCTGGCTTATGATCGTGATATCAAGGGATCAGTGTACGCCGAAGCTGGTATCTGCGAATACTGGATTGTGAACCTGAACCATGCCACGGTCGAGGTTTATCGTGATCCACAATCCGACGGCCGCTTTGCGACCGTAATCACTGCACGACGCGGGGAAATTTTATCCCCACTGAAGGTCGCTGGGCTCAGCATAGAAGTCAATGCGATCTTTGCTATGTCACCCACCTGAAGCAGACACCTTCCAGTGTCTTGTCGCAATACCGAACGGCTCAACCCGTCCTCACTGGAGCCTCTTCATCACTCCGCGGCGGGTTTCAGACGGACGGTGAGCAACACCTCAAATCCCGGTTCGATAGTGAGTTTCCGTATCCTTCATTGTTCCACCTTAAACATAAATGGGTTTTGCGGTCCAGAATCGCCGCCGATCCTCTCTGGTGGCCAGACGATGTCCGTTCTTCCAACCCCGACAGGGGTTGCACAACAAAGCCTGGGGTCGCCGTGAATACGGCGCACCCCAGGAAAAACACAGGAAAATGCGATTGAACCCCAACGGGGTTCCACAAGACGACGAACGTTCGATCGCTGCCGTGTGGAACCCTTTCAGGCAACGCCGTTAAGGATTCCTGCACCGAAAAACTGAGACGTTTAACCCGTGGCCGAGAGGCCAGGCCACAGCGAGTCTGAACAACCTGGCCTCTCGGCCACGGGTTAAACGATTCAAAATCCTTAACGGCGTTGCCCGTTGGGGCAGGTCGCAATCACTCATTCATCGAAACTCCGGAGACGTTAATGGTCTATGCAATAAATCACCGGGGTTTGAGGCTGCCCCCTGGCAATGACCAAACCAACATTCAATCCGTCCTCTGTCCGCTTCACTACACGTCTGTGCTTGTCTCGTTCACCGTTTCCACAACTTATTACGATGGACCAATACACATCCTGCAATCAGTGATTCAGCCATTCAGTGATCGATGCCAAAGGATTTTTCAAAACGTTTTTTTATATATCCCCAGGGCGTGGCGTCTGCTTGCAATTTTTGCGTGGGCGGCTGACACTGAAGCCTGTCCAATCCCCCGATGTTTCCTGCCGCGAGTTCCTGCCATGGCATTCTTCCCGACTCAGTTTCCGATTCGGATCTGGTGTTTCCTTCTGGCCACTTGTGGTCTGGTTGCCAATGATCCGGCGTGTGCTCAGGATTCCGCCGTGTCTCCTGGCGGGACAGCTCCTCTGACCATGGAAGGCGATATCGCCTCTCAGATGGTTGACGGAATCGACCGATTCCTGCTGCGAAAAATTGCCGATGCGGCAGCTGGCAGACAGGCCGGCTGGAAGCTGGACCTGACTTCAGCCGACTCGCTTCAGCAGTCACTGAAGCCGCATCGTGAAAAACTGGCGGCTGCATTGGGTATCCGTGATGCTCGGTTGCCCATCACTGCGCCGGAGATCATTGTTGGTGTCGGTGGTCAGACGAAGATCGCCACAGCCGATCAGTTTGAGGTGTATGCGATTCGCTGGCCTGTGCTGAGTGATCCGACTCCGCAGGGGCAGGGGCTGGCCTCCGTTTTTGGCGAAGGGTTACTGCTGGTTCCGCGGGGTGAGATTCGTGCGGATGTCGTCGTTTTGTCGGATGCCGATCAGACTCCCGAACAGCTCAGTGGTCTTGCGGATGGGATTGCCGCCGAGTCGCAGATTGCCAGAAAACTGGCAGAGTCGGGTTGCCGGGTTGTCGTTCCCGATCTGATCAGTCGACAACGCGAGAAGCGCAACGGGCGAGCGAACCTGACCAGCCGCGAGTATCTGCATCGAGCGGCCTTTGAGCTGGGTCGGACGCTGGCCGGGTATGAGGTTCAGACTGCGCTCAGCATTGTTGACTGGTATTCGGCAGACGGAGAAAATCGACCAATTGGTGTTTTCGGTTATGGCGAAGGCGGAATGCTGGCGCTGTTTGCTGCCGGTCTGGATACTCGAATTCAGTCCGCCTGTGTCAGTGGCTTTTTTGGCCCCCGGGAGAACAGCTGGAACGAGCCGATCGACCGAAATTTCTCCGGTCTGCTGCAGCATTTTGGTGCGACGGAACTGGCATTGCTGACTGCCGGTCGCAGGCTGGTTGTGGAAACCTCAAAAGGACCAGAACTGGTACTCACAGGCGACGGTGGCGGCCCCGCCGAACTGAAGTCGCCTGATGCGGAGGCTGCCGGGGCGCTGCTTGAGGCAGCGAAGACCAGAACTTCCTCTGTGCCGGGCGTCGACAAAGCGGCTGGTTATTTTCTCGTGAAGTCATCCACTGGTGCTTTCGGAACCGATGACGCCATTCGAATGTTCATGACGGGTGCCGGAGTTGAACCGAAGAAGGCGGTATCCGGGACTAAATCACCTGAACGATCAGTTGCAGCGACTGGGCCGGATCCCGTAGCTCGCGAAAAGCGACTTCTGCAGCAGCTGGATCGCCACAACCAGGCGCTGCTGAGAGAATGTCAGTTTGTCCGGGACGCGTTCATGTCAAAACTGAATACGTCGTCTGTGGATGCGTATCAGGCGTCTGTGGAAGATTATCGCACGATTTTCCGCAGGCAGGTGATCGGCGAGTTTGACGAAGCTCTGCTGCCGATGAATGCAAAGTCTCGAAAGTCCTGGGACAACGAAAAATGGACCGGACATGAAGTTAGCCTGGAAGTCTTTCCGGATGTGTTCGCGTACGGTGTTCTGCTGCTTCCCAAAGATCTGAAGCCGGGTGAGCGTCGTCCGGTTGTTGTTTGTCAGCATGGCCTTGAAGGGCGTCCCACGGACATCTTTCAGAATGATCATCCTGCGTATCATGACTTCGCGGCAAAGCTGTGCGAACGCGGATTCGTGACGTTTTCACCTCAGAATCCCTACATTTTTCAGGATCGCTTTCGCACGCTGCAAAGAAAAGCACAGCCACTGGGAAAATCTCTGTTTTCCATCATCGTGCCTCAGCACCAGCAGATCGTCAACTGGCTGAAAACTCAGTCGTTTACTGACCCGGATCGAATCGCCTTTTACGGTCTCAGCTACGGTGGCAAATCGGCCATGCGGATTCCGGCTCTGGTCACGGACTACTGTCTGTCAATTTGTTCGGCAGACTTCAATGAATGGGTGCTGAAGAACGCCAGCTCGCGACACAATTTCAGTTATGTGTGGACGGGCGAGTACGAAATCTTTGAATGGGATCTTGGCAGCACATTCAATTATGCAGAAATGGCCGCACTGATTTGTCCGCGTCCGTTCATGGTGGAACGAGGACATTTTGACGGCGTGGGTGAGGATCACTGGGTGGGATTTGAATATGCCCGAGTTCGCAATCTTTATGCCGCAAAGCTGGGAATCGGGGACAGGACGGAGATTGAATGGTTCGTCGGTCCGCACACCATCAACGGGAAAGCGACCTACGATTTCCTGCACAAACACCTGAACTGGCCCAATCCCCTCGCAGCCAAATAATCAGTTTCGGCAAATGATCGGTTCCGCCAGCAATCAGTTCCGGGCACGGCACCTGACGGCTTGCGTTTCGATTGCCGGATAGCAACACTTCATTTCGGTGGTGTTCACGACGCAGGTGAGAACTGATTTCCGCGAAAGACAGATCGTTCCATGAAGAAAAATCCCGTCAAGGCCGCACTTGCGGCCGGACTGCCTCAGGTTGGTACCTGGTTGTCCTTTGGCGATGTGTTTACTGCCCGACTGATGGCAAAAGTGGGATTTCCATGGCTGACTGTGGATCTTGAGCATTCGCCGATCGACTGGCAGATGGCCTCAATGATGTTCGCGACGATTGCTGACGCGGGTTGTGTCCCTCTGGCCCGTGTTCCGCGAGGGGATCACGACCTGATCAAGCGAGTTCTGGATGGCGGCGCGATGGGGGTTGTTGTTCCCATGGTAAATACCGTCGAAGAGGCGAAGATCGCGATTCGGGCGGCCAAGTATCCACCGACAGGAAATCGGTCGATTGGCGGCAGCATTCCCGCTCTCAACTTTCAGTGTTCAGCAGGTGAATATTACAAGCATGCGAATGACGAAGTCCTGGTGATTCTGCAGACCGAGTCGCCTCAGGGTGTCGACAATGCCGAAGCCATTTACAGTCTGCCGGGAATCGACGCGATTTTTGTGGGACCGAATGATCTGTTCTGGCAGATGAAAAAACCGGATGGCACCGAGCCGACTCCGGAAGAATTCGAAGCAATGCTGCAGCGGGTGCTGGCCGCCGGGAAAAAGACAGGTACGCCCGTCGGCATTCATACTCAGAGCATCGAAGAAGTGCAGCATCGCATCAGCGAAGGCTGGCAGTTCCTGGCGCTTCAGAGCGAACTGAAAATGATGGTGACGAAAGCACAGGAACTGGTCGATGCACTGGGACAGTCACCCAGCCCGTCAGACCTGGCCCGATACTGATTGCTTTAGGCATGGTCAGATCATAAGTGTCGCCTTTTGCTCCGCAAGAGGATGCTCTTTCGCGGAGCGAAAGGCGACTATGCCGGAAACTTATTGTTTTCCAGGTCCTTACGGACGCTGCGTCACAGCAGATCGTTCAGCAGTTCATAAGTTGAAGACAGCTCGCGAGCGATTCGAGTGCCGATTGATGATGTTTCGGGAGAATCAGATTTTCTCGAAACATCATCCGGCATGACCGGCCAGGTGTAGGTTTCCACTTCCAGATGTGGCGCATAGTCCAGCGCAGCAACTCGACGAAGTGCCGCAATCAGATCGGGGCGAGTTGTTTCGAGGGGGCCGAGGCGATCCGCGTAAACCGGCACATGAAAGTGGACTCGCCATGCATCCGCCTTCAGGAAGGAATCCGGAGGATCGCGCAGGATATCTTCGCGAGTCAGATCCAGTCGGTGCTCAACACGTCCATCGGCAAAGCGAGCATAGGTCTGATGCAGGTAGCGAGGTTCCACAAACTGGCAAAGTGCTTCCCGGCCTTCGCGATTGTTCAGCGGATCCGTCAGCTGAACGGCGTTGGTAATATGCACCTTGTTAATCCGGATGCCTTCTTTCTGAATCAGATCCAGAGAATGCACCACATCTTCAAACACGACGGCCTGGTGACACACATCAAAGCACAGCCCGATGTACTCCCGGACCTGTGATTCGCATCCTCTGGCTTCTGCCATTTCGAACAGCGTGCGAAAAATGGGGATTGTGCGATCTGCCGTGGTGTCGAGTTCACACATTGGTTCCGGCTCGATCGCCAGTCGAATGAGGCGACCGGTGGTTTTGTGAATATGTTTCAGGAAGCTGGCCATCTGAATCAGGTGGCTCAGGCAGACCGCCAGAAACTCGGGACCCTGTGCATTCATGCGTCCGCCAAGCGGAACGGTCGACAGGCTGCCTTCGCTGTTTTCAGGAAGAAGCTGGGACAACAAAGCGGCACATTGTTCCGTATAGGTAATTCGGCTGCGGCTCGCCCAGTCGGGCAGGTACACCTGCTCCTTGACTCGATCGCTGTGGAAATTACCGAAAGGGAAGGTATTCAGTGTGTAACAGCACAGATCGTGCTGCCAGAGCACCTGTGAAAGTCGTTCGAGCTGATCGGGTTCCACGGTCAGCTGTTCGGCCACGTTTGCAGACAACCACAAGCCGGCGGCGATGGGAACGTCCAGTGTTTCCCTGGCAGTGGCGGCATGTTCCGACAGACCGGAAACAATCTCTTCCACTGTCTGTCCCGGATGGACGTTGGTGCAGTAGCTAAGCGGCAGTGAGCAAATTGTCATGCGGCAGGTCCCTTGTTTCAGGAGAAAACAGAATTTGTTTTCCAGCCCGGAGCACAGGAGTCTACTGACTGGTTATCGGTTGCCAATTCAAACGGCGAAAAAGTCAGCTCGACAAACACTGCTGGTGGGTCACGTAACGGCAGGAGCCGCCGGTTCATGCATTTCGGTTTCTGATGTCTGAAACGAATTTCACGACCGTAACGGAACGAAACCATTGCCTGGCAGGCGACTGCCGGAGGTTGAGTGAAGGAGATACGGGCTGATTCACGATGCGAAGTGCAGCCATTTGAGTTTTCGAGAACAATCGAGGCACCCGGATTCAGAGACAAGGCTGCCCAGGGAGGGGATGCTGATGCAATCCATGATTCGTGGATTTCTGTTGATCGGCTGTCTGGCGATGAGCGGATGTCATTGCTGCAGCTGGTCCGAACGATACGCTGACCACATCGACGATATTTCGGACTGTGATCTTTGCCTGGATCGCTATTACTGTGAAAAACTGGATGTGACTCGCTGGTGCATGAATCGCCCGTGTCCACCGTATCGCGGCTGTCCGCCCTATCGAAGATAAAGGCTGAAAACACCGCGGCCGCCGGGTAAGATTTTCCACCAGGCCTGCCCCGACGGGCGGCTCCGGTGGATTTCTTTGTTCTGGCATATCTTCGTACTCGTACTCAGCATCGCGGTACTCGTACTCGTACTCGATCGAACCCTCCGACGCGGCCTGGGTCCGTTGAATCGATTGGGCAGCCCGCAACCACTGATCGGGAGCAGGTCGATTCATGCCGGAAAGAGTTTTGGCAATACGGTAAGAAAACGCCGCATATTCAATCGAGAGACGATAAACGTCGAGTCTTTCATGATCGAAAACTGGTTCGTTCATCTAAGCCCTTTCGAGTACGAGTACGAGTACCGTTCCACTGAGTACGAGTACGATGAAGACAGGAATACATTGATGCCAGAACAATCGCTGAACGGGTGATATGAACAGCCGTGTGGCAGTCACAGCCCGGATGGTAGTATTTTGCCCCTGGCAGGAATTCGATGAACGGCACAATCCGTTCGGGAGTTTCCAGGATCGGCTGTCGGAAGGGGAGCAGGAATTCCGATAGTATCGGTCAGGTGATTTGTGCGGTGTGTTGCGGGGGGGCCGCTCGATGTGCCGCGCACGAAGACCAGTACTTACGAAGTTTCAGTCTGCGCTGAGCTGAGCCACTATTCCGTCAATACGGGCTGGTGCAGACAGACCTTTGGCGGCACGGACTGTCTGGGGGCAACATGCTGAGCTGCATTTTGCGGGACATTGGACGCAGGTCACACTGGCGAGCCGCCATTGTGCTGTTCCAAATTCTGTTGTTTCGTTCAACCGCGGAAGCTTCTCAGCTGGAGGAGCTCGCGGTCCGGGCGGGATTCAGAATTCTGGCTCAGGGAAACTCTTCCCCGGAAACGCAGAAACGTGCGGAATCTTCGTTCCCTCTAAAATCGATGACAGCCGAAAACCGTGAGAGAGCGAAGGCAGTTGTTGAGAAGTGCACACAATTTCGACGCCTGCCTGAATTGCAGTATGCTGCAGATCCGGCGATCTACAAGTATCTTCTGACCAATCCGGACGTGGCCGTCAGTACATGGCGAGTCATGGGCATTTCAAAATTTGAGATGTGGCAGACCGGACCGCTGGAGTACGAAGCTCAGGCCGTGGACGGGTCAGAAGGCCTTGCCGACGTGCTCTTTCGTGACGAAAACAACTGCGTTTTTATCTGTGATGGTCGGTATCACAATCCGCTCCTTCCGAAACCACTGGAGGCTGCCGCTCTGGTCTGGTTTCGATATGGTTTTGCACCCGCCAAAGATGGTACCTGGGTCGTCACTCAGTCAGCCGATGTGTTTGTGTCGTTTCCATCGCAGGGTCTGGCAGCTGTTGCCAAAGTGCTGACACCCGTGACGAACTCCATGATGGATCGAAACCTGTTTGAAGTGTCACTTTACGCCAGTCTGATGTCACGAGCAGTACGTGATGAGCCGGAGTGGGTGATTCAGGTGGCCAGTCAGATGGAAGGCGTCATTCCTCAGCGGACACCGGAATTGATCGCAATTGCGAGACAGCCACGACTCGGCAGAACCATTTCCTCACGACACATTTCCCGACAGGCGGAGGCTGCTGAAAAAGCGATGCTGCTGCCGTCGACGATTTCTCTGTTTGAAATCACGAAACCCGAAGATCTGGCGGCCGTCCCGGGAGCTCCCGCACTCCCGGTACCGCCTGTATCGGCGAATGCCGGTGCAACCACGGCCGCCAGTTCTTCGGCATCGTCCATCCGACCTTCCATGTCCTCCGGCAGAAATTCACCAGCTGCGCGTTCAGCCTTTTCAGCCCGGCCGACTGTGACGATCGGTGCGGATCGGACAGAAATGGCGCAGAACCCGGCAGCGGTGCGACCGAAACCTGCCGTTGCGAAGGAACCAGCTGCGTCGGCTGGTTTATCAGATTCCACGGAATTTGCTCTGCAGCCAGCCATCACGCCTCCGCTGGCGGACGGCGGTGCTGCAAAAGTTTCGCCAGCGAGCAGTACGTCTGTACCAATGGGACCCTGATCGCGCTGATGATCACTGGCAACCGAGTCCATTTCGGCACAAGATTCACGCATCCCTGCGGTCTGAGCATTTCGCGGCTGAGCGAACAGCGACGACCGCTGAACAGTGGCGAGATTCTCCGTGGCCGATTTTTCCTACAGTCTCAATACCAGCACCATTAAGACGACACCTCTGCTGAAAAAGATTGCCGTTGCCCACGAAGCCGGGTATTCGGGCATTGAGCTCTGGCATGATGACATTGATCAATATCTTTCCAGCGGTGGATCGCTCGCTGAGCTTCGCCGGGCATTGGATGATGCCGGGCTTGCGGTTCCTGCCACAATTCATCTGAAGCAGTGGTTTCAAACCACCGGTGAAGAATACCGGGTTGTGATCGAAGACACGAAGAAGAAGTTCGAACAGGCTGCTGCGCTCGGATCACCGTATGCAGTTGCCGGGCCGCCACGAGGACCTGCTGATCGAAAACTGGGCGCAGTTCGTTACTGTGATCTTCTGGAACTTGGACGCCGGTTTGGTGTTTGTCCCGCCTTTGAGTATCTCGGGTTTGTGGACGACATTCGCACCATTGATGATGCTCTGGAGATCATTGAGGGCTGCGGCCATCCGGATGCCTGTATTGTGCTGGATCCCTTTCACTGCTGGGCAGGGGGCGGGGGCATGGAATCGATTTCCCGACTCACAGCGGCAAAAATTGCTGTTTCACATTTTAATGACGCACCGGCAGAGCCCGAACCGACGACGCAGCGGGATCCCGACCGAGTCATGCCGGGGGATGGCGCAATGAATCTGAAACGGTATTGTGATCTCCTGCGATCTGTAAACTATCGGGGTTTTTTGTCGCTGGAACTGTTCAGACCTGACCTGTGGGAAAAGGATCCGCTGCAGGTAGCCCGAACCGGACTTGAGAAAATGAAAGCAGTTGCGGAGCGATAACGGAAAACTTTTTCCAATTGCCGTCATATTTTCCTTAATCGCTAAAGTTCGTCGTGTACCACTGCCGATCCGTCTGATACGCAGCGTGTTGCCAAGTGGTCGGGTTGTTCCCTGACGTCGCTGCGATGTCAATTGCGGGATCGGACAGGAACGATGAAACGGCAGAATCTGCTGGTAGCGATATGTGTGGCAATGGCTCTGTCCGGTTGCTCAATGCACGGGAACTCAGGACTCTTCGGTTCCCGCGGCCATCACAATAATCCGTATGCATATCAGCCCGTGTACATGTACCAGCCCGTTGCTTATGACTGTGAGCAGCCGCAGTATATGCCGGCTCTGTATCCAGGCGACCCGTTTGCCGGACGTCGCCAAAAGGTGAAGAAGAACCGCCGTCATCCCCACAATGTCTATCAGGCAACGCCTGTTGCCGCTGGTGGATGGATGACTGGGGCAAACTATTTTCAACCCGCCATGTACCCAGGACCGATGATGCCGGTCGGCGGAATGTGGAGCACAGCAGGGGATGTCTGCGGTTGCGATGATTCGGCAGAATACGTTCCTGTCAGCATGGGTTCTCCGGCGATGTTTTCGTACGGAGCTGTTCATGGTCAGGAAGCAATGATGTCGGGTTCGGAGTTTTCCGCCGGGTGTTTTTCCCAGGGAATGCCAATGGACCCTGCATGTGCAGCACCAACCTGTGCAGCACCCATGATGATGGCTCCGACGTGTGCCGCTCCAGTTACTGACCCATCCTGTGCCATACCTGCCATGCAGACACCGGGCGGTGCGTTTCCTCAGATGTCGATGCCTGCTGCAGGACAGCATTTCGCTCCGCAGGAACCTCAGGAACAGGTGTTCCCGGCACCGGTGCCGGATTCGGCCCCTATGCAGGACGACATCGCTCCGATGCCACCGGCTGTTGAAAAGACCAGCTGGATCGTTCCGCAGTCGAACGCTCAGGGTGGGGTACCAATGCCTGGCCAGCGAGTCATGTCACGCCAGATGCTGCCAGCCCCCGGCGTTATACGCTGAATGGACATAATTTCCCGCAAGGTCAGGGCTGCGGATCCTGCGGAAGCATGGGGAGCGGCCCCTCCCGGCGTTTGGGATAATCGTTGAGGTCAAAGAATTCCTCGGATGGCTTTTCCGAGTCCGGGTAACGTTCGCCACTCTTTGTGGCCCGCAAATCTTTGGGATAACAGTCCGGTCCGACGCAGTGCCCCCATGGACCAATGGAAGCATATTGCTCCTCAACGAATGTGATACCGTGAGTATCAAGAATTGTGCCGGTGTGTCGTTCCAGACTGGCCAGTTCAGAGTTATAAGACGTGAGGGACTGTGCTTCAGAGACGACCGCGTTGCCCCAGTCTGTAATGGCCTGCAACGCATTCAGCAGCGGAACGCCGCGGGTTGCATTTCCCACATTGATGGTGTACCTCGTTGTCTGAACCTCCAGATTATCACGGGCCGCATCCCGCGTTTCCCGGTATGCTTCGTACTGCAGAAAGAACTGATCCACATTTCTGACAGATGCTGCCAGCGTGTGTTCGATCTGATGCAGCCCCTGCCGGATATTCGCGCGATCCCGTGCGATCAGCAGTTCCCGGGATCGTACCTGTGCTCGCGCCTGCCTCAGTCCCAGCGGGACTGAAAACGTGACGCCCAGTGTCCAGTCGGTGTGGTCGTCCGGCGAGGTTGAAAGGTTCGATCCGTCCAGAAGCCGGCCAGACAATCCGTTCCATCTCTGAAGGGCCACCGCGTTCAGAGTGGGTTTGGCCAGATTTCTTCCCTGTATCAGCCGCTGCTGGTCTGCCAGCAGAATCAGATTCAATTCAATCAGGTCGGGACGTTTTTGCTGTGCGGTTGCAACAACTTCCTCCCAGCGAAATTCAATTCTGTCTCGTGTTGGAGGCGTCGACGGGACGAGTCGGCTGCCATCTTCCGGTGTCAGTCCCAGCAGGTTTCGCAGTGCTGCCTCGCGCTGAAGAACGCTTGATCGAGCGGCAATCAGAGTGGCCTTAAAGTTGGCATACGAAGCACTGCTTTGGGCTGTATCGGCCTGATCGCCGCTTCCGGTCTTCAGTCGGGCGGCCGCAAGCTGAGCGGCGAATAGCGCCTGCGATACCTGGATTTCCCTCGCCCACAATTCGGTTCTCGCCTGCACCAGCTGCCAGTAGGCTGTTACCACGCCCTGCACAAGCTCCTGAACGGAGTCCTTGAACTGAAAGTAGGACTGATCCAGTCCCAGTCGGGCGATCACAATCGGCGCCTGATTGGCGGGCCTTCCGAATCCCGCCAGCAGTGGCTGAGTATAACTGAGTTCCATGGTGGGAGAATGTGTTGGGTCAAGAGATCCACTGCCCGGCGGACCCGCACCTCGGCGATTCCAGTTATCCAGAACGCTGAAATCAGCCACACCACCGAAGCGATTTGTCTGAGACAGTCCGGCTGAAATATCCGTACCGCTGACCCGCCGATCGACAATTAAAGCTCGCAGTGGATCAGCTGGGTCGGGTACAGCAAAAGGAGTTTCATTCCGCCGAAAAATGCTGTTCGCTGAAAACACAGGGTCAAAACGACCAATCGCCTGGTCGATCGCACTGGTTGCAATTGCCGTGTCGTAAATTGTCTGCCCGGAGGAGACTGCGGAAGTGCCCGCCAGAACTCGAATCACTTCGGAATGCTGCAGGGCCAGATTGATGGCTTCGTCCAGCGGCAGATAGCGCTCATTTCCCACAATTTCGGGCGATGCAACCGTCACCGGCACTCCGCCTGGCGGGCGGCGAAATCGAGAAACATCCGACTCCGAATGCCACTGAATCCTGTGTTGCTCATCAACATGCAGCTGTGCAAAAACGAAGGAGTGTACTGTACAAAGTACACAGCTGCAGGTTAGGACCGATTGAAGCAGTGAAATACGCATGTCCGTCAGAATCGGAAATCGGCTGACAGAAATGCGGCTCGTTCCGATGTTAGCGGCCGTTCTTTATGCACTGCGGTCCGGTTCTGAGGGTTCCACCGGGTGTAGTGACTCGAACGCCGTTTCGAAGGACTGCGTATCCGTCACAATGCTGCCATCCCTCATCACCAGAATTCTCCTCGCGTGGCGGGCAACGTTCAGATCATGTGTTACCAGAATCACTGTGATCCTGCGTTCACTGTTCAGCTGCTGAAACAGTTCGATGACTTCACGACTGGTGCGGGAATCCAGGTTCCCCGTCGGTTCGTCACCCATCAGAATGGATGGCGAGTTGACGAGCGATCTGGCAATGGCGACTCGCTGCTGCTGCCCACCGGAAAGCTGCGCAGGATGATGATCCAGCCGATCGCCCAGCCCCACCATTTTCAACATCTCGGTCGCTTTCTGGCGGCGAATACGACCAGAGAGCTTTGGGCCATATAGCAGCGGCAGCTCAACGTTTTCAAGCGCTGACGTTCGCGCCAGAAGATTAAAGTTCTGGAACACGAAACCAATATATCTGTTTCGAATAACGGCCCGGTCGTTTCGCGACATCGTGGCAATTTCGGTCTGGTTCAGCAGGTAGCTGCCCTGACTGGGCCGATCCAGACAGCCCAGAGTATTCATCAGAGTGGATTTTCCCGAGCCGGATGGTCCCAGCAGTGCTATAAACTCGCCCTGCTCGATCTGAAGTGTGGTCGGCAGTAAGGCGTGAACCTGCACTTCTCCGAGGTCGTAGGTTTTGGCAATGTCAGTCAGCTCAATCAGTGCCATGGATACTCAATTGCTGTTTTGTTATTCAATGTCTGCAGCGTCGTCGGGAAACTCACAGCGAATTCGAACTATTCGTATCGCAGCGCATCGATCGGATCCAGCCGGCTGGCCTGCCAGGCCGGGTAGAGCCCAAACACCATTCCGACGATCGCAGCGAAGATCATGGCGATGATTGCGGCAGGAATGGAGACAATAACGGGCCATTCCGTTCCGGATGTAATGGAGTTCAGCAACATCGTGATGGAGATGGATGCTCCAATTCCCAGAGCCAGTCCGATGATTCCTCCAAAACAGGACAGAACCACGGATTCGATCAGAAACTGAGTCAGAATGTCACGTCCCCGAGCACCGACCGCCATTCGGATCCCAATTTCCCGAGTCCTTTCGGTGACGGAAACCAGCATGATGTTCATGATGCCAACACCGCCCACCAGCAGCGAGATAGCGGCAATCGCAGAGAGCAGTGCCGTCATGACACCGGTGATTCGTCCCAGGAAGGCGGAGATTTCGTTACTGCTCTGAACCTCAAAATCCGGCTTTCCGCCAGCGCCGATACTGTGACGGCTCATCAGGAGCTCCCGAATTTCCGTTGTTGTGTCGGGAATCAGGTCGGCACTGCGTGCGGCGACAAAAATCGCATTGACATCGTCAAACTGTGATCCCTGAAGCCGCTGTTTGGCCGTGGTAAACGGCATCAGCAGGACATTGTCCTGATCTCTGCCATCCAGAGCGGCTCCCTTCTCCTGCAGCACGCCCACAATTGTGAAGGGCAGATTTCGAATGCGGATATTTTGTCCCAGCGGATTCGAAGTCTGAAACAGTTCACGAACAATCGTGTGACCGACAACACACACGCTGCTTCCGGCCCGCACATCGCGTTCGGAAAAGAACCCGCCCGCTTCAATGGCCCAGTTCCGGATTCGCACATACTCGTGACCCACTCCGAACATTTCGGCTGGCTGCATATTGCGATTTCCTCTGACGACCGGAGCTGCTGCTCCTACCAGAGGTGAAACGGCCATCGCCGACTGACATTCCTTTCGAATGGCCACGGCGTCGTCAGCCGTCAGCGTCGGAAGATTGCCCACACGTACGCCCCGGCGTTTTTCGCGGCTTGGCTGAACAAAGATAAAATTGGTTCCAAAAGACTGCAGTTCGGTCTGCAGCAGCTGACCCGCGCTGGTCCCTACCGAAACCATCGTAGTGACTGCGGCGATGCCAATGACGACGCCGAGAATGGTCAGCGTTGCCCGCAGCTTATTTCGCGCCAGTGCCCGAACAGCAACAGCGATGGTCAGCAGAAATCCCATGTCCGCAGGCTCCTACCTTGCCATCCTGATACCAACGACCACTTCATCGCCGGGCTTCAGTTCTCCCTCGATCATCTGTGCAAACTGATAATTCTCCACCCCAATTCGCACATCAACCGCTCGAAGTTTTTCACCATCAATGACCCAGACGACCTGTCGCGATGCACGGCTGGCTGCAAGTGACGCATCGTCCACGGGCTGTTCATCCGTGCTTTCCGCCGCGCCATCCTGTTCCTGCTCTTCCTGACTGAGGTTCAGGTCCAGTCGATGCAGGTCAGCATCTCTGACATCCTTTTTGTCCGGGGTAAAACGAAGTGCGGCCCCCGGAATCTTTACCACATCTTTGAGCTCACGAATTTGAAATGTCAGTGTGGCCGTCATCCCCGGAAGCAGTTTCATCTCGGCATTCGACGTCGCGACAACCACAGGATAAGTCACCACGTTTTGTGTGG
The DNA here is from genome assembly GCA_022843805.1 of Fuerstiella sp. Taxonomy (GTDB): domain Bacteria; phylum Planctomycetota; class Planctomycetia; order Planctomycetales; family Planctomycetaceae; genus F1-80-MAGs062. Next base: position 170,474 of record JALHMY010000001.1, read on the forward strand.
TTGTGGAACTGAGTCGGATTTGTTCGATCACTCCGTCGCTGAATACCTGCCCCGGATAGGCTTCCACGGTGAATGATACGGGCTGTTTGGAATCTCTGGCTTCGCGGATCATCCCGATATCCGCTTCATCGACGGCAGCGAAAATATGAAGCTTCTCACGCATCTGCGGAGCAATAATAAACAGCTCCGGTGTCTGGAATGATGCAGCCAGTGTCTGCCCGGGCTCGATTTTCTTATCCAGTATAATCCCGTCGACCGGTGAAATGATCTTCGTATAGTTCAGGTTGGCTTTTGAATTGGCCAGTGTGGCCAGCGCCTGTTTGACGGACGCCTCCGCAATTGTCAGCTGTGCCTCGAGTGACATGCGTGAAAAGCGAAACTGATCAAGCTCCGTCTGAGAGATGAAGTCAGCATTCTCATCCTTCAGCAGCAGGGATCGCTGTTCATCGTTCCTCGCTCGCTGCAGTTCTGCTCGCACACGCTCCACAGTGGCCAGCTGAGTCATATGACTGGCTTCATCTCGCTCAACAGCCGCCTGATAGATGCGGGGATCGATCGTGGCCAGCAACTGGCCCTCTTTAACTTCGTCGTTAAAATCGACGAACAGTTCCTGAATGGGTCCCGATACGAACGACCCCACATGGACCGAAATGACCGGTTTAATTTCCCCCGATGCATTCCTTGTAATGCGCATATCGCCGGATTCGGCGGGTGCCGTGCGAAACTGTGTCTTACTGCGATTCTTCAGCCATGCGCTTCCCTGAACGTATCCGGCATAGCCAAGACTTCCAATGATTGCAGCAACAATAAGCAGCCGGAAAAGTAATTTCATAACCGTGATTTAGGCACCAGAGAACCTCGAACCATCAAAACTCAGCCAGTATCATAGTGAGTTCTGCAGTCCCCCGCGAATGTTTTTCCGATTGTGTGATCAGCATTCCAGACACCTGTTTTCTCTGCTGCAGACAGACAAATACTGAACTTCCGCACATCCCGTTTCATTTGCCGCTGATATAAGCCCCGGAAAGGCCGACCAGTTCTTTGCTGATTTTCATGCCCGGAGACGGTAATGACAAGTTGTATTCATCCGGATATGCTGGAGGCCTGTTACCGTATGGAGTGCATTCATTTGTTGACAGCCGTGAATTGAAAGTTGTCAGGCGTCCTTCAGGGGGTTCAGCGAATATGGCAGGCAGCAGCCTCCTGGCATTGATTGACGACATTGCCACAATTCTGGATGACGTCGCTGTACTCAGCAAAGTGGCTCTTGAAAAGACAGCCGGAGTGGTTGGAGACGATCTGGCTCTGAATGCCAAACAGGTTGTTGGCGTTGAGGTCAGTCGTGAACTGCCGGTAGTCTGGGCCGTCGCCAAAGGCTCGTTGCTGAACAAGGTGATCCTGGTACCTGTTGCCCTGGCGATCAGTGCGTTCCTGCCGATCGCAGTGACACCTCTGCTGATGCTGGGCGGCGCTTTTCTCTGCTTCGAAGGCTGTGAGAAGCTGTTTCACAAATGGCTGCATCGTCGTGAAGCGAATAAGGAAGTTGAGCAGGCAGTACATCTGCAGGCTTTGACGGAAGCCAGCGTGGACATCGTCGCGCTGGAAAAGCAAAAAATCAAAGGCGCGATCCGCACCGACTTTGTACTGTCGGCCGAAATCATTGTGATCGCTCTCGGAATTGTGGCAAAGGAATCGTTTCGTACGCAGGTTGCGGTCATGACAACGATCGCCGTTCTGATGACGATCGGCGTGTACGGACTGGTGGCCTGTATCATCAAACTGGATGATGCTGGATTGTATTTAAGTGCCCGAACGGGCAATCGTCCGTCTGCCAGAATGCTCCGTACACTGGGACGTCTGTTTGTGGTGTCAGCTCCATGGCTCATGAAAAGCCTGGCCGTTGCCGGTACTGCCGCCATGTTTATGGTGGGTGGCGGAATTCTGACTCACGGTGTTCCCGCCGTACATCACTGGATCGAACATGTGGCCCGGATCCCGGCATCAGTGGCAGTTGTGGGTGGTGTACTCGAGTTTCTGGTGGCCGGGTTCTTTCAGGCGATTGCCGGAATTCTGGCAGGCACCGTGCTGGTTGGCGTGTCAGTCGTGGTGAAGCGGTTGTGGAAAAAGGACTCCGAAACGCCGGTACACGGTTAAGACAACGTGCTCAGGCGTTCTCATTCAAGTTCGTTCAGCTCCATTCGGAAACCGCCGGACAGGATCGGAAAACGACACCAGGTTTTGGGGTCCAGGTTTTTGTCATCCACATGAAACGAAGGTGCGTAGCGTTCCCGTTTCCACTGATTGCGGGACCAGAGTCGAAAGAAGCGGCTTACCCATTCCACCAGCTGGCTGCGTGGATATTCGGAACCGTCCCTCACCAGTGTTTCCAGCACCTCGCTCGGACTCAGCTTATCCCGAATCGCGAGACGTTCGATCTGATCGAGCAGAGGGTATGGCATCAGGTCCCCCTCGTCCGTCTGAGCATATTGTGACGGACGAAGTTCTGCAGTTGGCTGCTGGCGATTAACAAGTACCAGAGTTGGAATGGGAGAGCATCCCCCGGCACCATCTTTCTCCATCACGGCAAGCCACTGTCTCAGAAAAGCCTTATCAATTCCCGCAATGGGGCTCAGTCCTCCCGATGTATCTCCATCCATGGTGGCATAGCCCACGGCTGCTTCCGATCGATTGCTTGTGGACAGCAGCAGAGAGTTTTGCAGGTTGGCCAGCATCCAGACGCTGGGCGATCGAGTTCGTGCCTGGATGTTTTGCAGAGTTATGTCATCCTGCTGCCATGTCAGACTGCGTCCGATCGCCTGTTCAATGGTGGTGGTATATTGCTGAACAAGGGCGTCCACGTCCAGCTGATACCACGTCCCGCCAACCGCTTTTGTGATGCCTTCTGCGGCTGTCCGAGTCACCTCACCGCTGTTTCGAGTTGACTGATAGACCCCGGTAAAAAGCAATGGCATCATTTCTTCTGCAGACGGGATATCTTTGAGGCCTGGTATCCAGGACAGTTTCTGCTGAAATCCCTCCAGGCCCAGATCCTCAATGCCCCGTTCGACCATGCATCGAATCAGGCAGGCAACTGCTGAGGAGTCGGCGCCCCCGCTCATCGAAACAACAAATCCGTTCGATCGGCTCTTTCGGAGGTAATCGAACAATGCCAGTGCGAGCGCCTGGGTAAATTCGTCTGCACGATTTTCCAGTGGAGGATTCAAGACCGGTGTAATGCGGCTGGAAGGTGGTGAGAATCGTCCAGGCACGCGAGCGATTCGATCATGAACGTCGTCTGTCACATCTGTTCGCATGGAATGAATAGCGGCTCGTCGAGTTCGGGTCAGTTCGACATCAGCGTCCGCCACGGTCACATGCACATCATGAAAACGAAACCGTGGCCCCGAAGCAATCAGAGTTCCACCGGAAGCTATCAGAGCACCTCCATCATAAATGGCTCGTCCAGCTTCGTTGCCAACCAGGTTTGAGTAGACGTAGCTGACACCAAATGAACGGGAGCCCTCAAGAACAAATCGCTTGCGAATTTCGTGCTTCCCAAATGCAAAATGACTGGCACTGGGGTTCAGAATCACATCCGCCCCGCATTCCGCCATGCGATTCCCCGGCCGGCCAGCCACCCAGGCATCCTCACAGATTTCAAATCCAAAGCGAATTCCGTCGCACTCGAACAAAAGATCGCCCAAAGGCCAGCTGTGATCGTCCGCTTCGTATTCCGTTACCGTTTCCGCAGGCCATGCACGAAACCATCGGGGTTCATAATGCAGTCCGTCGCCAGCAAGATTTTGTTTGGGGACGAATCCGGCGATTTCTCCGTCGGCCACCACGCAGGCAGTGTTGTAAACACCGTTGGTGATGTACAGCGGAAGCCCCAGAGTGACCAGCATCCCGCTCGTTTCGCCGACAATTCTTCGCAGGACCTGCCATGACGTACGCCAGACATGTGGTGAAAGAAACATGTCTTCGCACCCGTATCCGGTGATGCATAATTCGGGCAGACACAGGATATTGACTTCCTGCTCCCGAGCCTGCCGAATTGCTTCCAGGATTCGAGCCGAATTTCCTTCCCAGTCAAGCGGAGTCTGGTTAAGGACAGCTGCACCAAGGCGAATACGTTTCATCGTGTTTGGGCTCGCCAAATATTCGTTTGCAAAATAGTCGTGGCTGTGAAGTGCCTGATACTTGGGCGGATGACGGAGTCTGGCTGATTGCGAGGCAGACAATCAGAACCGCAGCCAATGAATCAGGCTTCACTGAAAAGTCCGTCTCTGCTCTCCTGATTTCGGGGTCCATCCGGACCGCGTTCGTGCCCGGTCGAGCCGTCACCGGAGGAAAATCCTTCCACTGCAATCTCTCTGGTCCCGACCGCCGTCGTCTCCACAATGACTGTGCAGGAAGTCAGCATCACAGAAGGCTGGTCGCCGATCTCCGAATTATTAATAAGAGGTATTGCTGTGGCACAGGCAATGGCTTCGAGGGCAAGTCGAGCGGCCTGCTGTTCAGCCTCCTTCTTGCTTCGGCCCCACGCTGCATCGTATGTTGTCGTACCAATTCGGGCTGCAATACGGAACTCGCGTGCGTGATCCGGTCCTCGCTCTTCCACGACCAGATAGTCGGGCGTGACACTATGAAACCGCTGAGTCTGTTCCTGAAGCTGGCTTTTGTAGTTGTCGGTTTCCTCAGGATGACACAGGGCCAGCTCATCACTGAATGCCATCAGGATAAACTGGCGGGCCGCCTGCAGTCCTCCATCCATATAGATGCCGGCGATTAATGATTCCACGACGGCTGACAGGATGGATTCGGGGATGTGATTTAAACCCCGGCCGACAAGGATCAGCTCGTTGAGTTCCAGCTTTCGTGCGACACGCGCACAGATCGCCCGACTGACCAGTTGTGACTTCATCTGTGTCAGCTGACCTTCTCGCTGATCCGGATAGGTCAGAAACAAATATTCACAAATCACAAGCCCGAGCACAGCATCTCCAAGAAACTCCAGGCGTTCGTTGGAGTCGAGTCGAGTTTCTGCGGACGAACTGTGGGTGAGGCAGCGGCGCAACAGCCTGCGATCGGCGAAGCTGTACGCAATTCGCGATTCACACCGCTGCAGCAAATCTTCCAGATCAGAATTTGAGCGTTCGGGCAAGGGTATTGCTACTTACAAGGATACTCAGGAGGGCAGACACTTCCCGCTGCGGCAGACACCGCACAGGGGGAAGCATACTAAAACCGGCCTCACTTAAAAGTACCTGGGTGCGTGAACGGCGCAGGTGCCGCCCCCTCTACGCTCAAATCTGTCGAAACGCTGGCAAATTCCCGGGAGGAACAGTCACTTCTGCCAAAATTTTCTTCGACTTCCAGCTTTGATCACGGGAGCTGCAAATTGTTGTCTTGTCAATCAGAAAGTCAGGGAGAAAATTCCGGGGAACGGGCCACGTCGGCAACTGCAGTCTCACGTTTTGACCAATTTCTGGTGAATAACGATGAATGAAAGGATTGAACCTGTGAAAACACTCCGATGGCCACTCGTCGCTTCCGTCACTGCATCCGCGATGCTGTTGAGCAGCCTATATTACCTCCCATGGATTTCGAACGATCAGACTGTCCACGCTCAGGAAAAGCCGCCTGCAGAAGATATTGCCAGTGCTGATGAAATCTCAAATGCGTTTCGATACGTCTCCCGAAAAGCAATTCCAGCGGTCGTTTCCATCGAAGCTGTTGGCGCCGTTGCGCGTCGGCAAATGACCCAGCTGCCTCCGGGATTTGATGATGAGTCGTTCCAGAATCACCCGTTTCTCAGAGAGTTCTTTGACCGCGTCCCTCGCGAAGAAGGCCCCGGCCGTCCCCGCACTCTGCCCGAACGACGCACAATCGGTCAGGGGTCCGGATTTATCATCGATCCCTCCGGAATTGTGATGACCAATGCTCACGTCGTCCGGGGAGCGGAGCAGGTCAAAGTACAGCTGAGCGACGGTCGAGTGTTTGTCGCCACCGACGTTAAACTTGATGAACGAGCGGATGTGGCCATCATCCGCATAAAGGTCAGCGAAGAACTGCCGTTTCTGGTTCTGGGCAACGACGAAGAAATGGAAATCGGCGACTGGGTGCTGGCGTTCGGCAGTCCGTTCGGACTGCATCGTACTGTCACACAGGGTATTATCAGTGCCAAATCCCGCGGACTGAGCGATATCCGAATGCGACAGGAATTCATTCAAACCGATGCGGCCATTAACCCCGGCAATAGCGGCGGACCTCTGGTGAACCTGAAGGGAGAAGTCATCGGCATCAATACGGCAATCTCCACCAGCAGCGGAGGTTACGATGGCGTCGGTTTCGCCGTTCCTGTCAGTCTTGCCAAATGGGTGGGTGATCAGCTGAAGAACGATGGAAGAGTTCGACGTGCTTACATTGGCGTTCTTCCTCAGGACATCGATGCGGATATCGCCACGGCTTTGAGCCTGCCAACTCCCTCCGGTGTGCTGATTGCTGAGGTGACCAAAGATTCGCCTGCCGATCGAGCCGGCCTGCAGATTCAGGATGCCATTCTGGAACTTGCCGGTTACACCATTACCAACTCCAGAAAACTGATGGCTGTGGCTGAAAAACTAACCATCGGCAATTCGTACCCGGTGACGATCCTGCGAAATGGCCGGAAAATGGCGATCGAACTGACTGTCGCCGAGTTCCCCGATCAGCTCGCTGCCACTGCGGAAGAAGAACCGACAAGCGAATCGGATTCTCCGGCATCCCCGGATGCTCTTTCCATTAAAGAACTGGGAGTCGATGTGCAGCCTCTCACCCCGGAACTCGCCGGACAGCTGAATATTCCGGCTGATCAGGGCGTGGTGATCTCCAGCGTGCACCGAGGAAGCTTTGCATCCCGCCTCGGCATTCAACCCGGACATGTGATCATGCGTATCGGTAATACTGTGATCAAGTCGATGGCAGACGTGAAGAGTGCGATCGAGGAAGCTCGTGAACAACAGCAGGTTTTGCTTTTTCTAAAAACTCCCAACGGCAGTCAGTTCATCAGCGTACCATTCATCAGCGGAGAGTGACGACTCCGCAAACCTCTGAAAGAGAACGGACGAAGGCGGGGCTGGTGGGTAAACCACCGGCCCCGTTTTTTTGTTGCCCGGTGCTGATGTGGCGTTTCTGCAACGGTATTTGATAACAGCTGAAGTCAGTTGATGATCTTTGGCAACATGCCTTTTTCAGGCAACATCACGAAAGGACAGTGTTTCATGGGCTGAACGTACTTCTGTTTCCATGTGGCACCGGATTTGTAAAGACTTGATTCACCCCGCTCATCGCTTTGAGCGCATTTTGTCACCGCGTGACATCAGCCCTGACTGAGGTGAATCTGTGAAGGTACTTGAACTGGCGTTGATTTGCAGTGGCTCTCCCGGATTCTTTCGGGGCCTGGGTACCGCCCTTGGGCAGCACTATCGTTTGATGGAATGCTACTCAACGCCCGAAGCCGCGCAAATGATGCATCTGCATCGGCCGGTGCTCGCCATCATCGACCTTCGAGGTGCTCATCCGAAACAGGTTGCCCGTACCTGGGCGACGATTGAAGCTTCGATTGGTACTCGCTTTGTTGTTGTGACCACACAGGGGCAGTTGTGTGACGAAGAGCTTCCGGTGGAAATTCGGCACAAGACCCGCCTGGCTGAAATGGCTACACATGAAAACGGCATTACTGAACTGGTTCAGCAGATCATGTCGGACGTTCAATCCGCCAGTCCGGCCGTGATTCGCACTGCGGATGTTCAGAATATGGCCAGCTTTTCACGTTCGACCGCCTCTCAGGTCATCAGTCCCTTTCATGAAATCCATTCAGGGATGCCACGAACGCTGGCTTCACAGCCTGCGAGCCGCTCTGAGCATTCCGGTGGAGGCGCGAACGAGGCAGGGCACACGGAAAGTCATCCGGGCACAGCTGTCAGCGAACCTTTGTCGATCGCCGACCGCTATCGTACTCGTACGCCAGAGCTGCGGCAGATGCTGCGGCGTCTGGAAGTGGCAGCTCGTCACAACGTAACCATGCTGCTGATCGGCGAAACAGGATCCGGCAAGACACATCTGGCCAGCCTGATCCATGAGGTATCGCCGCGGGCGTCGGAACCGTTTCTGCATGTGGCCTGCGGAGCTCTGCCCGGAGAACTAATTGAAAGTGAATTGTTCGGCCATGTCAAAGGCGCGTTCACGAGTGCTCATGCGGATAAGGATGGCAAGTTTCTTGCCGCGGGTCACGGTACCATTCTGCTGGATGAAATTGACGTGTTGACTCCGGATCAGCAGGTTAAGCTGCTGCGGGTCATCGAGCGGGGTGAATTCGAACCCGTGGGTTCGAATCGAACCCTGCACGTTCGAGCCCGCATCATTGCCGCCAGTAACCTTCAGCTGCAACCGCTCGTTGAGCATGGCCGATTCCGGCCGGACCTTTATTATCGACTCAATACTCTCAGCTTCACGATCCCCCCTCTGCGAAAGCGACTGCCCGACATCGAACCTCTGGCTCGTTACTTTGTCCATCAGCATGCAGCTCATCTGGGTATCGAGGTGGTCGAGATCTCGCAGTCATTTATTGACTGCCTGCTGAACTATCCATGGCCTGGCAACGTGAGGGAGATGGAGAACGCGATTCGCAGTGCCGTCATCTACAGCAACAACGGCCTGATGACGCCCGAAACTCTTCCAATCCATGTCGTGGAAGGAACCGCAGGTCCTGCAAACGACCCATCGGTGGCTGCGTTCTTCGCTGCTCGTCAGGGCGACTCACTCGGAAGCCGAATCGAAATTACAGAAAAGGATTTGATCGAACAGGCCCTGCTGAACAACAACTTCAGTCGCACCAATACGGCCCGACATCTTGGCATCAGTCGAGTAACACTGTACAACAAAATGCGAAAATACGGCATCATGCCGGAACGATAGTTGTGCTGCGGAGAGTGTTGGCGAGCGGTGTGGCGTCAGCCCACCGAGTGCGTTTCCCCCCTGACGCAGGTCCAGCAATTTCCGCCTCGAAGACCCTTACCGACGGGCGGTGAAAAACTCAGAATGGCAGTTGCGCGGCCCTCGGAGGGCTGACGCCGCTCCGCTCGCCGAATCGCAGCCCACCGAGTGCGTTTCCCCCCGACGCAGGTCCAGCACTTTCCGCCTCGAAAACCCTTGCCAACAGTTGCTGTGGAAAATGCAGAATGGCAGTTGCGCGGACCTCGGAGTGCGTTGGCGAGCGGTGTGGCGTCAGCCCACCGAGTGCGCTTTCCCCCTGACGCAGATCCAGCAATTTCCACCTCGAAAACCCTTACCAACGGGCGGTGAAAAACTCAGAATGGCAGTTGCGCGGACCTCGGAGGGCTGACGCCGCTCCGCTCGCCGAATCGCAGCCCACCGAGTGCGTTTCCCCCCGACGCAGGTCCAGCACTCTCCGCCTCGAAAACCCTTACCAACAGTTGCGGTGAAAAATGCAGAATGGCAGTTGCGCGGACCTCGGAGTGCTGACGCCGCTCCGCTCGCCGAATCGCAGCCCACCGAGTGCGTTTCCCCCCCGACGCAGGTCCAGCAATTTCCGCCTCGAAGACCCTTACCAACAGTTGCGGTGAAAAATGCAGAATGGCAGTTGCGCGGACCTCGGAGTGCTGACGCCGCTCCGCTCGCCGAATCGTTTCGGCACAAACCGGCTCTGACACGAATGACACGTTCTGCAATTCGGCACACTGTAAGAATCCATCTGGCAAAATTCGCCGAGCCGGACTTATCCGATGCCTTCGGGAACATGCGATTCCGGCATGCTCATCTTCGCTCATCTGTTCCCATTCGATAGTCTGCCCTTTGCTCGTTACTAATTTCAGAATCTGCTGACTGGAACAATGGAATGTTTCGATCCTGCTGTCTCTGCCCGGTATTGCTGCTCATTGGCGGAATTGCAAACTTATCCGGGTGCACTACGATGAATACGGCGGCAACCGCCAGTATGTCCGAAGTGACACCGTCATCCGTCACGCCGGCATCCGGTTCAGGTACCGGCGGTTCAGATACAACTCCTTCGCCTGCCCCGGCGTCACCTTCAATGCCGCCAGCCGCGGCATGGCATCCGATCAATTCCAGCCAGTTGCAGCCTGGACAGGTTTGCCAGCTGGTCACATCAGCATCAGCTGATTCGTTCGACGCAAGCGCATCCAGCAATGGCACTCATGTTCGGCATGTAAAGCCGGGCGAGACGCCGATGCCCACGACTCTCATGGGACAAGTCGTGTCGGTTGATGGCAAAACCATCGCACTGGTCAACGTTGTTCGAGTACCATCACCTGCGGAAGGTCGAGGTTCTAGGGCTGCCCCTGTTCCAATTTCCGGACAGGTTCGAATCGCCCGATCGTCGCTGCTGAGCGCATCTCTGCTACGCTGAAGTCTTGCGTTGATGTTTCCGCATCACAAATCTGCGAAGCAGACACGATATCAGTCGGGCAGTTTCTGGTTCATGGTTTCCGGACCCAGCCAGATGATGACCACACCAATCAGGTAAATCACGGTCATAACAGATCCGGCGTTGGCAAAACTGCCATTGAAGGCAGCCATCAGATTGGCGGTCTGCAGAGCTCCGACGGCCGCGACGATTCGTCCGAAGTTGAATGAAAAGCCCTGACCGGTTGCTCTGACAGCAGTCGGGAAAAGTTCCGGGAAATACAGCGGGAAGAATCCGTAGAAGGATGCCGTGACGCCTCCCGCCATGAATGCGGCAATCAGGAATCCTGTTCCGAATGAATCGTTGAGCTGATAGAAGCACAGTGCCGATACGATCGAACCCAGACACATCACGGTGTAGGTAATGCGACGTCCGAATGCTCCTGCGGCAACCGCCGCAACGATTGTTCCCACAACCGCGCCTGCTGCAGTGGCCAGCTGAGTTTTTTCCTTGGCGAAATATTTGATCTCCGCTGTGTCCGGCTGAAGCTGCCCGGCCCATCGCGGAGCCCACTGAATGGAACCCCACGTTCCCAGCAGCGCGACACCCGCCAGTCCTGCTCCCAGCAACATTCGTCCCAGTACTGTCTTCTGCTGTGCGGCGGTCAGCGATCCGGCAATGATGGCTCGCTGAAGATATTTTCTGACAGGGTAAAGGTAGCCGAGCAGAGCGATCACCAGGCCCACGACAGTAAACGCGGTGGCACCCCCGTTTCCGATCTTCGCGTAGCCATCCGGCGTCCATGCCCAAATGATTCCAATGGCTGCCAGACTTCCAATCAGCACGCCATACAGGTCCGCATTTTGCCAGTGTGAAGTCGCTCCCTTTGCCTTCTCCTCCTCCCATTTGGCTGACTCCGGAACAAACAGCCGGATAAAGAAAATCAGCATGGCCGGGAACGCTCCGCTGATCATCAGAAATCTCCACGCATCATTTGCGAGCAGTTCCTGAGTGGCCGTTTCTGAAATCCCGATTGCAATCAGTAAGGAATGGATGCCTTCAATAAATCCGGTCAGTCCTATACTCAGCAGAGCGACCAGCAGATATCCAACATTCGCGGCCGCTCCAATCAGTCCGGCAATGAAGGCACGAGACTTTCCGGGCCAGATCTCATTGACCAGCGCCACACCCAGCGACCATTCACCACCCATGCCCAGCGACGCAATAAAGCGAAGTACTGCTATCTGCCATGCTGCAGTTGCGAAACCGCACAGTCCGGTAAAAATGGCATAGGTGAAAATGCTGAGCGACATCGCTCGCACCCGTCCAATCTTGTCACCCAGCCAGCCAAACAAAACTCCGCCGCTGGCCGCCCCCACCAGAAAGACGGCAATGATGGCACCAAACCACTGTCCGGCCTGTTCCTTTGGCGCCTCCGGCCCCAGCAGATCCTTCAGAGCAGGCGGACCAATCAGAGGAAACAGCCCCATTTCGAAGCCGTCAAAAAGCCAGCCCAGCAATGCGGCTGTCAGAGTTGAATACTGGGCGAACTGGCTGACAGACTTCGTTTCAACAACACTCGACATCGTGTTCGCTTCTCCGTCAGGTAACTGCTGCGGGATCTTCACCCCGGATTTCAGATTCTGCACTGATGTCGGAACTTATACCCGGTGAATACACCCGGCGTCACCCATCGACTGTCGAAACGAAAAAAAAGCGCGAGATTCCGCAGGGGACTTCATCGCGCTTCGCGTCGGCTTCTGCTCTCAGACCAGCTCAGGCATCACGGCGGCCGAATCCTCGACCAGATACTGCGGTCGACCGTTCAGGTCATTAATAGTGGTGCGATCAGCGTTGATTCCAAGATGATGGAACAGAGTCGCATAGACCTCACCGAAGGTCACAGGCCGCGACACCGCTTCGCCGGCAATCCGGTCTGTGGCTCCAATGACTTGTCCGTGCTTAAATCCTCCGCCAGCCATCAGAGCACAATTCACCTGAGGCCAGTGGTCTCGACCAACCTGCGCACTGATAATCGGAGTACGACCAAACTCACCCCACACAATGACTGCACAGTCATCGCTGAGCCCTCGCTCGTGCAGGTCTTCAATCAGTGCACTCACGCACTGGTCAAAGACCGGAAAATCTTCCTTCTCGCGATTGAAGATTGTATTGTAAGAGCCACCATGCCAGTCCCATTTGCTGTAATTCAAAGTGACAACCCGAACGCCCGCTTCAATCAGACGACGAGCAACCAGCAGGCTCTGAGGAACACGCGGGGCGCCGTTGTCATCAATAAAGATTTTCGGATCGCCCGTGCCATAGCGAGCGACAGTGCGGGGATCTTCCTTCGATAAATCAAGTGCTTCAGCAAGTTTGGATGACGTCAGAAGCCCCATCGCCTGCTCGGTGAATGCGTCCATTCCTTTCATTGTTGATGTGGCATCAATTTCACGTCGCAGCTGGTCCACACTGCCCAGCAATGCCCGACGATCAGCCAGCCGTTCCAGTGAAACACCATTCAGGATCATATCTTCACGAGTCGGACCCATGGGCCGGAATGGAGCATGTGAGGTTCCCAGGAAACCGGGACCTGGCTCATTGTATGGCCCGTGTGAACACGTATAACAAAGGCTGACGAACGGAGGAGCCGTCGGAGTTGCTGAACCAAGAACACTGGACACCATCGATCCAAACTGCGGCCAGCCACCGGATGGTTTCGGCTTTCGTGGATGGTGGCCGTTAAAGACCTGAATGGCATCGTGATCCGCCTGATTGCCAACCAGAGAACGGATGATGGTCATTCGTTCGGCCATCGATGCCAGCTTCGGAAACGCTTCACAAATCTCCATGCCCGGGACCGTTGTGGCAATCGGCCTCCATGGCCCCGCGACTTCTTTGGGCGCTTCCGGTTTCAGGTCAAACATATCCTGGTGAGGCGGACCGCCCACGAGGTAAATCATGATGACAGATTTCGGTGATTTGCCAGCCCCCGAACTTTCCTGTGCCCTCAAAATCGAAGGAAGACTCCAGGCCCCGCCAGTCCCAAGTGCCGCTAAGGAGCCGATCCGCATGAAGTTACGGCGAGAAACACCGTCACAGAAACTTTCACGGGAATACGGTCGTCCGTTAAGGGTCAGCATGTCAAAGGCTCCACTTCGGGGCTGTTAAAATCACCGGGCTGCTGAATTCACTGCCTGATCCTGGTGATAATCTACCAGGAATGACTACGGAAAAATAACAGGACCGCATGTCAGATGCCAGATCGTTCCCGAAAACTCATGCCGACATCCGACAACGCGGCCGGTTGTTAGTTTCGTTCTGCAGCTCACACAGGCGGCTTATCGAAAAACAGCGAAGTGCCTTTGAATCATTCCGGCCCCGGATCGAACGATCATCAGCAGAACGATCATCAACGGCCGGTCTTACCGCAGCAAAACTTGTACTTTCGACCGCTATTGCACGGACAAGGCGCGTAGCGATCGATCGCCGGGTGCGATTCCGTCGCAATCGCCGTTCCCCGGCCAGCCGGTAACGAATCAAAATGCGGGGAAGGGACATTCCTGGAAGAGCGGACTTGCGAGTGGTTATCCGTAAACCGGCGGTGCATCTGAGGGAACATCTCCTCGTGTCGCCGGATCATGGGTAGGATGATAGAACTCTTAAACTCCTCAAATTCCTCGTCATCCTTATCAAATTCGAATCTCACTTTGCTGATAAACTCGTCCCGGCTGCCCTCCGGCACCTGAGCGAGAGTAAAGCAGAGGCTGCTCAACGATAATGCCCGATCCATGTCTTCCACAGAACCATCGGTCTGATCGATCAGTGGCTGCGCGTAGGCCACTAATGCTTCAGCAATCGCACCCATTTCCAAATCCCTCCATGTGGAAATACTAACGAATCAAACGATCGGCAAAGAAACGAGAATCCGTCCGCCGCTCAGCAAAGCATCCGCTGCACTCAGCAGCGCAGCGGTATCCTGCGCCAGGCGATGCCGAAAAGTAAACCGTAACCTTACGCCCGATTGGATGGCAACTGCCAGTCAGGAGAATTGACGAGGGGGGTTTCGACGTCATTCAAGAGCCCCGGGCGTCCCGGGCGTCCCGCTCGTTCCCGTTCCCGTTCCCTTACTCGTGCTCGTGCTCGTGCTCGTGCTCGTGCTCGTACTCGAATTCCGCGTGGATCGATCCCCGCCGCTTCTCAATGACTTTAGGTTCTGTACCGCAGGTTTTGTCACCCCCGCGGCCGAAGGTTGTTCGAGGTTTTCGGCAACCAAAGGGCGATTCGTGGTTATCGTCTCTTTCGAGTACGAGCACGAGCACGAGCACGAGCACGAGCACGAGCACGAGCAGGAGCAGGAGCAGGAGCAGGAGCAGGAGCAGGAGCAGGAGCAGGAGCAGGAGCAGGAGCAGGAGCAGGAGCAGGAGCAGGAGCAGGAGCAGGAGCAGGAGCACGAGCACGAGCACGAGCACGGGAGCGTTGGGGCGCGAGCGGGATCGGCGAAAAGCGTCACATGTACATTATCATATTGGGTGCGAAAAACGTCGGGGCACAATCCGTGAACCAGGAATTGCCGCGATGGTCTGCTGAACGTCATTCTTTGGCCGACCGCACTTGTGGCTCGACATGGCGAGCCTGTCGCTGAGGAAGCTGGTTCGGGCCGACCGCAGTCCCCACAACATTTGGCAAATCGAAGGCACGCAGAAAGGCAGGGCGGTCGCGTCTTCCCGGCCGAGTATAATCGGCCCAGACGGTCGACGCTGTCAGCTGGGGATCACGATGGCATTCATGAATCAGATAATTAAAGACCAGTTCAAACAGTCTTATCAGAGCAATCCCGTGTCGCTTCTGTTCGTGGGAAAACAGCCATTCGCTCAGCTGCAGAATTCGCTCAAAGGCAGAATCCTGCGGTTCGATCAGCAGGCTTAGTGTGGCCGTGAAATTGCCGCTGTTCCCAATCAGGTCCCAAAACCGGGCAAAACGCCGCAGGCGATGAATCTGCTCAAAGGTCAGCAGTCGGTTGCTCAGAATTTCGTAAGGCGGATGAGGGCTGTAAATCATCTGCCATTCATCATCGTGTCGAATGATGGGTGTGCCCCGCAGACGCTTCAGCATACCGACCTGAATCTCCTGAGGATTCAGCCGATACAGTCGATCAAAGCCTGCCGCGAAACTTTCCCATGATTCTCCCGGCAGCCCCACAATCAGGTCCGCATGGATGTGGACTCCGGTGTGGTCTCGCAGAAACCGAAAATTCTCCTCCAGCTTCTGAAGATCCTGATCCCGGCTGATCAGCGGACCGGCGATATCGCTGAATGTCTGAACTCCGATTTCAAATTGCAGCGATCCCGCGGGAAACTGAGTGATCAGTTGTTTCAGTGAATCGGGCAATCGATCCGGGATCATTTCGAAATGCAGAAAAAGACCGGGCTGAAAACGATCCAGGAAGAATTGCAGAATCTGCTGGCTGACGCGCAGGTTCAGATTGAACGTGCGATCCACAAACTTGAAATGGCGGGCTCCACGGTCCAGCAGACCCTGCATGGCATTCAGAAAATCGGGCAGGTCTGCAAGCCGAACAGGGATCTCGAGGGCCGACAAACAGAATTCACATGTGAACGGACATCCCCGGGATACCTCCACATAGATCACTCGATGAGCAATATCTTCATCGGTATAAAAATCGTAAGGCAGCCGGAGTTCTCGAAACTGAGGCAGCGAGGCGTGAATAATCTTTTGCGAACGGACTGTTCCACCCAGCAACTCCTGACACAGAATTGGAAAAGCCAGATCTGCTTCACCGGTAATCACATAATCTGCCAGATCGACAATCGCCTGTGACTCGGTTTCATAGCTGACTTCAGGTCCACCAAGGACAACCAGTATATCGGGTCTGACGCGTTTTAGGTCGGCGACCAGTCGAGTCAGCTGTTCGACGTTCCAGATGTAAACGCCCAGCCCCACAATTTTTGGATCCTGAGACAGGATGCCTGCCAGTATATCGACCGTATTGTCGCTGATTGCAAATTCGAGCAGTGTTGTCTGCGCCTGCAACTCCCCCATATTGGCCAGCAGATACCGCAATCCGAATGACGAGTGGGTATAGCGGGCATTCAGAGTTGAAAGGACGATGGACGACATGAGTGACGATCTGCGTAAAAGCAGCTTGCAGTGAAAGATCTGACAATCCTGCGTCAGATCTGTTATCGTATTGCCAGACCTGAAGGAAAAGTAGTCATCAATAAGAATCTCCCGGCGGAGAATATCGTTCGAATGATGAAGTCGATTTCCGGAATCCTGTGGTTCTTCATTCGCATGATGCTGCTCATCGTTCTGTGTGCATCCATCATTCTGATGAATTCGGGCAAACAGTCAGAAGCTGAAACAGGTTTCTTCGGCGCACGGACTCAGCGGGATGAAGATGGTCAGATTATCGGCCTGCATTTCGCTGATGTGATCATCAGCGATGCTGATCTGGAACGGCTGCAGCAGATTCCATCTCTGAAAATTCTGGGACTGAGAAATACCGGGTTTAGTCGCGGGTCACTTTCCGCACTAAAAAATGTGACCGGCCTGACGATGCTGGAACTGGGTGGCAGCACTGTGACAGATGAGCAGCTGGCGACTCTGCCTTCCATGCCGAATTTGCGAAGCCTGTCGCTCGAGGACACTCAGTTTTTAAATGACGGAATTGCTCAGCTTCCTGCTCTTCCCGCTTTGCAGCAACTGGTTCTGGTGAACTGTGCCTGGGTAGAAGACGATGATCTGCGCCAGATGCTTTCGTTTCCGACACTGACTTCTCTGAATATTGGCGGTTGTCCCATTTCCGACGATGGCATTGCCGCGCTGAAAGAGCTGCCGTCGTTGTCTGCCATTCATGTCAGCGGTTGCACCGGACTGACCGAGAAGACTTTCGAGCATCTGGCAGTAATGCCCGAATTGAGGATCGTGTCACTGCGAGGAATTCGACTTTCGCTGGCCGCTGCGAGTGAGTTCGAGGCGGCTCGTCAGGGTACGAATCTGAATATGCTGCTTGCACAGCTTCCGCAGGAGTTTCCTGACGCCGATCAGGCATACCTGCGGCAGCTGTTTATAACGGATCTGCACCCCGGCCTTTCAATTCTCCGAATCGACCGAGCACCCCGAAACAATCGGACTCTCTCCGAGATTTTTGACAGCGTGCAGAATCTGCAACTGTCGGGTCCGGAAACCGACGACCGAATTCTGCCAGTGACCGCCAGACTCAAAAACCTGAGAGAGCTCACCCTGTCCGGATCCCGTCTCTCAGACAAGGGACTGGAACAAATTGGCAGAACATGCCCCGGCCTCGACACGCTCCGCATTGCAGAGATGAATCTGCAGGGCGAGTTTCTGAATCAGTTTCGCTCCCTCCGGCTGCTGGATCTTTCCGACTCGCACGTCGCGGCTGAAACGCTCGATACAATCCCGACTCTGTCGTCTCTCCAGGCGCTGACGCTTTCCGGAACCCAGGTGACGGACCAGATTCTGGAATCAATCGGTCGGTCATGTACGAGTCTTCATTCCTTACGACTGGCTCGAACTCCGGTGACGGGCAGTACAATGCAACACTTCCAGACACTAGTGTCTCTGGATATGTCGGAATCAAAGCTGACGGATGAAGGACTTCGTCAGCTTGCCGAACTGCCTGGAATTCGAGAACTGAACGTCTCGGGGACGTCCGTGACCGGCAGCCTTTTACCAGGAGATAAAGTCGGCTTTCCGGCAGCGGAATCGCTCGACTTTGCGAACACGCATTTCTCGGGAAAGTATCTGCCCAGTGTACTTTCCAGTCGCCTGACGCGCCTGATCCTTTCCGGTACAGAATTGCGGGATGAGGATCTCAGCGCGTTTTCGGTTTGCCAGACACTGGCATGGCTCAGCCTGTCGGACACGCAAATTGATGGTTCCGGACTGGGGGCGCTGAAAAATGCAAAAGTCCAGTTCCTGTCGCTTGCCGGAACAAAGATCACCGATGCTCAAACAGAATCGTTGAGCCAGCTTTCGACATTGTCCAGTTTGTCGCTCGCACGCACAGCAATTACGGGATCCGCTCTGTCCCGAATCTCATTTGCCCAGCCCATCCACCCACTCAGCAGGGAAGAAACCGAAAGCGAGACCACCATTTATCACCCGCCCTATCTGCTCAATCTGAGCGGAACAATGCTGTCGGACAAAGGGATCATGCAGTTGAACAGGATCGCCGGTCTTTCGGTACTGGATCTGCGAGGTGTACGAATGCGGCCCGAACTGGTTGCCGAGATGCTGACCAAAACTTCCTGTTTCGGACTTGCGATCAATGCGGATATCCCGCTGATTCAGAAAATATCCGAAGGCCGCGGCGCCTCGAAAATCGTTCAGCTGGCGATTGATCGGCCCGTCGCTGGCACGATCGACCTTCTGGCTGCATTTCCCTCACTCAATGTTCTTCAGTTGTCGAATGCAGATTTCGATGTGGAGTTTGCCAGAACGGTGAAACAGGCGTGTCTTCGTCAGACGTTCATCCTGGAACTCAGCCATTGTCGAATTGAACCGGGAAGCCTGCAGGTGCTGACGGAATCGAGCCCCATGGTTCTTACGCGACTTCTGACCGCCGAAGACACGCAGAAACAGGAACGCCGCCAGTTTGAAAGAGAACGAGCAGAAGCGTTTCTTGGATACGATGCGGACAACAGCATCTTTTCATGGGCACCGGCTTTCGGACTGCCTCGAATGGCAATTCCTCAGGGACCCGGGTCGAAGAATTGACGGCCAGTTTTTTGAAACCTCCTCCCCCAGCAAAGCTGGGGGAGGTCGAGCGAGCGAAGCAAGCTCGCGAGGGGGCCGGGTAACCAGCGGGACGCGGGTGTTATAGGGACGGCGTTGTTGACACCCGCGGCGGGCCCTCCGCCGGCCTATCGGCCGACCCCTCCCGTTCCGCTTCGCTGCACGGGAGGGGAGGGTTTTTAAAAACCTCCTCTCCCAACGAAGTTGGGGGAGGTCGAGCGAGCGGCAGCGAGATCGGGAGGGGGCTGGTGAACGGAGGGACGCCGGTGTTATTGGGACGGCGTTGAATGCCACCCGCGGCGGGCCCTCCCCCGGCCTGACGGCCGACCCCTCCCACTTCGCTTCGCTGCGCGGGAGGGGAGGGTCGCGGGAGGGGAGGTTTTACATTCTAACCCGGCCATTCCGCCACAACCTACCCCTTCAAACTGCCCGGTTTTTCGAGCACCACGATCCATCCCTGAACATTCTCACCTCCCTGTGTGCGAATGACGGCCATATCGGCGGCTTTCTCACGCAGGCCGTATTTTTCCGCCAGCCTGCGCACATAGTCGATTGAGTGAACATATCGACGCGAGGGGCTGAGCCTGTAGCCGACAGGCGAACGGTCTTCGCCTTCCTCTGGCTCGTCCGCTTCGGCGGAAAAGGCGAAGAGACCCTGATCTCGCAAGGCAGCAGCTGTCAGCCGGAAGGTTTCGTCCAGATCTCCCACATAAACAAAAACGTCGGCTGCCAGAATCAGATCTAATTCCTCAGTTCGACCAGTCAGACATTCAGTGATGTCCTGCACATACAATTCGTCGTAGAGATTTTTGCTGGTGGTTTCCCGAATCATTTCCGACGAGAGGTCGATTCCGATCAGTCGATTCGCCAGCGATCGAAAGAGCTGACCGCAAAGCCCGGTGCCACATCCCAGATCCATCACATCAAATCGTCGATCCGGTGCTGTTCTGCAGACCGCCGCATAAATGTGTTCCGGTGTTCTGTAATGCAAACTGTCCCGCAAATGACTTTCAAACCGGGTCGCATACGCGTCAAACAGCGATGCAACATACTCGGGCGGCGCAATCGGCGGGGGTGTCACCCCTTTGCTTGCAGCCAGATGAAAGCGGATTTCGTTGTCGCCCTTCAAGCGTGAGGCACGTTCCATGCACTCGACCGCTTCGTCCTTCTGTCCGGCCAGCTCCAGAGCCAGGCCCAGCACAAAATGTGCATTCGGAAGATCAGGACTCAGTTCACTTGCCAGGCGACAAGCCTCAATCGCCCGCTCAGGTCGACGCAGTTTGACGAGAGCCGCGCCGAGATTCACCAGGGCTGGAACCATCTTCGGAGCATGCTTGATCGCTCTTTCAAAACATTCCACTGCCTTTTCCAGGTCGCCCTGTTCCCGATGGATCACGCCGAGATTATTGTGCGCATCCGCCATGGCCGGATTCAATTTCACTGCCCGCTCGAATGACTCGGCCGCTTCCTGTGTTCGGCCCATCTGCTTCAGCAGAGTACCCACGTTGAAGTGGACTTCCGCAAGTTCAGGTGAGATCTTCAGCAGAGACTGAAAATGTCGCACTGCGCCTGAAAGATCGTTTTCATCGTGAAGAATCACGGCCAGCTGAAAGTGAGCATCCCCGGACATCGGGTAAGCCATCAACGTCCGCTGAAGAGCCTCCTTCGCCTGTTGAGTTCGACCGGCATCAATGTGTCGGGCCGCCTGAGACAACATCCGCGAAAGTTCATTGGAACTCATACAGGTACTTCTCGAATAGTAACGATCGTTTCAGTGAATGAGATCGGAGCCTGCACCCAGTGTAATTCGATTGAAGCGGTTTCGCGAATGACAGGATCCGGGCTGATCGCACCTCGGCTTTTCTGTGCAACGCCATTGTTGCTTCAAACTACGGACGGAAGAATTGGGCAGAAAAATTAAGGGGCAGAAAAATGAATCGCAGACAGCCCTTCTCAACGGCTGAGACCGTGAACGGCGACTGGGAATTGAACAGGAGGAAACAGAGGAAACGGAGATGGACAATCACTCAGCGCATTCGCGTTGACTCCTCCGTTTCCTCCGTGACCTCCTGTTGAAATCCAACAGAACGATTGATGGTGACGAGTTCACT
>JALHMY010000001.1:191804-200111 GCA_022843805.1 Fuerstiella sp.
GCGTTGACTCCTCCGTTTCCTCCGTGACCTCCTGTTGAAATCCAACAGAACGATTGATGGTGACGAGTTCACTTCTTAGACGCCGCGTTCTCAGAGAGGTTCAGCAACGTTGAGTCGAGCACTGCCGACCGCATTTTGATTGAATGCAAAACGCATTGGTCAGTCCTTCTCAACGGCTGAGACCGTGAACGGTGACTGGGAATTGAACAGGAGGAAACAGAGGAAACGGAGATGGACAATCACTCAGCGCATTTGCGTTGACTCCTCCGTTTCCTCCGTGACCTCCTGTTGAAATCCAACAGAACGATTGATGGTGACGAGTTCACTTCTTAGACGCCGCGTTCTCAGAGAGGTTCAGCAACGTTGAGTCGAGCACTGCCGACCGCATTTTGATTGAATGCAAAACGCATTGGTCAGTCCTTCTCAACGGCTGAGACCGTGAACGGCGACTGGGAATTGAACAGGAGGAAGCAGAGGAAACGGAGATGAACAATCACTCAGCGCATTCGCGTTGACTCCTCCGTTTCCTCCGTGACCTCCTGTTGAAATCCAACAGAACGATTGATGGTGACGAGTTCACTGCTCAGACGCCGCGTTCTCAGAGAGGTTCAGCAACGTTGAGTCGAGCACTGCCGACCGCATTTTGATTGAATGCAAAAAACGCGTTGGTCAGTCCTTCTCAACGGCTGAGACCGTGAACGGCGACTGGGAATTGAACAGGAGGAAACAGAGGAAACGGAGATGGACAATCACTCAGCGCATTCGCGTTGACTCCTCCGTTTCCTCCGTGACCTCCTGTTGAAATCCAACAGAACGATTGATGGTGACGAGTTCACTTCTTAGACGCCGCGTTCTCAGAGAGGTTCAGCAACGTTGAGTCGAGCACTGCCGACCGCATTTTGATTGAATGCAAAACGCATTGGTCAGTCCTTCTCAACGGCTGAGACCGTGAACGGTGACAATTTTTCGGGAAACAAAGTCTGCTCGTCGAGTCAGCTCTTCCGATTCACGATTCTTCCCGGCGGAGTTCCTGTTCAAGCTGTTTTACATCAATCTGCAGAAACTCGGGCGGATAAATATCACTGGAAATATCGGTCGGAAATCGATCGACGGGCACTTTGCTTGCCGCCCGTTTGCCTCCGGTCCTTTTCTCTGTCAGTGATTTGTCCGCCGTCCCTTTACCTTTCGTCCCTTTACCTGCCGTCAAATCGCCAGCTGGCTGTGGCTCCGAAGGCGCTGCCGGAGATTTCCATTCGGTCTCCAGCTCTGCTTTCAGTGCTTCATCATCCGGAAACATCCCGACATATTCGAGCAGCTCGCGATCGATGGATGGGCGATCGAATATCAATTCATCCGGCAATTTTTGTGAGTGCTGATGACGGCGGTGATGGGTTTCTGTGGCCGAAGCCGAATCATTCAGATTATTCCAGAAGACCTCACTGTCCACACATCTGGCACGCCGTCGCCGGGCAGCTTTTTGCAGCCGATGATCACTGGTGACGATCAGAACCTGTCGCGGAGCACTGTGTGAAAGCAGCATCGATTCAATTTCCGAATCTGCATCACATCCGGGCGCTGCAAACTGAATGAGAACCGGACCCAGACTCTTCTGCTGCTGAGGCAGATCAGCCGGGGCGTCGAAGGCGTCAAATACCACGACGCAGGAGTTTTTTGTGTTTTCTGAAAGCAGTGACACGAGCTGGTTCAGGAATCTGTTTCGGCAGCGTTCAAGATCCCCCGGTCCGTAATTCTGCCGCGCCATGCCCGCAGCATGCATCAGGTTATACCCATCAATGATCAGAAAAACCCGACGTTTCATGGTGCCTGCAATTCCTGAAACATCGGACCTCTGAAATCTCGGACCCCTGAATAAGGCCTGTTATTCGATGTAGATCAGTTCATTCATACTGAACAGCGTCTGACAAAAATCGGTCAGAGCCAGTCGACGTGCATCGTCTTTCGATTCTGCAGCATAAAGTGCGGTCTGCTGTTCGATAAACGCCGTCAGCAGCCTCTGCTCATTGTCCGTGGGCTGACGACTGAGAGCAATGCGATATCCCGCAATAACGGCATCAGCGACTGAATTCGACGGTAAACGGGCGGCAAATGCGGCAGAATATTTGCGACCCTGAGGGCTGTTCAGAAACATCAGCGCCTGAGGTGCAATCGTTGTGGTTGACCTTTGACCAATACTGACCAGGTGTTCGGGCCAGTCGAACAGCATCATCATCGGAATCAGCTCGCTTCGCTTGATGAAGAAATACACGCTGCGCCGATTCATGTTCTGATCCAGACTGCCCGGGCCGTACATCGTTTTATCCAGCTGCCCGGAGACGCTGAGCAGTGAGTCACGGATCGCCTCGGCCTCCAGCCGCCGCGGAGTCCATCGCCACAAATTCACGTTCTCGCGATCTGTCAGTGCTCGCTCGTCATCGAAATCGGCCGACTGCATATAAACATGGCTGTTCATGATCAGACGATGAACTCGCTTCAGGGTCCAGCCATGACTGACGAAGTCCGAGGCCAGCCATTCGAGCAGTTCCGGGTGGCTGGGCCGCTCACCGGAAATTCCGAAGTCATTCGGTGAGGCAACGATTCCTCGTCCGAAATGATGGTGCCACAACCGATTGACAATCACCCGAGCCACCAGACTTCCCGCTCCGTCGCGGCTGTCTGTCATCCATCCGGCCATCGCAGACCGCCGAGAGCTGCTGGCCGCTGTCTGGCTGGCGGACGCGGTGAACCAGCGTTCGGATGGAGTTTCAGCAGGCATCAGGACCTGCAAAAAGCCGGAAGAGACGACCTGCTGTTTCTGGTGCACATCCCCACGTTTCAGCCGATAGACTTCCGGATAAAAATGTGGAAACCCGCGCCCGTCCGCATTGTGTTTCATAGGCGGCCGACCTTCGCTGGTGACCATCACCGTTGTCAGTTTCAGTTCGGGCCCCTTCTGCTCATGCTGCTGCAGTTGCTGGGTCAGTTGCTGCCAGTCAGACTGCATTGTGGCAAACCATGCGAGTCCGGTTTTCCAGTCCGCAGTCTGCTGGTTCGGATTATTCTTCAGCCGCTGCAATGCTTCCGTGATCCGCAGATCCGGGCCGACAATTCCCGGCTGCGGTTTCAAATCTCCTGCCTGCCCCACAGAAACTCTAAAACGGCCCAGCGTATGCTGCGGGTTGGGATGCTGAAAGCTCATGGTGATGGTCAGAACCGCACCATCTGAGTACTCGATCGGTTTTTCGAAATCAAAAACGGCTGCCTGATCATGTCCGATTCCGCCACCATCAACCGCCCAGCCAGTCACCGGATCACTGTCAATCGAACGTGTAACTGAAAGAGAATCGGCATTCTGCTCGTGCGATGCTCGAGCATTCACCAGATGCACATTTTCCAGACTGGTGCGACTGGATCGTGGAGCGGCCACGACCTGCACGTTACCCAATACAAAGTTCCCGTTGCCCGCTCGGCCTGGTCCCTGTTGCGGCAGCGTTGAATGAGTCAGCGCTTCCAGTCGGAGCGAACGAATTGTTCGGCTATCTGCTTCCGCCACAATCGTGATGGTCTCTCTGACCGGCGCATTTCCGGTCGCCAGCCATGAGCCGTCCTCCTGCGAAGTAAATCCGGTCCCTGCATCGGACTCTGCTGAAATCACTCGCAGCATTTCCCACACAGGGCGATTGTCAGAAGGTTCCCATTTCGTCAGCCACTCCTGAAACCGGCCTGGCAGTGCTTCCCGCTCCAGTGAGTCTCGCAGACTGCTCAGCCTTTTTCCTTCCGCGACCCATGCCTCGCGACGCATTCGATTTTCCTCCGGATCCAGATCCAGCGGAATTTCACTGCGTATGGCCGACGCAAAAGTGGCTGCCATTCGGTAATAGTCATTTGCAGGGATCGGATCGAACTTGTGATCATGACAGCGTGCACAGCCGACCGACAGGCCCAGAAATGCGACGCCCGTTGTTGTCACCATGTCGTCCAGTTCGTCATATCGAGCTGACTCGAATTCGTTTTCCGTCAGTTGAGTCGGAAATGCGCCCGCGCCAAGAAAGCCGGTGGCCATAAGAGCCAGCGGGTCTTCCGGTGCCAGTTCGTCGCCCGCCAGCTGCCAGCTGAGCATCTGCATCCAGGGCATATCTGAATTAAATGCTCTGATCAGGAAGTCCCGATAGTGGTATGCAAACGGCCGGTCATAGTCCTGCTCGTATCCATGAGATTCCGCGAATCGAGCAACATCCAGCCAGTGCCGAGCCCAGCGTTCTCCATAATGAGGTGAATCCAGCAGCCGGTCGATCAGCTTTGGCCATGCCTGAGTATCCGGATCATTCACAAACGCGTCCGTTTCTTCCGGTGTCGGCGGCAGTCCCAGCAAATCCAGATA
This sequence comes from Fuerstiella sp., assembly GCA_022843805.1. Classification (GTDB taxonomy): domain Bacteria; phylum Planctomycetota; class Planctomycetia; order Planctomycetales; family Planctomycetaceae; genus F1-80-MAGs062. Next base: position 196,183 of record JALHMY010000001.1, read on the forward strand.
CGCTCGACGAATCAGCGTCCGGCGATTCGCTTCCTGGTTGGGATGCAGTTTCAGCTGTTCCTGTTTCGAAAGAATAAACTGGTCCACTGGTGTTCGGCACCAGGAACGATCGGTTACTTCCGGCACGTCAGGTGTTGACAGTGGGCGAAATGACCAGAACTGTCGGTCCTGATCGGTGACCTGCATCTCAACCGCAGCAGCTGTACCCTCCTTCAAAGGTTTGTCGTAAGGCGCACCCAAATCAATCCACTGCCGGATCTGAGCAATTTTCGTCGCAGAAAGCTGCGGCTTTTTGAAGGGCATATGAGGCTCTTCAGCATGCGCAATCAGCCGCATCAGATGACTGTCTTCGGCTGTTTTCCCCACAAAACCACTATTCATCAGAGCTTCACGAGTTGACAGATCAAAGTCGGCCTTCGTCGACTGTCCACCATGGCAATCCAGGCAGTGAGCTCGCAGAGTTTCACGGATATGGTCACGAAAAAGTTCTGTCCCCTGTCGCATTCGCTCCGCATGATCGGCTGGCACAGCATCCTGCGCGAATACAGTAATGGCACCAGGAGTGGCAGCGGACGTAAACACGATTGCCAGTAACAGACCAGTGCCGCTGTTCATCAGTCCCCTGAAAACACGAAGACTCATGTCTGCCACCGCGTGTATGAAGGCATCGGGCAAGTGCCCGCTGACATTCTTCCGCGAGCATACAGTTTTCGTAACGAACCGGACTCCGGCTGGTGACCTGACCACTTTTGCTTCTCCCACCCCAGCAACCTGTACACACCAAACGGCCCTTATGATCTCAGTGGCGTATTCGCATGGCAAGTCGCTGAGCAGAATCATTTGCCGCTGGCAGGTCAGACACGTTGCACAGGGACCGGGAAGTTAGGGGGAAGATTCGGAACAGCGATTTTCGCGACTTGTCCCCGGTTGGGGGCACCACTATTTTTGCCGGACGGTGGCCATTTGAGCCGACATTACGTTTAAACATTCAAACATACAGGATGGTGGCGGGATGATATCAAAAAATTTCTCGATGATACTTTGTGCGGGCCTGATGCTGCTGGCGGGGGCAGACAATGCTCAGGCCGGATTTGTGGCACCAGGTTCTGTTGTTGAAGGAAAGACGATTGCTGAATGGACAGGCGAGTGGTGGAACTGGCTGGTGAAGGAGCCCTTTGAAACGAATCCGGCTGCAGACCCGACTGGCGCGTTTGCAAACCGAAATCAGTCAGGCCCCGTATTCTTTGTTGCAGGTTCATTCGGCGGGCCAACGGACGAGCGGAGTTTCACTGTGTCGGCAGGAAAATATTTGCTCGTTCCTCTGGTCAACTATGTATTCTGGGCACCGGAAGATGGTGCTGATGAGGCAGCAATCCGTGCGGTTGCAGCGAGCAACGTGGATTCCGTGACGAATCCCTACTTTGAAATCGATGGCGTTTCACTGCCTAATCCGCTGGACTATCGTGAGGCATCGCCGGCGGGCGGGTTTACTCTGTTTGACAGTCCGCTGCTGCAGCAAATTGGACTGCCGGCTATGGATCGACTGGCAGTGGCTGACGGCTACTGGGTCATGCTGGAGCCTCTGTCGGTTGGTACTCACACACTGCGATTCGGAGGTGCTCAGCCAGGCCAGTTTGAAAATAACGTTGTCGCCCATATCACTGTCACCCCAGTACCGGAACCCGGATCTCTGCTAATCACCGGAATCGGCATGCTTGCCCTTGTCGTGTCCCGCCGACAGAGAAATGATCGTATTTGAGGGCTTCCATAGCCCTCCCCTCCCGCGCACCTCCCCTCCCGCGCAGCGCAGCGAAGTGGGAGGGGTCGGCCGAAGGCCGGGGGAGGGCCCGCCGCGTGTTGCACTCAGCGCCGCCCCAATAACACTCGCACCCCTCCGTTCACCATCCCCCTCCCGATCTTGCTTCGCTCGATCGACCTCCCCCAGCTTTGCCGGGGGAGGAGGTTTCTATAACCTCCCCTCCCGCGCAGCGCAGCGAAGTGGGAGGGGTCGGCCGTCAGGCCGGGGGAGGGCTCGCCGCGTGTTGCACACAACGCCGTCCCAACAACACCCGCACCCCGCCGTTCACCTCCCCCTCCCGATCTCGCTATCGCTCGCTCGACCTCCCCCGGCTTCGCCGGGGGAGGAGGTTTTTATAACCTCCCCTCCCGCGCAGCGCAGCGAAGTGGGAGGGGTCGGCCGTCAGGCCGGGGGAGGGCTCGCCGCGTGTTGCACACAGCGCCGCCCCTATAACACGGTCAACCCGCAGTTCAGTCAGCCGCCGCGCCAGGCCAGCATCCCGGCTGCTCTAATCATGCGGTTGTACTGCCCGAATATCCGCATTCTGGCGAGACATCATCTGCAATATCATGCACCCGCGACGCGACTCACATGACAATACGAAATCATGCGCGCAAAATGCAGAACAGTCAGCCGTCAATTGACGGCAACTCTGTTTGGTGTTTTGATTTGCAGTCTGAAAACGACCTGTCTTCCCGTCCTGCACTTTCACGAAAGTGTTCGTCCAATGATGCGTCTTATCGAATTGTCTGTCGCATGCAGCGTCACTCTGATCGTTGCAGGAAGCGCGCTCGTCAGCCATGCTGCGGATGTGGAAAAGAAAACGATTCACTCCCAGCCCAGCCTTGTTGTTCGGTCGTCGACCATGGAGGTTGCCGTCACGGAAACGGGCGGTCACATGTCGCCGGTCGTATTTTATCGGGACACCGACAAACCCGTACAGCCCTACTATATCAGCCCGTGGCAGGATGAGCCTGCAAAAGAAATGCCGGCACCCGTGCTGGTTCCTCTGCGAGGCGACTTCTTCTGCATGCCGTTTGGAGGGAACTCTGACGAGCTGAACGGTGAAAAGCATCCGCCTCATGGAGAGATCGTCGGTGCGAAATGGTCGTCAGCGGGGACAACATCTTCAAACGGAGTGACCACGCTGACGATGACGATCGATACGGGTGTTCGGAAAGGCCGACTGACCAAACAACTGTCCCTTGTTGACGGACAAAACGTCGTCTACACGCGTCATGTGATTGAAGGCTTTTCCGGCCGTGCTCCTCTCGGTCATCATGCAACTCTGGCGATGCCGGACGAAGAGGGCCAGGTACGAATCGCCACCAGCCCAATTCGATTTGGAATGACGTATCCAGGCTTATTCAGCGATCCGAAGCTCGGCGAGTATCAGGCATTGTTGCCGGGCACCAAATGGATGAGTCTGGCTCAGGTGCCGAAGGCCTGGAAAGGCGAACCGGATGCTGACCTGACTCGTCTGCCGGGACGCACGGGCTTTGCTGACCTGATTCAGATTTTTCCACAGCCGGCCGCTCGTCAGGGAGAACCCGCCTGGGTCACAGCGACCTTTGCAAAACAGGGATATCTTTGGTTTTCAATGAAGGATCCGGCAGTGCTGAAGAGCACGGTCTTCTGGATGGAGAATCGCGGCCGTCATGGTCATCCATGGAATGGCCGCAACAATTGTCTGGGTCTGGAAGACGTAACCGCCTATTTTGCGGACGGCCTGGCCGCATCCGCTAAGGAAAATTTGCTGACGCGGGAAGGCGTCACAACGGCTTTGGAACTGAGTGCTGACCGTCCAACAGCAATTCACTACATTCAGGGTGTCGTGAAAGTGCCGCAGAAATTTGACGTCGTCAAGACGATCGAATTTGCACCGGGAACAGCGACATTTGTTGCAGAGAGCGGAGCAAAGGTCACCGCGTCGGTTCGGCACGAGTTTATTGGCAGCGGAAAGCTGTAAAAGCGAGGGCCAGGTTTTAAAACCCTCCTCCCCCAGCAAAGCTGGGCTCATCGTACCACACATCTTTGTGACCGGCAAAAGTTGCCGGATGTTACCACCGGGACGCGGACCGCCGCGAGGTTTTGGCGAAACGAATTCGAAACACTGCTCGACGGTGAGATT
>JALHMY010000002.1:0-128627 GCA_022843805.1 Fuerstiella sp.
GTGAAACCCGTTCCGGGTTAAATCGCAATGTTTTCACTCAAAAAAATCCTTCACGGCGTTGCCCGTTGGGGCTTTTGTCGTTGATGATCTACGTTCCCAGGGCGTTGCCCTGGGCTTTCGCCTTCCGGACCTTCGGCCCCGAGTTCTGACGTGCCGCTCATTTTTTATCACACAAAAGATGTGTGGTACGATGAGCCCTGAAAGGCCGGGCGACCATCAAATGCCGCTCCGCGGCAATTCGCAGCCAATTCGCAAACCGGTTTACGTGCTGCGGACTGGTTTCCCCCAAAGTTCGCTGCCCCTGGTCTGTCCTGTTTTTCCTGCATCACCCACAGATGTGATGCCGAGAGCAGAATCCTGTGTAAAACGTGATTCGGTCGAGCCCAGCTGGACTAATCCATCGGGCGGAGAACTGATCGTATTCTTACTGCAGCCTGCACAGGAGCCGCAGGCACTGCCGGATGTGCGAGTCCGATATCGCAGGACTCTTTTCAGTAAAATGAAGGCCGCAAGTATCAGCATTGCGATGACAATAAGATTTTGAAAGTCCATGATCGGATCCTCCAGACTCTCAGTAAAACCAAAGCCCTGCAGAGCCAAAGCCGTCTTGGGCGACTGAGCCTACGACGAGAGCGTCGTCAGCTGCATGCCGATCTGATAAGCAAGAAATGCGCCAATCCACGCGAGTACCGTCATATAGACGAAGGAAAACAGCGGCCATCGCCAGGAATTCGTTTCACGGCGAATGATTACCAGGGTTGAGACGCATTGAGCACACAATGCAAAAAAGACCATGACGGAAATGGAAACGGGCAGATTGAACAACGGTCGACCGTCCGGCCATGTTGCGCCGGCCAGTGCTCCGTGCAGCCCTTCGTTTTCTTCATCCACATCGCTGCCAAGGCTAAAAATCGTGCCCAGCGTTGCCACGATCACTTCGCGCGCGGGAAATGAGGCGACAACGCCGATTCCAAGTCTCCAGTCCCAGCCGAGCGGTCGTACCAGCGGTTCAATCAGATGGCCGGTGCGGCCCAGAATGCTGTTTTCAAGGAGCTTTGCATTTTCAGCATTGAGCTGTTCAGAAAGCTCGGCCGCTCGGACACCATTTGCGTCCGTCTCAGCGGCGACGTCCAGTGATTCAATCTCGGTCATCAGTTCAAACCGACGTTCATGTGAGCCGGGAAAAGAACCGGCCGCCCATACGATAATTGAAGTCGCAAAGATTAGTGTGCCGGCCTGCTGAACGAAGGCTTTGCCGCTGTCCCAGACTCGATGAGCGGTGACTCGAACCGAGGGCAGCCGATACTCGGGAAGTTCCATCAGAAAGGTGGATGGTTCACCCTTAAAAAAAGTTTTTCGGAGGACATAGGCCACCGGAATGGCGACCACCAGTCCCAGCATGCTGATGCACAGCAGCACAATTGCGCGCAGCGGCAGCAGTCCATTCAGGTAGCTGATGTTCGGAACGAAAAGACCTGTCATCAGCAGATAAACGGGCAGGCGTGCCGAGCAGCTCATCAGGGGGGCGATCAGAATTGTTACGAACCGATCGCGACGATCTTCGATCACACGAGTTGCCATAATGCCCGGCACGGCACAGGCAAAAGATGACATCAGAGGCAGAAACGAACGGCCGCTCAGTCCCGCGAAGGCCATTACCCGGTCCATCATGAAAGCCGCTCTGGCCATGTAGCCACAGTCCTCAAGCACTGCAATGAACAGAAACAACAGGCTGATCTGTGGCAGGAAAACCAGAACTCCTCCAACACCCGCGATGACTCCCTCGGTCAGCAGACTGCGAAGCGGACCGGGTGAAAGAAGAGAAGCGACCTGGTCGGAAAGCCAGCCCATCGATCCGTCGATGCCGTCACTCAGCGGCGCCGAGAACCAGTTGATTGTGGAGAATACGAGCAGCATCACAGCGATGCAGATCAGCAGTCCAAGGAATCGATGTGTCAGAATTGCATCCAGGCGATCTGTCAGTGATCGCTGTGAAGCGGGCGAAGCGGTGATCACACGCTGCAGAATTTGCCCGATACGGCGATAGCGCAGCATCGACTCGGCCGCCGGGACCTCGAGCGATTTATCTGCCAGTCGCTTTCTCGCCGCATTCAATTGTTCCGCATAAGCCGTCGACGTTGCCTGAATGATTCGCTGCTCGACTGAACCGCCCGGGTCCAGCAGACTGCGGCTGATCAGAAACGGGCATCGCAGGAGCTGAGGGCAGTCGGCAAGAACAAGCCAGTCGGTCAGATTTGTAATCTCATCCTGCACAGGCTGTGTGAGGGTCATCACGACCGGAAACGAAAGGCCGGATGCTGATAATCGCTGAGAAGTCTGATATTGCTGCAGAACGGCGTCCTGCAATTCCTGAAACCCGGTTCGCTTCAGGGCGGCGGTCGTCACAACGGGAACACCGAGTTCCTCTGAGAGCGCTTCAATGCTGATCTTCAGCTGAGCTCTGAGTGCGGCATCCCACATATTCAGACAGACGACCGTCGGCAATCCGATTTCCTGAACCTGTGTCACAAGAAACAGATTCCGCTCCAGCGCGGTGGCATTGCAGATACAGATGACCACGTCGGGGCGGGGCTGCGAACCGCAGCCGGTCAGAACATCGACCGTCACCATTTCATCCGGTGATCGGGGCGACAGACTATACGTTCCCGGCAGGTCAATCAGTTCGATCGGTGTTCCGGCCCAGTCTGCACGGCCTGTTTTTTGTTCAACAGTGACACCTGGGTAATTGCCTGTTCGGACTCGCATTCCGGCCAGAGCATTAAAAAGAGTGCTCTTACCAGTGTTCGGATTGCCGATCAAAGCCACCCTCAGCGGGCGAACACTGACGGGGGCGGTAGTACTGGATGACATCTGAGACATGGCGAGCCGTCATTCGAGGCAGCCGAATTCAGCCAGCGACCAGTGCCAGCCGCGACGAATCGCGCATACTGTCGGGCAAATCCTGGCGGGAAAATTCGGTTTCTGCACAAACGGAAATACATGCGGCTTCGGCTGACCGCATTGAGATCACGGCACCTCGCACACGGTATTGCACCGGATCACCCAGTGGTGCTTTTCGCAGCACATTCACCGTGGCGCCCGGAACCATCCCCATTTCCATGAGTCGGGCGGCGAGCCGACCGATTCCGGCCACTGCCGTCACAATTCCGGATTCTCCTGGTTTCAGATCAGCGAGTCGTGTTGTTTGCACGTGTGTACCGCCCGCGAATGTGGAGTTTTAAAGTGAACTTACGCCTTGCCTGCCATCCCCGCCATCGGTCAACTGTTCGAGTGTTTACTTGCTGAATGCGACGGATTTCGCAGGTCAATCAGGCGAAGATTAAATCTCAACCCTAGAGTGAGACTCAATCTCACTTCCGTTGCTAAATTCTAGTGATCAGATCGTCAAATGCACTACTCCCTTTACTTTGATTCGCCCAGAATTTCGGGAATTTCTGAATTCGGGACTGCATGTGGGCTGCTTGTTCCCTGGTGTCCGGCACCCGTGACAATTTCCGATCACGCCGGAATTCATGCAGAGCCTGACGGGACGGAGGTAAGGATTTCCTGTACGGCTGTTCCGCTGACGTCTGTGAGTCGTCTTTCGAGTCCGTTGTAATAAAACGTAAGTCGTTCGTGATCCAGTCCCAGAATGTGCAGGATGGTCGCATGAAAGTCGTGGACATCGACGACATTTTCGACAGCTTTGTGTCCGAATTCGTCTGTTGCACCCCAGGAAAATGGTGCTTTGACTCCGGCACCGGCCATCCAGCAGGTAAAACCTTCGGGATTGTGGTCTCGTCCGCTGGCCCCTTTTTGAAAGGTGGGCATTCGTCCAAATTCCGTACACCAGACGACGAGTGTGTCCTGCATCAGTCCCCTCTGTTTTAGATCGCGAATCAGTGCGGCAGTGGGTTGATCGAGAACTGGTCCGTGAAGGTTGTATTGCTGTTCGATGGATTTATGTCCGTCCCAGTTGCTGACACCTTCGCCACCCGTCTGGTAGGCCCCGTTAAACAGCTGGACAAATCGCACGCCCTGCTCCATCAGTCTGCGAGCAAGGATACAATTGCGAGCATAGGCGGCTTTGAGTGTGTTTTGCGAATCGCTGGCTCCGTACATAGCCAGAGTCGACTCGGATTCTGTGGACAGGTCACTAACCTGCGGGATGCTGATTTGCATGCGTGCGGCGAGTTCATAGCTGGAGATTCTGGCGGCGAGCTCTGTATCTCCGGGGAATTGCTGCAGGTGGCGTTCGTTGAATCGCTGCAGGAATGAGCGGGTTGCTTTGTCCGAGTTTTCACTGATCGAATCGGGTCTTGCAAGGTTTCGAATGGGGAGGCTTGCATTGAAATCCGTGCCCTGAAAGGCGGCCGGAAGAAATCCTGAGCCCCAGTTGTTCACCGAATTCTGCGGAGTTCCCCGGGGATCCGGAATGGCGATATAGGACGGAAGATTTTCATTTTCGGTGCCCAGTGCATACGTCGACCATGCTCCAATGCTGGGAAAACCGTCGAGAGTAAATCCGGTCGACATATAGTTTTCGCCTGGGCCGTGAGTATTCGTTTTTCCTTTAACTGAGTGCAGGAAGCAAAGATCATCGGCGAGGTCACCGAGGTGTGGCACAAGATCGGAGATCATTTTGCCGCATTCGCCCCGCGGACGAAACTTCCACGGGCTGCGGGTCACATTCCCCTGTTCTCCCTGAAACGTAATCAGCTTATCGCCGCCTGGAAGTGGTTCACCGTGCCGCCGAATCAGCTCGGGTTTGTAGTCAAACGTGTCAAGGTGGCTGCAGGCACCCGAGCAGAAGATGACAAGCACGCGTTTTGCCCTGGCGGGAAAATGAGCCTGGCGGGATGCAAACGGCCTCGCCGCCTGAATCTCCGGACGCAGCGGAGTCTTTTTGCTGACCGTGGCATCATGGGCCTGATCAGCTCGAAGTAATCCCTGTTGCCCAAGAATGGCTGCCAGAGCAATGCCGCTAAGTCCCGTTGCCGTATCTTCAAAGAATGCCCTGCGATTCAGCAAATGTCGTCCATAAAACACGGAAGGAGATTGAGTCATTTTGCTTGCATTCCGAAAACGAATGGTTTCTGCGGCAAACTGCAGGTTTCGGGTTCGTACCCTGAATGGCCGGCCGGGAGTCGGTCGGTACCGAAACAGCACGATTCAGGAACCACACAAGTTACGGCTGTCAGAGGGTGTTCGCAATGAAAGCCCGGACATTTGCGGCCACTAAGTCCGCGAGACTGATGATTCTGCAGACCAGAAAAACAAAACCGGTTGACCGTGGCCATCGCCCAGTCAACCGGTTCTGTCGTTTTGATCCGAAGGCAGATCAGCACATCCTTTCGGCTGCATCTCTGGTTCTCCTCAGTGAGTATTCGGGACATGATCAGGAATCCGACCAGAACGAACCATCCTGGTTCATTCATGATCAGCCAGTTGAACGCTGTGACTAACGTATCATGGTTCCTGATATGGCCGGGTCATTGATATTGCTGAGCGAGGAGCTTCGGGGACCCGCAGATGTCCCCGTTCGGCAGGTGCCGGCCGCTTTGGCCATTTCCTGCAGTCGAGGGCTGCCTGCAATCTGCAGGGCTCGTTCAAGAACCAGGTCTCCGTTCGCAACACCGTCCGCATCATTAACACTAACATCAGGAGTGACTCCTTCACCAGCCATCGGCCGACCGCTGGGTGAGTAGAATCGAGCAGTTGTCAGTCGCAGGTTCCCGGTTACGGCATTCAGAGGAAAATGTGTCTGCACGGTCCCTTTTCCATAAGATCGGGTTCCCACAACCACACCTCGTCCGTTTTCCTGAACGGCTGCAGCAAAGATTTCGCTCGCACTTGCACTGTCTCCATCGATCAGGACCACCAGAGGCGTGGCCCAGGTTTTCTGTCGGGTAGCGGTCTCCTGCATGTTGTCTGAAGCCAGCCGTCCTTTCGTTGAAACAATCGTTCCGCAGGGCAAAAATCGGTCGCTGATTTCTACACAGGTTGTCAGCAGACCGCCAGGATTTCCCCGCAGGTCGATAATGAGTGACTTCATTCCCTGACGGTGCAGATCTGCGAGAGCCTGATCCAGTTCTGCGGTTGAGTTCTGAGAAAACCGGCTGAGGCTCAGGTAGGCCACGTTCGTTCCTTCAAGCAGTCGAGTGTCATTCACTGTCCAGACTCGAACTTTTCGGCGAGTGAGTGCAAAGTCCCGCTCGCCCCGACCCTGACGGAAGATTCTGACTGTCATTGAACTGCCCGACGTACCCTTCATCAGATCCACACTGCTGGCCATTTTCATGCCCGAAATGCTTCGTCCGTTGATCGCCACGATCACATCACCTGATTCCAGTCCTGCTTCCGCAGCTGGTCCGCCCCGCAGAGCCTTAACAACCAGTAGTCCATTAGCGTCCTCCTTCACTTCCACACCCACACCAACAATCTCTTCTTCCAGTGCAGCACTTTTTGCACCCGATGGCAGACTGGCACCAGGAACGCCCTGAGGGTCAGCAGGTTCCAGTCCGGAAAATTTGTCAAGAGTGTCCATGCTCGCGTTTGCAAACTCAAACGCAACCACACTGGGTGTCAGCCCGGAAACACTCTGTGCCTGCTGCATGATGCTGACAACAACGTTTCGAGCATCCTGCGATGTGCGAACCTGAAGATTGCCGGCTGCTGCGCTCAGAGCATTTCTGAAACTGTCCGTGCGAAAAGAGTCGGTGGAGATGCCAAGGGCAGTTACAAAAGCCGGGTTATCCAGTGCAATCGCAAGATTTCTCAGGCCTCGACGAACTCGCAGGTCATAAGTTGATGGTTCCAGATGTCGTTCGTCAATCTTCTGAGAGACTTCGGCAAACAACTGAATTGCCTGATTCGCCGACATGGCTCTGACAGCCCTGACATTCACAGGATTCTGATAGCGAATAGTAATCAGCTTGTTGATTGTTTCTGTTTCATCATCGACTCGTCCATTTGGCTGAGGTGCAGGAACGAACGGGTCACGTCCATTCAGAGGCTCGTAGCGACCACCGTCTCTGCCAAAGTCCGAATTGGAACGGCTCGAATTGAACCGATCGAAATCAGTTGGCATGGCGTCCCAGCTGTTGTCACGGCTGTTCTGACCATTGTTGGATCTGTCCAACGGGATTCGGTATCGGGACTGAGGAGCAACATTGTCGTTGCGATCGTTCATTCCATCCGAGTTGTTGCGACGAAACGGATCGCGAAGCAGTGGTCGGTCGATCGGTGCGTACCGATCGTTTCCGCCAAAGCTTCCGCCTGATCGGTCGTAGGTCAGCTCGTTGTTCGTCCTCCAGTCCAGGCTTCCGCCACGAGGAATTGCAGGTGGCAGTTCCGGAAAATCCTGAGTGTCTGAACTGGAGACAGGTCGGACAGAGCTGCGTCCGGGAGTGTTCCAGCTGTTGTCGTATGCTGGTGTTCCCCAGTCGTCTGTATACTGGGCAAACGCCGGAGCGGCGACAGTAATCACGGCTGCCATTCTCAGGAAGGCTGCCAGAAACATCTTCATCATTCGGGTTCGGGCCATCATGTCCATCTCTCCTTGATTCTTATTCCCTCAGGAAAACTTTCAAAAACTGACAACCTGCACAAAACTCTTCTGTAATTCAGAAACTTCATGTCTGAGACCGGGTGGCGAACCTGTTAAGCCACATGCGGGTACTGGTCTGACAAAACTCCTCCCGTCACAGCACCTGAAACTGTTGGAAACACACAGGAAGCTGGTTCCGGTTTTTCAGTCGCCAGAAGCTCGCCTCGCATCACCCGCATACCGGCCGGCGCTTCGATCCCTATCTTCACCTTGCCGTTTTTGATAAGTGTCACTCTGATAACAATGTCTTCACCGATTCTGATGGTTTCGTCTAATTTTCGAGTTAGAACGAGCATGGCTAAGTACCTCCTGCTTACCTGTCTTCACTGAGCGGTCATCCTGTCAACTTTGATCAGGATCTGTTGTTGTCAACGTGATTAGTACATAGCCAAAGGTGTGCCAATTGTGATCTGTCGGCGAAAGATTTTTTGTGAATGCTCTTAAAGCGTTTCGTGCATTGATATTATGTTGATTGTTTGTTCTTTCCATTTGAGGGTGCTGTGCGGGTCAGGTAGAGTTTGCATGGCAATGTTTGCAAAGCGGGGGTCGCGCGGGAGGTCTGGTATTGTCATTTCGACAAAGCGCGCAGCGAAACTGAATTCAGGTAAAGAAATCGCGAGCATCGGCCGAGGCGATCGCTTCCCGACAGACTGCGGCCGAAACTGCCGAAGAGAGATTCCACCAAACTGCGAAATGATGTTGCCGGCAACGTCCTGAGATCGCAGCTGATACGATCTCCTGAGGTTGAACCCGTCTTCTGACATCTGCGTGCTGCTTGTCGCGCTGGGTGACATTGGTCAGAATTTGCTGATCGATCATTTCGATTCGGTGAATTTGTCCTGGAGATTGCGGACTGCACCTCGAAGTGAATTTTTCTCGCAGACCGCAAAGCAGCAATCATCATGGGTGCCGTTTACGATGAATTTCAACGCGAACTGGCGGCGATGCGAAAACGCTGTGGCGATGATGCTCGACGAGAACTGATTCAGCTGTTTCTGCTGGCACTGGAACGTGAAGAACTTGTCTCCATCGGGTATCGCGAATCATTGATGAAGGAGCGGATCGCGGCAATGCCGGTCGCGAATGACGTGAAAGAATTACTGCGGCACGCTCTCGTCTGGATCTGGAAGGACGAGGAGATGCACACGATCTACATTCGTGGAGCGATCCTGAAGCTTGGCGGATGGAAATTGCGGACTCAGGCGTTTCTGACACAGGCGGCCGGAGGCGTTGGCGGCTGGGCGGGGTCGGTGATGCAGCACAGTCGCTGGAGTCGAGCGCCGTTTTCACGGCTGATAGCAACGTTAGTGACCGCGATTGGCGGGCTCGCTGGAAAAGTCCCGCGAGATGTGAAACAGCATCTGCAGACAGGACCATTTCGCAATTTCTGCACCTTTAATATCGATGCGGAGCTGACAGCCGCGGTCTGCTGGTATCGCATCACTGAGCTTGCCGAGTCGCAGCCCGATCTGGACATGCAGCTGGCCAGAGATTTTAGACGTGTGGCCGAAGACGAAGATCGCCACGGTAAACTGTTTGAGATCCTTGCAGGGGCACTCACAGACCGAGACACGCTTGCCGAAGGTATAACAGCAGATTCACTGACTGAACAGATCCGTGAAGTTGGCGAAGAGTTCCTGCCGCGCGAACATCGCTGGATTTCCAACAGCCAAAATCCCATTGGCAGTGGTCAGCATGTATTGGTTCTGAGTGCGAAGCACAGTGACCGGAAGCGAGAGTTATTTCGGCGAGTGTTGCTGGAAGGCGGACTGCGAGAAGCTATTCAAGCTCGTGCGTCCGCCGTCGGTCGCCCAGTTGAACAAATGAAGATCGCCATCAAGCCCACATTCATGCTTGGATACCATCGCGGGGACCTGTCCCCGATAACGGACCCTGAGCTGGTTGATGATCTGGCTGCCTGTTTGCGGGAGTTTGGATGTGCTGACATCGTGCTGGTCGAAGGTCGAAATATTTACGATCGATTTTTCCGGAACCGCAGCGTTCATCAGGTTGCTGAATACTTTGGCATTAACTCAGACAACTATCGCGTCGTGGATACCGAGGAAGATCAGGTGCTGCACCAGTACTCTCGAGGGATGGCACAGTACACAATTGCCAGGGCATGGCGAGATGCCGACTTTCGGATTTCGTTTCCGAAACTGCGAAGTCATCCGATCGAAATGGCGTTATTGACTGTCGGGAATATTGAGTGGGTCGGCGGCCGATGCGACGAATATCTTTTTCTGGAACGTCAGGCGGACCGTGCGACGGCCGTGATGATGCTGCTGAATGACTTTCCTCCACACTTCGGAATTGTGGATGCCTTCGAGAATGTGCCGGATGGTCTGGTCGGCGTGATGGGCTGCCAGAAACCCATTCATCCGATGCGATTCTACGCTGGTCCGGACGCGCTGGCTGTGGATACGATTGCGCTGCGGCACATAGGAGTGCAGCAGTTTGAGTCTTCCAGTCTGTTGCGGAGCACAGCTCAATGGTTTGGCGGCAGCCGGAATGCGATTGAAGTGAAGGGCGAAGACTCTCCGATTGAGAACTGGCGAGGGCCATTTCACAACGAGCTGAGATCATTACTCAGCATCATGGCATATCCAGTGTATGTGATGGGAAGTGGTCGAGGGTCATTGTTTGTTCCTGAGATGGATTCGCAGGCTTTCCCCCCGCTTCGTCGTGAAGGACTGCTGTTAAGGATGACTCGTCGAGCGGTTCGCTGGTTGCTGGGCCTGCACCGGCCGGTTTCCGGATCATGAGGCACAAATGACTCGAAACGTCGTCGTTATTGGAGCTGGTATTGGTGGGCTGAGTTCCGCTGTTCGCCTTGCCCGGAAAGGCTGTCAGGTAACAGTTCTGGAAGCACGCTCTGTTGCCGGAGGACTTGCGGGGGGATTTCAACTGGAAGGATTTCGATTTGACACGGGTCCCTACGTGCTGCTCGACAGGCCTGGTATCGAATGGGCGTTTCGGCAGCTCGAGATTGACCCGGAAACTCAGCTTTCACTGCAGCGCATTCCGGAAGTCTATCAGGTTGACGACGGTTCCGGCCACAATGTCGCGGTCTATGATTCCTTCGAGCAGACGGCGTCTGAGTTTGAACAGCAGTGGCCGGGAACTCGAGAAAAATACGGCCAGTTCATCGACCGTTCGGCAGCAGTGTATCGACGTCTTCAGCCCATGCAGTGGAAGTCGCAGCCGGGAGTCATCGACGTTTTTCGAAATGGCGCATGGCGGGATGTGCCGTTTCTGCTGAGTTCCCTGGGATCTGTGCTGAAGGCATCGAAGCTGCCGGAAGCGATTGTTCAGGCTCTGGGAATCTGGACTCACGTGGCGGGACAACTGGCCGGAGCCGCCCCTGCTCCGCTGGCGCTGGTGACATCGGTGATTCATCATGTCGGCGCATGTTATCTGCGCGGTGGCATCGGGATGATTTCCGATGTCTTGATGAACGCCGCCACTGACGCTGGTGCAGAGTTTCGATTCGGCACTCCCGTTCGCCGAATTTGCTGCCGCAATGGAACTGTCATCGGCGTTGAAACTGACAAAGAGATGCTTTTGGCCGATGCAGTCATTTCCAATGCCGGTTTGGCCACCTATGCCGGACTGCTGGACGAGGCGGGACGAGCTGCACTAAGTCATCGGACGCAACGCTACTTTCAGAATTTGCCACTGCAATCTCCTGGTGTGTGTGCGTATCTTGCCGTCAAGGGCAGACCCGCTCCGCCATATCTGAGATTTCGACTGCGCGGGGAAGAAGACGGCTGCCGATTGCTGGTTACGCCAGGAGTTGTGGATCCCTCACTTGAGAACGAAGGCTGGTATCCGGCGAGGCTCATCGCTCCGATGGCCCATGCGCGAGCGGAATCGGGCGGCGAAGCCGGTCAGCGGGCGTTCCTGCATCGTGTTGTGGAACAAGAGCACTGGTGGCGAGATTGTTTCGATGATGTACGCGTGCTGGAGACTCGAATCCCGAGTGAATGGGGAAACAGGTTTCATCTGCACAACAATAGTATGAATCCGGTGATGACTTCGAAATTCATGCTGACCGGGCGTGTCGCTCATCGCAGTCCCTGGATTCGTCGTTTGTATTTGACTGGCAGTGCGACGCATCCCGGGCAGTGGGTGAGTTTTTGTTCGGTCAGTGGAGTTCTGGCGGCTGATTGTTTGCTGGCCGATGCGAAGGCGAGACGGTAATGAACCACGTTCCTCTGCTGGCAACCCAACGACTGCACCTGAGCAACGGAAAGCATTTGCGCATATTTCGCAGTGGCAACGGGCCTCCCATTGTTCTGCTGCATGGTTATCCGGAGAACCTTCAGATCTGGAGTCAGGTTGCTCCACTGCTGGCGGACCATTTTGAGGTCATTGCATTTGATTGGCCTGGAATGGGATACAGTGACGAGTGGCCGGGAGGTACGACTCCACAATTGCTTGCCCGAAGACTGCTGCTGATACTTGATGAACTCAGGGTGTCGCGACCCACGGTGCTGGGTCTGGATATGGGCGGCCAGCCTGCACTGGCATTCGCCGCGATGTATTCAGATCGTATTCAGAGACTCATCGTTATGAATTCGCTTGTCTTTGGCGATGAACAAACGTCGTGGGAAATCCGATGGTTGCGAAAGTTCGGCTTCAATCGCTTTGTATTGCGAACGCTGCCGGGCCTCATCTTTCGTCGCGCGGAACGCACTTTTTTGTCACGCGGTGAGCGACTGGATGCTCGACTGCGCAGCGACTTTTGGACAGCATTCCAAAAGTCGGCGGTTCGCAGATTTATCAGCAAAATGTGCGCAGGATATCAGGGAACGCTGAGTCAGCTCCCGGAGATGTACAGAACAATTCGTTGTCCCACACTGGTTCTGTGGGCGGAACATGACAAGCATTTTCCCCTGATTCAGGCAAGGCGACTTCACGAGGCGATCAGAGGATCGAGGTTGAGTATTATTCGAGAGGCAACTCATTGGATGCCTCTGACGCATGCCATGGTGCTGACTGACACTGTCAGGCGATTCGACGTTCAAATTCCTGTCGATGAAGCCAGCAGTTAAATCCGCGTCTGGCGATGCAACCCCTGTTTGATTTGAGTAGTAAAGTCCAGCAGGATATCGGCTACCGTTTCATCGGCCAGGCTGTTATATTGCGCTGGCACTGCAGACAGGCATCATGTCATCATTTGGCCAGATCGCAGCGACAGCAATCTTTTAGTACGCCTGGCGATGCGGTTCAGGGAAGAGAACTCGCCATGAAGACAGCTTCGTTGCTGCTGACAATTATTGTGATTTTTCCGGGGATCAGCGTTTTGGCTGTTCAGCAGTCCGCTGGACAGGTTACTGCCGAAAAATTATCTTCGCCAGTTGTCCAGCCGCCAGTTGTCCAGCCACTCGGTACTGCTGCTCCGCCGGCTGATGTACCTGCCAGTCCTGCGCCCGCCAAACCTGCGGAGGCTGCGGGGACTGAGGCGGCGGGGGACAGTCCGATTCCGCTGACCGATCTGCTGGGGCAGCTGAAGCAGCGGTTGACAACCGCGGAGATGGAACAGGCCATCAGAGAGCAGCTTCTCGAACGGCTCAACGGCGTCACGAAGGAAATTGCTCAGGGAGAGGAGCATCGTACCAGTCAGGTGCAGCTGCGAACCCGGATGGAGGTTCTGGCGGAAGAAGCTGGAAAGCTGAGGAATCCGCCTGCTGCAGAGATGCCATCGATTGATGTGAGGGAGACTGATACCGCTCAGCTGGAAACGCAGCTGGCCACACTTCAGGTCAAACTGACCGAAGAACAGCAGCGACTTGCGGCCCTTCAGCAGCGGCTGAACGAGGGAGCATCAGCGAGGCAGACGCTGCAGACTCAGGCGGGGAAGCTGACATCAGATCTGGCAGCCCTGCCAACGGGGAACGGAACTCCCGATCTCGTAAATCCGCCCCCCGAACAGGCGGTTGCCGAACTGGAGCAGGCTGCTCGTCGGGTGCGACTTCGGGCCGAGCTGAATTTGCTGCAGACGCGGCTTTCGCTGTTTGATGCAGAGACGAGCCTCGGGCTGTTTCAGCTTCGTGTTACGGGAAAGGAGCGACTGGTTGCACAGCTGCAGAAGAATCTGACGGAGATTCGCGAAGAGCTGGAAACTCGACGCAAGGCAGAATCGGAAGCGAGGCTGCAGCAGGCGCAGAGGGATCAGCAGAAGATTACCGATCCCGGCCTGAAAGATCTGGTTGCTCGAAGTACTGTCATTGCTGAAGCGAACAACAGTCTGGTTCAGGAGCAGATTCCTCGCTGGCAGAACGAGCTGAAACGCCGATCACAGCAGCTTAGTCGAATCCGTGATGAGGGGGACAAGCTTAAGTCGCGTATTGACCGTTTCGGTACATCCGGTGTTGTGGGAGTGGAGCTGCTGAGATACCACCAGAATCTGCCGTCACTTCTGGAACTGGAGAACCTGCTGGCAGGTATTGAAACCGAGCAGACTCGGCTGGAATTTGATCGGCTGGATTATACCGAAGAGCTTACGGCAGCAGAGGTCGCACTGGAGAACTCGGCGACTGCATCTGCGGATGTTCAGAATCTCTGGAGCAGCAAGGCGGCAATTCTGCGTTCCATTATCGGAAACAACATGTCGCTCTTTTCCGTCCTGGCCGATTTGAACGCCGAATGTCGAACGATGCTGTCTGTGATTTCTTCATGGGAAGACTATGTCAGCGTGCAGGCACTGTGGTTTCCCAGTCACACCTGGCCGGCACTCACCATGTCGTCGGATGCCGCACAGGAATGGCAACAGATCAGCGTCAGTCTCTGGAAGGAATGGAACGACCTGTATGTCTCACTGGATTATCGTTCATGGGGCATGCTGATACCCGATCTGCTGATCATGTTCGCACTGGTGGCGATGCAGAGACGTGCGAGGACAGCGATTACAGAGTGTTCCGAGAGGGCTGCACGGCGATCATGTGTGATGATGATGCCGACGCTGAAAGCTCTGCTGATGACCATGATTGTCGCGGCCGTCTGGCCTCTGCTGTTTATTCTGCTTGGGACCACATTTCGTTTTATGTTTGCTCCCCGCACCGTGACGGCCGCTTTGTGCGGCGCGATGATTGTCGGCGGCTTCTGGTTCATGCTGATCAATTTCTTCAGACAGATGCTGAGATCGGGCGGGCTGGCCGAGGCGCATTTCGGCTGGGATGAAGGTGTTTGTCGCTTTGCCCGCAGCTGGCTTCATCAGCTGATTTTACTGATGGCGTTTCCCGGTCTGGTTTACTGGTTCCTGCGATTCGTTCCCATGGAGGTTCCTGCTTCGCTGCGTCTGACGTTCATTCTGCTGATGCTGCTGATCGCCATTCAGATCGGTTTTCTCTGGCGACAGGGACGGTCAACATCCGGGCAGACCCGATTAACTCGGCTGAGCTCGTACCGCAATTTTCGATGGTTGTGGATTACCGTCGCACTGCTGATACCGCTGAGCCTCGCCGGCCTTTCCTTTATTGGATATCACTACACGGCAACAGTTCTGGCACGCAGGCTTGTCGCAACGGTCAGTGTGTCTTCACTGCTGGCGACGGTCCACGCGCTGCTGGAACGATGGCTCAAAGTGCGTCGCACCAGAGCCGCGCTGGAACTGGCTCGTGAACGTGCCGTTCAGCGAGAGAAGGCCATGGGGACGGAAGGCGAATCATCAGAAACCACGGATTCCACCATTCCGCCCACCCCGCCTCCGGAAACAGACTTCGAAGTTCTGGGAGTGCAGGCCCACGCGCTGATACGCAATCTGCTGCTGATTGCATTCGGCAGTATTCTGTGGGCAATCTGGTATGAGGTTTTGCCGGCACTGCGAGTGCTGTCCGAATATCAGCTGTGGCAGGTCGCTGACGAAGTGACGGCTGTCGCCACGAGCGAAGATAATGTTTCGGTGACTCAGACGCGAATTCAGCTTGTCTGGGTGACGTTTGGCGATTTGCTCTTTTCTGCCATCGCGGCAACCATCACATTTGTTGGAGTTCGGTTCCTTCCCGGGTTTATTGAGGTCATGCTTCTGAGCCGGGTTGCGTTTGATGCAGGCCTGCGTTATGCGATCATCACGGTCACACGTTACCTGCTGCTGCTGGCAGGCACAGTTCTGGTTTGTCAGTCTATTGGAATCCGCTGGGGTAATGTCCAGTGGCTGGCGGCTGGCTTGTCCGTCGGTCTGGGCTTTGGATTGCAGGAAGTTTTCGCCAACTTCATTTCCGGCCTGATCATTCTGTTCGAACGTCCCGTCAGAATCGGTGATATTGTGACGATCGATGGTGTGACGGGCGTGGTTTCCCGAATTCGCATTCGAGCAACGTCAATCACGGACTGGGATCGTCGGGAATATATTGTCCCCAATAAGGAATTTGTCACTGCAAAAGTTCTGAACTGGACACTGACCGATACCACGAATCGATTCGTGATGAACGTTGGGATCGGATACGGATCCGATACGGTGAAGGCGCGAGAGATCCTTCTGGCAGTGGCACAGTCACATCCAAACATTCTGAAGGACCCTGCCCCGGTGGCCAGCTTTGAGGGGTTTGGAGAAAGTTCGCTCCAGTTACTTTTGCGTGTGTATCTTCCGAATATGGATAATCGCCTGGCGACGATTTCTGACCTTCACACGGAGATTCTGCGACGGTTCAGTCAGGAGGGAATTGAATTGCCGTTTCCTCAGCGTTCACTGCACATTGTGTCGGATGCTCGAAATCAATGTCGCTGAGTCCACTGCACCAGCTGCTGCAGTTTTTCCGCTGCCTGGCCTGTGCGAATCACTTCCGTTGCCTTGTGGACGGCATCGCGGACATGGGAAAACTGATTACATGCGACGAGCGCCGCTGCGGTATTTGCAACCACCATAGAGGACGCAGATGACGGCACTCCGCTGAGGACCGATTGAATAACAGCCGCGCTTTCTGACGGGGACTTTACGGTCAGGTCAGAGACCGAGCATTCAGGCAACTCGAAATCATCTGCGTGCCACTGATGCTCTGAAATCTGCCCTCTGGTCACGTCAAAAACCGTTGTGGTTCCCCACAGGCAAACTTCGTCAAGCTGATTGTTTCCACAGACGACGAGCGCTCGCTCACCTCCAAGCTGACTGATTGCGGATGCCAGCAGGCGAGCCCGTTCATTACTGGAGGCTCCAAGAAGCTGAAAATCGGCTGCGGCAGGATTTGTCAGCGGACCCAGTAGATTGAAGATCGTCGGAAAGCCCAGCTGTCGCCGCACCGGGGCTGCGTACTTCATCGCACCATGCACCATTGGTGCGAAGCAGAAGGCAATTCCTGTTTCTTCCAGACATCGGCCGGCAAGGTCCGGTGAAAGGCTAATGTTGACTCCCAGAGTTTCCAGAACATCAGCCGAGCCGCTGCTGCTGGAAACGCTGCGATTTCCGTGTTTGGCAACGTTGACTCCGCACGCCGCCGCCACAATGGCCGTGGCCGTGCTGATGTTGAACGTGTGCAGGTGATCGCCGCCCGTGCCGCATGTGTCAAGGAGAGGAGAACGAGTCGTCAGAATCCGCGACGCCCGGGATCGCATCGCCCTGGCAGCTCCCGTCAGTTCCTCGGCAACAGGTCCCTTGGCAGCCATTGCCGTGAGAAATGCGGCAATATCCACCGGATCACAGGAGCCGTCCATAATGACACCAATGCACGTGCAGACTGATTCAGCTGTCAGGTTTTGCTGCTGAAGCAGCTGCTGGACGGGCAATCGAAGGCAGTCATGCATGGCGACCGGACATTTCAAAAAAAACGTTCATTTGATAAGAAGCTGGACGGAATACAGTTTGCAGAGTAGCAGCCGGGCATGCGGTTTCGAACAATGGGAGTCCTCGTGGTTCGGCAACCCCTGAACTGAGAAACAGGTACACCAGATTACCATGACCAACGACAACTTTCTTCACACGGATGCCCCGGCCGAGATCGAAATTGCAGGTTCAGAGTCTCGCTGTTCCTATTTGCCCCGGCAGTCGGCCACCATGGTGTACCGACTGGCCATACGACTGTCTGCCACACGATACGATGCTCTGCTTTCGCGAGGATGGAGACGATTTGGCCGCACACTGTTTCGTCCTGTCTGCTCCGGCTGCCAGGCTTGTCAGAGTCTGCGGGTGATTGTGCCGGAATTCCAGCCTTCAAAAAGCCATCGACGGACTCTGAGAAAGAATTCCGACGTTGAGGTGCTGATTCAGCGTCCCACTGTTACGGACGAACATCTGGAACTTTATAACAGCTACCATCTGGACATGCACTACCGTCGACAATGGCCTTTTCGCCGAATTAATCACGACCAGTATTACGAGTCATTTCTGGACGGAAATTTTTCGTTTTCCCGCGAATTCCAGTACCGACAGAACGGACGGCTGATTGGGCTGGGCATCGTGGATATCACGGATACTGCCATGTCGAGTATCTATTTTGTGCATGATCCCGAGTACCGGGACTCCGCTCTCGGCACATTTTCCGTTCTGTGTGAGCTGCAGGAAGGCATGCGATCGAATCGAAATCGGCTGTATATGGGGTACTACATCCAAGACTGCCCGTCAATGAATTACAAGAATCGCTATTTGCCGTATGAAATCCTGCAGGAATATGTGTGCGACAGTCAGGAGCCGGACTGGCAGAGACACTCCTGACGGCTCAGGACGTGTTGATACAACCCGTTGAGTCGCAAGTGTTTACGTCTCACGCTTTGCCGGTCGGTTTCGGTGGAGTAGTGCTCCGTCAGGATAAAGCGTTCGGGTTGGAGGTCGTGGATCTTGCTAAAGATCCCCTGGCTGCAGGACCTTTAGCAAGGTCCACGACCCGAAATTCAAAGCTGACAAAGCAGTCGTCTGCGTCTTCCTTTTCGCCGTGCCGGAAACACAACTACGAAAGTCGCGACTCGCGCGGGTTTTGTCAGGGGTTTGTGGTTTGGATGGCCCGTTTGAGCAGATTATGGGTGATTTGCTGAACTCGATCATCCGGTCCGTGTGGGCGACTCCAGTGTGACCAGGGCAATGTATGTCCGGGTGGTGAACTGAGTGCCTGGCACCAGAAGATCGTGGACGCATTAAACACATAGTTGTTTTTAGGTCCCGGGTAAATGGTGGCAGTCCATTCCTGAGGATTAACACCGCCCTGCCATGCCGTTCCGCCTGCAACCACTTCCAGTCCTGGAATGTCGGCTGGCTGGCCGTGATATTCCCAGCCAATCAGACCGGGAATTGAATCGCCGTTTTTGACACCTGTTCCGGCAAAGATCCAGTGATCTGCTTTTGTAATAACCCAGTCGCCACCGCCGTTGACAGGTTCCACGTTGCGTGCGCCCATCAGAAGTCCTTCATCAGGCCCTCGATGTGGAAAAGGTCCGTTTTCTTTTTCACGCTGGACGGCATAGTCGTTCTCCGCTCCGTATGGACCGCCCCGGAACATAATTCGGTTGGGGCGTCCATCGTAACTTTCGCGGAAGGGGGTTACCCAGCAAACGCTGTTTCCGGACAGAAACAGAAGGTTTACGCCGGCATCCCGAAGAGTCTGAACACTGTGAAACTGGCGCAGGTCCCAGTATTCATCATGACCAATACTGACAAAAGCCCTGCATTTCAGACCGCGATCCGGAGTTAAAAGGTCAGTGTTTGAACAGTAGGCGACGTCGTAGCCGTGTTGCTCCATCCAGTAAACCATCGGAAATTCATACGGCAGGAATTCCCCGGAGCCCACGGTCAGCGGATCATTGACCACGCTGGAAAACTGTGCTTCGCGGCCATAAGGTCGATCGAAGCTGACGTCGGCCCACGGACCCTGATTGCCTTTTGGATGAGTGTACACCGAATATTTGTTTGGCCATGTATTATAGGCCTGCCATGTGTTGTCTGAACACTGGAACAGAATATCGGCCGGACGATCATCCTGAACAATGAAGATGACATAGCTTTGCCAGTATGATTCTTTTCCCTCAGGGATCGTTGTGAGGCGTCCGAGATAAACGCCGCTGAGCCAGTCTGACGGGATGGTTAGTGAAAGGCTGGGTTTCCAGCGACATTCCTGCAGATTTTTCTCCCCCAGTTCGGGCGTGGGCTGAGTCGTTCCCGGCAGGGAATCCACGGTTTTCATCAGCCGGGCTCCCCGACCGCCGTAATAGCCCATTCGAAAGAATTCTGCCTTAAAAGAACGAACCGGGTTGGTCGAAACCATAATATCCAGCGACTCACCGGCCCTGACGCTCTGTTTGGAGCAGTATCCTTCAATCCACGGAGAGCGGAAGCCATCGCCGTCAACTCGGACTCGTGTCAGTTGCCAGTCACGAGAGCCGGGCAGCTGGTTTTCCTTTTGCACCGGATTTACGGTTCCCTGTGCGATGGACTGGGGCGCGGCAAAGTGACCGGTAATCGCCATCAGAGCTGAAAGAATGCAGATCATGCCGCGCGACATTAGGAGGGACTCCATCAGATGTGTTAGTCTCATCAATGGCAACTGTTTGAGAGTATGCCTGGATGCAGCAGGATGGTAACGAAGGGGGAAGGCAAAAGCCGATCTAACAGTCAGCCGCGATCAGCTGTTGCAATTGATCGCGGACTTTCTCGAAGGGCCGAAAGTGTACGTTTACAGGGAAACGTGTTCGAGACTTGTGCCGGGTGTTTCGTAACACTTTTGGAAAAAGCCGGGGAAACGCGTTTTTTCGACGCTGGTAACTTGAAATTCTGTTCGTTGACCGATTTCGGGAATCACCTACACTCACGTTATGAGTCGCCAACCTCTATCTACTCAGTTCGAAAATGTTCTCAAAGCTGCAGGTCAGCTCTCGGTAAGCACTCACGCTTCTGCCGTGCTTGTGCTGGCCGGTCATTCATTTGATTTCGTGGGAATTTCCTCGCTGCTTCAGGGCTGTCGGCTGATTGTTGCGGCGGACAAACTGGATGTTCAGGCCGCTGTCCGTGAAGACGGCGTGGTGCTTGTGCCAATTCTTCACGAGCCTCAGACCAGTCATCTGCAGGTCACGCAGGTTCTGCTGGAAGCGATCGCAGACGAGCTGGTGCAGACGGGTGATGTGGTTGTCTGCGTCTATTCCCTGTATGAACGGGATGGCTGCGATACGTTAAGTCTGATCCGGCTCGCCGATCAGCTCTCCCGCCTGACATCCCGGGATTTGCAGCGTTTGGAAACGAAAGTTCCGCTGGAAACCCTGCGAATTGTTGTGGATCTGGCATGTGAAATCGGTCGGGAAGGACGAGAAGGAAAACCGGTTGGGACGCTGTTTGTCGTGGGAAATCATCGCAAGGTGATTCAGTTGTCCAGTGAACAGGTACATGATCCGTTTCGCGGTTATCCTCGTTCTGAGCGTTTGATTCGCAATCCGCGAGTCCGCGAGAGCATCAAGGAAATTGCTCAGATGGACGGCGCCTTTGTCATTTCCGCGGACGGAGTTGTTCAGGCTGCCGGCCGTCATTTGAGGGCGTCGGCCGACAATCTGACGCTTTCCAAGGGTCTTGGATCCCGCCACTGGGCGGCTGCGGAGATCTCCAAAGCAACGGGTGCCATTGCGATTGCGGTGTCTGAATCCACCGGAACGGTGCGAGTTTTTCAGGACGGTATGGTCGTGCTGCGAATTGAGCCCATGGAAGCGGCGATGAAATGGCATGAAGAATAACGTCCATTGTGCTCTGGCGGAACGCTGGGTGTAAGTCGCAGGCCCTGATCCCCGTCGTCTCAGCCAAAGAGATGGCAGACCGCCGTCGTTGCTGCTCCCGCTGTCGACGGAACCCGGCGGGAAGCGGCTCATTCGGTTTTTTAGGGTGGGCTTAGGTCGCCCGGCCGGATCAGCGCCTGGGTGGGATAAGGGTCAGAATCTCCCTTTTGGGCCGTTGTGTGAGCAGAGTTTAAGTATTCATCCCTGCAAATCCCTGATGGGCATGTTGAATCGCTGGGTCTGATTTTCCCACGGATTTGGCTTCGCCAGCGTTTAGGCTTGTGTTTTTAGGGGTCCGGAAGCGTAGAATCCGGTGGAGGGCCTTTGAAAACTGTGTGAGCGCCAGTTTCATGCACTCAGGCCCGTTTCTGTGCTTCGGTGTGTTTATGCTTTGACTGTCATTCAGGATGCTGGTTTATGCAATGCCCTTTCTGCCGACATGACGAATCAAAGGTCATCGATTCAAGAGACAGTGCGGATTTTTCGATTCGCCGCCGCCGGGAATGCCTCGCCTGTGAGCGGCGTTTTACCACATACGAAAGAATTGAAGAATCACCGGTCAAGGTCATCAAGAAAGACGGTTCTCGCGTCACTTTTGATCGTGAAAAGATTCGTTTCGGGGTTGAAAAAGCCTGTTACAAGCGACCCGTCAGTATTGCTCAGATTGACAGTCTGGTGGGCAGCGTGGAAGCCGCCATCTATGAGGAAGGAGTGCGTGAAGTTCCTTCACGATGGATTGGCGAACTGGTGTTTAACGCACTGCGGGATCTGGATAAGGTGGCGTTTGTGCGATTTGCATCGGTTTATCGCGAATTTCAGGACGTACACGATTTTGTCGACGAACTGCAGCCGATCCTGGATGGTCGTCGTCGTGAATCCTGAGATTGTTGCGTGACGTTATCTGTCAACGCCGCCCCAGCCCAGCCCAGCTCTGTGATCTTCTGATTCGATTGCTGAAGCCGACGGCCCTTGCCGATTACACCCTGATGAACACTCGAAAACTGTGGCACCCACATGCCGTTAACAGCCGGATCAACCGAGCAGGACGCTTTGCGCCCGGGCTTCTGTGAACTTTATTTGCCACAGCCGACTGCACCTTCGCTGCCGGTCGCCGTTTGTCTCACAATGGGTGCATGGCTGGCGGGCTGGACGTCGGTTCCTCCGCTGATCTGGCTGACTTTGTGTTGCATGGTCTGCCTGCTTCTGTGCGTTCAGCCGATCAGTTCTCCATTTGGCTCATGGACCCTTCTGGCGGGCAGTATTCTGGTTGGGGCGTTCGCATGGTCGAGTCGAATACTGACCACTGATGCCACCGATGTGACTCGACTGCTGGATGCTGACGGGGCGACCTGTCGGGTTGCCGGAATTGTGGACAACATTCCGTCCCTGCGAGCTTCCAGGGAAACGGCATGGCGATCCGAAGCGGCGGATTCGGCCATGCAGACTCTGTTTTATCTTGAAGTGACGCATCTGTTTTCAGGGGAGATTCCGCTGCGTGCATCGGGCCGACTGAGGGTACTGATTAGCGGAGACGCCATTTCCCGATTGTCATGGAAACAGCCGGTGCAGGTCATCGGTCGAATCGAAAGACGTTTCGTTGTCAGCAATCCGGGAGAATTTGACTACGGTGCCTTTCTGAAGAATCAATCCGTTTCCGGATTGCTTTTTGTAAGGCATCCCGACGCTGTAAAGACGCTTCGAAATATGCCGATTTGGCATCCATGGACGGCGCTGAGCGAATTGCGACAGCAGGCCGTTCGATTAATCAGACAGAATCTCTCCGAAGAACTGCAGCCGCTCGCTGAAGCTCTGATGCTTGGAAACCGCGGGCATATGGATCCAGCCGTCGAGCGGGATTTTGTTGCCAGCGGGACAATGCATTTGTTGTCGATTTCCGGTTTACATGTCGGAATTCTGTACCTGTTTCTGATTCGTATTCTCAATCTGCTCCTGACTGGCAGACGGACGGGAATGCTGCTGGGGCTGATGTTTTGCGTTGCCTATGCGCTGCTGACCGATTTGCGGGCAAGCGTGCTCCGATCGACGCTGTTTATCGTACTGACGGTCAGTGGGCAGCTCCTGCGGCGAAACCTGCGAATGTCAACTCTGATTGGCAACACGGCGGTGATCCTTTTCCTCTGGGATCCGGCGGTTGTTTATGATCTTGGCGCATGGTTGTCTTTTCTGGCGGTCAGCGCACTGGCATGGGCGGGAACAGAAAACGGCGATGACAGGAATCATGAGCGACCGGCCGATGGGCTGACATGGGCCGATCGTCTGCGTGACCTGGTGTTGCAGTCACGGGCTTCGCTGAAGCTGCGGTATCGGCAGATGTTTGCCGTTACTGTGTTCTCAATGCCTCTCGTCGCCTCTCAGTTTCATGTGATTTCCGTCTCGGGCCTCGTCGCAAACATTGTGCTGATTCCTCTAACGGGAATAACAATGATCAGCGGTTTCATTTTTCTGCTGATCGGACTTCTGATTCCCGCCTCCGCAGGATTCGCAGGAACTGGCTTCAATTATCTGCTGATGCTGATGAACAGGCTGGTGGCCGATGCCGGTAACCTCACGGCAGGCTCGCTGACGATTCCCGATACGCCATTTTGGTTTCTTGTTTTGTACTATGTACTGCTGACGGTGGCTGTTGCATCCGGAAACGCCCCCCTGCGTCGAAATGCATGGGTGATGCTGTCGATTCTTGTTCTGGCAGGATTCTGGAATACGAATTCGCGAGTCTTCAGGGACGAGCTGATTTGTACGGTTCTGAACGTTGGTCACGGCAACGCCATTGTGGTGGAAACGCCCGACGGACGAGTGCTGGTGTTTGACGCCGGAGCTCTGAACCGCGGTGAACGCACAGCCGATATTGTTTCCCGCTTCCTGTGGCATCAGGGACAGTCCCGGATCGACGCCCTGATTATTTCCCATGCGGATATGGATCATTACAACGCGGTCACCGGCCTGATTGATCGAATGCCGGTTGATCAGATCCTTACGAGCGCCGAGTTTGTCGGTTCGCAGGCAGCACCTGTTGTAAGGCTGCTTGAAACGCTGCGAAATCGACAGATGCCAATTCGTCTTTTGAATGGCGGAGACTGGTTTGAGGCAGGCCAGGCTGAAGTTCAGTTTCGCCAGGCTGTATCCCCGTCGGAAATGGATCTGGATGACAACGAACTGAGCATTGTTGGGATACTGGAGTTTGCCGGCCGCCGGATCGTTCTTCCAGGTGATCTCGAAAAGTCAGGTCAGGCGATGCTGCTGCCGGAAATGAAGTCGACCGACGTTCTGATCAGTCCGCATCACGGCAGTCGTGTTTCGAATACTCGGGATACAAGAGAAGCATTTGCACCCGAACTTGTGGTTGTCAGCTCAAGGTCTTCGGAGAATGATGACTATTTACAAAGAATATATGGAGAAAAAGCAGAGATCCTGAACACCTGTCTGGATGGTGCGGTGTCCATAAGGATCAGAGCGGACGGTGTTTTGGGGTGGAAGGCCTGGCTGTGCCGGCCTGATTCTTTGGATTGAAATTTTGGGGAATGTCTGAAACCATCCAGGAAATGGCGTTTCATGCCGAATGACGCACGCCCTGATACGCCGGGAAATTCTCACTGGAAGAAGGGAAATTAAAACACGGCTGGAGACAAAAATGTTAAACTTGAGGTTCTGGACAGCAGTGGGCCGTAAACGACAGGCAGGAAAATCAGAGTCAGGATCGGCAACTGCAGAAGGCATTCAGAAACCATTCTGTTCCTGAATCTCTGCTCTTCGCGAATCGTCAGGAAAACTGGCGGATCGAAAGAGGCTGACTTTCGGGCGTTTCACCGAACAGCTTGCGCTGAGGTCGTTGTGTACTGTAAAGTGTGTAATCAAGTTTTCCCCGGATCATCTCTGCGCTGCCCTGGCTGCGGTGCTGAATCGCTTTCGCCGCAGTCGGTCGCCAACGACACAGTCGTGCTGGCGGCTGACTACTTTGCGCGCCATACACCGCTGCCTGACAATACTCCTGCAACAGAGATCAGCATGGATT
The DNA here is from genome assembly GCA_022843805.1 of Fuerstiella sp. Lineage (GTDB taxonomy): Bacteria > Planctomycetota > Planctomycetia > Planctomycetales > Planctomycetaceae > F1-80-MAGs062. The sequence continues at coordinate 25,320 of JALHMY010000002.1, forward strand.
ATGGGATGCTGGATGGGCAGCGAATCCATATCTATCAGTGTGAACGCTTGCTTGGTCGTGGAGGAATGGGCGCGGTTTATCTGGCAAAGAATCAGGAGCTGCATCGTTTCTGCGCACTAAAGATTCTGTCTCCCAGACGAATTTCCGATGACGTGGATTATATTGCCCGTTTTGAAAACGAAGGGCGTGCTGCTGCCGCACTTGTTCACGCGAATATTGTGACAACTCATGCAATCGGACGCTGGCAGGAGCATCATTTTCTGGAGATGGAGTTTGTCGCCGGGCGTTCTCTTCAGCATGAAATCGACACGGACGGCGAACTGGGGCCGATCCGCTCAACCGGGATGGCCGTAGGAATCGCCAATGGTCTGGCTGCTGCGCATCGACTGGGCATTATTCATCGCGATCTGAAGCCGGATAATATTCTGGTGACTCCTGCCGGTGTGCCCAAAATCGTTGATTTTGGTTTGGCCAAACGAATCCATTCTGATGATTTGCGTGTACCCAATCTGGCCGGAACTCCAATGTATATGGCGCCTGAGCTGTTTGAAGGGCAGCGGGCATCTCCGGCAAGTGATGTGTTTGCTCTGGGAGTTTGTTATTACCAGATGCTGACAGGCACTTACCCGTTCCGTGGAGAGTCGATCTCTGCTCTGATGAATGCCATTTTGTCGGGCGACTATGTGAGCGTTCGACGCCTGAATCCCGATATTCCGCTGGATATGGCGGAATGCGTTTCCCTGATGCTGGCCTATGATCCTGCCGGGCGCCCCATGGACGGGGGGGCTGCGTCGCAGTTGCTGCAGGCAGTACTGGGGGCCGCTCGAGATCTGGATATTCTGGTCTACGAGGCTTTTCATGGTCTGACCTCGATTTCGTTTGTTCAGGAAGACGGAGGGCGATTTCGCGTCCAGCTGAAACTGTGTGATCAGCGAACTCAGACCGTCTACATCGAGAACAGTGATCATGATGCGGGTGACCGCCTGCTGATGATTTACAGCATTTGCTGTGAGGCTCGCCCCGACTTCTATGAGAATGCATTAAGGCTGAATGCCACGATCAACCATGGAGGCGTGTCTATTCGCGATATCGACGGGCGCCCCTGTTTTGTGATGATCGATACGTATCCGCGTGCCACAGTGAATGGTGAAGAGATTCGTCGCAGTGTGCTGGAAATCGGCTCACATGCGGACCATGTGGAACAGTTGCTGACCGGAGGCGACGTCAACTGAGCATCATGTTCAGCTGATCAGAAAGAGCCCCGCCGGGAACAGAAAGGCCAGCAAAAAACGCCCGACGTTTGATGTCGGGCGTTTCATTCTGTAAAGCAGTTTCTGAACACGATGTGATCGCGACGCTTATTATTGCGACGCTTGTTATTCAGTGACGTTAATCAGTTCAATATCGAAAATCAGCACGGAGTTTGGTCCGATTTCGCCGGGACCATTTGCACCATAGGCCAGTTCACTTGGGATAAACAGCCGATATTTTGAACCAACCTTCATCAGTTGAAGTGCTTCTGTCCAGCCTTTGATCACCTGCGTGACGCCAAAGGAAACGGGCTCCTCGGCTGCGGTGGGTGCGTCACCTTCGTAGGAACTGTCAAACTTCTTGCCATCGATCAGAGTTCCGCGGTAGTGGGTTGACACGGTGCTGGTCGCCTTTGGAACCGCTCCGGTGCCTTCCTTGATGACCATATACTGCAACCCTGACGGAGTCACCTTTACTCCGGGTTTTGCCTTGTTTTCTTCAAGAAACTTTTTGCCGGCTTCGAGGTTTTTTGTGCCTTTTTCCGCGACTTTCTTCTTCATAATGGCGTCAAACTCGCTGAACGCGGCCTGAATCTCTTCTTCAGAAAGAGCCGATTTCCCGCCACCCATTGCGGTTACCATGCCCTTCATGAAGAATTTTGGATCCAGTTCCAGACCCTGACGCTTCATATTCGTCCCGACCTGAATTCCCAGCTGATAGCTGACTTTGTCCAGCGTCGTTTCGAGTTTTGGCTCTTCCTGAGCGACTGTAGCTGGAGCATTCATCAAAAGACTTGCAAATAACAGAGCAGAGACATTCAGGCACGACAGACGCATTGGAGATGCACTTTCCCGTTCTTCAGAAGTAATCAGTAAAATCGACTCTTGCAGACAGCAGTCACTATGGCGAAATTTGTTGCCGTTGGAAACTGCTTAAGTCAAAGAATTGAACGGGCACAGCAAATTTTCCGGCAAGTCGTGCTGCTGACAGCCCTATTTCATTCCTGTTTATGGAAATCCAGCATTCCGATCTCCTCCAGCTGTGCCTGCGATGGAAACTCACGCACCCGATAGCGTGGCGGATACAGTTCAGGAACTCGCTGGATCAGTGCGCCGGCGACCTCACGCACATGGTTCCAGTATCCCATCCCGCCGAGTGACTCGGCGGTGGGCAACATTACCAGGTCCGTTTCCGGCAACAGGGCATCGACACCTTCTCCCCAAACGCAGTAGGACATGATTCGTTCTTCAGCTTTGCGACGAATTCCGGACCATGAGGCAATGAAGACATTCTCGCCTTCGTTTCTGTACAACTGCGTCAGCAATTCCTTCTGAGATTCGTACAGAGACCCAAGGTAATCGTTGCGAAGCTCCGCAAATCGTGAATACAGCGGGTGATTCTGAGGAGGCAGCCAGTCGACCCATTCATTGCCGCTGAGCCTCAGAGGGACTGGTGCCAGAGGACGTGGCTGACTGTGGACGATTTGTGCGGTCAGGTCCAGCATGATTTTCAGGCTTTCCGGATCGTCGCTGCCTGCGATGAACAGTGCATCTCGCTGAGGCACCATGGCGATATGATCGCCGGGCACATTGAGGGACTGGATTCGATCGGTCAGCAGCAGCCTTGCGGAATCATAGTTGTCGCCGCACGCAGACATGTAGAACCCGTCACCGATTTTTCCCACCGACATTTCGATTTCCAGCAGGTTCTGAGTGGCATCCTCAAGAGCCTGGTAAATCGAGACGCCCCACCGATCAAGCTCCTCCATTGATACAGACCGCATGGCGGTGGGCAGATCATAAACAATGGATGAGTACAGATGGCTGCCGACCGGGTACAGGGGAATATCGCATGGCTTTCCGGTACCCCGGATTCTTCGCTGAAGTTCGAGCTCTTCGAACGTAGAACGGTTCCAGATTTTTGGGCGAAGATGGATGCGTGCTTCTTCGTACTGTTCCGAATTCTCTTCAGTCACATCAAAAAAAATTGATACCAGCATCCTGATGTGCTCAGGTCGCTGTTCGGGACGGAGCTGGCAATGTTCTTCATACATGTTGGCCAGGTTTGTCTGTCGATTTCCACTATGATCATGCAAACAGAATTCCCGAACGTTGTAGGTCAGCTTTACGGAAGAATCCTGCGAACTAATCGCCTGCATAAGCGACTGAGCAAACTCATCACGCGACGGCCGGTCAGCGGACTCCTGAGATTTCTCCATCACTTCAATTCTCCACGAATCCGTAATTTCTCTGAACGGGCTCCCTCATATCGGCTCATCTGAGCATCGTGAATTCTGCCGAAATTCTCTTTAAAGGGGAAACGAGGGTGTGTCCAAAACGAAACACGGTTCGTTTGCTGCAGGTCGCTGGACCGGCTGTTATGCTTCGAACTGAGCGGCTGTCGCTGAAGACAGCATTTCATCTCACAACTTCCGTCATGTTGCGTTCGGATCCCGGAAATGCCTGATCTGGCTGTCAAATTGAATCGTCTTAGCCTGCAAAATCCAATTCTGGTCGCCTCCGGAACCTTTGGATATGCTCGGGAAATGGCCGCATTTGTTGACTTCAGGGCCATCGGAGGCATCATTCCGAAGACCGTTACGCCAGCCCCCCGACCCGGAAATCCGCCTCCTCGCACAGTCGAAACGGCCAGCGGTATGCTGAATTCCATTGGTCTGGACAACGACGGCTTCGACCAGTTCATGACTGACAAGCTGCCGTATCTGATCAGCCTGGGCACATCCATCATTGTTAATATTGCAGCAAAGACCAATGACGAATTCCGTCGAATGGCAGAACGACTCAATGACGCGGAAGGCGTTGCTGCCGTGGAACTGAATATCTCCTGTCCGAACGTTTCCGGTGGAGTGGATTTCGGGACGGATCCGTCCCTTGCAGCAACAGTTGTTGGTACGGTGCGGGAAGTATGTCGACTGCCCGTGATTGCCAAACTGACGCCCAACGTCACCAGTGTGGTGCCGATCGCTCGCGCAGTGGCGGATGCTGGTTGTGACGCTGTTTCACTGGTCAATACATTTCAGGGTATGGCCATCAACTGGAAAAAGCAGCGTCCGGTCCTGGGAAATATTCTTGGAGGATTGAGTGGCCCGGCGATTAAACCGCTGGCTCTCAGGATTGTCTGGCAGGTTGCTCAGCAGGTTCAGGTGCCCATCATTGGGGTTGGCGGAATCCAGTCGATTGATGATGTGATGGAGTTTCTGATTGCTGGTGCAAGTGCAGTGCAGATCGGCACCGCCAATTTTTATAATCCGGGAATCGCCGGTCAGCTGGTGAGCGAGCTGGAAGCGGCACTGCAATTGTTGAATGCGGACTCCGTAACGAGCATTGTTGGGTCTCTGAGGACAGGATCCTGATACAGATTGCTTGCTTTACATCCGAAAAGTGTAAAGTTAAAAGCGTCTTTTTGGTTCAATACAGCATGATTCGTGGTGTGGAACTCCACCGTGACCTGTCAAACCGGTATTCAGCCGCGACGAAGCAGGAAGCGAGTCAGGGCAGTTTGCACATGCTGTTGATTTCCACATCTGTTACAGAATAAATCGGAACATGAAAGTCCTTTCGGGTATTCAGCCGACTGGCCGATTTCACTGGGGTAATTATTTCGGAGCCATCCGACAATATATTGCTCTCCAGGGTAACGAGCAGTCCTTCTATTTTATCGCCGATCTGCATGCACTGACGACTCTTCGAAATCCGGCGGAACTGCGGCAGAACGTCAGTGATGCGGCCATGGATCTTCTGGCTCTGGGCCTTGAACCGGAGCGATCGACTCTCTTCCGACAATCCGATGTGCCGGAAGTGACGGAACTGACATGGCTGCTGATGACCATCACGCAAATGCATCTGCTTGAGAAATGTCATGCTTACAAGGATAAAAAGGCGAACGGGATCGCTGCCGATGCAGGTCTGTTTACCTATCCGGTACTGATGGCTGCGGATATTCTGATCTATGACAGCGATACCGTCCCGGTCGGGGCTGACCAGATTCAGCACATCGAAGTCACTCGCGATGTTGCTCAGCGCTTTAATTCGCTCTACGGTGAAACTCTGCTTCTGCCGAATGCGTTTGTGCTGGATGCTTCTGCAAAAGTGCCGGGTACTGATGGTGATCGGAAAATGTCGAAGAGCTATAACAATACGATTCCGATCTTTGAATCACCGAAGCGACTGCGTAAACTCATAATGTCAACAAAAACAGATTCCAAATCGCTGGAGGACGAAAAAGATCCCGATACGTGTGCCGTGTTTTCCCTGTATCGGCTGTTTGCAACACTCGAACAGCAGCAGGAACTGGCTGCCAGATATCGGGCCGGAGGAATGGGTTACGGAGAAGCAAAGCAGGCGTTGTATGATGTTGCGATGAGTCACTTCGCGGACGCTTTTGATCGGCGACAGAAACTCGAAGCCTCTCCGGACATCGTGGAGGACGTCTTAAAGGAAGGTGCTCGTCGGGCTCGGGCAAGAGCTCAGGAAGTGGTGGAGAGAGTTCGGTCTGCGTGTGGTTTGCTGGCTCGCCCTGTGTAGCAGGAATGAGAATTAGAGCCTGATCGCCGAAAATGGCGATGTTGACATTCCGCCGTTGACAGAATCACGGTTAAATCAAATTATCCTTATAAATGGCGCTTTGACAGTGCAGAATTGAAACTGGGGTCGATTGAGGTTGGCTGCCGTCAGCGTTCTGGATTTCGGGGAATGAACTATGGGGCTGGCCACTCGACAGCGATTGCTGGTGTTCGGACACGCGGACCCTCAAACCCGGGCTCTGCTGGACCAGGTCGGGGTTTCTCTGGACATCGTGTCGGCCAAACTGGCTTTCCAGACTGAAATTCCCTTCGATTTATTGTTGTTTGCCGGCGAGTCCGCAAAACATGCCGATCAGCTCCAGATGAGCGCTCTGGGATTTCTTAACTGTGTTACGGATGGTCTGCTTTTGCTGGATGAGCAGCAGCAGATTGTCTGGCACAACGATCCCTTTCGAATCATGACAGGGTCCGGATTTGCCTGGGTCGGCCGCACTCTTGCGGATTCCCTTGCCGGCGCTGATATCTCCCTTGTGGACCTGAAAACTCTGACATCGCCCGATCTTGCAGGGAATTCGGCACGTTTGACCGTGCGGATGGAAGGCAAAAAATGGCTGGGATTCCGGTCGATAAAGTGCAATTTACGCAGTGCTGATTCGGCTGCCGTCGGATTTCCAGGTTTTGCAGTCACGGTTCGGGATGTGACGGCGGAAGTCCTTGAACGGCAAAAACTGGAGGCGATTTACCGAGCGGGGCTGGAGCTTGGCAACCTGACGCCGGAAGAAGTGACGGGCATGGCGAATGAGGATCGCGTTGCCCTGCTGAAAGAGAATATTCTGCATTTCACTCAGGAGATTCTGGGCTACGAAACGTTCGAAATTCGTCTGATGATGCCCGATACGCAGGAACTCGTACCGCTGCTGGAATTTGGTATGAATCCTGAAGCGGCCAATCGTCGTCTGTTTGCCCGACCATCGGACAACGGAGTCACCGGCTTTGTCGCTCACAGTGGCAGCAGTTATCTCTGCAATGATACTCAGCTTGACAAGTTATATATTTGCGGTGCGGCAGATGCCCGCAGTTCCCTCACTGTCCCGCTGATGCTGCGTGATACGGTGCTCGGCACTTTCAACGTTGAAAGTCCAGGAACAAAGTCGTTTGATCAGCAGGACCTGGAATTTCTGCAGCTGTTTGGTCGCGTCGTTGCCAATGCTTTGAACCAGCTTCAGCTGCTGGCTGCAGAAAAAGTGACCACCACCACTCAGAACTCGGAACGCATTCGCAGGGAAATCTCACAGCCCACCGATGAAATCCTCCGGGATGCGACGTGGATTCTGGAGCGTTACATTGGCCACGATCCGGATGTCTGCGATCGGTTGCATCAGATTGTTGCTGCGACAAGAAAAATCAGCGGTCAGGTAGATTCCGTATCGCAAAATGATTCTCCGACACCGGGTCTGTCGGCCTCAGGAATTGTTCGCGCTCCACGGCCAATGCTGGTTAAGAAACGCATTCTGGTGGTGGATGGTGACATCGTGGCTCGTGATGATGCCCATTCTCTGCTGGGACAAATGGGATGCCGGGTGGAAGGAGTTCCAACCTGTGAAGATGCCTGTCTGATGGTTCGTTCTCACCATTATGATGTGGTGCTGACAGACATTCGCCTTCCCGACACCAACGGGTACGAGTGTTTTCGCAAGCTTCGGGCGATCAACAGTCATGTTCCCATCATCATGATGACGGGGTTTGGATACGATCCGACTCATTCCATTGTCAATGCCCGGAAGGAAGGCCTGAAGGCCGTACTCTATAAGCCATTTCGTCGAGGTCAGTTGCTGGATGAAGTTGAAAAAGCCGTGATCACTCCGCCTCCCACAGATCCCTCCGGCACCTGACGGAGGGCCGGACTGCAGAAACGAAATTTTCTATGAGTCGTGTCTCAAAGAGTTCTTTCGGATTGTGTGGTGCAGTACTGGCCGCCGTGGCCTGCATTGCAGCTGTCAGTGCTCAGAGCGCCAGAGAGCGTCGAGATCAGCCAACGGATAAACAACTGCTGCAGAGGGCAGATAAGGCTCAGGAAACCCTGCTGAAGGAGTTGGCGGAGGTTGCCGGTGAGTTTCAAAAACAGGGACTTCGGGAACAGTCTCTTGCGATCCTGGAAAGGATTGAAAAGATTGACCCTCAGGCTCCGGGCGTAAGAGAACGAATTGAACTTCTGCGTTCAGAGCTGATTACACAAAATGGAATGATGGTCGAAGTTGACACATCGAGAGGCTGGGGCAATGCATTGGCTGAGGTGGAAGCCGGCAAAACCATTCGAATTACGGCCGCTGGTGACTATCGCCTGAACCTCACTGCTACCGTTCCGCTAACCGGATTGCCGACCGCTGATCCAGGACGGGATCACGTCAAAGAGGCGCCTTTCGGAGCACTGATCGGACTCATCGTTTCCGAGGGTCAGCCGGGAACACCGTTTCCTGTGAATGCTTCCCTGGACATGGTGCCAAAGAAAGGGGGCGTATTATTCCTTCGAGCGAATGTGCCGCTGAGCGCGAAATGTACGGGTACGATCAAAGTGCAGCTCAGCGGCGGCGTCCGTCCGATCCCCAAAGCCAGATAGTACTTATGTCCTGACACGCAGGCGAGTCTCTCCGAGACTCGCGATTAACCGCCCGCCCCGCCGTTGGTTCATGAGCAGGAACAAATGACCGCTGAGCGGAAGGAACTGAAATCGACGCTGGGTTTTTCTCAGTAACGCTTTCGAAAATTCGAGGCCGTTCTTGCGGGCTTCGAAGCCTCGCCCTGTCATGCTGACCAAAGTAGTCATCACTCTCCGAGTGATGCTCTGCGATTCACTGTCACCCCCGGCATCGACCTCCACGTTTGATAAAGTACAATCCCCGCAAAGGACCGACCGAAAGGCAAAGGCGGGAAAGGCAAAGGGTTCAGGTCCAATAGTGTTCGGCACGAATTTTGCGCCGCCTCACGCATGGGACTCACATTTGTTTTGGCACGCTTTTTGCGCATCGCCCTGGCAGTGAATCTCTAACCTGCCAGAGTGACATTGCGAGCCGAACGTCGTGGCCCCGGACCCGGAGCAACCTGATGCCGAACCTGCCAGCACTGTATCGTCAGCAGCATCCGCGGCGAATGCGGTACCGTCGAATGACGCACCCGGTCAGGCTCGCCGTGGGCTCAGGGCGAGTCCTGCGATTGAGCCTTCCGATATTCAGGGGCTGAAGTATTTTGATACGCTGAAACCGGTGTGATCAGCGATCAGATCGTGAAATTCGGATCCTCCAAAGCGGACGCCTCACCCGATCACACGGTTCGCCGTGTCACTGTTTCCGCTTCGGAACACACGAGTCGCGGGAGTGCGCCACTGGCTCCAGTACCGGCCCCTCGTGCGACGGTAAGCTTCGTCTTGCCACAGATGTGCTGGACATTCGAAATGATCTGCCTCTCTATGTCGGGATGGGCGTCGCTCGAAGAACTGGAACGGCACATCGCAAAAATAAGATCTGCTGAAGAGTAAGGCACCCGCGCGCTCTGCACGCCGGGCCGTTCGATGCTGCGCGGTGCCTTAAGCCGCCTCTGCCCGATGTGGCTGAATCCTTGTCAGCAGTTTGCCAAATGCTGCCGATCCTCTCATAACTTACGCTGCCGTCAATCAACCGCAATCGCAGTGCCGTACACTATTGATTGGACCTGACCGCTTTTTCCCGCGGACGCTTTGCCGTAATGGACTTGTCAGCGATTGGTCAGTTCTTTCCACGACAGAAGACAAATCAGAAAAAACTGTCGATCGTCTGACAGTGGCAGTGTGGTAAAGGCCTCGATGTGTTGCGCGACCTGTCGAATCAGCGATAGTACTTCAGATCGCCTGAATCGTTCCGAAAGGTCATAGTCAGCCAGGTGACGTTTCTGCTGGAGCTCTTTGAACAAAGTGCTGATCTGCTTAATCTGATCGGGAATCAGATATTTCCCATCCGGATTCTTCGGCAACGATTTCACAACTGTATCCGGCAGTTGCGTGGCACTGAAACTGCCGCAGGCGGATTTCATCGTCGTGTGAACAAAGCCACGAGCAAGTGCGTGTCGAAACCCCTGCTGGTTGTGCTGAGTCCCCACAATCGCGCGACATGCCTGATCAACCAGAAAATGAAACAGGGCGTAATAGGCCGCCGACACGGCTCGCCTCAGATTTGCCTGTTTTGGCGCTCCACGATCGTCGAGTTCCGCCAGTGACTTTGCCTGTTCGATCAAGTCCTGATGCATCGACTATGCGTCCTGTTCTTCCGTGGCAAGCTCGCTTGGCTTTGCGATGAAAATGTATGGGAACAGCTCGATACTATGCTGCTGCAGGCTGCGATGAATTTCGGCTTTCAGCAGTCCCACATTACTCCCATCGATCCGGTCCAGATCGGTCGCTTCGTCAATCACGACGGTAATCCGCAGGGACGCTTCACCGTCCATGTCAGTGTAGTTCTCGGGAATCAGTTCAATCACTTTGGGGCTCGCTGGAAGGTTCAGCCTTCCCAAATCGAGTGCTTCGTGGATTGCTTGAGCAACAGGCATTGCGGTACTCCGATGTGGTTCATAAGACGGCGATATTCTACGCGGATTCTATTTAGCGAATACCGTGAAACTGCAAATTCCCCGACTGAGGCGAAGGTTGAGCAGCCTCAGTCAATGTCCAGGCTCGGCAGGCTGTTAACAATTTTCATGGTTTCAAGCGAAACAGTTATCACCCGCTGCAATAACTCTAGCGGGTAGCGGGGGTTGTGAGTCCATTCGTTGGTGGTGCGGATGATGATGCGGTGCTTGAACGGCTTCTGTCCGGAGGCGGTGAAGAAGCTGTCGATGTCGCTTTTCTGAATGCGGTAGTCTTCGGCGTAGAACTTGCATTGGATGGCGTGGAATTCGCCAGTGCCTCGTGTGCGGGCGACGAGGTCAATGCCGGTGTCGGCTTTGCTGATTTTGAATTCGACTGGTACGTCGGAGAGCATCCAGACGTCGCTGTAGAGGTCAGCGTAGGTGGGCTCATTGCGAAGATAGAAAATCAAATGAATGGGCAATTCTACTTTTCTCGTCATTTTGGTCTGCTGTGAAGTCGAAGCCGTGATTCAAGTCCGAGCGTTTCAGCCGTTTTCGTCTGCCAGTGTGTATCGCCGAACGGAGTGCCGCAAGCAGGACTGTGATGCAGAGCCTTGAATTCAATTCTGTTTCCACCCGATTAACGTGGTGAGTCCATTGAGCGGGCTTGAGGGCCGGTCCGTTGTTCAGCAGGCCGATCGGACCCCTTCGAGTCGTTGGTTTCAGGCTGGCTCACCCACCGCCCTGACAACGCCAGACAAAAGTCTGTCAGCTGCATTTGCACTTTTTTTTGTGAGCTTCCCGCATCACATTCATGAACGCCGAGAGGTCATCATTCATGAAAGGCACCGCAAAATCCCCGCATCCGCCTCCGCGGGCAGAAACTGTCGATCACCGGCCGGTTCACACCGGCCGCTCGCCGGTCCGTCATGCGAGGTTACGGCGTGTTGCCAAACCCTGGCTCTTCCGGCACAAGGCCGGGAGCGGCCACGTCGATGGATTATCGCTGACGCATGATGATGCGTTCGGTCAGACATCGGCGCTGGTGGATGCCCGTGGCAATCGGCACAGTTTTCGTACGACAGCAACTGAGCTTAGACCCGGCTGATCGATCCACTGAACTGAAGAACGACATCGGCTTACGACTGTAGAGGGCCAGCTGGGAATTATTTTTCAGGAATCTGAACGGGTGACTGCTGGCCTTTTTTTATTGGACCATTTGTGGAGCACTGATTTTCTCCGCGAACTCCAGCGTTCCCGTGTCTTTCAGGTGACATACCTCAGCCACGTAGCGGCGTCTCTCCGAGACGCCGGGATTCGCGAGTCTCGGAGAGACTCGCCTATCGTGGGGGCGATCGGGCGGGTAAACCTTCGTTGCGGAAGACGTCATTAAGTGAACGAAGGGAGATGATCGCAGGTGAACCTGTTTGTATCTGCCCGGCGGCAGGAATGACATCGCTTAGTCGCTGGCCATCCAGGTTGTCCGGCAGATGAATCACCACACCGTTGGGAAGTTCCACACGCAGGCTGCTGACCATCGTCTGAACATCATCGTTCTGGCGCCGGGATTTCCGTGAATCGACCGACCGTGTTTTCAGACGCTCTCAACAAAACTCTTTTGGCGGGAGCTGGAAATCCGGCTGCGGACTTGAGCGGAACTCACCTGAAATGACACATTTTGGTTAGATTCGTTGTCTGAGATTACCGGTCGTACCGTTGCCGGACTGCCCGCTGTTCGCGCCTCTGAGAATCGCCGATAGAGGGAAGCATGAACGGAATCGACCTCCAATTTGATTGTTTGAGCGACGACTGCCTGAAAGTTCTGGCCAGCTATGCTGTTCGGGAACTGGCCGCCCGAGCGAGTAATCCGGATGGGGGCGGATGGCTGGACCGGATTGATGAAGTTCCAGGCATCAGCACCACTTCGCTGACAACAGTTCATGGTTACCTGATTGCTCAGGGAATGCTCAAGTTCGAAATCACTGGTCGCAGTGTTGGATTGCAGTATCAGATCAGTACTGCCGGGCGAGATGCACTCAATCGCAAACCGGCAGAATCTGCCGATCGCACAGAAACCGAGGATGCCGAAATCCGGCATGAGGCTCCGTATTCTCGCCGCGGTGCAGCATAGTGCTCTGTCAGTACATCGTTTTGGTGTACGATGGGCATTCCTGCCCGTCAAAATGCAGTCGGACAGGAATGTCCAACCTACATTTCAAGACTTGACAGAGCAGTAGCGGCAAAGATCACACAGACGCTATCTTCCGACGTATCAAAAGATGTGGCGCGATGTTGCCATCACCGCAGAGCCGCACAACAGACTCGGACTGCGGATTTTCTTCAGCGTGGCTTGCCTGACGCTGCGAATGCAGCGGAAATCACCGCACACTGGGCGCCATCAAAGACTGGTTTTCAACTCAGCGGCCCTGTTTTCTGCCCGCTTTTGCCGGAGCCAATTTTTCTGTGACGCGACGGACGCTCTTTTTTCGTGGATTCGTTATGGTCCGTCGTGTCGGGAGTATGGCGAAAAATTTGAATAGCTTTTTGAGAAGGGCGAGCACCTGTGAGACAGTTCTCTTCGATCGAATCCGAATCAGTAAAGGCTCAGGCGGGCAATGGCAGCTGCAGGACTGCGGCCAGTGGCAGTCAGCAGGGAGGTCGACGTGCATTTCTGACGACAGCAGCGGCGGGCGCCGCTTTTTTGACGACTGGTCTGCGGAGTCTCACTGCTGAAGACGAATATGGCCCGGATGCACCGCCCGTTCGTTATCCTGATCCTCGCCTGGTGACCCTCGACGACCGATTTGCAGCACTTAAACTGGGTAACACTCCGATTCAGCGTGTCTACCACAGCAAACAGATGCTGTGGGCTGAAGGGCCTGCATGGAATGCTGTGGGACGATACCTGATCTGGAGTGACATTCCGAACAATATTCAGCATCGCTGGCTTGAAGAGGATGGGCATGTCAGTGTTTTTCGAAATCCTGCCAACAACAGTAATGGCAACACGTTCGACTTTCAGGGCCGACAGCTCAGTTTCGAACATCTGACTCGAAGTGTCGCCCGCTATGAGCACGATGGAACTCGGACTGTGCTGGCCAGCACCTATGGCGGAAAGTCTTTGAACGCTCCCAATGATGGAGTTGTCCATCCGAACGGAGATATCTGGTTTACTGATCCTGGCTACGGCGGGCTGATGGACTACGAAGGGGCACTTGCCAATACAGGTTCCGTCCAGCCATATCAGAAGGAAGCAATCTATCGGATTGAGGCGGCGACGGGAAAGGTGATCAAGGTTGCGGATGACATCGCCAAACCCAACGGGCTGTGTTTCTCTCCCGACTACAAAACTCTGTATGCGGCAGATACCGGAGCATCTCATTATAAGGATGCTCCCAAAGTGATCCGAATGTGGGATGTTGCCGAAGAGTCCAAACTCACCAACGGCCGGCTGTTTGCATCAATGGAGCTGGAGCTGGGCGGAAAGACGGTGGCAGGTTTCGCGGATGGTATTCGGGCTGATAAAGATGGGAACATATGGGCGAGTGCGGGCTGGGTTGGCCAGGGCTATGATGGAGTTCACATTTTCGCGCCGGATGGCAAGCGAATTGGCCAGATTCTATTGCCCGAAATCTGCAGCAACGTGTGCTTCGGCGGAACCAAAAGGAATCGGCTGTTCATGACGGCCAGCCAGTCAGTATACGCCGTGTATGTGAATACTCGGGGAGCTCACCTGACATAGATTCTGCGATGACTCGATCTTATCGCCGACAATAACTGCCGCGTCCGCCCGGCATCCTGCCGGAGCTTCCGGATCTGGACCCGGGCGGAGTTGTGTTGAAGACGGCTGACGGCAACATCTATCATGCTGGCGATACAGGATTGTTTTACGACATGACGCTCATCGGTGAAGAGGGGATCCGCGTGGCGATCCTGCCAATCGGGGACAATTACACCATGGGGCCGGAAGACGCGATTCGGGCAACAAACCTGTCAAAGCCCGAGGTTGTCGTGCCAGTTCACTACAATACTTTCGCGTTGATTGAACAGGATGTGGAACTGTGGGCCGAGAAAACTCGAGCGTTAACGCAGGCCCGGCCCGTGGTGTTGGATCCGGGTGAGTGCTTTGAACTCATGTGAAACAAGTTCCGGCAGAAGTCGACAAAACACCTTAGTACCGCTGGAAATTCAGGGCTCGGAAACTAGGATGCCAGGGCTGAGATAAGCAGGAATCAATCGGGGAATTTGGCCGGAATGTCGACCAGAATTTCATAATTTTCACCGTTCCTTAACGATTTTCAATGTGAATCATGGCTTCTGTTCCAACACGGATTGACGGACCTGTTGCTGTCATTGGTGACGTTCATGGCCAGACAGACAAGTTGCGAGAGATTATTCGGCAGCTGGCCTCCGTTCCGAAAATCAATCAGCGATGGATCGTATTTATCGGCGACCTGGTGGATCGGGGGCCGGATCCGGCTGGTACAGTGCAGCTGTATTGCGATCTGGCAAAGCAGCATGGAAAGGTGACGTGGTTGTGTGGTAACCATGAGCTGGCCATGGCCTGTTCGCTCGGTCTGATTAAAACGCCCGATTTCGTCGATTTTTCCGGTCGCTGGCTGGATCATTACGATTCCCATACGACATTTCAGTCGTATGGCGTGAAGCATCGGGACATGGAAGGACTTCGGGCCGCTTTGCCGGAGGAGCATATTCGGCTGTTGTCGGATTTGCCGTGGGGCATTGAGCACTCGGATTACCTCTTTGTGCATGCCGGTCTGGATCGCAATCTGCCGTTTGAGACGCAGGTTCGAATATTGCGTGAACGCGACTATTCGCTCAGTCATCCACCCTGGCTGTATTCCAAGGATTTTATTTTGACCGGTCCGCCGGCGGATTCTCCCGTCACTGTGGTGATGGGCCATGTCCCGATTCCCAAAGTGACGTTTGGTAATGGGCTGATTGCAACCGATACGACGGGCGGAGTGGGTGGAGATCTGAGCTGTGTTCTTCTCCCTGAGAACATTGTACTGACCTCCGGTGCACAGCAGAGCCAGACTCCGCAGTCTGGACGACGTGTGCCAGCGGCTGCCGGACCACCTGCTCGCAAGTCCTGGTGGAAGCCCTGGTAGCCAGTTTTTGTCTTTGCCGCTGTTTCTGGCATGTTTCCCTTCCTTCAGCTGGTCGGGAAAAGCCTGAACGAGGGGACATTGGTTTGCAATTCTGCTGCGGGCTCTCATACTTCCGCTGCTCTGAGCAGAAGCTGCTGGCTGAATTTTATCCGGCACCATCAGGAGATGGTGTATCACTCTGACTGTAATGTGTACATGGAGTGTGGAGCGAGTGCAGCGGATTGATGCATTTTCCGGAGAATTTTGACCATGTCTGTAGTTGCTGAATTTCCTGTTCCAGTTTCTGAATTCAAATCCATTGCGCTCAATCCGGCGAACCCCGTTCTGACCGATGAGCAGCGGGGTGTGCTGGAGCAGAATATTCGTTTTTGCCGTGATGCGATCGTCTTTTTTACAGCGGTTGCGGACGCGAAAGGTTTGGGGGGGCACACAGGCGGTCCTTATGACACTGTCCCCGAAGTCTGTGTTATGCATGCCTTCATGCAGCATGCAGCGAATGGCGGCACCCCGGACGTGCTTCCCATTTTTTTTGACGAAGCCGGACACCGCGTTGCGACACAGTATCTGCTGGCGGTACTTGAAGGCGAACTTCCGGTTGAAAAACTCTATCACTATCGGGAGTACCTCTCACATCTGCCGGGGCATCCGGAGCGAGGTTTTACGCCAGGCGTTAAATTCTCTTCAGGCCGTCTTGGGCATATGTGGCCATTCGTTAACGGCGTCGCGATTGCCAACCCAGGTAAAGTTGTCTTTATGCTGGGTTCAGACGGATCACAGATGGAAGGGAATGACGCCGAGGCAGCACGCCTGGCGGTTTCTCAGAACCTGAACGTCAAACTGCTGATTGATGATAATGACGTGACCATTGCCGGGCATCCATCCGACTATCTTCCCGGTTTTGATGTGGCGAAGACACTTGCAGGGCATGGATTAAAAGTTGACATTGGCGAGGGCGAGGACCTGGGCCAGCTGTATGCTCGTATGTGTGCGGCTGTGACTTCGTCCGGTCCTGTTGCACTCATCAATCGGCGAAAGATGTGTGTTGGGATCAAGGGTCTGGAAGGCAGTGCCCATGGGCACGACGTGATCAAGGTATCGGTTGCGAAAGAGTATCTGGCGGCTCGGGGCCGAACTGCCGCAGTCGAGTTTCTTGACAGTGTCAAAAAGGGACCGAGTGGTCCCACATATCAGGGCAGCTGTACAAAGAGCAGCGGCAGAAACCGAGACCTGTTTGGTAAAATTCTGAACGACATCCTCGATGGAATCCCGGAAGCTCAGCGGATTGCCAGTGTGCGAGTCTTCGACAGTGACCTTGAGGGTTCCTGCGGTCTCAACCATGTGCGAGCCAAACATCCGGAAGTCTTTGTTCGGGCCGGGATCATGGAACGCGGCAATTTCAGTGCGGCGGCCGGATTTGGTTTCGAAGAAGGTAAACAGGGTGTTTTTGCGACGTTTTCCGCTTTCCTGGAGATGGTGGTTTCCGAAATCACCATGGCACGACTCAATCAGTCGAATGTTCTGGCACACTTTTCTCACGCCGGATGCGACGATATGGCTGACAATACCTGCCATTTCGGGCTGAATAACATGTTCGCGGCTAATGGGTTACCGGACGAAGGTCGTGATCGAACACGGCTGTACTTCCCGGCGGATCAGCATCAGTTCAGAGCCTGTCTGAAGAGGATTTTTGGCGATCCTGGTTTGAGATTTATCTTCTCCACGCGATCTGCAGTTCCTGATCTGCTGACGGAATCCGGTGAGAGAATCTATGCGGATGATTTTCAGTTTGAGTCAGGAAAAGATGATGTGATTCGAGAAGGATCAGCGGGTTACATCGTAACGTTTGGCGAGACGGTTTACCGGGCGCTGGATGCTGTGATTCGGCTGAAAGCTGAGGGTATCAGCGTCGGACTGATCAACAAGTCGACTCTGAATGTCTATGACGAATCCATGATGAAGAAGCTTGCGGCGGCGCCGGCAGTTCTGGTTGCCGAGTCATTGAACGTCAGCACGGGACTTGGATCTCGCTTCGGCAGCGAACTGCTCAAACGAGGCTTTCGCGGACGATACAATCATATTGGAACGAATCGTGAAGGATCGGGCGGCCTGTGGCAGCAGATGGGCCATCAGGGCATCGATTCTGACGGAATTATGGACTCAGTTAAGAGCCTGCTGAAGTCGTAAGCTGAAGGTTATTATCGGTTGGAGAACAGGATGTCTCGCCAGTATGATCGGGTCTCTCCGGAGTCCTGGGTTGACGAAACCAGTACGGCAGAAGATCTGCGCGGTCTGATGCGTTTCCTTACCGAGCGTGGAACGTTTCAGTTTCCATCGCTGTCAAACGGTCTGTTCTCCGCTTCAGCCGGAGGCAGTGAGGATATTACGGTTACCGGATATCACAGCATCTGGCTTCGTGACAATATGCACATTGCCTGGGCTCACTGGATGGTGCTGAATGATGCGGCACCTGCAAGGCGATGCGTGCAGACGCTGTTTGATTTTTATGTGAGGCATCAGCATCGGTTCACGCAGATTATTGAAGGAAAAGCAGACTTCAATGAACCGATGAATCGCCCGCACGTTCGCTTTAGCGGCGAAAACCTGTCTGAGCTTCCTGAGAAATGGTCTCATGCTCAGAATGATGCGCTGGGGTATTTTCTGTGGCTGGTCAGTCGGCTGATGCTGCATCAGCAGCTGGTGCTCACACCAGCCCAGTGGGAGATTGTTGCCGATCTGATTCACTTCTGGAGAGTGATCAGATTCTGGCAGGATGAAGACAGCGGGCACTGGGAAGAGAGCCGAAAGGTTTCTGCATCCAGTATTGGTGTGGCCACCGCCGGGCTGACATTGCTGCGCAGGCTGATGGACCGAAGCCACGTGCAGCAACACCTCAGCGGTGTTCGGCATCCCGTAACGGCCTCGGATGTGCAGGAGCTGATTGAACGAGGGCAGCAGGCTTTAAGTGAAATCCTGCCTTTTGAGTGTATCCAGACGGATCCTGCAAAGGGACGCAGGTATGACGCTGCTCTGCTGTTTCTGATTTACCCTCTGAATGTTGTTGATCGTTCAGTGGCCGAAATGATCCTCAGCAATGTTCGCGGAAACCTGCAGGGCCCTTTCGGCATTCGGCGATATCCGGGAGATTCCTACTGGTGTGCCGACTATAAGAAATTGCTGGACGCCAGTACTCGAACGGCCGATTTCAGCGACAACATGGAGGCGCGTGACGCTCTGCTGAAGCCTGGGATGGAGGCACAGTGGTGCATCTTTGATCCGATCATTTCGTGTATGTATGGTGTGTGGTATTTGCAGGAATATGCGGAGTCGGACCGTCGGCAGCAGATTGTTCATCTGCGACGATCACTTTCCCAGCTGACATCCGTCGGCAGTCGTTTTGGGGCGTATCGCTGTCCGGAATCGTATTATTGTGAGTCCGGACAATGGACACCGAACGACATTACCCCCCTGCTCTGGACGCAGGCCAATCTCTGGCAGGCGCTGAAGCTGATGGAACGCACTCTCCTGTAGAGAGACTGGCTGCAATAGTTGCTTCTGACTGGATGCTGCCAGAACGATCCCAGGCCGGATTTCGGTTGGGCGAGCGGCAAGATTGTTTTTACCGGAAGGGGCTCCTGCAGAGCTTTTTTTATCGGGAGGGCGAGGCTCCCGCCGAGCCGAGCTTTCACGGCTCACCAGGAGCTTCGCCCTCCCGTCTGCTTTTCACGGCTCAGCAGGAGCTTCGCCCTCCCGTCTGCTTTTTTCGGCTCAGCAGGAGCTTCGCCCTCCCGTCTGCTTTTCACGGCTCAGCAGGAGCTTCGCCCTCCCGTCTGCTTTTCACGGCTCAGCAGGAGCTTCGCCCTCCCGGCGGCCGTGGTGATTGGTATATTTTCAAGTGCCGGTCGCCTTACCGGGCCTGAGCCTGTTTGATCAGCTTCCATGTTTCCAGTCCAAGGAAAGGGATTGCAGCTAGTCCCACTGACAATGCCAGAGTTCCTGCGGAAAGCGGTGTTGTGTGGAAGAATCGGTTGAGGGGTTCCACATAGATCAGCAGCAGCTGAAGAACCATTCCTGTGACAACGGCCCATGCGATCCGATAGTTGCTCCAGATGCCCAGTTGCCACAGAGTTCGCCCGTGCGAGCGGATCGCGAGCACATAGAACAGCTGACTGAAGGCAACGCTGGTGAAAACGGCGGTTCTGGCGGTTAACAGCGTACTGTCGTGGGAAGACCTGTCATAGAGCAGGAGAAATAAGCCGAGTCCCAGCAGTCCCATGAGAGTGCCAACGCCGAGTACCATCCATGCGAGACCGTCGCCGAAGACTCCTGATTCGCGTCCTCGAGGCTCATGCTGCATGATATCTTTTTCGGCATCTTCGAATCCGAGGGCCAGTGCGGGAAGGCCATCGGTGACAAGATTGATCCAAAGAATCTGGACAGGCAGCAGCGGAATGGGAAGACCTCCCAGAACAGCGAGAAACAGGATGATGATCTCTCCTGCGTTTGCTGTGAGCAGATAGGCAATGAACTTGCGGATATTGTCGTAGACAACCCTGCCCTCTTCAACCGCAGCCACGATTGTTGCAAAGTTGTCATCTGCCAGAATCATGTCGGCGGATTCACGGGCTACATCGGTTCCCGTGATTCCCATTGCGACGCCGATGTCCGCCTGTTTCAGGGCAGGTCCGTCGTTGACTCCGTCTCCTGTCATGGCCACGATGGCGCCATCGGCCTGAAAGGCACGCACGATTCTCAGTTTATGTTCGGGAGTCACACGTGCGAAAACTGAGATACGGCGCCATGCTGTTCTCAGGTCCTCATCCGACATTTCATCCAGTTGTCGCCCGGTGATCGCTTCGCCCTCTGTCTGAAGGAGGCCTGTTGAGTCAGCGATGGAGCGAGCTGTGCTGATATGATCTCCGGTAATCATCAGCGTGCGGATCCCGGCAGTCTGACATTTGGCAATCGCTGCAGCCGCCTCTGGCCGGACGGGATCTTCGATCGTAATCAATCCCAGAAGAACGAGTGCCTTTTCAGACTCGTCATCATTGATAGGAGAGTTGGACTCGCGGTAGCGAGCGGCAACTGCCAGAACACGATGACCCTGATTCGCCATTGCTTCGGCTTCGTTTGTCCAGTGAGCCCGATCAAAGGCAGTCTGGCTGGTTTCGAGTAGAAGTGAGCCCGGCTGAAGAAAGCCCAGGGCCGTACAGTGTTCGAGAATTCGTTCGGCTGCTCCTTTGACAAGAACAACGAATTTTCCGCCCTCGCTTCGATGCAGCGTACTCATTCGTTTTCGCTCGGAAGAGAATGGCCGTTCCTGCAGTTTAGGCCATCGTTCCCGAAGCCGCCGGATATCGATCTGCCGGGACTGACCGGCCTTAAGCAATGCTGTTTCCGTGGCGGAGCCCACCGGAGTTCCGTCTCCGTCCACTCCTGCATTGTTGCACAGTGATGCTGCGGTCAGCAGACCCGATTCGGCTGCGTCACGATTGTTGTCCTGTTCGGGAATGGTCGGAACGAGCCCGGCGACCGTCATGGTGTTCTGTGTCAGTGTACCTGTTTTGTCCGAGCAGATGACACCAACAGAACCCAGGGTCTCGACTGCGGACAATTTTCGTACAATCGCATTTCGTCGCGCCATCCGTTGCGAACCAAGTGCCAGCACCACGGTCACGATTGCTGGAAGTCCTTCAGGAATGGCGGCAACCGCCAGAGAAATTGCCATCAGCAGCATTTCAGAAAACAGCCGCTGATTCCAGTTGACGGACGGCTCCCTCAAAATACCTGTCACAAAAATCGCGACGCATACGAACAGTACAACAATCGCCAGCTGGCCACTTAGCCGCGAGAGCCTTTTCTGCAGAGGAGTGGGTCCTTCATCAGCCCTGGAAATCATTCCGGCAATCCGCCCCAGTTCCGTATGCTGCCCTGTGTCAGTCACAAGTCCTGTCAGGTGTCCGCGAGTGATTGCTGTGCCGCAATAGACCATGCAGTGGCGGTCTGCCAGAGGCGTTTCGTTATTCGCTGCCTTTGTGTTTTTTTCGGCCGGATGAGATTCTCCGGTCAGAGGTGATTCATCAGCCTCCGAATCTGTCGCCTCCACAATGCGGGCGTCCGCAGGTACTGAATCACCGGCTTTCAGACGAATCAGATCACCGGGCACCAGCTCTTCCGCCGGAACCGATGCAATGTGTCCACTACGAATCACCTCCGCCACCGGCTGGGACATCTTTCGCAGTGCTTCAACGGCTTTTTCAGCTTTCCATTCCTGAAAAAAACCAATTGTGGCGTTTGCCAGAACAATGAGTCCTATCAGGATACTGTCTGTCAGATCCCCGATCACCGCACTGAGCACTGCGGCGACCCCAAGCATTGCCACCATCCAGTCTTTAAACTGCGAAAGTATCAGAGACAGCATTGAAGGGCCGGTGTGAACGGGCAGCTTGTTAAGCCCGTGCTGTTCGCGCCTCTTAAGCACTTCGGCTTCCGAAATCCCCGAACGAAGATCGGAATGCAGAGCTTTTGCCAGCTCCTGAGGTGACTGAGACCATGGATTGTTCGCTGGCTCACTGTCTGACATGATGTGTTCCTTCTTTCGGTCAGAGATCAGGCGTTGTTCTGGCTTTTGCCTGACATCAGCCTGACGCTGCTCAATTGTTGTAAACAAGGAACAGCGAAAACAGTACCAGAAGCACAATCAGTGCCGCGTCGGGTTCCACAACCCACCAGCGTTTCTCTGCCCGATAAAGAAGACTGGCGGCTGTGGCACACGTAGTGATGATCACGCATGTCGTCGTAATGGCATGGGTGTCGGATACTATTGAAAGCACCGGGAGTGCGGGAGAAAAGATCCAGAATCGCCAGAATCAGAAGGTTAATCAGCGAACTTCCCAGCACATCGCCGGCCGTGAGATCGGCGGCATCCATTCTCACGGCATTGAATCCAATGGAGAATTCCGGCAGGCTTGTGGCTCCGGCAAGAAGTACAAGTCCCGTTACACTTCCTCCAAGTCCGGTCTGTTCGGAAAGGCGATCAGCAAACTTCGTGAGGAACAGCGAAGCAATTACGATAACGGCAGCAAGGGCCAGGAAAGTCAGAATCAGACCACTCATTGGGTTAACTTTCGTCCAGTGCTCAAAGGTGACAGGGTTTCCGGGTCGTTCGCCCTGATCCGACACTCAAAACGGCGCTGAGCACGACTTGCTGGCCGACTCTGCTGAAAGTTGACGGTATTCAGGGCTCACCGCATTCAGGGCTCAAAGCCGGTCGGAGTCTACAGGATAAGAACCAGAAGTGTCAGACAGACGTGCTGCGGGAGAACAAAACTGCACACCTGAATTGCGACAGACGGTCGGCGTCTGGCAGGACTGACTGTTTCGGGATGTCCAGCTGGTGTGAGGGGTTCCCGGCGTTTTCCTGTTGCCCAGCTGCCGAAAAGGCAAATTCTTCAGGTTCTTTCTGTACATCATTTGGTCATCGAGAACTGTCGAATATGCTGGAATTTCGTTGAATTGCAGAGCAAAGGGGAAGGCTTACGGAATTTCTCAGACCAGAATCGACCGTGTGTCCAAACTGATCATTGTTGTGGGCACTGCATGGCGTTATTCTTTACCATGAATTTACCCGCCCCGTTTTGGCGGCTCACAGTGCAACGTTTGAGTCTGTGGAATGCGAAGGGCCAGGAGAATCCACAAGGCCCGAGGACGATTCCTCAGAAACAAAATGAACACAAGTCCCACCATCAGGGCATTGGTGAGCCGAATGAACGGAACTCTGCCTGCCGCCCGCAAATGAACACGGAATCGACCCTCTCAAGGTCTGTCATGTCTATGCCTACAGCGACTCCCAGGGAAACAACTCATACGGCCGATCCCGGACTTTCAGCCGCCACGGAGCTAAGTTCGTTTGACTATCAGCCTCGCACGCGGCTGGTTTTTGGTCGCGGGACTTTTTTGAATCTGGGTCAAATCGCGAAAGAACTTGGCGGAACCCGCGTCCTTCTTGTGACCGACCCCGGACTGCGAAGTGCTGGTCACAGTGATACTGCGATACGAGTCCTGAGAAATGCGGGACTTCATGTCAGCGTATTCGACAACGTATCTCCCAACCCAACGACCGATGACGTTGATCGTTGTGTTGCATTTGCGGTCCCTGAAAAAGTGGATCTGCTGATCGGTCTGGGAGGTGGCAGCAGTATGGACTGCTGTAAAGGGGCTAACTTCCTGTTGTCGAACGGTGGTCGAATGAGCGATTATCGGGGAGTTGGGCGGGCATCGAAGCCAATGCTGCCGATGATCGCTGTTCCCACAACTTCGGGAACCGGCAGCGAAGCTCAGTCCTTTGCCGTAATTGCTGATTCAGCCACGCATATGAAGATGGCGTGTGGTGATCCGAAAGCGGCATGCAAAGTGGCAATCCTGGATCCGGAACTGACCGTGACGATGCCTGTTTCGGTGACAGCTGCCACCGGTATTGATGCAATGACTCACGCCATTGAGAGCTATGTGACGACGAAGAGAAACGCAGTTTCTCAGATGTTTGCGCGGCAGGCATGGGCTTTGCTGTCGCAGGCGTTTCCCATTGTGCTTCGCGAGCCCGCGAATGTCGATGCGCGGGGAAGAATGCAGCTGGGTGCTTTTCTTTCCGGTGCAGCAATCGAAAGCAGTATGCTGGGGGCAGCACATGCCGCCGCGAATCCTTTGAGCGCTCATTTTGATACCGTACATGGTTTCGCTGTGGGACTTATGCTGCCTCATGTAATTCGCTGGAACTCCGTGGTTGTGGCCGACCTCTATCATGAACTTGCGATTACAGCCGGATGGAGTGATGCGTCCAGCGGCAGTGGCACGGGGGCTGATTTGTTATGTGAAGGATTCACAGAATTGCTTCGACAGGCCGATATGCCCGTTTCTCTTACACAGACGATCGATGAAGTGATTGACGATAATTTGCTGCAGAAGCTGTCCGCGGAAGCTGCTCAGCAGTGGACGGGGACGTTTAATCCGCGAAGAATGGATGCAGCGGCGTTCCTGGAACTGTACCGAAATGCTCTGTGAGCGTCCGCAGGCCGGGTTTGATGAACTTACAGCCCGAAATTGCCCGGACAGTTTGATCCAGTGTGGATTGAAATACAGTGTGAATTGAAATGAGGTCAACCGATGAAGCAATCTGACTCCGGTTTCCGTCGTCGCGATGTACTGGTGGCTGCCGCGGGACTTATCGTTCCCGCTTCTGCCGGTTCGTGGCTGATGTCAGCTTTGCAGGCGGATGAAAAGTCATCTGCAACGTCACTCGCTGCAGGAACTGCCAGCTGGCCGTCGTTTCGAGGCACTCCCGATCAGCGAGGCGTTTCGAAGAGCCCGTTGTCACAGAATCCGCAGCTGAAGTGGGAACTGGCCAGCAAAGACGGCTGGATCAGCACAGCCGCCATTGTGGGAAATCATGTTTATGCTCCGGCATTGGAAGGACAGGTTTATTGTCTGGATCGGGAGACTGGCCGCGAGATCTGGAAATATCGCTCGATCGAAGATCCTGATCCAAAGAAGTTCGCACCAGGCTTTAAGGCAGCACCCCTGATCACCGCGGATGCCGTTTACGTGGGCGATGAAGATGGAGTTCTGCATGCGCTCGATCGAACCACTGGAAAGCTGCAGTGGAAGTTTGCTACGGGAGCAGAAATCGCCGGCTGTGTTGCTCAGTTTGAAGATCGGCTGCTGCTGGCCTCACACGATTCATTTCTTTACTGTCTGTCAAAAGATGGCAGCGAAGTCTGGAAGTTTCAGACGAACGATCGAGTCAACTGCTCTCCGGCTCTGGCTGAGCATTTTACGTTTCTTGCCGGCTGTGATGAACACCTGCGGGTGATCGATGTGAAGACCGGGGCCGAAACCCGCGACGTTCCGCTTGGCTCGTTCCTGATTGCATCACCGGCAATCGTCAGTGATTTCCTGTACGTAGGTACTCATACAGGCGAAATCATCTGCATGAACTGGAAAACGGGTGAGATTGTCTGGCGTTACAAAGGCGAGCGGGAAATGCCCTGCCATGCTTCGGCTGCTGTAACTGATGAACTGGTGCTGGTGGGCTTTCATGACAAGCACCTGCATGCTGTGGATCGGCTGACCGGCATGGGACGCTGGACTTTTGCAACTCGTGCCAGAATCGAAAGCTCGGCCGTTGTTGTCGACAAGCGTGTATTCTTTGGATCGGGCGACGGAAACATCTACGGAGTTTCCATTGTTGACGGGACTGAAGTCTGGAAATTTAACAGTGGCAAATCGATCAATGCGGGCGTGGCTGTGGGAGAAGGCTGTCTGGTTGTCGGTGAAGACAGTCAGAACGGTCGCCTTCGATGTTTTGCCTGATCGAAAAATCGAGTCGGCCCAATCTGAAGTATCGTGATTAACAGGAAGGAAGTCGCAATTCATGTCGACCACCGAAACTTCTCAGGCGACTGAGGTTGGCAGTTACTTTATTTCCAACTACCCGCCGTTTTCCCAGTGGAAAACCGACAATGTGCCTGACGCTATTGCGGCCCTGGATTTACCGATCGATCAAATTCGGAAAGAGCCTCTGGGACTCTATATCCACATCCCGTTCTGCCGCAAACGCTGCAAATTCTGCTATTTCCGTGTTTATACAAACCAGAATGCCAAGGCCATTGAGGACTACGTTCAGGCGCTGATTCATGAGATTGAACTGGTAAGTCAGCGGTCAGCCGTCGAAGGACGAGATCTGCTCTTTGTCTACTTTGGTGGTGGGACGCCTTCGTATCTTAGTTCTCGCCAGCTGCGTTCGCTGCGAGAACGAATGAGTGAACATATTACGTGGGAAAACGCGAAGGAGGTCACTTTCGAATGTGAGCCGGGAACGCTGAGTCTGGAAAAACTTCAGACACTGAAGGATATTGGCATTACCCGAATTTCGCTGGGCGTCGAAAACTTTGACGACAAAATCCTGGAAGAAAACGGTCGTGCTCATCTGTCGCCGGAAGTTTTTCGAGCCTACGACTGGATTCGAGAGGTGGGCTTTCCTCAGGTTAATATTGATCTGATTGCCGGCATGATTGGTGAAACGGACGAAAACTGGCAGACCTGTATTGAAAAAGCTCTCGCCATGCAGCCGGACAACATCACCATCTACCAGATGGAACTGCCGTTCAACACTGTTATCTCCAAAGAAATGAAGGAACTGGGAATACAGTCACCGGTTGCTGACTGGCCGACGAAACGACGCTGGGTCAGCGAGGCGATGGATCAGCTATTGGAGGCCGGGTTCCACATTTCCAGTGGCAACGAGCTGATCCGAAACCCGGAAACCGATCATTTTGTTTACCGCGACAATGTCTGGCGAGGATGTGACCTGATTGCAACAGGAGTATCCTCGTTCGGTCATTTTCAGGGTGTTCATTATCAGAACCTCGACAAAATCGAAGACTATATGGAAACGGTTGGCCGCGGTGAGCTTCCGGTGAACCGTGCTCTGCGACCTACCGATCATCAGCTGCTGATTCGCGAATTTGTGCTGCTGATGAAGGAAGGTCATGTCGATACTGCCCGAATCAGTAAAAAATACTCAGTCAGCGTTCTGAAGGAATTTGCCGTTCCGCTGCAGAATCAGCAAAATGCAGGGTATTTGACTGTCGAAGGCGATCAGATTCGACTGACTCGCAAGGGGCTGTTGCAGGTTGACAGTTTGCTGCCGGAATACTTCGAAACACAGCATAGGGCCGTGCGTTACACATAAGAAAAGGTTTTCGAGACGCCTTCAGGCAACGCCTGCATTGCAGCGACAGGGGATTCCCTGCCGGGTGTTTCGGATGCCTTTATTGATAGGATCGACAGGTGAACCCGATTATTGAGCTTCAGGAACTGGTCAGTTTGTTTCCCGAGCCTGATGGAGTGCCACTTTACGAAGCTGCCGAACATGTTGCCCGGGAAGCCACGCCGGAGCCATATCATCGGATGCTGGTTCATGAGCATCATATGACGGTCACAATGGAGGCATTTCATGACTGTTCTGTGGATGTTCAGGTCGTTGATTCCCGCTTTGAAAACGATCTGTATCTGCGAAAAATCCTGCTGAAAAAAAGTGGCACCGAGGATGTTGTTCAGTTCGGCATCGTGCGATTCAATTTTGATTACGTCACGGGCGCCGTAAAGTCCGAAATTCTTGCTCAGAAAACTCCGCTGGGACGTGTGCTGATTCAGCATAACGTACTGCGACATATCGATCTGGGGGCCATCATTCGATTCACTGCGGCCGAAGGGCTGTGCCGCTATCTTCCCATGACGCCCGGTCAGAAAACTTACGGCCGCATGGCAACAATCTTTTGCAACGGTGCGCCCGCTGTCGACCTGCTCGAAATTTCATCGCCACTCGGCACAGGACGGTAAGCTTCACTCTGCCCAGGAAGAGAACCACTCAGGTAAGCCCTGGAATTGGTTCACCGTGGTAGACATGATGGGGCCGACCAAATTCATCCTGCCATGATAATGTCTGCGGCAACCCCAGCGACTGATAGATCGTGGCTGCAAAGTTTTCCGGACGCTGTGGGTCTGCCGTGGCGTAGGCAGCAATCGCATCGGATTCACCAATGACGCGGCCACCCTTTATTCCGCCACCGGCAAGCCAGATGCTTTGCAGAGCACCCCAGTGATCGCGCCCCGGCAGCTTATAGTGGCTGGGGAGCAGTGACACCTTTGGAGTGCGTCCAAATTCCCCGGCCATGATGATCAGAGTGTTTTCCAGCATTCCGGAACTCTCCAGATCATCCAGCAATGCTGACAGTGCGCGGTCTGTTGGCGGAAACAGATTGTCCTTCAAATGTGGAAACGCATTTCCATGAGTGTCCCAGGTTTCATTATTTCCAAGGTTGACCTGAACAAGATTTACGCCCGCTTCCACCAGCCTGCGGGCCATCAGTAAAGACCATCCAAATGAATTTCGGCCGTAGCGATCCTGGACGGCTGAATCAGCCCGGGTCACATCGAGCGCTTCACGAACCGACGGATCAACCAGCAGAGAAATAGCTCCCTGCCGATAGCGATCGAAGTTTGCCGTCTGCTGAGCGTCTTCCAGGCTGCGGCACTGTCGTTCCAGCTCCCCCAGCAGTGAAACACGCTGATCCAGCTGCCTGCGTGTCAGCCCGTGAGGCAGATTCAGGCTGGGGGCCTCGAAATTGCGAGCGTCCGGATTCCCTCGATCCTGATGGTCAAATTCATGTGACGGATACGCTCCGTAAGATGTCGAATGGAATGGCGACGCTTCGACAAACCATGGATTTCGATTGGCTCCCATGATCCCCGCAAACTGGCCGGGAATAATTCGTCCGGAATAATGCACCAGCTGTTCGGGAATGACGGCGGCCGGCGGGAGGTTGTTACGGGGTGTTGTGACCGCTCCGGCAACCGCTGCAATGCTGGGCCAGTCATTTGGTCGAGGCTGCCCGGGACTGAATCCGGGAGGCAGGTCGCCTCGACCCGTCAGCATCATGTGGTGACCGCCGGAATGATCGTTTGTGGAATGTGTCAGTGATCTGCAGATCGACCACATTTCACTGCGAACCGCGAGGCCCGGAAGATGCTCGCAAATCTGCAAACCGGGCGTGGAAGTGGAAATGGGACGAAACTCGCCGCGGATCTCAGCAGGCGCATTGGGCTTCATGTCAAAGCTGTCATGCTGCGCGAGGCCGCCGGAAAGAAAAATGTAAATGCAGGATCGGGGAGCGGATATTGAACCTGAAGATGCCATCGCCCTGAGCCCGGCGAGGTGATTCATTCCAAGACCAAGCAGCCCAATGCCTCCCGCCTGTAATGCGGCACGGCGAGCAATGGCAGGATGCCGAAAATGATTGTTTTGAAGACCCATCTCAGAAATCTCCGCTAAGTAGAAAGCCGCTGGAGCATCTGGAATCATACCGCCTGGTCAGGGACAGAGAAAGAAGTGTCGCAGAATTGGAAAAATGGCGGGAGCCGGCGTGCCTGGACACGCCGGGTTTCAGAATTCCTGTCCTGCAGACCGCCTTGTGCCTATTCGTCGGTAACACAGCCTTCTGACGCTGACTTCACCAGTCGAACATACTTGTACAAAGTTCCTTTTGTGGCCTTGAACGGCGGGGCCACCCAGGCAGATGCCCTGGCTTTCAACTGATCTGCGGTGATGCCGACGTTGATTTCATTGGCTTCCGCGTCAATCGTGATCTGATCACCGTTCTGCAATAGTGCAATTGGACCACCAACCTGCGCTTCCGGTGTGATATGTCCAACAATGAAGCCATGTGAACCGCCGCTGAAACGGCCGTCTGTCAGCAGCGCCACATCCGTTCCGAGGCCAGCTCCCATAATGGCGGAGGTGGGAGTCAGCATTTCCGGCATGCCGGGGCCGCCCTTCGGGCCTTCATAACGAATGACAACCACGTCACCCTTTTTGATCTCGCCGTTTTCCAGCCCCTTCAGCATCAGCTCTTCTGAATCGTAACAGCGAGCCGTACCTGTAAACTTCAGTCCTTCCTTTCCGGTAATTTTAGCAACTGCCCCTTCAGGACTCACATTGCCTCGCATGATCCGAATATGGCCGGTTGCCTTGATCGGCTTTTCCACCGGATGAATAATATCCTGTCCGGCAGGAAGGCCTGGCAGATCAGCCAGGTTTTCGGCCATTGTCTTACCGGTGACCGTCAGACAGCGTCCGTCAATCAGTCCTTTTTCCAGCAGGTATTTCAGCACAGCCGGAGTGCCGCCAACCGTCTGAACATCCTCCATCACGTACTTGCCGCTGGGCTTCAGGTCGGCGATATAAGGGATAAGGTCGCTGACCTTCTGAAAGTCGTCGATTGTCAGAGGTACCCCAACCGAATGAGCCATTGCAATCAAATGCAGCACGGCGTTTGTGGAACCGCCGAGTGCCATGATGATAACCATTGCATTTTCGAAGGCCGCCCGAGTCATAATGTCCGATGGCTTGATATCCTTTTCCAGCAGGTGACGGATTGCTGCTCCCGCTCGGAAACATTCATCCAGCTTGGCAGGGTCTTCTGCCGGGATGGAAGAACTGTACGGGAGACTCATTCCGAGTGCTTCGATGCATGAGGCCATGGTGTTGGCGGTGTACATCCCTCCGCATGCTCCTGCACCCGGGCAGCTGCGCCGCACAATTTCCTGACGCTGTTCGTCAGTAATTTTCTTTCCGAGATATTCGCCGTAGGACTGAAAAGCCGACACAATGTCAAGCTTTTCGCCTTTAACTCCACAACCTGCCCGGATCGTTCCCCCATAAACCATCAGTGACGGGCGGTTCAGTCTGCCCATGGCTATCAGGCAACCGGGCATGTTCTTGTCACAGCCAGGCAGTGAGATATTCGCGTCATACCATTGAGCCGCCATGACGGTTTCGATGGAATCCGCGATCAGATCGCGGGACTGCAGAGAATAGGACATTCCGTCGGTGCCCATGGAAATCCCATCGCTGACACCAATCGTATTGAAACGCATGCCCACCATGCCGGCCGCCTGAACGCCTTCCCGGACTCGAGCCGCCAGATCCAGCAGATGCATATTGCAGGTATTGCCTTCGTACCAGACGCTGGCGATTCCGACCTGAGGCTTATCCATGTCGGCGCGCGTCATGCCAGTGCCATACAGCATGGCCTGGGAAGCGCCCTGAGAAGCGGGTTGAGTAATTCGGCTACTGTACTTATTCAGTTGTGGCATGGCCTGATCTGCGATGAGATGACGAGGAACGAAAAAAGGAGAATTCCGCGAATTCCCTGGACCAGAAAGAGTGAATAGTAGCAGGCGGTCTGACGTTTCTCGACCGTTTTCGACATCCGACTCCCGCGCTCTCCTGAAATCCTGAACACACCCCGAAAAAAGCGGTGATCAGTCCGGATCGCTGGAGTACTTTGCTGTATGACAACACCCATGGGGCGGTTTATTTGGCTTGCGATCTGATTCCGGACTGGGAATGCCGCGGTGAGCCTTTCCCACAATACAGTGGAGCGTTATATCTACTCGTATTCTTCGCAATTCCAGGCGATCTGCCAGGAACTGTTTTTAAACGTCGGAAAAAACGGAACTGAATTGCAACGTTTTCCGAAAAGCGTGAAACCGCGATGTTTCATGCTGGTCGTATCACGCTGGTCGTTTTCCGGGATCGCCGTATTCCTCCTGGTCGTCTGGCGATCGTGTTTATCCGTCCGCCGGTCTCCGGCAACGAAGTGCTCATTTCCAATACCATTTTTGTGTTTTCCCGATGCAGTCCTCAGTTATCACGTTTCAGGAAGATTTCCTTGAGCTTTGCCAGCACATCCGCGAATGTGGTCTGGTTGCGTTTGATACGGAGTTTGTATCAGACGCCGGATATCGGTCTGAACTTGGACTGCTGCAGTTTGCGACCCGCGAACGCTGTGTGGCTGTTGACCCGCTTGAAGTGCCAAGCATTGCCACATGGTGGGAGATTATGGCGGATGAAGATACGACGGTTGTTGTCCATGGCGGACAGGCGGAAATCCGTTTCTGCGTGCAGCTGAGCGGCCGGGCACCAAAAAAACTGGTGGATATTCAGGTTGCCGAAGGACTTCGCGGCAGAAGTTACCCCCTTTCATACTCCGCCATTGTGGAACGAGTGCTGGGCAAACGAGTCGAAAGCAGTCAAACACGCACCGACTGGCTTCGTCGTCCTCTGTCACCGGAACAGATCGAATATGCGCTTGAGGACGTTTCTCATGTTCTGCAGGTCTGGGACACTCAGCGCCGCTGGCTGGAAAAACATGGGCGACTGAGCTGGGCCGAGGCGGAGTTTGATCGCCTGATCAGGGAAATCCAGAATGAGGAACGCGTTGCTCCATGGGAGCGATTGACGGGTATTCATAAGTTACCGAGAAGGGATCTGGCTGCTGCTCAGCGTCTCGCTCAATGGCGGGAAGAAGAGGCCGCATTCCGCAACCGGCCGCCTCGACGTATCCTCCGTGACGATCTGCTGATCGATCTGGCCAAACGTCGTCCCCGAACTCTGCAGCAGGCCCTCGCGACTCGCGATCTCAACCGCCCGGAATACCGCAAACGTATTGAAGACATGCTGGCGGTGATTGAAGAAGTGAATCGGTTGCCTGAAGAGAATCTTCCCCGGCGTATCAAGAGCCGTCGGGAAGAAGCGTCGTCGGACGAGCAGGTCATTTCAAAACTGCTGGCCCTCGCGCTCGCCAATCGATGTGCGGAACTGGAGATTGCTCAAAGTCTGGTAGGTACCAACAGGGATTTAACCGAACTGGTGCGAGCGATCCGTGGCCGGGAAGAAGATGCAGATACAAAGCTGCTGAGCGGCTGGAGGGGCGAAGTCTGTGGCGAACTGCTGAGAAAGGTTCTGGAGGGACGCATCAGTTTCCGAGTATCTCCTGATAATGCTTCCACGCCGCTTGTGTTTGAAGAATACCCGGGCTGATTTTCCCGTCCGCTTCCGCTGCTTCGCGGCAGGCCATCGAAACAAAAAAAGCCCGGCTGTTACTGACAGCCGGGCTTCATGTGTTTCATCATTCTGAGGGATCAGTCGGTCAGAACTGATCTCTGAACTGGCCTACTTGCTATACAGGCCGCTCACCGATCCCATAGAAGGAGCGTTGACCTTCTTGCGACTGGAAAATGCTCCGGAAATTGCGGCCGAGCTTTGACGGGAA
Organism: Fuerstiella sp.; assembly: GCA_022843805.1. Classification (GTDB taxonomy): domain Bacteria; phylum Planctomycetota; class Planctomycetia; order Planctomycetales; family Planctomycetaceae; genus F1-80-MAGs062. The sequence continues at coordinate 58,511 of JALHMY010000002.1, forward strand.
CCCAGTCCGGCTCCCACTGAAGTGCTTTTAGCACCATTAACCAGTCGACCTGGAAATGGTTCCGTTGGCGACCACGCCAGTCGTTTCTTCGAATACCCGATGTACTCAAGGAAGCTGGAAAGACTGATGACATAGACGCCGTTCGATTCAGCGGCAGTTCGCATCTTATCAGCGTTCTGCTGAATCTTGCGGTAAATCGCCTGAAGTTCCGGATTTTCAGACTGAGCTTCCGCACCCGTGTCACCAATCACCAGGAAGCGAGTCTTCTCTGTAATTTTAGTTTTCAGAGCATCTGCACCAAGGGGCTGTCCATCTTCATCCACCAATTCTCCCAGGGCATTTGTTCGCACAGCGACCTTTGCCCGAGTTCCCCGCACGATCTGCAGAAATTCATCAGTGTCATCCCCTGGATTTCCATCAAAATCCATCAGACCAGCAACTGCAATCTCCAGCTTCTGACCGGACGTAAACAGAGGTGAGTAAATTGGATCCTGTGCGGCGATTGGACGATTCTGATCCTGGAAGACAATTCGAGCTTCTGACTGATGAGGTCCCATCAGGGCGACAATCTCGATCCGGCCTTTGACGTCTTCAGTATTTCTCCGTCCGACTCCGTTGTTGTTCTTCGTGTAGACGGAAAACGTTGTGCCAACCTGCAGTTCATCACGAATGCCTAAATCGACGTAGCAGGCCAGGCGGTTTTGATCGACAAATGTGATTGCCCCATCCGGTCGGTCAAAGCTCAGGTCTTCCTGTTCAAACAACTTTTGTCGCAGTACGACGATGGCATTTCGCTTCTGAGCGATTTCATCATTCAGGTCAGCGATATTTCGTTCTGCCTGAGTTTTGAAAGTATTGTACTGTTCCTGCAGAGTGTTTCGTTCTGCTCGAAGCTCGTCGATTTCCTTGCGTCTCGCATCAAGCTCCTCGCTGTGCTGAGTTTCCTTCTGTCGCAATGCGGCTTCGGCATCCGACGCAGCCTTTTGATGAGAAGCGATCGCTGCATCCTTTTTCTGGATGGTTTCCTGAAGCTCTCGAGTCTTATCTTCCAGCTGTTTCTTGCGATCATTCGATGCAAAGTTATGAATGTCCCGGTCGATGGAGGTCTTGTCGAGCGCCGGGGCCAGAGCCAGATCTGTGGCTGTGCCATTCGCCGCAATCTTCGCAATGTTTGTATTGACAGTGGTCACAATATCCGTGACTTCACCGGCAACACCGATTCGGTTCTTTAACGTATCCAGATCCTGAACGGCTTCCCGCAGTTTGCCTGCGCTCTCCGTTGCCTCCGTGGACTTCGTGTTCAGCTGAGTTGTCAGCTCTGAATTGTGGGTCACGGTTAAATACGTAAACACGCCCAGTACTACTGACAGCAGTACAAAGCATGATAGAGTAATAACCATTCCCGTGTTGTTCTGAGCAGCCATTCAATGTGCTCCCAATGCTGACCGGCAGCAAGACTTCCGAAAGTGCAGGAATCCAGTATTTTTAACGCAACGTCCAGTCCGCTCATCATTCAACGGCTGCAAACTGCTGATTGTCTTCATCAGCTGATTGTCTTCAACAGAGTCAGCACAACCTTGAATCAGAGAGACCATCTCTGAAGATTACCGGTGGAACAGGGTGAGTCAAGAATTTCCTGACATTTGCCCGATTCTGTTGTCGATCCGCGAAACAGCTGAAGTTGCGAGTTCCCTTCAAATATCGCTTTGCAGGTGTCGCAACATCCAATCCGGCAATTCCAGCCGGACACTCTGCGACAGAAACTCATAATGTTTCTCAAGTTGCAATTGTACCGGTCTGCTGGAATATAAGCAGCTGTTTTCCGCTCGAATACGCATGGTCAAACCGCAGTCCCAATGTCGGCGACCCGCCCTGCGGGCCTTTGCAAAGGCGAGCGGCAGTTGAAAACATACCAATTACCGCGGCCGATGGGAGGGCGAAGCTCCTGCTGAGCCGAAAAAAACCGCTGGGAGGGCGAAGCTCCTGCTGAGCCGAAAAAAGCGCCTGGGAGGGCGAAGCTCCCGCTGAGCCGAAAAAATCTCGGCTCGGCGGGAGCCTCGCCCTCCCGGGAAAAATCTCGGCTCGGCGGGACACTCGCCCTCCCGGCAAATACAATTTTGCCGCTCGCCTAAACGCTCCGATCGTGATCCAGCGTCCTCTCGTCTGGCTGACTGTCAAATTGGCAGTCCGGCGGATTTTGCCGATCGGCGGCATCTTTTCAATTCCAGCCACTTTTGCTTCCCCTGCGCCCGCTCACCTCGCCTTGTGACCGGCTTCCAAACCAAAATACACTGGATGGTGGTGCAATCGGAAGTCAGAGACAGGAGCGTATCCACTCGTCATGATCCAGGTGTTGCCAAAACCGGAACAATTTTCATCTGCTGCACGAAGAGGATTCGTCGTGGTAGTTGTCATTTGCGCCTCGTTAAGCACACTTGCCGGATGTGCCAGTGATACTCGTTTGCTAAACATGACGTCCGATAGATCAGCTCAGTCCCTTTCCGTGAGATCGTCGGCAACAGCTTCAATCGGTGCTGAAGACCGTTCACCAGTCATTCGACTGCAGGACAGTGGACCGGGAGGTGGGTGGTCGGGTCTTTCAAATGAACCGCATCTCATTCCCCAGGAAAAACAGCTGAATCCTGGGATGCAACGCGCATCGTATCCAGTTTCCCCCGACGACAATTCCAGTCAGCTGGGCGGCTATGGGCAACTCACATCATCGCCAGGCGGGATGGCTCGTCCGAACCGGAATTCAGGTGCGAAGATACGGCTGAAGAGGCCCACTGTTGAATTTTCGGGAGACCGGGATCGCAGTGACCCACTGGTGCTACCCGGACGCAATCAGAACGCCTCTGCGTCTGACAATCGCGGTGCAGTGGATTCGCACGCAAAGAAATCGGATGAGGGCCGAAGCGTCAGACCGTTTTCTTCGTCTGAACCGCATGTCGGTTCCGATCCAGATCTCAACATGCACGAATTGATCTCTGAGACTCACAGCGCCCCCGCCGAGCCCGGGGACGCTGAGAACTCCGGAACGGAGCCGCTAATAACAGAGAGCGCCACGATGATTCCGGCAGCTGAAGAACAGAATTCCGGAAACGAGGACCCTGTATCTGCGAATGATGAGACGGAAGGAAATGACACTGGCTCGGCGGTGACTAAAGGTGCAGGCGGCGAAGCCGGTTCCAATGGTCTTCCTGGATCCGGCACGGCCGATCGGGAACCCACCATGCTGGATCGATTGCGCGTGCTGTATACGCCTCGTCGCGAAGAGAACCCGGGTGAAGCAATTCGTAAACAGTTCCGAAGGCTGCCCAGTCCCTGGGGCCTGCTGCGCGAGAGAGAAGCTGAACCGACGGTGATTCCTGAACAATCGGCAGATGCATCTCCATTTCCCGGAGTTCAGGGGCCGCCCTCTGAACCTGGCGCCGTGTCGCCGTCTTCAGAGATGTCATCCGGGTTATCTACTGTGATTCAGCAGCTGGAGCAGACGCTGAATTCATGGCCGAGGGATTCTGAAGGATATCCGACAGATCCGGATGAATGGAGACGTCGACAAACTGATCTGCGACTTCTGTATCTGGTTGCCGATCGATCCAGTGACGCGGTGAGTGCGATTGAATCGTTACCTCCCGAGGAGCAGGAATTCTGGCAGTCTCTGATGCTGGCAATGACTTATTATCGCAGTACGCCTCAATCCGGAAGTTCACGTGAAGAACTGATGGCTTCAACCGGCGATCAGCTGAAAGCGGCTGGACGACATGCATCGACATTGTCAGTGCTGTCGATCCGTCGAGTGGCGTTCTGCAGTGCCATTAACAGCTTCGGAAATATCGATGGTTTTCCGTCGGCCGATTTTAATCCGGGACAGCCCGTGCTGATCTATGCGGAAATCGAGAACTTCCGTGCGGAGCGAACGGCTGAAGGCACGTGGCGATCCGACTTTTCAGCGGATCTGCACATCTGTCGCAACGATGAAACAGTGCCGATCGAATCCATTCGCATCGGTGAAATCATTGATGAGTCGACGACTCCGAGAATGGACTACTTTCAGAGTTACGAACTGACCATTCCTCAACTTGCCAAAGGCCATTATACAGCCAGAATCAGCCTTCGAGACAAAAACAGTCTGCAACGGGCATCGGCCGCTTTGGAATTCAACATTCGCTGATGGCTCATGCCGCTTACATGACATGGCCTGAGCTGCGTCCGGAGACGCGACTCAGGCTCGTTTCATCGATATCGTCTGAAAAGCCAGCTCACAGTTGCAGCGTGCCGGGTTCGCCGAAGGTTCGCCATTCCATCTGTGAAGGCTCGGCGACTTTACGGTAGCCAAGGCTTGTAACTACTTCCAGCACCTCACTCCAGGTCGGAAATGGACGACCGCTCTTGCGTTTGTAATCGTCCATGGCCTTCATGAATTCGATTTCACCGGTTGAGTAATCACGTTCGCAGGTCGTTGGATCAATCTGGCGGCGTCGATCCTGACGGCGTCGATCCGCGATTTCGCGGCGATCCTCAATGCTCATCACCGGGTCAGTGGTTGTTTCCTCAGCATCCTTCCGGGGGGCAACCGACGTCTGACGGCGTTTGATGGAGCGACGATCAGTGACAAGAACATCGGAGTCAAATTCCGACATGGAGTATACCCTTCTCGCGTTTGAGGGAAAAAAACGGAGCTCTATTTCGTGACGGGCAGCGGAACAATGCTGCTCAGTCGTGCTTTGAAGTACCATCGATTCAGTAAAGCTGACTCTGGAAGTCTCTGCTGAGCTGCGGGTGCTTCAATATTGCACGTGAAATGCGGGTTGAGGAAAATAAGGGGGTTTGAGCGACCTGTTCCATAAAAGAAACATTAGTGGTCGTGGAAGAAAACCGATTAAATCGATTGTAGTGGCGGGCCGCACGCCTCCGGTCACAATTTTCCGGAAACTGACTCATGCTTGTGTCGGGAAAAACACGAGGATGCCCGTTTCCAAGGGGAAACAGACTGCTATCGATTTTCGACGTTCTGACGAACATAACCGAGCGAAATCATCACATCGAAGAGTTCTTCAAAGGTAATGAATCGGCGTCGATGATGGATCTTGTAGTCATCCACGGCGTTGGCGAGTTCGGCAACTTCGGGACGGGCTGACCGATTTCCATCACGGAACTGTCGGCGTTCCATCTGGCTGCTTAGTACACCTGGTTCACCTCGCCGTCGTTCCTGAAACACTGGCATTGACTCCGTCGCCTCCGCAACTGACTGATTCATAAATCACTTCTCATTCTGTTTTGAGGATCTGGTTGCTGATGTGTTTTCCACACGAGCACAGTCTGGCCTGTGAACACATTCAATCCTGAACTGTTGGTTTGGATTACAGATGCCGCAAACAACTTTCGTTCATGCGGGATGAATTCCGGCTTCACAAAAATAGCCCGACGTCGCCTGAATCGATTTTCCCGCGCGTGATGATTTTTCGGGTATCGCTTTCCCGTATTAATTGGTCACTCACCTGTGTTCAAAAGAATCGTCAGACTGGTATAACCCGTCCTTCCACCAGACGATCTCGTGGAACAGAATGATAAAAGTCGGGGATGAACAGGCTCAGGAGTTGAAGCAGGTGGATCAGACTTCCGTAGTCACTGTGCTTGGAGCGGGCGCTATGGGAACCGCCTGTGCCTTTGTGCTGGCTCAGAATCCCGGTCGAACCGTCAGGCTGTGGGCAAGAAATCCCGTTTTCGCTCTGGATATTCAGCAATCCCGCACAAACGCTCGTCTGTTGCCGGGCGTTTTTCTGCCTGCAAACGTGCAGGTGACATCCTGTTCGAAGGAAGCTTTGTATGGCAGCAGCGTGGCCGTTGTGTGCGTGCCAACTCGCGGACTGCGCGAAGCCAGTCGGCAATGGTCTTCGCTGATTGGTGAGAATATCACTCTGGTCAGTGCGGTGAAGGGCATTGAGAATGGAACGCTGCACCGTCCCAGTCAGATTCTTCAGCAGCAACTCGGCCAGCGTCCTGTCGTTGCACTGGGCGGGCCGTGTCATGCGGAAGAAGTCGCTCGCCGCCTGCCTGCCAGCATTGTGGCAGCATGCGATCAGCTGGAACATGCGGAATACGTTCAGAATCTTTTTTCAACCGACTTTTTGCGTGTCTATGCAAACTCTGATCTGATTGGAGTCGAACTCGCCGCTGCGCTGAAGAATGTCATCGCGATTGCCGCTGGAATATCAGACGGTCTTCAATACGGTGACAATGCCAAAGCTGCCCTGATGACGAGGGGGCTTGCCGAAATGGTCAGGTTCGGACGCATCATGGGAGCTCACCCCGAGACGTTTTTTGGTCTCGCTGGTATCGGCGATCTGGCTGTCACCTGTGGAAGTCGCCACAGTCGTAATCGGGCAGTTGGGGAAATGCTCGGAAAAGGTCAGACGCTGGCAGAAATTGAAGCTTCAATGAACGCAGTTGCAGAAGGCGTCTTTACAGCTCGCAGCATCGTTGAAATTGCCGAAAAGCATCACATTGATATGCCGATCGCCCGCGAAGTTTACCGGGTGATCTTCGAAGGAAAATCCCCGTCAATCGCGACTCAGCAACTGATGAACCGACCTCTCAGAACCGAATAAAGCAGTCAAAGAAATCGTCCGAGTCAGCAACTGTCGGTCAGCTGATACTCTCGATTCGTGTCGTTGCCGCTGTCGTGTAATACTGACCAAAGCGGTTGGTGATAAAGCTGTCGAAAGGAATATCTTCCTGACGTACGAAGCCCTGCGAGGGAAGTTGCCCGGCGACGTGCAGATCAAGGGCCGCACAGATTCCCGCAGCTGTTGTGATCTGAATCGCGCCCCAGTGCTGGTCGCCGATCTGCTGATGATAAATTTTCCGAGCGTCACTGATCTGAACAAACTGGCCGTTTCTCATTCCCGAAACTGTCACAAACGTAATCACAACATCCTGATAGGTTACCGGGATAGCGTCCTCAAGGATCTGCTTAAGCTGTTGCCGCTTCTCCGTCATTCTCAGATCATGCAGCAGAAAGTGCATCAGGTCGCGGTGTCCGAGATAACGAACCGTGCGATAATTCAGCTCACGCACTCTGCCCTGCATCGACTCCGCGAGTGTGCCAAGCCCGCCGGAAGTGTTAAATGCCTCATACCGAACTCCGTCGAGTGAAAACTGCTCATAACCTTCCAGTGGCAGCACCTCCTGCAATCGTCCATTATGGATTGCTTCACACGGATTGCAGTACTCGTTGATCAGGCCGTCGGTTGACCAGGTAAGATTGTACTTCATCGCGTTGTTTGGATATTGAGGCAATGCGCCGACTCGCATATGGACCCGGTCCAGCGTGTCAAACTTCTGTGCCAGATGGAACCCGGCGATTGATATAAAACCGGGAGCAAGTCCGCACTGCGGCATCAGTATCCGGCCTGACTGGCACTGTTCAGCAAGCGAACGGACGATTCTGGTTGTGGTGACATCTTCCGTGAGGTCAAAGTAGCTGGCCCCTGCGCTCACGGCTGCTCCTGCGATGGCAGGATTGCTGAAAAATGACAGTGCCGAGATGACCGAGTCGCGGCCCCGGATCAGCTGCAGCAGTCGCGAGGAGTCAGAAACATCCGCCACCACTGTTTCCACAGAGGCCAGTGTGGCCAGCTTCTGAAGTGCCTCGGGGCTGGAGTCGGCAACGAGCAGCTCGTAATCGCCCGTTTGCTTAAGAAACGCGGCGATCGTACGTCCAATTTTACCAGCGCCAAACAGAAGGACTCGGTGCATCGATTTCTAACTTCATTAAAGTACTTTGTTTGTACAGACTTCTACTTTTCCAGATTAAGAAATCGGGGATCTGTTTTTCGAATGATGTCATTGATGCCCGTCTGATTGAAGCCACGATAGCCATCATTTCGTTCCAGAATTTCCAGATGTGACCCAACAGCTCCCTCGCTCTCAAATCGCTTTGCCTGTTCGGCAGTAATCAATCCGGCCTGCAGAGCATTATGAATACGATCGAGGCTGACCTTCCAGCGTTCTCCCTCTGTGAAGCACTGACGAAGGAAAGGGAAATCAGTAAACGGCTTCATACAACTGATGCCAAATGTCTCCAGCTGCCTGCGGGCTCCGTCGAAATCAAACTGACATTCGAGGTGGTGCATGCCGGCTTCAAAAAGTGCCTCACCGTGAAGAGCACACCACAGGCCAATCGTACCGACCGAGTTCCGGGGAGGCAGCGGTGTGTGTGCAATGTCGCCGGTGATTTCGGTCGCATCGAGGTCCACGTCGGCGAAAATGACGATTCCGCAAACCGGATGTTCGAGAACCTGTGCACCCCAACCGGCTTCGGCTCCCGCATAAAATTGTTCACGGCACCGAAAACCCATGAATTCCAGCAGTTCCATCAGCCGGTGAAAAGCCGTGCGACTGCTTCGGTAAGTGTGATGATCATGATTTCCCCAGCCCAGCCCGAGAGCATTCTGGCGCATATACTGCACCTGCCCTGCCCGGTTTCTCGATTGCCAGTAGTCTCTTTCGCCTTCAAAAAACAGGTCACAGGCGACGTCTCTGCCGATTTGCTCACTGGCCCGGGCGAACAAATTATGGATCGCCGAAAAAGCTTCATTCTCAGATGCAAATCGTCGCGGTCGATGCCGAAACTGCTCACGAATTGTCAGCAGTTGCATCTTTTCCGCAGCAGACAATATTGGCGGTGGCGACTGAACATTGCAGCCATGATGTTCCACAGCGCCAAAACGAGCAGCGGAATCCGACTTGAAAAACGCAGTTCTCCACAAATCGAGCGGCAGGCCGCTTATGGAGAATTCAAAACGACTGCTGTTGGCGATCACAAAGTCGCTGACCGAGTCGACTCGAAGTATCAGGCTGTCACTGTCAGATATACAAACCGGCGGCAGCAGCGCCTTCGGGTGCCGAAACCACCCGTCCGATTGCTGCTGAAACCCGGCGTCGGCAATACCGTCAGCACGAGTAACATGCAGATGATCAATCCAGTCGGCAAGGCGACCGCCCGTGTGATTTCTTAGTAACTGTTCAAACTCCTCAATCAGCGGATTCAACAACCGGAATCGCTCTAACTGTCCGGAAATCCAAAGTGCACCCGCGGGTTGCGGCTGCCAGGCAGATATTGTCTGATTGAGTTCAGCGGATTGAAATGAAGTCATTTTTGTTATCCTGAAGAAGTCGATCACGGAACTTAATCACAGCTGATTCAGGAATTTGCCGTTCGCTCATGGCCAGAAAGGCAGGTTGAGCCGGTCGCACGCCTGATGTCAAAGCCTGTAACTCATTACGATGTTGCTGGAATCGATTTTGCCGGGAATGCGGGCCGAATACGGACCGCATTCCCGGCAGAATCGGACCAATACACATCATACAGTTCCCGATGACAGCGATCGCTTCAGATCCTGAAAAATCCGCTTTCTGTGAGCATCATGACTCGACGAATAAAAGAATGCTGCGCGACACGGCTGTCGTTTCGCACCTCAATGCAGGGATTTCGCAGGAAGACGCAGGATGCGACGCTTTTTCCCAATTGCTGTTTACGTAGCGGCGGTACTTGCCGGTCAGCTTTCCGTTAACTCGCAGGAACCCGAGGCACGGCCTATACCAGTGCCGGAGCTTGTCCCCGACGTCACGGATGCGCCGCCAGTCAAGCTTCCGGAACGTCCTTACGGCTCGTATCCGGTTGAAGGTCCGTCAGAAAATTTTAACGGATTTTCGGTACACAGGTTATCTCCGGACCTAGGTGCTCCCGGTGGTCCGTCCCATGGCTTCTTCCATTTCATGATGCCCATGGATAAGTACACATCCTGGTACCGTCCAAAAGCCGCAACACTGACTTCAGGGCAGCGATGTGCGCCCGACCCATTTCGTCCCCGGGGATTTGGACATCTGTTCGCACGGCCCTGCGATGACCATCGCATGGAATATGCACCTTATGTGCTGAGCGATGGTTCTTCACAATACGGGCCATCTTATATTGCGCACCAGCCTGATCCGCAATGTGATGACTGTGATCCAACTGTTCGCCATGGTCGCCATCGTGGTAACTGCCGGAACTGCGATTAAGTCATGGCCTGGTGCCTTGTCAGGCTTTGAATTTCGGGGAGTGGACCTTGCTGAAGGTCCTGCAGCAAGGGGATCATTAGCAGGATCCACTACCTCCAACCCGAAATCTTTATTCTGACGGAGCGCTAGGGGAAGGCTGTCTGGTTCGGTTGCCGAGATGTAGCCAGTCCAGTCCTGTCCCTGAAATGGGGTGCTGGAACTGGTTCACCTGGCACAGGTCCACCTGGAACTGGTTCCTGCAGTCTCTGAATACGAGCGCCCAGATGGCTGAGCCTCGTTTCGAAGGCCGAGTATCCCCGATCAAGATGATGCACCTGCCGGACGGATGAGATTCCACGTGCGGCGAGAGCGGCGAGTACGAGAGCCGCACTGGCTCTTAAATCGGTCGCCCACACTACAGCACCATGAAGTTCCTTCACTCCGCGGATTTTGGCCGTCCCGCCGCTGACCTGAATATCAGCTCCCATTCGCTGCAGTTCCCGCTGATGAAGGAAACGATCCGGGAACACATGGTCTGTGACACAGCTGACACCCGGAACCAGAGTGAGCAGTGCCGTCAGCTGAGCCTGTGCGTCGGTAGGCCATCCGGGAAAGGGCAACGCTGAAACCCTGATCGGCGACAAACTGCGAGGGACACTGAAGCGAAGGGTGGAGTGGTTACTCAGCGAATGCGAACTCAAAGTGCACTGGTCTGCGGATACAGAATCGGATGCCGGGTTCGTTAGATTGTAAATCTCCACTCCGCATTCCCGAAGAACATTCAGAATCGCGTGCATATCCCCCACAGGTGCATTGTGCAGAACAATTTCGCCGCCAGTAATCGCGGCAGCGATTCCCAGTGTGGCAGCTTCAATGCGGTCCGAGATAATCGTATGCGAAACCTGATGAAGCCGATCAACACCGATGATTTCTATTACCGAAGTTCCAAGCCCCTGAATTCTGGCTCCCGCTGAATTCAGGAAGTTTCCGAGGTTGGCAACTTCCGGTTCACACGCGGCCGATCGAATTACCGTTCGGCCTGTTGCCAGCGTGGCTGCCGCCATCACGTTGCAGGTCCCTGTGACAGTACTTCCCTGTGGGCCGCTCAGACAAATGTCCGCTCCCCTGAGTCGGGCCGCTTTTCCAATAACCCAGCCGTTATCCAGTCGCAGGTCGGCTCCAAGAGCTGCGAGACCCTTCAGATGCAGATCGATCGGTCGTTTACCGATATTGCATCCTCCGGGCAGAGCCACCTGAGCCGTCCCGCAGCGAGCCAGCAATGGTCCAAGGACACACACTCCTGCCCGCATCTGCCGCACAAGGTCTGATGGTGCAACCGCGCTGGAGATTTGACAGGCATTAATCAGGAGTTCCTGACCTGCTCCGGGGAAACTCGGCGGGCGGCATTCAACGGAGACCCCCATGGACCTCAGTAACTGCGTCATGGTCCACACATCCTGGAGCGCGGGCACACGGCCTAATGTTACTGGCTCCCCGATCATGATCGAGGCGGCCATAACAGGCAGCGCTGCGTTCTTGGATCCTTCCACGGTGATCTCGCCGCGCAGGGGGTAACCTCCTTCAATGGCGAACATCTCCATGTGCCCGGATTCCCTTCCGACGTCGGCGTTTGCCGTGGCCTGAGTCTGCTTACTGATTCTGCCCGGTGGCATCCCAAAATCGTTTGGTGAGTCGACGATTTTCAGTGCGCTGGCTGACTGTAGTTTAAGCAGCCCGCACTGCTGTCACAATCCTGTTTAGTCCGCTCAGATCTTTGTGGATGTGGGCGTCAGAAAAGCCTGAGCATTCCAGCAATTCAGCAACCACCGCACATTGTTCAGGATCCAGTTCCAGAGCCACAAAGGCGGCTGGCTTCAGCAGTTCAGCGGCATGTCGGACAAGTCGGCGGACAATATCCAGCCCGTCCGAACCTGCCTGAAGAGCGGTATGTGGCTCGTGCTGGCCGACTTCCGGCTGAAGTGTTGCCATTTCATCGTCACGGACATACGGGGGATTGCTTACCAGTCCGTCAAACAGCAGGTCGGGGTCGACGGCCGCGAGTGACTGAACCGGCGCAAGGCAATCGCCCTGCAGCAGTCGAACCTGGGACTCAACGGCATGTTTTGCCACGTTTTGAAGGGCGAACCGCATGGCATCACTGGAAACATCGGTGGCAGTGACATGGCACTGATCTCGTTGTTTGGCCAGCGTAATTGCAATACATCCTGATCCGAAACCCACTTCAATGATATGAGATGGACTATCTTTGGGAATGGAATCGAGACAAATATCGACCAGCGTTTCGGTCTCCGGCCGAGGAATCAAAACGCCTTTTCCAACGTCGAAGTTTCTGCCGTAAAACTCCTTGCTGCCCACGATGTATGCCAGCGGTTCGCGTTTCGCCCGACGCTGTACCATCTCTCGCATCACAGCTCGCTCATCATCGGAAACAATCGATTCAAATTCCGTGTAGAGCCGAATGCGAGCACACTTTCGAGCATGGGCAAGCAGCAACTCTGCTTCAAGCCGGGGAGATTCGATACCCTTTTGCTTCAGGAACCCGGTTGTCCATAACAGGATGCGCTGGACCGTCCATGCTTCCTGAGCAGGTGTCGATGGCTGGTTCGGCTCCATACGTGCATTCTTCCTGTTTCCATCCGGTGGACCATTTCCCTCCGCTATTTTAGCTGTTAAGGCCGCTCAGAACATGTTTCCGGCCTGTGAAGTTGTCAATTTTTACCGGCCGGCCGAAGTTACTTCCCGCTTCGCTGGGAGATTTCCATAGAAGATTCTGCCAACGAAAAACGAATGGCGAACGTCCGGCAGTTTGATCTTTTCAGGACTTGTCCGAAATTAAGTTCGTACTTTTCGCTGACGGAATCTTCACCGCTGCAAAGTCCCGTCGGCGGAGCGACGGGTGTACGGTACACCCGTCGCTCCGCCGACGGGATTGCAAATCATTCGTGTCGCAGAGCTTCGATCGGGTCCAGTCGAGCGGCGGCACGGGCCGGATAGAGCCCAAACAGCACTCCGATGCCCACAGAAATTCCGAAGGCGATCGGCAAACTGGCGGGTACCGGGCGTGGCTTCATCTGTGCAAACATTTTGCCCAGGTCGGAGTTGGCAACACCACCGTCAAAGATGAAATTCTGAACGACAGACTGCATCACATCGAACGCAAGGGGAGTCATCAGACCAAGAATCACGCCAATCAGGCCACCGCTGCCAGCCAGCACCACAGTCTCCGTGAGGAACTGCATGGTGATGTCATGCTGCTTGGCGCCCAGTGCCCGGCGAATTCCGATTTCTCTGGTACGCTCGGTCACTGTGGCCAGCATGATGTTCATAATGCCGATACCACCGACAATCAAACTGATGGCCGCCACCGACCCCAGAACGACGTTGAAAATATTCTTCAGCTGTTCTGCCTGACGCAGAAGTTCCAGCGGAACAACAACCGAATAGTCGCGGTCGTTCTTATGGTTCTGTCGCAGACTCTCACGAATCACGTCGGCGGACTGTTCGACTTTATCCTTATCGTTAATTCTGAGCGTAATCTGGTTGAGTTCCACCTGCTGAGCACTGAAGGAGCCTGTCGTTCGGTCGATGTCCAGGTCCCCCATACGCACTCGCATGGTTTCCAATGGGATATAGATATCATTGTTGTAATCCTGCCCCGACATACTTCCGCCGATCGCAGCACTGGCCTGGCGAGCTTTTGTCACTCCAACAACCGTGTAATATCGGTCCGCAATCTTAACCGTTTTTCCCAGCGGATCTTCGTACTGAAACAGATCCTGAGCAGCACCCGATGCCAGCACAGCAATATTCGTCTTGTCGCGGCGGTCCTTGTCGGAAATGAATCTACCCTGAGCAAGATCCAGATGATTGACATCGAGGTAATCCGGAGTGCATCCCACAATGCGACAATTCATTTCGCGATGCAGGTGGCGACAGGATTTGGTGAGCTCACGGATGGGAATGGCCTGTTCCACCGTTGGTATCGTTTTTGACAGGAGGTCGAAATCCGCCCGAAGCAGTCCGTAACGCAGCACAAACGAATTGGACGACTGAGCACCAGCCGTTTCTTTTGGCGGCTTGACACTCCGTACAATAATATTGGTGGCACCCAGTTCAAGCACCTGCTGCTGGGCCTGCTGACTGGCACCTTCGCCAATTGCCAGCATCGCGATAACGGAGAATACTCCGAACACGATACCAAGCATCGTGAGGCCGGAACGCAGCTTGTGCAGCATCAGGCTTTTAAGAGCAAGCTGAATTGTTCGCAGGAGATTAGCCATGGTTTACATTTGAATTCCGCGAAAAGTTATCACACCAGGACGGTCAGGCGGCACGAATGATGTGACGACCTGACATTTCATTGATTCACTGGATTTACTCCAGAGGAGATTTTATTCGATCCTGATTTTATCCAGGGAATATCCCCTCTCCCGCGACCACTCCGTCCTTCATGAAAATCTGGCGTTTTGCCAGTCTGGCGACGGCTGGTTCGTGTGTCACCATAATAATCGTACGGCCTTCACGATTCAGGTTCAGCAGCATCTCCATGATTTCCTGTTCCGTCGCGGAATCAAGGTTCCCCGTCGGTTCATCCGCCAGAATGATCTGAGGATCATTCACCAGAGCTCGGGCAATCGCGACACGCTGCTGCTGTCCGCCTGACAGCTGATAAGGCCGGTGATCCAGTCGATTTCCCAGCCCCACCATGGTCGCCAGTTCTTCGATCCTTTTCCGTTCCTTTTCACCAATGCGAGGATACCCGGTTCGGTAATGAAGAGGTACCTCAATGTTTTCCACGACCGTATATTGAGGAATCAGATTATATGACTGAAAAATGAACCCAATTAATTCGTTGCGAATGGAGGAGAGATCATCGTCCGTCATCAGGGAAACGTCTTTTCCACCGATAATGTATTTTCCAAACGTCGGGCGATCGAGTGCCCCGAGCAGGTTCAGCAGTGTGCTCTTACCGCTTCCTGAAGAACCCATGATGGCGACAAAATCCCCTTTTGGAAAATCAATTGTCACTCCTCGCAGTGCCTTCACAACTACGGGACCAAGATCATAGTGCTTTTGGAGGTCGATTACCTGTGCTGCCATCTCCGTCATGACGGTGTTTCCCCTGTCACTGGTTTCCCCTGTCGCTGGTTGTCCCAGGTTACTGTTTGGACTGAAACTGACGAAACGCTTCCGTCATTTCTTCCAGGGAAATTTTTCCGTCACTGTTGGCATCCATCCGGTCAAATCCTTCAGGACGTGACGATTCGTCCTTTGTGATGAAACCGTCCTTATTTGCATCCTGCCGTTCAAAGATTGCTTTGGGATCAAAGCCACCGCCACCTGGCCCGCCTGCGGCAGGTCCGCCACCGCCACCAGCTGCCGGTCCACGTGGTCCGCCGGCACCGCCGGGGCCTCGACCTTCGCCACCAGGGCCTTTTCCAGCTCTGGGTCCGCCACCGCCGCCTGCTTCCCCAGCCGGACCCGCTTCACCGTCACCTCGGCGAGGTGTATCCATTCGAGGACGATTGGCTTCATTGTCCGCCGACAGGCGAGCCTCAAGTTCGCTCAATTCCTTTGAGAAGTGAGTTCGCGGGCTCATCACCACTTTTTCGCCGACGGCGACACCATCCAGAATTTCCATATATTCGTCATTGGCATCACCCACTTTGATTTCCCGGCGTTCCGCACCTTTGACCGAAGCCACATAGGTATAAAAATGGCCTGAAAACGAAAGCACTGACTGAACGGGAATCTGCAGAACATCCTCTTTTCGATCTTCCACAATGATCCGAACTTCCGCCGTCATACCAGGCTTCAGTTTTCGAACCTTTTCCGGACTGTCCTGAATTTCAATTACCGCCTGATATTCCTTCAGGTCGGTGTTGGGCCAGCTGCCCGGGACCGGTACAGATGAAACCGACTGAAGCTTTCCTCGAAAGGGTTCAGCTGGCAGTGCGTCAATCTCAATTTCCACCGGCTGACCGACCATCACCCGACTGATTTTCGATTCATGAATTCGGGCGTCGATTTTCATCATTTCGAGGTCAGGCAGGTTGATGATCGCCTGGCGTTCTCGAACGGTTGCTCCCTCTTCGATCACCACAGGTTCGCTGCGGCTGCTTCGCTGAGAAGCATAGACAACCTCTCCGGCCTGTGAAGCTACCAGTCGGCTGGCTTTGATTTGCCGCTCAAGCATTTCGAGCTTTTCTGCTTCAACCGCCTCAGTCAGTTTGGCGGCGTCATAGTCCGCTTTCTGAAGAGCCATGGCGGCTTCGCCTTCCAGTTTCGCTCGAATTGTTTCTCGCTTCGTGTCTTCCTTCAGCTGTTTGAGTTCACTCTCGGTACGCAGTTTCGTGTACTTCTGAAGAACGCCCATTTCTCCCTTTTTCTGAGTCAGAGAAATTCGGGAGGACGCCACTTTAATTCGTGCACTTTCAAGCAGATTCAGCGGCGTGTAACCTGACTTCGCAAGGTCCCGAACACGTTCGTAGTCTTCCTGATTGAGTGCAACTTCTTCTTCGAATTTCTTGATTTCACCATTCAGGGTGTTTGCAGCCTGCTGATAATCGCCGCCCTCGGCTGTGTATTTTTCATAATCCAGTTCCGCCAGCTGTTCGGCGAGTTTCGCCTTGGCCACGTTACTTTCGTTGGTCGTTTCCTGAATCTGAATATTCTTGTCGGCCTTTTCCAGATTGGCTCGTGCAGTGGTCAGCTTAATCTGCTGCTCTTTTTCTTTTTCCACAAGCACGGATGAGTCGAGTTCGCAGACCACGTCACCTGCCAGATAGTCGCCTTTACGAACTTTCTGACGATCCTGAACGAGCATCTCGGTGAATTCGCCGAAAGTGACGTCGTACGACTTTTCGTTTCCGTCTTCCGAAACGACGCGAACAGTCTTGTGCGACTGAGAATCCACGTCGACGAATTCCACCACTCCGTCGAATTCCGCCACCACAGGAGCTCCAACCCGACTTCCTTCAGGAATCAGGCTGATGATCGTGGTCGACCCTTCAATCTTATTGATCAGCGTTGCATTTCGCAGACTGTCCACGGTCCCGTTTTCAGTAATCATGATGCGAAACGGACCTTTTTCCGCCAATCGCAATATGTATTTTGCACTGAGGTCTTTCGGACCGCCGGAAACAGCTGACTGGATCCGTGTGCGCAGATCGGGCACAGTAAACACGACAATCCCGGATATCACCACAAGTCCAAGCACAATGCTGAACAGCGACTTACCAGAACGCGAAATTGGATTTTCAGGCTTCTTTGCATGGTGCATGCCAGGAGACCTTCTTATTGAATAGGCTTATTGATTTGGCGGGGGCGAATTGGAGGGATCGGCATCCGGAATCATTTCCGTTACCGGAGCTGGCGGAACGTCGGTTTGCTGATTAACGGCAGGAACACCGTCCATCTGCATATAAAAGCGGTCCAGCCAGACTCCGCGACTATCAATTTGCATGATACCCATATCGCGGAAGATGTTAAGTCGATTAGTCTCGTAAGTGTTCCAGTCGTTAACAAGTGAATTCTGGGCATTCAAAATGCTATTAAGGGCGTTCAGCAGACTCAACGCATTTTGTTGAGTTCCACGGGCGGCGATCAAAGATGCGTTATCATACAGTCGGGCCGCATTTCGAATGGTTTGACGGTCAATTTCAACTCGCAGTGCCTGCACCTGGATTTGCCTCCAGTTCTGGCGAATCTGGTTCTTGATCAGGTCCTCCAGCTGCATATACGCACGGCGTTCACGCTGATATTCAATCAGCCGTAAATTGTAGACGTTTCGTTCATCAATCTGATCCAGGGGGGTCGTAAACTTCAGTCCCGCACGGTACGCCGTGAGGTTTTCCGTTCTTTTATCCAGTCCCTGAGTACCTGTAAATCGCAGATCCAGCCCTGCTTCCAGGGCATTTGCCGCAATTTCCACTGCTCGACGTCGGTCCATCACTTCAGCTCGGGCGTTCATCAGGTCATGACGCTGTTCCAGCCCAATTCTTACCACTTCTTCAATATCGGGCTGTTTTTCTGAGCCTTCCAGAAAGAAGGGATTCAGAGGAACGGCCTCAGCTCTTAAACCCGCCTGGAGCACCTCAAGTTCCTGTGCATTTCGGTTAAATTCGGTTTTTAGGATTTTTGTTGCCGTTCTGGCAGTATTTAGAACCTCCAGAATTGTCAGTTCACCCTCTGTATTAGCAATTTCGTCGCCCGGAAGCGGAGGCTGGCCGCCCATTCCGTCATTTGTCCGACCTCGTTTCTCCGCCTTAGGTAAATCCAGCCACCGATCGGGCAGTTCTGCAATCGAAATCAGCCCATTTTGGTCCTGATCAAGTTTTCTCAGCATCGCTTCGGGGCTGTCTTCCTGCAGGAGTTCACTCAACATATCCAGCAGCGAAGACTGAAATGCGAATTCCCGTTCCGTAGTTCGGTACGACCGCAGGTCGCCATCAACCGCTTTCACGACCCTGTCTCGTTCCTCTTCCGTCAGGAAAAAACGCTTTCCGAATTCGGTGGCCTGCCAGTTTTCTTCCGTGACCTGAAGTGCATCACGCAGGGGTTCAAAGTCCTGCTGGACGACAACCAGACCGGTTTCGTAAAGTTCATCCCGAAGAATCATCAACTCCGCAAGATATTTGCGAAACGCCTGATAGGCTTCAGGATCAGCAGAATTTTCATCTGGAAGAACGGCGAATCCAAGCTCAATGTCAAGGTCCCGGAATTTCTTTTCCGTATTGATCAGGCTGGTGCTGATCAGTTGAAACTGAGTCAGAAGGGACCTGTCAATCTCCAACTCAATGTTCGGTGGCAACCCAAGATTGAATTTGAAATTGTCCAGCTCTCGAGCCAGCCCCAGTTTAAAACTCTCCAGCTGATTCTGTCTCTGGTTCAGCGTGGCGATCAATTCTGCCTGAGACAGCGGGGTGGACTCGTTGCGAGCCAGACTGATCAGTGTGTCGGCCGCTGACTGATACTGTTCATCGTCCGACAAGCCAATCAGCAGAGCCTGATCTTCTTCAGTCATCGATCCGATAAATTTCAGAAATCCGTCGTTGTATGACAGTTTGCCCGCCAGCTCCGGCGGAATCTGAGTGCCAGGCGGCATCGTTTCCAGTGTTGCGGTAAATAAATTCAACGTTCGACTGTCCTGAGCACGCTGGGCGTTGAGCTGTTCCGTCAATTGCCGGATGTTGTTTTCCTGATTCAAAATGGCCTGCTGTTGCACCAGCAGATCGAGATAGTCGGTCGCAATGTCGGTAAACAGAGTCTGACGGAATCGAGCCAGCACTCGAGCCTGGTACAGTACATTGCGCTCGGCCTGAGTCAAAGGCTCCAGTGCAATCTTGCGTCCTGCGGCGAACATCAGTGGCTGTGTAATGCTGTAGCTGAGTGCTGACGCCGAGAAGCCCCCGTTTGAGCCAAATACGAAACCAATTTCATTCGCCAGCTCGACGGCAATCTGGCCTCCTGTCGGCAACAGCTGTCGAACTCCAAAATTGGAGCTCACTGCACCGTCCGTCGTCCCGTTACGGTCAGTGAATGTCGAGACGTCAACACCCGGTTCCACACCACCTGGTCCCAGAAACCGAACGCCCAGTGCATAACGCTGAAAAGTCAGCTGCAGTGCCGTCAGATAAAGGTCTTCCAGCTGCGTCTGATAGTCTCGGCTGTGAATATACGCCAGCTCAACGGCCTGAGGCAATGTGACGTCGGTCAGCTTTACTTCCGAATGACCAATGACCGGATCAGCCCCCTGAACAGCAATCCCGAAGGGTTCCAGCCACTGCGGATTCTCAATGCTGAGCGCTGTCCCAAATTTGTGCCAGCTTTTGTAGCCCTTGAACCCGTTGACGCAGTGCATCATTTCATGAGCTGACGGATCGTCGGGCGGCAGAGGAGCACAGTCAGGATTGTGTGGGTCATGAAATCGGCTGCGCGCGTCCGGAGTAAGACTGATCCGAGGAACCTGCCAGTGAGGATTGTTCAGTTTTTGGGTGATCGCTCTGTACGTATCACGCTCAGCCTGCTTCCGCCAAAACTGACGCGAACAGCCACTCAGCGATGAGAAGCTGATCGCACCCAATAACAGCCAGCTCGCCCAGCGCCGACAACCCTTGCGCGGAAATCCAGTCAGCATCCTGCTGCTCTCCAAAATTGAGGTATTCATCCTTGAACACCAGGTGGAGCTGCACTTCTCGACTTCGCGGTTCTGATTCCTGCCGACAGTTGATCGGCTGTCTGGAATCTCGAAGTCGAAATGGCAACACCGGCACCAATTTTCCCCAGGGAGGAAATCATTGATAATCCGGTACGTCGAATTTCGACCGCGTCAAAGACGGTACTTCAGACCTTCCCGTTTCGTTCGGTAGCATCGCAACACTCGTTGTGAACGGCGCGCATCGACCCACAGGACCTTTACAAGTCGTTTCAAAATCACAGGTCCTGCAATCCCGTGAATCGGGATAATCGGCAAAGTCGCAATCCTGCCGAAAGTTACCAGGGCTGGATTGGCAACAGGTCGTCGAGACAACGGTCAGCACAAAGCCTCGCAGCCGCAAAAGCACACGCGGCATCGGAAACTGGATGTCGATACATCTGAGATAAATTCATCACTTCGTACGGCGTTGACACTCCAGCCTGTGATAATGCCCTGACGGCAAGAAACTGGCCGCTGCCGCTCAAAATGATGACCGGTTTTAGTTTTGCCGACACGGTCTGGCTGTCCGGCACGTTCCGGTTGTCCAATACGGAATCACCTGAATTCTGCTCACACTCAGCCCGGACACACTCCGCCAGTTCACTCGCCCATTCCAACGCGAATCGCAGCCTGTCAGCGATGGCGGACGCTATCTGGGAGACCTGTACTTCGGCAATTTCTGCCGCGACATGCTGCAATTCTTCCATCGACAGTTCTTCTGTATCACAACACAGCATATGAGCCAGACGATTCGCGGCATGAACGCGAGTCGCCGGTCGTCCATCCGCAGTATTCACATTCTGATCATCCTCCGGGATATCACCCGTCAGCAAATGGACATCCAGCGACGTGGCAAACAACTCCGCCGCGACCGGCACCGCGGTACCATGCAGAGTGACAGTTCGCACCATGGCACACACAGGGGTACGCGCAGTCCCGGTATAAACCAGTTCCTGATGTGAAAGGCGTTCCAGATCCGTTTGGCCTTCGGAGACCGGAAGACCGTCGTAAATCGGGATAATGTCCGTCGTCGTCGAGCCGACATCGACAAGCAATGCCGGTCCCCGGGGCACAGCTCGACCTGCCCACGTTGCCAGGACATGCCAGTTTGCAGCGGCGGCCAGCATCGGAAGTTCCTGCGCGTCATCCGGCTCTGCAAACTCCCCTGACGTCAGCCACACTCGGATGGGTGTCTCCGGAAATGCCATTTTGACGGAATCAATAATAAATCGAACACCCTCACTTTTTGTGGCAAAACAGTCGGCGAGCTCCGCCGTCATCGTGAGTGCAATCATGTCGGGATTTCCGAAGGCATCTGCCGGCAGCAGACGCAGCGTCGACGTCAGCTGCCCGGATTGTTTCCACATGGGAAAGGGAATCGTGAGGCAAATTCCATCCAGAGAAGCAATTTTCAGATTTGCGCCGCCAATGTCCAGGCCAACAATTCTCACAGGATATGATCCACAAACAATGATTTGGAACAACAGTTAAAACCAGGTGGAATGACTGACAAAAGACAACCACCTTCAGTCGTCTCTCTGATCGCTGTCGTTATGATAACGTCAAACCGAGTGATTGTTGACCCAGTGATGAATGTACCCATTTTCGTATGTACCCACTGACAATCGCAGTGCGGATGATTTTGTGACGTGACTAAACATTCAGCGATTTAACTCTTTTCCGCAAACTCAGAAAAGCAACGCCCGAGATTACAGTTCCTGCCAGAACGCTGACTCATGAGCATTCACACAACATCAGAACCTTCATCCGCTGGCAACTCATCGCAGCCCCAAACGAGTGGTGGAGCGTCTGAGACTGTTGCAGACTCGGATATTGTCAATGTGGTTGCCGTGGCCGGTGCGGTGTTCTGCTGCGTCTCAGCCCTGCTGTACATCGGCCTCTTTTATCAGGTGAACCAGTTGCCGGCCGAACAACAGCTACTTGAAACGCTTAGCAGCAGAACGCCCACCATGATCCGACTGGTGGTGCTGGGGGCGAGTGCAGGATTGCTGAATCTTGTTGCTCTGGTGCTGAGTTCGATTGGCCTGATGCTGCGACAGCGTTCCAAATGGCTTGCCACCGCTGGCACGATCGCCTCGATTCTTATGCTTCTGAGCCTCGCGTCTGTCGTGATTCTGGGCGCCGTCGCATCCTGAACACCAGACCGCGATCTGGCTTAGTGCATCAGACGGGAGGGCGAGGCTCCTGCCGAGCCGTGGCCGCACAAACGGGACGCGAGGCGCCCGCCGAGCCGTGAAAGGCAGACGGGAGGGCGAGGCTCCTGCCGAGCCGTGGCCGCACAAATGGGACGCGAGGCGCCCGCCGAGCCGTGAAAGGCAGACGGGAGGGCGAGGCTCCCGCCGAGCCGTGGGCGCACAAACGGGACGCGAGGCGCCCGCCGAGCCGTGAAAGGCAGACGGGAGGGCGAGGCTCCTGCCGAGCCGTGGGCGCACGTTACGATCGAACGCCCCTTTGTTTTACCACAACGTGCATTGTTTCGCAGGAGCAAAAAATTGCGCGTGACCGGCTCGGCAGGAGCCTCGCCCTCCCAATTCGTTGCGTGATCGGCTCGGCAGGAGCCTCGCCCTCCCAATTTGTTGTGTGATCGTTCGGCCGTAGCCTCGCCCTCCCGGTAAAAACGATTTTGCCGCTCGCCTGACAGGGAATCTGCGACCCTGCATAAAGGCTGCAAAATCGGAGAAACCGTTATAATCAGAAAATTTTGTTGTGTTACGTCGTCAGGCCTGTTTATCGTACCGGCTCTCTTCTCTCACGCTGTTTGCTGAGCACGTCGGGGTGATTTCACGGAAATCGAGGGTGACTTCGATTTTCTGATACCGCAAAGCGGGGCCGTCGATCGTGCAGGATCCTTCAAACCTTCCCGGCGTCAATACGCCTGCTTCATTGCAGACCGCTGCATGGGCTCACGGCCTGAATTCCCAACCGTGTGGGTCCGTCGGCAGGTTTCCATCCGATGTTTCGGTGATCCCTCTGCGACTCCGAAATCTGTCTGATGAAGACGGCACAATGGATTCCCGGTTAAACACGGTTCGGCAGCTGCTGTCTGTGGGGAATCATTCCGATGCCAGTCAATTGCTGGTCAGTCTTTCGCAGCGAATTCACGATGACCCTCTTCTCGCCGCCCGATGTCAGATTCATGCGGCGCTGATCATGATTGATTCGGGAGACTCGACATACGCCGCACAAGCGGTTCAGACAGGGATTCAACGATCCGTCTCGCCGGAATGTCTGCGCCTGCGTGAGCCCTGTTTGCGCCCGGCGGAATGGATGGTCCTGGGCGCGGTATCCGCTGCTCAGGGAGATATCGAATCCGCACTGGTCTGGAGCCGCAGGGCAGTCAGCTCTGTTCAGCTCGAAGATCGAAGAAAGCGTGCCGACGGGTCACAACTCCTAAATGATCCTCTGGTCTTCGGTGACGCCTTTGCCGTTTATGGCGCGGCGATGCTGCTTCGAGGACAACTGTTTGATGCTCGGCAGTCCCTGGAAAATGCCTTTCAGCTGCATTCAGAGGCAGGCGATACCGAAACAGGTGCAAGTGACCTCATCTGGATGGCACATGCTGAACTCGCAATGAATCAGCCGAATCAGGCAGGCGAAAGTATTCTTCTGGCGCGTGAACTTCTGGATGATTTGGCGAATAATGGGTTCGCTGGCAGAGTCAGCCATTTACTGCGTCAGTGTCAGCGTCTGTTTCCCGACGTCAGTCCGAATAAACTGAAATGTGACTGGAATTGAGTCGGCGTTCCATGCCTAATCGTGTATTCACTGCGCAGAAGGTAGGAATGCGAAGTCCCTGAAACTCTGAAATTCCTGCTGACCCATCCGGGTGATAAAAAGAAACCGGGTGGGCTCCGCGAAACGGCACGAACGTCCTCAGCTTTTTCTGCGTCCTTTGCCGCCCCGGCTCCCGCCCGCGCCCCCCCCCCCACTGCCCTTCCCTTTTCCACGCCGCTTATTCCCTCCACGACCGCCGCGACTGGAAAAACCAGGCGTGTCCGTGTCACCATCATCCGGCAATGGCTGTCCAATCTGCTTCTTTAACTGGTGAATGCGGTCTCGCAGCTGAGCAGCCCGTTCGAATTGCAGCTGTTCGGCCGCTTCGAGCATTTCGCGTTCGAGCTCCGTAATGAACTCCTGCGTGACAAAAACTGCTTCATTACTCACGCCGGAAGATTCTCGCTCGATTTTTCGAGCTGCAATTTCGTCTTCAATGCCGCGGCGAATCGCTTTGCGAATGGTCTCGGGAGTAATCCCGTGTTCTTCATTGTACGCAATTTGCAGTTTGCGACGACGATTGGTCTCATCGATCGCCCGCTGCATGCTCTCTGTGATCGAATCCGCATACAGGATGACTTCGGCATTGACGTTGCGGGCCGAACGCCCAATCGTCTGAATAAGGCTGGTTTCGCTTCTCAGAAAACCCTCCTTATCGGCATCCAGAATCGTGACGAGCGAAACTTCCGGAAGGTCCAGCCCTTCCCTCAGCAGATTCACACCCACCACCGCATCGAATTTTCCTTCGCGCAGTTCCCGCAGAATCTCGACTCGCTCAATGGCATCCAGTTCAGAATGCAGCCACTGGCAGCGGATACCCTCTTCCTTCATGTAGCCAGTCAGATCCTCAGCCATCCGCTTTGTGAGTGTCGTTACAAGCGTTCGCTCACCCCGGGCCGTGCGATCCTTAATCTGTACGAGCAAATGGGCTACCTGTCCTCTTGCCGGCACAACATGAATCACAGGGTCAACAAGCCCCGTTGGTCGAATGACCTGTTCAACGACCTCGCCTTCGGACTGTTCAAGTTCCCAGTCTGCCGGAGTTGCTGAAACCAGCACCGTGCAGGCCCGTTTGGCATTCCATTCCTCGAATTTCAGCGGCCGGTTATCTTTGGCCATGGGCAGTCGAAACCCATGTTCCACGAGAGTTGTCTTTCGAGCATTATCGCCCGCATACATGGCGCGTATCTGTGGAATCGTGGCATGCGATTCGTCGATAAACATCAGGAAATCGTCCGGAAAAAAGTCATACAGTGTGTATGGCGGATCTCCCGGTTTCCTCCCGGCAAGGGCGCGACTGTAGTTTTCGATGCCCGGACAAAAGCCCGTTTCCTTCATCAGTTCAAGGTCGTGTCGAGTGCGAGCGGCAAGTCGCTGGGCTTCGAGCAGCTTGCCTTCCTTACGAAACCTCTCAAGTGTTGCTTCGAGCTCTTCCCGGATCTCGTCGAGAGCCGCATCAATGCGGCTTTGTGGCAGTACAAAGTGCTTCGCCGGATAGATGTAGATCTCTTTCAGTGACTGCGATTCCTTGCCGGAGACCGGGTCAATCATGGTGAGCTTTTCGATTTCGTCTCCCCAGAGTTCAATCCGGTAAGCGAACTCTTCGTAAGCAGGCCAGCATTCGACAACGTCACCCCGCACGCGAAACTTTGCCCGGCCCGGTTCAATGTCGTTGCGATCGTATTGAATATCAATCAGTCGCAGCAGCAGGTTGTCGCGATCAATCTGCTGGCCCACATGAAGCGGGATCATCATCGCCAGATAGTCTTTCGGCGAGCCAAGTCCATAAATGCAGCTGACGCTGGCAACAACAATCACGTCGTTCCGGCTGACCAGCGCACTGGTGGCCAGCAATCGCAGTCTGTCGATCTCCTGATTGATCGAGGCATCCTTTTCGATGTAGATGTCTCGCTGAGGAATATAGGCTTCCGGCTGGTAGTAGTCGTAATAGCTGACAAAATACGTGACGGCATTGTTTGGAAAGAACTCGCGAAACTCCGCATAAAGCTGTGCGGCCAGTGTTTTGTTGTGGGACAGGACGAGCGTCGGCTTCTGGATCTGCTGAATCACATTGGCCATGGTGAACGTTTTTCCGGAACCCGTCACTCCCAGCAAAACCTGGTTCTTTTTCCCCTGTCGAACTCCACGCACCAGAGATTCAATGGCTTTCGGCTGATCACCGGCAGGTGCATACTCACTGACCAGCTGAAATTGTTGGTTTTTTTCCGTCATGATCCCGTTGAGCTCAGTTTCTGCAAACAGAATTTTCGTATGTTGTGTGTCGCCGCGGCCCGACAGAACTCCATCATCATAGCGGCCGCGGTCTTCAACGGTATCGCCGTTTCAAAGCAACTCGGAATCCTGATATGCGACTTGGCATTTTTGGAGGAACTTTTGATCCTGTCCACTATGGGCATCTGCTGCTTGCAGAGATTTGTCGTCAGCAGCTGCAACTTGATCAGGTGCGTATTCTGCCAGCCGGCAATCCACCGCATAAACCCGGCCTCGTGATCAGCGATGCCCGGGCTCGGGCGGAGATGCTGAGCTTTGCGGTGGCCGGTTACCCGGAGTTCGTTGTTGACGAGCGAGAAGTTCGTCGATCCGGTCCGTCGTATACCGTTGACACTCTTGCTGAATTTTCACATGAGGATCCGGACAGCGAGCTGTTCCTGCTGATCGGCGCCGACTCTCTGAGAGACCTGCTCACCTGGCGACAACCTCAGCGAATCGCTTCGCTCGCCACCATCGTGGCCTGCAATCGTCCGGGGATTCCGCCGCTGAATCGCGAGCAGGTCGTCACATGGGTCGGACCGGAAATTGCGGATCGAGTGATCCTTGTCGAAATCCCGGGCACGGATCTGTCCGCGACAAACCTCCGCAAACGAGTTCACGATGGAATGGGCCTGCGTTTTATGACACCCCGGGCTGTCGAAGCCTACATTCACCAGCACAGACTTTACCAGGGTGATCAGTGGGCCTGAGGATCCTCTTACGAATTAATGTCGTGTTTCGCTCCGCGAAACAACCTTCTGTCGTGTTTCGCTCCGCGAAACAACGTCGGCTCACGGAGCGATCCACGACAATCACAACATCGATTTTCGAGTCGATCCTGAGCCACATTCCGGGGAAACCGAATGCAGAGAAGCCGTGACTTGCGTCGACCGTCCCCCCAATTCATTTCCCCGAAACACGCCGGTATTTCCCAACCATGAAGAAGACCCACTCACCACTGGAGTTAAGAAATCGGGAGGACATTGTGTGATGATCCGAGTCGATGATCTCAATGATGTCCTGATACTTCGCCATTGTTCCGTCATCAGCAAAACTGGGTCCCTCTGAATCCAGGGTGAGGATACGATCGGCTGCGTCCAGCGTTCCATCGTACGGCCAGAGATGAGTCATGCAGGACGAGACAAATGTTCCGGAAAATCGCTTTCGCGCCGGATCAAATCCCAGCGTGATAATCGACCGGGCCTCGCTGCCATCAGGTAACGCCCCGGAGATTTCACCGACAACCCAGAGTTCTCCCAGTGCACGAGTCGATTGTGTGCCGCTGGATTTCATTGGTGGCTGATCGAGCCCCATATTGCATTCATGTTCAAATTCCCACTGCCCGATGAGCTGCTTCAGCCAGACATGCTCCTTTTGTGGTTCCGGAATCTGCATCTGTCTGCTTCCTTTGAAAATCGATGAACCCGTTCAATTGTAATGAGAACCAGGTGATTCCAACTCACTGGGTGTGCGTCGATGCAGTGGCCCGAAGGCGAAAGTCGTTGGTGATGGCGAACAGACTATAAGATTGTAGTTGCTGTAGAAGAGCTTCTTCGACAAACTGTTCCAGCCAAAAAAAAGAGAGGTACGTCGCATTAAATGCTTCGATTTCCTCTCTATTTTGTGAACTCAACCGGTGCAATGCGGACGGTGACTTGCCAAATTCACATTCCCATTCAATGAACTTTTATGCACCATAAAGAATCTGAATCCCCTTCACCTTCCGTTATTCACATTGAGCAAAGCGATTTTCTGAAATACGTCCTGCGCGGCTTGTGGTTGTCCGGTCTGAGGGTCGGAGAGGCACTTAGCCTTTTAACGAAAACAGGGAAGCCGGATTTCTCCGATTTCCCTGTCTTTTATGGGCTCAAACTTAAAGCCGCCGAAAGGACTTGAACCTTCGACCTACGCTTTACGAAAGCGTCGCTCTGCCAACTGAGCTACGGCGGCAAACTCAACGAATGACAAAATTCTCGGCGAACAGGGACCACAGAATTCTGGCCGGAAACGAAATTATCCGGCGAATAAAACTGATCATCCGTTCATGGATGCTCAGTTTGAGCCACAGTTCTGACCGAACTTCCATGTTCCTCTTTCCACTCGTGCTTTGTCAAGCTTTGAATTTCGGGTAGTGGACCTTGCTAAAGGTCCTGCAGCCAGGGGATCTTTAGCAAGATCCGCTACCTCCAACCCAAACGCTTTATCCTGACGGAGCACTCGTAAACTGGCGGAAGAATGACGTCGATCAAAAAATAGTAGCAGAAAGAATCCGGTTCGCAAAGGAAACATTTGTAAACCCCTCGAAACCTGATCCCACTTTCCCGTTGACTCCGCACAATGGCGGAAGATGGATGAGGAAAATCGGTGGAAAGATCCATTACTTCAGCCGATGGTGCAGACACACGAATGAGACTTTCACATCAGATACTTCGGCAATGGAAAATCCTTCAATTGCTGTCGGACTCAAAAGCAGGCCTGACCCATCAGGAACTCACGGACGAGTTTCAGGTCTCACTGAGATGCATTCAGCGGGACATTTCGCTGCTTCAGACGGCCGGGTTTCCACTGGAAGACACGATTGTCAGCAGAAACCTGAAACGCTGGAAGATGCGATCGTTCAGCGAACAAATGGGGTTCAACTTTGCCGATCTGATCTCCATCGTTATGAGCCGCCGCTTTCTGGAACCGCTCGCTGGCACTCCGTTTTGGGAAGGACATCAGAAGGTCTATCGCAAAGTCCGTGGGGCTCTCAGTGAACAGGCGCTGGAGTTCTGTACGCAGCTGAATCAGATGATTCGAGTCTCCGGATTCGGTTCCAGCGACTATTCGAAGCGGGGTCAGCTGATCGACACAGTGCTCCAGGCGATGGAAGACAAACGCCGGATACTTGTGGACTATCAGTCGATGGAGTCTACCGAGGTTGTTGAACAGGAGCTTGGTCCCCTTGGATTTATCTGGCACAATGGAAGCCTCTATCTGATCGCGTGGTCAACACGCCGGGAGGAGATTCGCAACTACAAAGTCGATCGGATGCAGAGTGCAACGATAGGTTCCAGTCTGAAGTACGCCATTCCGGAGGATTTTAGTCTGGAGGACTGGCAGAAGAAGGCCTTTGGTGTATTTCGCGGCGACGGAGATCAATCATTTGCCATCCGCATACTTTTTAACCGTGAAGCCGCCCGATACGTGCAGGAATCGTGGTGGCACGACAGTCAGCAGTTCGTCGGACGCCTGTCCCGCCATTAAGAGCGATCGAGCAAATCCCTTATCGCCGCGATTCAAACAGGAGGTCACGGAGAAAACAGAGGAGTCACTGCGAATACGCCGGGTGATTGTTCATCTCCGTTTCCTGTGTTTCCTCTGATACAAATCCGAAGATTCCCGTTGACCTTAATGCGGACGCTTAAGAAACGGTAGCGGCCTTTCCAGGGGCTTCGAATACCTTTCATCTCATCCTCAGTCGCTGCCGCCTGTGTGATCTGTAATGGCATGGCCGGAGCACAGTGAATTCGGTTTGGATTTTCTGATCGAGCGTTACGGAATCAGGCACCGCGTGGATGCGACATCGGCGTGCTGATGGGACGTGTCCGAGCATCCGTTTGAATTCGCTCGAATGAAACGCTCAGAGAACGAACTGCCGGGAAGTGAGGTTCCCTTTGAGTGCGGGCCGTTGTGATACTGGATAAAGTAGCCATCACTCTCCGAGTGATGAACTGCGATTCCTGTTCCCGGTGTTAAATCATCAGCCCGCTCACTACGTAACAACCCGCTGAAGAATCGCAAAGCGTCACTCGGAGAGTGACGACTACTTTGCGTAACGACAACTTCGCGTGATGTCTGTATGGGACACGGCTATGGAACTGCATTTTTTTGATCCGAATGTGACAGCATCGATCCTTTATCGAAAGCTGCCGCACTGGTCACAGGCCGGGGTTGTCTGTTTCATTACATTCCGTTTGCATGATTCGATGCCTCGCGAAGTTGTCGATCGCTGGCGAGGGGAGCGAGCGGGGTGGCTCATTCGACATGGCATCAATCCGAACAAGCCCGCCTGGCGAGATGACCTCCAGCAACTGGACCAGCCACTTCAGGCCGAGTTCTATGCGACCTTCTCGACACGGTGGCACAATGAGCTCGACAAATGTCACGGTTCATGTGTTCTGAAAGACACTGCGAATTTCCAAATTGTTGCCGAGAGTTTCCTGAAGTTTGATGGAAAACGATACTGGATGACGGATTTTGTGGTGATGCCAAATCATACGCACATGCTTGTTGTCTTTCCGAATGATGATGTAATGTTAAGTCAGTGCGCATCATGGAAGCGATTTACCGGGCGACGAATCAATCAGGGATTGTCTGACTCCGGACGATTCTGGCAACAGGATGGGTTTGATCATCTTGTTCGATCCGAAGAGCAGTTCGAACATTTTCGTCGATACATTGCCGACAATCCGACGAAAGCCGGGCTCCACGCGGATGCCTGCTGTCTGTACTCAAATTCAGATGCCGGACTAAAGTAGCCGTCACTCTCCGAGTGATGAACTGCGATTTTTCCGCACATCCTGAAGCGAACAACTGAGTGAAGCGATGACGACATCGGGCGGAATCGCAAAGCGTCACTCGGAGAGTGACGACTACTTTGTGGGAAGTGTATTTGAAGTTCAGGCGGTTTGTGTGAAGAATACGTTCCAGCCCGACGCGGTGTGTCCGGGCAAACTGTGTTGACGATGGTTCGCAGGGTGAATTACGCGAAGGCCAGGGCGTTGCAGGCAGCGGTTTTCGTTCTAAAGTGAGAGGGAACGGCGGGCTGATGGGACGAGTTTGTGATTGTTGCGGATACGAACGGCCCCATGAGAAATTCGGCGGCAAAGGGCGACGCGCGAGAATTTGCAGTGATTGCCGAAAACTGCCCCGGGCTGAACAACAGTTGAATCTCGCAACAGGTGAGATCATCGGCTTCATGGATCAGAGCAATATCTCTCAAAAGAATATCGCCAGACTCGAAGGTTTCGCTTCGATCGACGATGTCGAGTTTCAGAAACTGCGAATGTTGATTCTGGAGATTGCCCAACTGGCACCGCGAAGACGCGGGCGCTGGAAACGTCTCGCGGAAAACCGACCGGATCTTCTCTCAGATGCGATGGAGGCAGACCTTATTGAGGACTCCTTCGAAAGACGCAAGTCCGGGCATCCTTTTGAGGACGCTCTAATGAATGGCTTGGAATACGACGACTTTTTCGACCGGTTCAGCCTGACCGCGGATACCGAATGCTCGGAGAACGAACTGCCGGGAAGTGAGATTCCCTTTTAGTGCGAGCCCAGGTTAGCTGCGAGCAGTACGTCCGGCATTGCAGCCTGTCTTTGCGCTACAGGCTTGCAAGCCCCGCCACGCAATCAGTCAGCCTGGAAAGGCTGACGTACGCCCGGCTTTGAAGTCGGACCATGCAATCAGTCAGCCTGGAAAGGCTGACGTACGTCCGGCTTTCCAGCCGGACTTTGATGAAGATACGTGAGCTCGATTGCCGGGATGAACCGTTACATCGATTCAGTTAACTTTCACTTCGCCGGCTTTCGCGGTCAGAATAAAGTCCACGTTGTTCTCACCCGCCTTCACTTCGACTTCAAGGCCTGATTTTTCCTGATCTCCGTAGAATTCAGGAATCACGGACACGGGAGCACCGTCTCCATCGATTACATCCTCCGGCAGGCCGGACCCACCGGGAGCGGTGATGGCCGTGATCATGACTTTGTGTTTCCCCAGAACTGCACCATCCGCCAGTTCATACGTACCCATCCAGTACTTGCCATTACTGTCGATATTTGCTTCTGCGGTTGGGCCGCCACCGACCGGGATAAACAGCAGGGATCCGATTTTCAGGGGTTCGCCGTTGTACATTACTGTCCCGGAAACGGTGCCTGTTTCCTTCCGGTTTTCACCACTGCCGCAGCCAATTGCGGCAACAAATGTCAGAAACAGCAGCATTCGGAGCTGCACCGATGAAAACATGGAATTCATAATAGTTGCTCCTCGACGACCTCTTTGAAAGCCGTCATTCTCTCACATAAATCGCTGATTGTCGATGACCGACGCGGAACAGATCCGGGGTTTGGGCAAACGAAAAACGAATCCTGGACTGAGCGTCGGTTACTTCAGAATGGGTAATACCAGAGTTCGCCGGAATCAGACAGAAAAAGCCCGGCTCGATGAGGAGCCGGGCCGGATGCAATGGTACTGACGGGCGTTTCAGAACTCGCCAACCACTTCACCTTTGTCTCTTGTTCCCAGAGATTTCAGAATGGCAAGGTCGATGTTCTCGCTGACGAAGCGGCATGAGCCGTCGGCGAGCAGGAACTGAGCACCACCAATGTGCGTACTCGTATATGGAGTGGCGTTGTTCCCGAAATTTCCGCGGAAGTTGATCGGGAACTGAATGTGCTTGCTGTCGATCGTCAGACGGCGAGTATCAACATACCAGTACATACCCCATGTCCATGGCTGAATCCCGCCCCAGCCGACTTTCATCGCTGCCGACCATCCCTGTGACGAAGATGATTCGCCCAGCAGAATGGTGTTGGTGGTGCCGTCTGTCACGTCAGCAATGCGTACCTTGCTGTGCGGAAAAATAATTCCCGAGTTGGCATAGCGATGGGAGTTTGGATCGGAGGGATTCACGACGTCTTCAACTCGGCCTGCACATCCTCGATAATGCAGTGCTCCATGGTCCTTGTTGTGAGGAGCAGCCGCGACAATGATGTCCGGACTGCGATCGCCCAGTGGAGAAGACGGGCAGCTGAGTCCGGGAACCGGGCCCCAGATCGGGTCTGCACCGTTATGTGGAGCAATCGCCAGTCGCCATGGTCCGAGTTCAGAAATTGGATTCGGCGAAAATGCCTGCATTGCGGTATATCGATTCGCCTGCTCGATATAAGGAAACAGTTTCACAGCCCAGCCCATGTGGTATCCGCCGCCCAGATAGGTCGGAGTCGGATGGCTGCCGTTCGGGAATGTCAGGTAAACGTCATGGTAGTTGTGGAAAGCAAGGCCCAGCTGCTTGAGATTATTCTTGCACTGCGTTCGGCGAGCTGCTTCCCGGGCCTGCTGCACAGCAGGCAAAAGTAAGGCAATAAGAATGGCAATGATGGCAATCACTACCAGCAGTTCAATCAGCGTGAATGCACGACGCGTTCGAATCACGACTCTCTCCTTTAGTCTGACAAGGAAATAACAAACAACTCATAACAAACGACTCATAATGGAAAACCCAGAGACAGAACGGGATTGATTTCGCGCTGGCAAAAATTGTTCCCGGATGCAAAGGGCTGGATGTCGGAAGGCAATTTAATCGGATAGGATTTCTGTCCATGAATTGAAGACAGAAACGGAACGTTCGGGGGTAATGGCTGGTTGTGTCTCATGGATCATTACGCCTGCCAAGCAAAGGTCATGCCAGTGAGATCACTGAGAATTGGAGTTAACTGATGTGACGGATCCTAAAGAGTGGACTGGTGTATTGGCAAGCTCGACCTGACCTGAATATGTGTATCTTTTTAATGATGTGGAATGAAGACCGATTCGTCTTGCATCTTTCTTTATTTTTGGCGTGGCATCGGAAATTTGTCGCAGAATCTGGCTGGCTGGGCTCTGTGAACCCCGCCGGTTAGCTTCAGAGAACTGTCGCCCGGTTTCCAACAGTTTTGTCTGATCATTTTCGGGAATCCGCGGGGTGGGTGCGCATTTCAGGGGCGATGGTCGGCAATCGGGTGGGGCACTGCAAATCCTGCGGGCACTGCTGCCTGTTCATGATGTACATCGGCGGCCAGCCAGGGAATAACCAGAGAATAAATCACGGGACAATAATGACGTGCCGAGCATCCTCCGGGAAAGTTCGATCCTTTCTGATGAAGTTGTCATGGTGGCCCACGCTGTTACTCTATCGCCTGTATTTTTGTTTCCCGTGCTGAACACTCATTTGCAGACAGGGACTTCATGGACCCGCTCACGTTTGGATCATTTGCTTTCTTTACCGGGCTGGTAGGGTTTCTGACCTGGCAATTGACTCGGCGGGATCTCACAAACACTACAGATGGATATTTTCTTGCCGGCCGCACGCTTACGGGTGGTTATATTGCCGGTTCGCTGCTACTGACCAATCTGTCTACTGAGCAGCTGATTGGGCTGAATGGAGCCGCATACAATGACGGGCTTTCGGTGATTGCCTGGGAAGTGATCGCAGGAATGTCGCTGGTTGTGATGGGCCTGTGTTTTTTGCCGAGATACCTGAAGAGCGGGATCGCGACCATTCCGGAATTCCTGGAGCTTCGGTTTGACGGCACAACGCGGACCATCACTTCGGTGATTTTCATACTGGCATACACAGTCATTGTGCTGCCCATGATTCTGTACACGGGAGCTACGGGTCTGAACGGAATTCTGAACATGCAGGAGGTCACAGGGATCGCGTCCGAGACTCGAAGTCTGCAGTTATCTGTATGGGCGATTGGTCTGCTGGGGGCGGTGTATGCAATTTTTGGCGGACTGCGGACAGTGGCAGTCAGTGATACTCTGAATGGATTCGGACTGCTGGTGGGCGGTCTGATGATTACGTGGTACGGATTGAAGGCTATCAGTCCGGAAGCCCCGTTGTCTGCTGTGACCATCCTGCGTGAGGCCCATCCTGAGAAATTCAATTCGCTGGGTGGAGCGACCCAGTCTGTTCCATTTTCCACCCTTTTTAGCGGAGTCATTTTGCTGAATCTGTTTTACTGGTGCACCAATCAGCAAATCATTCAGCGGGCATTTGGAGCGGCGAACCTGAAAGAGGGACAGAAGGGAGTGCTGCTGGCCGGGACTTTGAAAATGTTCGCTCCGCTGATTCTGGTATTGCCGGGGATTATTGCATTTCACCTGTATGCGAAGGAAGGTCTGAAGGGGGATCACGCCTATGGACGTCTGGTGCAGGATGTCCTGCCGGCGCACTTTCGCGGGTTCTTTGCGGCGGTGGTTGTCGGGGCAATTCTGAGCAGTTTCAATTCCGTTCTGAACAGTACGGCCACACTCTTCAGTCTTGGTGTCTACAAAAAAATTGTCTTTCCATCGGCATCGGAAGCCCAGGTAATCCGTTCGGGAAAATTATTTGGCTGGATCATTGCCATCTCTGCAATGGTGGCTGCACCCCTGTTACAGGGGCAGGCCAGTATTTTCGGATATCTCCAGAAGATGAATGGTCTGTATTTCATTCCTATTTTTTCAGTGATTGTGCTCGGGCTTCTGAACCGACGAGTGCCAGCGCTGGCCGCCAATATCGCACTGATATCCGGATTCGCAGTGATCTCGGCGGGGTATTTTCTTCCTGCGTTTGCTCCTCTGGTTTCCGCCATGCACGAGTTCCATTTCCTTGGTGCCGTGTTTGTTGGTTTGATTTTGCTGATGCTGGCCATCACAGCCGTTAACCCACGAAAAGAACCGTGGACTCAGATTGATTCCGGGCGAGTGGATCTGACTCCATGGAAGTTTGCATATCCTGTTGGCATGCTTCTGATCGTGTTCGTAATTGCGATTTACCTTTACTTTGCCGACCTGAATATCCTGACGACAGCAACAGTTCAGGTGAATCCACAGTGACCGGTATCCTGAAGCAGACGGGAGGGCGAAGCTCCTGCTGAGCCGAGAAAAGTAGACGGGAGGGCGAAGCTCCTGCTGAGCCGAGAAAAGTAGATGGGAGGGCGAAGCTCCTGCTGAGCCGAGAAAAGTAGACGGGAGGGCGAAGCTCCTGCTGAGCCGAGAAAAGTTCGGCTCGGCAGGAGCCTCGCCCTCCCGCAAAAAAGCTCGGCAGGAGCCTCGCCCTCCCGGTAAAAAACACGGCTCGGCGGGAGCCTCGCCCTCCCGGAAAAAAGCACGGCGGGAGCCTCGTCCTCCCGTTAAAGACGATTTTGACGCTCGCCAAAGGGCCATTCATGTTCACTCAGGTTGTTCGTGTGCTTCGTCGAATTTTTGATACGGATTACAATCCGGACCCCGAGATCAATTCATGGCTGGAACGTTCACAAAAACAGGAAAATGACGTCGCCGAAGTTATCGTCGCCGTGCCTGCCGTGGCCGAAGTGCGTCGTCGATTTGGAGTTCCTGCGACACGTACAGGAATCCAGCCGGTTTATCTTGAAATCACGAACCGACAGAACGTGCCGCTGCGTCTGTTCGTGGCGGGGATTGATCCTCATTATTTCACTCCTCTGGAAGCGGCCGGGATCAATCACTTTTCTGTCATCAGGCGACTCTCCACATGGGGAATTGGGGCCTGGTACTTTCTGCCCCTGCTTTTTCTTCTGCCATGGAAGCTGCTGAGTGCTCGCCGGGCCAATCTGAGGATGGATGAGTGTTTCCAGGATCTGGCTTTTCCTTTGCGTCCCATTCCGGCTGGCGGCACTTCCCGAGGATTCATTTATACGACTCTGGACGAAGGCAGCAAATCGGTGCGTGTGAGGCTGCATCGTATGAGATCGGTGTCCAGCGAAGAGAGGGCTGCCTCACTCGAAGCCAGCGCTGAAAAGCTTCGGGCTGGCACGCCTGACAAAGACACGGCGGAGTTTATCTTTTCCATTCCCGTGGGCGGAATTGCGGCCGACTACCTTCTGAAGGACTTCTCAGAACTTTGTCCGGCCGCCGAAATAATTCCGTGTACGCTGCCTGATTTTATCGGCAGACTGAAGAAAATGCCTGAAGCCACAACCAATGCGAAAGGAACCGGGCATGGGGATCCGGTCAATCTGGTTCTGATCGGTCAGCTGGACGTTTTGCTGAGTGTATTCGCGGGGCGATGGGACCAGAGCGAAACGATTACTCTCTCCAGTTGCTGGCGAACAGTCAAAGCGTTTCTGCTCGGCGCGGAGTATCGTTATTCGCCTGTGAGCCCTCTGTATCTGTTCAACCGCAGTCAGGATATTGCTCTCCAGAGAATTCGGAATTCCATCAATGAACGGCTTCACCTGCGGCTCTGGCTGACTCCGCTTCAATTCGATCAGGAATCGGTTTGGGTTGGCCAGATCAGCCGGGATATTGGCGTAAGATTCACAACCAAAGTGTGGAACCTGACAACTCACCGAATTGACCCGGACGTCGACGAAGCGCGAGACTATGTTCTGGAAGATTTGCTTCGCGCTGAGCATGTGGACGCTGCCGGATATGTGGATGGAGGTATGTATTGTACCCCAGAAAATCCTGGTCGAAATCTGACGGGCGACCCGTGGTTCACTGACGGCAAACGGGTCGTTGTCAGGTTATCCCGAGATCGTACGAGTCCAGGGTTCATCGCCTGGGAATAACGGACCATCGCTGCTGATAACGACCTGGCTCAGGATTCTGTGACGACGGCGGGTCAGATCGACACGCGGTTCAGGCATTCGGCGATGGCGTCGGCAAAACGTTCGGGGGCCTGCGGATGGTGGGCAAGGTACATGGAAGGTTCGATGAGTTCCACTTCCATGATGGCAGGTTCTCCCCGGCTCAGCCTGACGAGATCAACCCGGGCATAGAGAGTTTTCCCGGGTATCACTTCCAGAGTTCGTTCTGCCACCTCTTTAAGATCTGCCGGCACTTCGACGGTCTTCAGAACGCCTCCATGCTCTTCCTGAACACGAAAGTCACCTTTTTGGGGAGTCTTCAGGATACAGTGGCTGTAGTGTCCGCCGAAATAGAACAGTGAATATTCGCCGTGGTCAATCACGCTCTGCACGAATGGCTGTACCATCAGCTCACGATTTCCGAACGCCGCAATTGCCTGTTCGATGGTATGCGGAGCTGCACCAGGATGCACCCGAAAGGTGTCATCGGAATTCGCGCCGACAAGTGGTTTGACAACCCACTGCTGACAGTCCGGGTCTAACATCAGACGTTGAATTCCGTCAGCATTCAGCCGAGGCCACCAGTGTGTTGGAACGATGGGTATGCCGTGGTCCTGCAGGAATTTGAGATACGATTTGTGAATGTTCCACCGGACGATACTAAGCGAATTTTCGAGCACCGTGCCGGAAGTCGAGATCGTCTCGAGGACATTCAAAAACTGCTCCGGCGCCTGCTGATAATCCCAGGGGGAACGAATGACTACCAGGTCAAAGGTATTCCATTGAACGTCGTGTTGTCGCCAGGAGACATCCTGTACAGAGATGTTGCGCTGGGCGAGCGGCTGGACGGTTAAATGATCGTATGCAAAGAACCCTTCCATGCTGTCCATTGTCAGAAAGGCGACGGATTTCATTTTGGCTCGCGGAAAATCACAGGAGAGTCGCTGAAAAATTGGGCTGAGAACATTGAAACCGAGTTCTATCGTCAGGAAACCGGTCCGGGAACTCGATTTTTTTACTTTTATTCGTCAGGATCTCCCAACAATAGAGACGTTGTCGGTGATTCAGTCAGCTGACTGATCGTCTCATCATTGTTTTCGTATTGCCTGATTTTCATACAGAAATAGAGATGTCTTCCACAACTGAAAACTCGGCCGTCAGTGCAGTTCCGGACGAACGTGGTCGTTTCGGGGAATTTGGACGACGGTATGTGCCGGAAACGCTGATGTATGCTCTGGACGAGCTGACTCGAGCATATTCCGACGCTTGTGCGGATCCGGCGTTTGATGCGCAATTGCGTGATTTGCTGAAGAATTTTGTCGGTCGTCCAAATCCTCTGTACTTTGCTGAGCGACTGACTGAAAAGTGCGGAGGTGCCCGCATTTATTTTAAACGGGAAGATTTGAATCTGACCGGCGCTCACAAGATCAACAACACCATGGGGCAGGTGTTGCTGACCAAACGGATGGGGAAAACACGAGTAATTGCTGAAACCGGAGCCGGGCAGCACGGGGTCGCAACGGCAACCGCGTGTGCTCGGTTTGGCCTTC
The DNA here is from genome assembly GCA_022843805.1 of Fuerstiella sp. GTDB lineage: Bacteria > Planctomycetota > Planctomycetia > Planctomycetales > Planctomycetaceae > F1-80-MAGs062. The sequence continues at coordinate 97,730 of JALHMY010000002.1, forward strand.
CCTGTGTTGTTTATATGGGGGAAGAGGACGTACGTCGGCAGAAACTGAATGTCTTTATTATGCGGACGATGGGGGCTGAGGTTTGTCCGGTGACGACGGGTTCACGTACTTTGCGTGATGCGATCAATGAAGCGATGAGAGACTGGATGGCTTCCGTCCGTGACACTCACTATATCATTGGCAGTGTGGTTGGGCCGCATCCATTTCCAATGATGGTGCGCGACTTTCAGTCGGTTATTGGTCGTGAAGCCCGTGAGCAGTGTCTCGCTCAGGTTGGCCGGTTACCGGATGAAGTGGTGGCGTGTGTTGGTGGCGGATCAAATTCGGCAGGGATGTTCTATCCGTTTGTGGACGACACGGGTGTTGCTCTGACGGGTGTCGAAGCGGGTGGGCGCAGCAGCCATCTGGGCGATCATGCCAGTACTCTGACACATGGAAAACCCGGGATACTGCACGGCAGTTACAGTTATGTTCTGCAGAACGAGGATGGTCAGACCAGCGACGTGCATTCCATTTCCGCAGGTCTGGATTATCCGGGAGTTGGCCCTGAGCACAGTTACTGGAAGGATCTGGGGCGAGTCGACTATGTGAGCATTCTGGATGATGAGGCTCTTTCGGCCTTCTCCGTGATGGCTCGCACGGAAGGAATCCTTCCGGCAATTGAAACTTCCCACGCGATCGCATGGGCCATGAAATCAGCCGCCCGGCGTTCGCCAGATGACGTGATTGTCGTATGCCTTTCCGGCCGCGGTGATAAGGACGTCAATGAAGTCGCTCGGCTCACCGGTCAGGAAATGTGAATATGAATCTGTCTGAGATCTTTCGAAGTCAGTCGTTTGTTGTTTCCATCGAAATCTTCCCTCCCAAATCGTCTGAGGGTGATGTTGCGCTGGAAAAGAACTTATGCACACTGACAGCCTGTAATCCGGCGTTTGTTTCCTGCACATACGGGGCCGGTGGTTCGACTCGCGATCGAACGCTGCACTGGTGTCGGCACATTCAGTCCGATGGCAAACGCACGGCAATGGCTCACTTCACCTGTGTCGGGTCTACTCGCGATGAGCTTGTGCAGTGGCTGCTGGAAGCGAAGCAGGCGGGTATTCACAATATCATGGCACTGAGAGGAGATCCGCCTGCCGGTGAAACCAGTTTTCGTTCTGTTGAAGGCGGTTTATCCAATGCGAATCAGCTGGTGGAACTGATTCGGGAGACGTGCCCCGAATTCGGTGTGGGTGTTGCCGGTTATCCGGAAAAGCATATTGAAGCACCGTCGCTGGAGGCAGATCTTCAGAATCTGCAGCGCAAAGTGGCATGCGGCGCGGATGCCGTGTTCACTCAGCTGTTTTTTGTGAACGACAATTTCTTTTCATTCCGGGACAAATGTGACGCTCTTGGTATCTCCGTGCCTGTCGTTCCGGGCATTATGCCGATCACGGATTTTGCAAGAATCAAGCGAATTACGGCCATGTGCGGTACCGTTTTTCCGGAATCTCTGGCCTCAAAACTTGAGTCCGTCAAAGACGATGCGTCGGCACAATTCGAAATCGGCGTCGAACACGCGATTCGCCAGTGCGAACAACTGCGAAACGAAGGTGTTCCCGGTATCCACTTTTATGCGCTCAATAAGTCAGATGCCTGTCAGAGGATTCTGACGGGCCTGCAGATACCGACAGCGGCAGCCAGCATCTGAATGCTGGCTGAGTGCAATGTCCGTGCAGCGAATCTCAGAACTGTTCAGCGGATATTGAGATTCGCCTGCATGTTCTTCTTGTAGGCTTCGACACCTGGCTGACCATAGGGATTGGTACCAACCAGCCGTCCTTCAACGACGGTCGCCAGCATCAGCATCTGAAAAATCTGACCGATGGTGTGTTCATTGATTGTTGGTAAGAGGATATCGGCTGTTGGTCGCTGAGCATCTGCGTAAGCCTTGTTGGTTCCATCCACAGCAGCCTGCAGAACTCGTGGAAGAGGACAGTCCTTCAGCTGGTTGAGGTGATCCTGATCCAGCGCATGTCCGGGAATGGTGATTGCGGGAAATCGCGGAGCGCCCGGAAGCAGGTTGGTGATCAGTTTGTCGCGTCGTCCTTCCTGGTGCTGCTGTCCTCGACTGTGCAGGTCGCGAGTATTCACCACGGTAATTGGCGTGGCACCTCGTTCATGCTTGCCCAGGCTTTCGCTGAGCAGCTGGTCATACCACAGCCCGACGGCTTCGAGTTTGCTGCCCCATGTGGACAGCAAACGAGTCGTCATTCCATGGTCCACTTCAAAGATGTGGCCAATCGCCGTGAAATCGAGAACAACATTCTGACCGCATGGAGCCGAACGGAAATGCTGAGTGATATCCGCGGCACCCTGCAGCAGGGCGCGAATATCCATTCCGGCGACAGCAGCTGGTAACAAACCCACTGCAGTTAATACAGAAAATCGGCCGCCAATTCCGTCCGGAATTGAGAAGATGTCCCGGTATCCGGCAGCATTGGACAGATTGCGAAGTTTTCCCTGATCACCGGTGACGGGAACGATCAGGCTGGCAGCTTCCGCTCCAAAATGCTTCTCTACCAGCTGGCGAAATGTACGAAAAGCTGCTGCGGTCTCCAGTGTGCCACCCGACTTGCTGATCACAATGACTGCTGTTTTGCCATCTGGTCCGGACTGGCCTGCGGCTGTCTCTGCCCGCTGATCCAGCATTTGCAGCAGCGCACTTTGCTGGTCCGAGTCGACATTCCAGCCGTCGAAATAAATCCGCGGTACTCCATTGCGCTGAGCACGACTCAGTTCATTGTGGTACGGATTCTTCAGGGCTTCGAACATGGCCCGCATGCCCATGTACGAGCCTCCAATTCCCAGGATGACGACTGAGTCTGCGGTGTCGCGAAGTCGTGCGGCACAGGCTTCGATTCGTGCAACCAGACTGTTCGCTTTGTTTTCCTCGAGGTCCTGCAGCAATTCCTCAGGCCACTGAATAAAGGCGGCGTCCAGTGGATCCTTTTCCTTTGGTATGGGTCCCCTGCTCTGCCACAGCTCAATATCGTTGAGAGTTTCGTCACGAGCTGAATTCAGGGCAGCAGACAGCTGCTTCACTCGCTCCTGATCTGGAAGCAACGAAACCGCCGCATCTGGAATGTATCGCAAAAGCTCTGCAGTCATCGATTGGTCTCCACCTGGTATTCAGTCAGTAACCGGCAGCTCGCACCCCGGCGGTTCACATTCTGTTCGTTGATTCCGGCCTCGCAAGTGAGCACGATGCCGTGTATGCAAAAACGGCGACAATTCCTCGATTGGCAGGAATATTTGCCGTCAAATTCTCATTCGAGGCGAAATCAGCTGACCTCAGTCGACCGGTCGCGATTCTCCGCCGTTTGGTTTCGCTGGATTCCTGGTTAAAAGCCACAGCAGACTTCCTGCCACTATTGTCAGGATCGTTCCATAAAGGCGGCGAATGTCGTTGACAGACATCAGAACAACGGAAATCAGCGTGGCTCCCACATAGATGAGTGCGGCCAGTTTTCTGAAGAGTCCGACTGGAACGACGGAGTGAACGAACAACAGTGTGCTGACTGTGATGGCCGAAGATATTGACAGAGTGGTACCGAGATAGCTGAGCAGTTTTTGCAGAGTGCTTGTCATGACCAGAATCATGGCAAGCCCGGTCTGCAGAAGCACCGTGCGATGTATTGTCTGCTTTTCGGTGCGGAAGAATCGGGGGAACAGTCCGTCGTCAGCCATTCGGCTATAGATGCGAGGCCCGGTCATGATCATACTGGCTACTGATGACAAAGTTGCCAGGGCGATCGCTGCACGAATGAGTCGTTCTGCGACGGGTCCCCCCAGCATTCGTGCGGAAATCGCCGCGATATCATCCTGTCCGGCCAGCTGAGCGGCCGGCGCCGCCGTAACGAACACCAGATTGAGCAGCACATAAAGAATGGTTGTCAGCACAGTGCCCAGTAACATGGCACGAGGAATGACACGGACGGGGTCGTTTACTTCTGATGCCACATAAACAGCGGCATTGAATCCTGCATAGCTGAGCGAGATCCACATCACGGAAGTGGCCATCGCATACCATAAATTCGTTTCGCCGCTTCCGGGACCGGCAGGGTCGGGCGGAATTACGAGAGGTTCCCAATGCCAGATATGTGTTGACTGGCTCCACGCCGCAAGACCCAGAAATGACAGCAGGATTGCGACTTTGACGAAAACCACCGTATTCTGAAGTACGGCCGCTCCACGAATCAAAAAAGAATGTCCGAGACCGCAGATCAAAATGACCAGAAGGGCCAGCGAATGTTCGGGAAGGCCATATGCCATGGGGCTGTCGGGCAGGACGTATTTTTCAAAAGTTACTGCCGCAAATGCAATTGCACCGCTAAAGCCGGCAGTCAGAGAGACCCAGCCGGTCAGGAATCCTGCAAAGGGATGTATTCGGCGATGCAAATATAAATATTCGCCGCCGGATTCAGGCATCTGCTGAGCCAGTGCTCCGTATGCCGCTGACCCGCAGACGGCAATCGCTCCACCGATCATCCATGCAACTAAAACCAGAAAAGGCGTTTTCAGTTCAAGAAGCGTATACCCCGAAGTTGTGAAAACTCCGGCGCCAATCATGCCAGCAATAACGACACATGTAAGCGTCGTCAGACCAAACGGCTTTGGTTGTTCGTCCGTCATTCTTCAATATCCCGTTCCAGGATGACTGAATGATCCTGACGGACGGCTGAAACGACTGACAATGCCATTTCATTCCGATTTACGTCAGCAATCCACTGATCACTTTAGCTGCTTGCACTGCGGTATTGCCGAAGGGACCAGTGAAAAACGGCTCTCGCCACAATCAGACCCGCCAGAGAAGACAGCAATGCAACGACAGCCAGTCGCCAGTCCTGAAGAGTTCCCACGATGGCCTGAGCGGGGATCGTAATCACCAGCAGGATGGGAATAATGTAGGAAAACAAAAACTGAATGGCTTCGCCCGGCTCGATTTCGTTCGCCGTGCGACCGTCATAGATGCTTCGCGGATACCTGGCAAAAACCGTAATATAAAACCAGAAATCGTAAAGCCCCTGATTTCGTCCAAACCAGACACTTGTACTCGCCATGCTGATCATCAGGGAATAAAAGAATGCGACACCGACAGATACGTAGAAGAGAAACAGAAAGATCTGAGTTGCGGAAACTGGTTCTCCGATTCGATAAAGCGAGCGTCCCAGCAGCCACAGCGACAAAAGCATCTGACTGAACATTGCCAGATTGACTTTCTCCAGCGACACAAGGAACTGAGTATCGATCGGTTTGGTCAGAGCGAAGTCCAGGCGACCTGTGCGAATTTGTTCGCTGAACTCGGCACAGTTCGGCATAAAGAACGCCTCAACAATCGAGTTGATCAGCATGCCGGTAGCCATGAACGCGAAGTACTGATCTTCGCTCCATTCTTTGATAAAGCTGACCTGATTGAAAATGATTTTGAACAGCGCGATCTGCGCTGCGAACCAGAACAGCCGGGTCACGATCTGTATCAGAAAATTTCCGCGAAACGACATTTCGCGTATCAGCGAATTTCGCAGGAACGTCAGAAATACTCGACAGTAGAACATCTGGTCCCCGTGAGATTGTCCCCGTGGGAATTATGGGAATTATGGGAATTATGGGGCTTGAGGAAGTGTCGCTGCTGTGTTGGAAAGTCTTTACGCTTTAACGGACTGCATTGCGGCCAGCAGGGTGTTCTGCAGCAGCATAGCGATGGTCATCGGTCCGACACCTCCAGGTACGGGTGTCATGGCGGAAGCAGTCTGAAACGCCGATTCATAGTCCACGTCGCCGACCAGAGTATCGCCGTCACGATTGATGCCCACGTCAATGACAACTGCACCCGGCCGAATCATATCGCCCGTTACGAATCGCGGAATCCCCACGGCAGCGATCAGAATATCGGCCTGACGGGTGATTGCCGCGATGTCGCGAGTACGGCTGTGACAGACCGTGACAGTTGCGTCCGCTCCTTTCTGCATCAAAAGAGCGGCCATCGGTTTACCGACAATATCGCTGCGGCCAATCACAACAGCATGTGCGCCGACTGTTGCCACCTGTTCGTATTTCAGCATCTCCATCACTCCGTGCGGAGTGCATGGCAGAAACCGGGGGCGGCCCTGCAGCATCAGACCAACATTCTGCGGATGAAATCCATCAACATCCTTTACGGGGCTGACGGCATCCAGAACCATGGCGGAGTCAAGATGTTTCGGTAACGGCAGCTGTACCAGAATCCCATGGACCGACGGATCCTGATTCAGCTTTGCAATCAGGTCCATCAGCTCCATGCGTGAAATATCGGCCGGCAGGCGATGCAGTACGCTGCGGAGTCCGGCTTTATGACAGGCCCGCTCCTTATTGCGCACATACACCTGGCTGGCCGGATCATCACCGATCAATACCGCAGCCAGAGTCGCTGTGATGCCTGTCACACGCTGGAATTCCGCAGCCTCTGCCGCGACCCGATTCTTCACCGTCTCAGCAATCACTTTTCCGTCGATGACGCGCGCCACCATCACAATCTTTCTGCCAGCCGCTCAGTCATTAATGCTGGTTTCCAGGAACCGTGCGAGTTTATGGAAGTCGCTTCCCACTTTGATAAACCGGACTTTTGTAACCAGGGTGAGTGGATCAACCAGAGTTTCAAAAGGCACATAGTGCAGATCCAGCTGCCCGCTGACGGAAACCATCACGCCATTGTGCTTTTCTTCGCACAATGCCCGATAAGCGCCGACTCCCAGCTGGCTGCCCAGCATGACGTCAAATGCATGGGGACGAGCACAACGGCATTCGTAGCCCAGCTGCAGCCCCGTCACTTTGCGTTTGACGCCCGTCTGGATTCGGAATTCTTCACTCACGCGTCGGGCAAACATCTTGCCGAGGTCAACGTGTGCCACAGAGATGTGTCCGTGATCATCGCGAGGAACATCTTTCAGTGCTTCATCCGGCAGATATTCGGCCAGGCCTTCTGCCAGCACGATCACACCATATTCCTTGCCTTCCTGTTCCTGGCGATACCGCATGACTCGCACGATTTTCTGGACCACCTTGTCGATGTCCATGATCTTTCGTTCGGGAGTGGATGTGGGTGCCAGATATTTTTCGACAACATCCTCAACGCTGATCACAAGACTGGCTTCGCCCGCGATAGCCGCACCATAGGCCAGCCACCCTGCACTTCGTCCCATGCTTTCCACCATGAAGTAGCTGCGAGCGGCTTCCGCATCCGCATGCAGATTGCTGATTTCCGTGCCGAGTGTCTCGACGGCCGTGAAATAGCCGAACGTGAAATCGATGCCCATGTAATCATTATCGATCGTTTTGGGAACATGCACGACAGGCATGCGTTTCTGCCCGGCTGGCAGTCGATCCTGGAACATCTTCAGCTTGTTGGCTGTTTTCAGCGTGTCATCGCCACCGATGGAAACCAGAGCATCAACGCCAATGGATCGTAAGGCATCGTAAACGCCCTTCATCGGCGCTGCTTTTTCCGGGTTTTCCAGATGAGCAGGACTCGTGATCTGCTTACCGGGATTTGCACGAGCCGTTCCAATCAGAATGCCCTGTTTGCTTCGAGTCCGTCGCAGCATCACTTCGGACAGCTTCATATAATGCACACCCTCAATCATCGGATGAGCGGGGGTATATTCCATCAATCCGGAATAGCCGTATTTAATTCCGATGACTTCGATGCCGTTCTTGATGCATGAAATAGCACAGGTGGAAATCACGGCGTTTGCGGCAGGTGCCGGACCACCGGCAAATAACAGGGCTACACGTTTGATTCCATGGGACATGGGGAGTCGTTTCCTTGGGCAACAGACTGCAAGTTGCAGAAAAAAAGGATGTGAGTCTGATCAGAACGGGACAATTGTTTGACGAACAAAATTCGCAGCTGATGCTGATACCGGCTGCTGAAACGTTTTCGGACTGCTTACCAGGTCCGTTCAACAAATGTGGTATCCACGGTCCCTTCAGCAAAGGCCGCGTGGTTAAACATCTTTTTAGCCAGCGGCAGAGTTGTTTGAATACCTTCGATCACAAATTCCCGCAGGCAGCGTTTCATACATTGAATTGAATCTTCACGTGTGGGCTTATGAACGATCAGCTTTCCGATCATGGAGTCGTACCAGGGACTGATCGTATATCCTTCGTAAACATGCGAATCAAAACGGACGCCCGGCCCGCCGGGCAAACGCAGTTTTGATATTTTTCCGGGACTGCCACGGAAGCCGTTATCCGGATCTTCTGCGTTAACCCGCAGTTCGATGGCAGACCCGCGGCACTGAATATCTTCCTGACGGAAAGGCAGAGGTTCACCGGCGGCAATCAGGATTTGCTGCTTGATCAGGTCAATGCCCGTCACCATTTCAGTTACGGGATGTTCCACCTGGATGCGGGCGTTAACTTCGATGAAATAAAAGTTGAAGTTTTTGTCGAGAATAAACTCGACAGTACCAGCATTCTGATAGCCCGCTTCGCGGATAAGCCGTACCGCACATTCGCAGATACTGAGCCGCACGTGTTCCGGTAAGTTTGGAGCCGGACTCTCTTCAATGAGTTTCTGGTGACGTCGCTGCATGGAACAGTCCCGTTCCCACAGATGGACGGCATTTCCGTGCTGATCTGCCAGAATTTGTACTTCGATATGGCGAGGACGTTCGACGTATTTTTCGAGATACACGCCGGCATTCTTGAATGCTTTTTCCGCTTCCGCCGACGCCGCCTGAAGCCCGGCACGAAGGGAAATTTCGTTGCCGGCGACTCTCATCCCTTTGCCACCGCCGCCAGCAGTCGCCTTAATGAGAACCGGATAGCCGATTTCGTCTGCGATTCGTACTGCGTCCTCGACGTCCGAAATCAGCCCCTTGCTGCCCGGTACGCAGGGTACACCCGCCTTCATGGCAATTTCACGAGCACTCACCTTGTCGCCCAGTTTGGCCATCGCCTCATGTGGCGGACCAATGAATTCGATATTGCAGCTGCGGCAGACTTCCGCAAAATGTGCGTTCTCTGCGAGAAATCCATAGCCCGGATGAACGGCCTGTACGTTACCAACTTCTGCAACGCTGATGATTCGATTAATCAGCAGGTAACTTTCGGAAGCCGCAGCAGGACCAATGCACCAGGCTTCATCCGCGAGCTCCAGATAATGAGCTCCCCGGTCTGCTTCACTGAATACCGCAACCGTTTCAATTCCCAGCTCACGGCAGGCGCGAATAATTCGCAGCGCGATCTCGCCACGATTGGCAATCAGGATTCGCTGAAACATGGAAATTCAAATTCCTTCTGAGAGCCTCGATCCGTAAACCGCCAGGTGATTCCGGCTGTTTTTTACCAAACACCGACTAGACTGCTTCCAGCCGAAACAGTGGCTGGCCAAATTCCACCGCTGCACCATTTTCGACAAGGATTTCAACGATTCGCCCTGACTTTTCAGCGTTGATTTGATTGAACACCTTCATGGCTTCAATAATGCAAACCACAGTGTCCGGCTTCACGATCATTCCCACCGAGGCGAATGGTTCGTCTTCCGGAGTCGCAGCTGCGTAAAACGTGCCGACTGTTGGCGCGTTAATCGTAATGCCCGCAGGTTTTTCGGCGGGCGCTGCGGCCGATGCCGCTGCGACGGCCGGAGACGGCATTGCCATCGCTGGTGCCGGTGCCGCTGCAGAAGGTGCCCAGCCAGGTGCCGGACCACCGTATGAAACGGTGCGAGGCCCGCGACGTACCTTCCATGACTCCGTATCATTCTGCAGATTGGCTTCAGTGACTCCGTATTTTTCCATCAACTGCAACAGTTTGCGGAATTTTTCCAGGTCGAACGAACCGCCTTTGTCCTCGGACTCGGTTGGCTTTGCCATTGATGTTATTGCCTCCACATCTTACTGAGCCAGTTTCCAAACCGCTCTCAGAAATGAACTTTATGAATGACTTCACGGCGCGAAGCTTCGTGAAGATTGGCGGTTTATGCAAGGTATCAAACCACCGCGTCAGCGAATTCGCGTGGAACAGAAGTCAGAACCTCATAGCCGCCAGCCGTTACCAGCACGTCATCTTCTATTCGGACACCAAATTTTCCGGGCAAATAAATGCCTGGTTCGACCGTCGTTACCATGCCGGCTTCAAAAACCTGCTCAGATGAGGGGCTCATTCTTGCAGATTCATGGATGTCCAGCCCAATACCATGCCCCAGTCCGTGCCCAAAATATCTGCCAAAACCTGCTTCTGCGATCAGATTTCGCGCCACCGCATCCACTTCACAGCAGCGTACACCAGGACGAATCGCCTGAATCGCTGCCTGCTGAGCCTTCAGGACCACCTCATACACTTGCTGCATCTGGCGAGTCGGTCGAGCCGTAAAGAAAACTCGTGTCAGATCGCTTCGATACCCGGAAAACGTTTGTGCACCCCAGTCAATCAGAAGAGCCGGGCTATCTGACACCAGTCGAAGACCAGCATGAGCATGTGGCAACGCGCCCGTCGGACCCACTCCCACTATTGGCTCAAATGCCGTCCCGCCAGCACCAAAACTTCGCATTGCCTCTTCGAGTATGAATCGGATCTGTCGTTCACTGAGATCCGGGCGAAGCATGCTGCGGACGACGGCAATCCCCTTTTCCGCAAAACGAATGGCATCCCGAATCTGTTCGAGTTCCCATTTGTCCTTAATCTGACGCAGTTGTTCGACGGCACTGGCAGTAAAAATGAACTCAATCGCCTCTGTTTTCGACTGAAGTGCGTGAAACTGCGAAAGCGTCAAATGGTCGGATTCAATTCCCAGTCGCTCAATTCCACTCTCCCTCACGACATCGCTGACGACATCATTCATTGATCGGCGGGCATCACGGATGCGGACACCGACTCCCGGGCATTCATCTTCCAGCTGAGTCTCATACCGGGTATCACTGAGCATCAGTGTGTCTGACGCTGTGACAAACAGCCAGGTGGAATCGCCTGTAAAACCTGTCAGATATCGGACGTTTGACAGTCCTGAAATCAGCAGTCCATCGACACCGAGGTTTTTCAGTTGTCGGATCAGTTTTGAACGTCGGGAAGAATAGTTTGAGCCCACGGGTAACTCTCAACCTGGTCTGCAGAATTAAATCACGGGAAATCTTTAGTTGACCGGCTATCTGCAGGCCTGGCACCTGCCAGCTCATGAACCACATTCCATTCTTCCAGTGTCACGGGCTGAATGGAAAGTCGACTGCCTTTCTTCATTACCATCATCCCTGAGGTGACAGGGTGCTGCTGAAGTTGTTCGCGGCTTACGGGGTTTGCAAAGATCTGCGTCAGCCTGATATCGACCATGTACCACGCTGGATTTTCTTCCGTGCACTTCTCATCAAAATATGGATGAGCCGGGTCCAGTGCAAAGTGGTCCGGGTATCCGGCTTTGGCAACTTCAGCAGTTCCGGCAATTACCATCGGTTCTGCCCGACTGTGATAAAACAGGACTCCATCGCCTTTCCTGATATCATCTCTCAGCATATTTCTGGCCTGATAGTTGCGAACCCCTTCCCATGTTGTCCGCTTTCCGGGAGATGCAGCGAGATCCTGAATGGAAAACACTTCCGGTTCCGATTTGAATAACCAGTATCGCCTCACGGGCAGCACCTGCGGAAAAAACATGACGGTCAGGTCGTGATTCGTTTTGAGTTTTTGCTGCCGGAACGTAACAGAAGCCCGGTCTTTTTAAAGTCCGGGCTTCAAAAGTTATCGCTGATATCGCTGCAACTCAGGTCGATTCCCGAGTTGCAGCTGTCAGAGGCTAAAAAAATTCAGAGCGGGCGAACAACGGAAATTGGTCGCAGGTAGTCGTTCAGAGTGTCCGGGCTGACGACGCCACCACCCATTCCGCTCTTCCCAACGCCGGCATAAGGAACGCCATGAACAATGACGTTGTGGGCATTGATCCAGCCGTTGCCGGATTCGAATGATTCGGCGACGCGGGCACATCGAGCCAGGTCACGCGACCAGACGCTGTTGCCAAGGCCGTATTCCGTATCATTTGCCAGACGAATGCCTTCTTCTTCTGAAGAAAACGGTGCCAGATAGGCAACGGGTCCGAAAATTTCTTCGCGAGCGGCAATATTGTCGAGGGAACCGGCTAGCAGTGCGGGCTTCACATAGAATCCGTTTTTGCCCGGAACTTTGGCTTCTCCGCCTTCCAGAATCAGATCCGCTCCGCCAGCCACGCCTTTCTGGAGGTAACTCAGCACTCTCGCCTTCTGCTTAGCACTGACGACGGGGCCCATCTGCGTGCCCTCGTCCATAGGATAACCTACCTGGACTGACTTCATGCGGGTGATACATTCATCTACAAAGTCACTGTAGATATCCTTCTGGATCAGCCAGCGAGTCGCATCGCAGCAAACCTGCCCCGTATGGAAAGTGATTGCCTGAACCAGCTTTTCGGCTGTTTCCGCAATATCAACATCGTTAAACACAACGGCAGCACCCTTGCCACCCAGCTCGCATTTGACAGGTACCAGATTTCGCCCGCAGGCTTCGGCTACCATTCGTCCCACTTCCGGAGAGCCGGTGAAGCTCATGCGTCGGAACTTTGGATTCTGTGAAACGGCTGCACCCGCTTCCGAACCAAGCCCGGTAACGACATTCAGCACGCCCGCAGGAAGCAGTTCCAGTTCCTGCAGCATATGGCAGAGGTACAGCGATGACAGCGGAGTGTCTTCGGCAGGCTTCAGTACACAGGTGTTACCAGCGGCGAGTGCTGGTGCAAGACCCCAGCCGGCGAGCAGGAATGGGAAGTTCCAGGGGATGATGAATCCGCAGGCGCCCCACGGATGCCGGGCAACCCATGCTTCGTGATGCTTCACTGCAATCACGTTGCGGTAATTCACCGACTGGGACAGGTCTGCAAAGTAGCGGAATGTGTCAATGAAATTCTGAATGTCACCAACCGCCTGGCCGTACACCTTACCGCAGTCCAGAGATTCAATCTGTGCAAAGATATGAATTCGCTTCTCAACGGCGTCAGCGATGCGATGCAGAACGGCCGATCTTTCATTGACGGGCATCTTTGCCCAGCCGCTGTTATGAAATGCATCGACGGCAATGTCCACGGCCTTGTCGACATCGGCCTTCTTCAGGCTGGCCACTGTCGCAATCTTCTGCCCTGTACCAGGATCCAGTACGTCGAACGTGGCACCATCGGCCGCTTCCACCCAGCGACCGCCAACAAATGCCTTTTGCACTGCTTTGTTTAGAAATGCAGTGACTTCCGGAGCCAGGGCTGGCTTGTTTTCAACCACTGTCGACATGCAACAACTCCTTGAATGCACGGCTGCCTGAGCCGAAAAGAAAGTGCGATTCCTGCCGTTTGCGAAACCCGGGAGGGAAACGTTATCTGCTTCTTCCGTTTTCGAAACCGCAGAAATTACAAAGAATCCGCCCGACGCGCTGCACAGAATCCGAATACAAACGGAGTGTAACGCGCGGAGTCTAACGCGAGTTCTGCAGGTCCCGAACGCGGCAAACCGCAGAACCATTTTCAGACAGCACGATAATACTGTCCACCCCGCTCAATAGGAATCCTGAACGGCCGTTCGTTTGCCATTTTTGCGCTGACTTTTTTCGTCAGTCAATGACCGGAAGGTCACTGTTTCGCTGGCGTTCCATCGTGAGTCGTCGACCGCCATCCGAATACTCACAAAAATTCAGATAGGCCCTCATCAGCAGCAACCCCCGACCACACGGCCGTTCAATGAATTCCTCCGTGGTTGGATCAGGGACCGCTTCCGGCTCGAAACCTTCCCCCTGATCCTGCACAACCACCCGCATTCGGAACTCATCAATGGAACACTGAATCTCGACCTGCTTATCCGCTGAAAACTTATTGCCATGGCGGATGGCATTGGTAATGCCCTCCTCCAGCGACAGCCGCATTGCAAATACGTCCCGGTCGCTGTATTTGAACTGCTCCATCAGGGAGACAATTTTCTCCTGAACGGCAAGTCCATCTGCCGTGTTGCTCGGAATGGACGTTTCAAAATGGACTGGAACCGCCATCGCTTTGTCCGCCATGGTCACAGGGAACGAGCCACTCGCAATATCAGAATTTTGACAGTGCGTCGTCCAGATCCGAACAAAGTGTCAGCACCCGATCCAGTTTCGTAATCTTAAAGACGTCCAGGATGTCCTTCTGGATGTTACACAAGGTCAGCTTTCCGCCAGCCGTCGATACCTTCTTGTGCATTGTGATCAGCTTGCCCAATGCCGCACTGGAAAGATATTCCACCAGGCTGAAGTCCAGAACAATCTTCGTCCGACCATCCTTGTCCACAAGGGCAAACATTTCCTGACCCAGCGATTCAATATTCGCCTCGTCCAGAATCTTTTTTTCAAGCAGCCGGGCAACGGTCACCCCGTCGATGTCTTCGATGTCGATCCGGCGGTCTGATTTTGTCGCCATTTTGGAAACCTCTGTCTCGTAGGCCGTATGTGATTTTTTGTTCAGTAGTCTGTCAGTTGTGTGCGAATCGACGGTGTTGCCAAAAACTGCTCTTTAAGGCGAAGGAACTGTAACGCTATCGACTTTTCTTCATCTGAAATAAATCCCCTCCAGCCCCTTCAGTACGATGATCATGCAGTCATGACATTGTGTCAAGCGATCCGTAGCACACGGTGAAATCTTCCCCGACAACCTCTCCGTTATCCTCATCATACCTCGCAGGAAAATGGCAGGTTGCGCAGACTTTGCCGATTGGTCCGATGTTTATGCCAATTGTAATGGCGTTTTCCGAATCTTCACGTCCGGGAATCTGTAACTGTCGGATGAGGGAAACTCCTGCTATTGAACCGAGCGACTCCATTCCGCCACACTCATCAGCGTAAACAGGTCGAATTGCTCGCTTCAGGGAAGGTTACATCGATGCAGAAGTCATTGACTCGCACAGTATTCAGCCTGCTGAGTCTGCTTTTCGTGTACGTTTCTCCGGGTTGCTCGGCCGAAAGAAATGAATCTGCTTCTCCGATGCCGACCGAAGACGCTTTGCACGTTGCAACTCCTGAAGATGCAATGACTCCGGAGATATATCCGGAGGATGCTGCTCCAGGCTCAGCCGGTGCCGAAGCTCCTTCCGAAGTCGGGGCGGATTCAATACCAGAGGCGGCAGCTGCCCCCGAATCTGCTGTTGCCGAGGCAGTCCCATTTCCTCCTGATACGGCTGACCGGTCCGCCGCTCCGGGATCATCACAAACCGCATCGAACCCCAAAACGGTTGTGATCAGACAGCCCGATCTGGGCGGTTCTCCCAAAGGCTATTCGGTCGAACGGGTATTCTTTGCAACGAATCGAAGTCAGGCGGCGGATGCAAAACCAGCGTCAGATCCGGATACATGGTTTGGCGCGAGCTCCGGTGAGCTGGTTTATGGCAGCTGCGAAATCAGTATGCCCTACCGACGGCAGCCGGGAACTCTTCCGGAACCCTCCATTATGCGGTTCGAATTTCGTCAGGATCCGTCTCGTCATGTGGTGCTGATGCAGCTGGAACTGTTGCCAGACGGGGAATTCTGGAAGCAGCTGAATAGTGAAGTGTCTCAGTCGCCGGAAAAGCAGCTTCTGATGTTTGTTCACGGCTATAGTGCGTCCTTTAGGGATGCCGCACGCAGAACCGCTCAGCTGGCCTTTGATATGAACTACAAGGGACCATCCATGTTTTTCAGCTGGCCTGCCGGCAGTTCATCAGAGGGACTGAGTCGCTGGAATTATCTGACGGACCTGCGACGGGCCGACGAATCGAAGGAGGATCTTGTGAGCATCCTGGAATCGGTCGCAGCGAAATCCGGCGCCAGGCGAATTCATCTCGTTGCGCACAGTATGGGTAACCATCTGCTGACTGAGTCACTGAAGGTCATGGCCGATCGCAACATGGCAATCCGGGAGGGAGGATCAATGTTCGACAGTGTGGCGATGGCCGCGCCCGATCTGAATGCCAGCGAATTTGTCGGTCGCACCGCAAATCGCATTCGCCGATTCGCCAGGAATTTTACTGTTTATGCATCAATGAATGACAAAGCGCTGATGTTCTCGCGTGAGGTTAACGGCTGGGATCCTCTGGGGTTGATTGGTCCGGTGACGGCCAGGGTGAAGGATCTGCCTGCTTTTCAGCTCGTGGATGCTTCCGCTGTCTCAGCGGGATGGTTCAGCAGCGGCCACGTCTACTACGGAGACATGCCGGAAGTGATTGCAGATCTGCGATGCGTGTTTTCCGGAATGCCCACCGAGCGTCGAGGACTGCTGCCTGGCCCGTCTGCTTTTCGCCTGGTGCGTCACAGTCGCTGACCCCCGGTGGTCTTCCCGTCCGATCCGGTTCTCTCTGCTGACTGCATTCATGCGGGTCTGCCTGCAGGGACTGTTGCCTTCAGAAATCACGGCGCGATAAAAAAATACATCCTGCTGTCAGCATCACCGCGATAAACAGCAGGTTGTCGCGAATTGGCGCCGCTACTTTTAACTGCTGACGATCCTTTTGCAAATTCTCCCGATCCGGTGATCCACCCGTCTCACCGGATTCCATTCCAGTGACTACAGTGCGCTCGCCAGTGATCAGCCATGCGATGGCTTCATCCATGTCGGAAGGACGAGGCAGCAGTGTATACAGCGGCATGATCACCAGATCATAGGTTGCATAAATCCAGTCCTCGGGAGCATTCCAGATTTCGGGCAGCGGCTTTCCTGACCCGTCGCAGGTTGTTAGCCGCCGCCGACCATTGGCAATGATCAGTCGATTCTGATCATCAAAAGCGAACGCAGAAATGGTGCCGTCTTCCTTTGGAGCCCAGTCCAGGAATTTCCGCTCATCGTCACTGAAAACGATCAAACGGCCTGCGTGAGTCAACACAGCCAGTCGCGATCCGTCCGAGGATGCTTCCGCACTTCGCGGCTGATCTTCGTCGGGGAGAACTTTCTCCGCCACAGTTTCGAGAGTGGCTTTATCCAGCGCCAGCAGTGTTCCGTTTCCGAGGGCAATCACCAGGTTTCGGCCGGCGCTCGCTAAAACGGCTCGGGATTTTGTCTCAAGATCTCGACGCGGGCCGATGGAGTATGGGCCGTCTTCCGCACGGTCAAATCGCTGCAGTATGCCACCACTGAAATTGAACAGACTGTTATCGCCTGCATCAAGTGTCGCATCTGCGGCCAGATCACCGGCCGGCATCCGGGCGGGAGTCAGATCCCTGAAAGCCTGTTTGGATGACGGCGTGATCAGTCCGCCCAGCCATCCGCCAAGAAACTGACGCGTCTGTTTCTGGCGATCCGTAAGACCGGTAAACTCATGGATGGCCCGCGGACCCGGCAGGATGATCCGGTTCTTCGAGTCGGCAAAAATACCGTAAACTGTGTCGGGTGTCCGACCTTCGGTTTCGCGTTCCCAGTTTCCGTCGGCAGTTCCCGACACGACAGTGGCGGGTGCCGGTCCGCCAAATCGCGACGGATCTCTCTGCAGAGCGAAAATGCGGCCTGCCTCGGGATCATAAATCGGGCGAAATCGAGTGCCCGACAAAAACATGGATCTCATAAATCTGGGGATCGGGGAATCCTGCTGATCGAAGACTCGTGACCAGTCACCTTTGGCCGAGTCCCATCGTTGCACATTGCGATTTCCATCGACCACAAACATCTCTTCTCCGGCCGGAGTAATCTCGATGATTTTTCTGGCCTGAATAATGTTCTGGTCCACCAAAGTTTTCGTTGCACCCACCGTGAACAACAATGCCCAGAACAGAAAAACTACAACCAGTGCAACCACCGAATTTCGCCAAATCAATCCGGTGAATGCTGACACCGAGAAATACACAGCAAACAGAAACACATAGACGGGAATGCACCACAGCAGTTCATGTCGCCATATTCCCAGACGAGTGCCCAGCAGCAGCCAGATGCCGGTAACCAGCAATCCGGCGCACAGCAAAGTAAAGATGCAGCCACCCAGAAAACGAGTCAAAAACAGCAGCGATCGACTAACCGGTTTACTGAGCAGCAACGAAATTTCACCCGGAGCGTACGTTCCCGGGATCATTGAGGCGGTGACAAGCAGTGAGCCAAAGACACCAAAGAAGCCAAGAAAAACGCTGAGCACTCGGACGAGTATCAGATTCAGCAGTCTTTCAAACTGCGATGGCATGGCGTCGATCGGACCGATCATATCGGTACCCGCGTAGGTAATAATAACGGCAGGGTCATCGCGCAGTGCCACAGATCGGGGAAATGCGGCGGCCAGCAGTTTCAGGTTGCGTATCGCTGACTCAGATTCTGTCAGGTCGGTCTTCCCACGCAGTTGCTGCAGTTCAGCATCAATGTTTACATTCTGCCATGCGGACGCCGTCGCAAACTGGTCGTTCTTTATGAGCCCGTTCACCAGCCTGACCACCTGACTTCGCAGGGAGGAAGTCTGTCGGCCAGGGCGCGGATCCGGCGGAGGACTCGTGCTTGTCGGGTCCAGCCAGTCGCGAATTCGCTTCTGCTGTCCCTCATCCAGAAGTGACCAGAGATGACCGGCGACTGTTTCCGTCTGGCCGGCTCCTTCGGAAATGCTGCGAACCAGCCCCTCCGGATCAGCCAGTTCGTGTTGCCGGAGTTTAAGACTTTGATCCGTTCGCAGCCCTGTCGGTGATAAAGCCAGCAGGACGACAACGATTCCGATGAGTGCAATCCATAACACTCGCGAGGCCATTGCTTCCCGAAAGGAGTCTTTCAGGATCGCCAGGTACGGTCGAATCACGAGTGTGCTCCCACGATTTCAATGAACGCTTCTTCCAGAGTCAGCTCACGGCGATTCATCTGTGATATACTGATATTTGCAGTCCGAAGATCATCCACGAGCTGATCCTGCATCTGCTGTGATGTGATGCGAGTTTCCACTTCAAATGTTCGGTCAGCAAGACATCGAATCACGAATCCATCGCGATGTTTCATAATGTTAATGATGTCAGCCTGTTCGCCGGACAGCTGCAGTCTCAGCGGAGCATCGGTGATCACCTGCTTCAGTTCCTGAACGCTCCCCGTGCGTCGGACTTCGCCATTTGTCATGATCGCCACGCTGTCGCAGATCAGCTCAATCTCCTGCAGCAAATGACTGTTCAGGAAAATCGTGGTTCCCCGAGCCGCCAGATCTCGCAATACATCACGAATCTCTTTGCGACCGACCGGGTCCACTCCATCAGTCGGTTCATCAAGTATAATGAGTTCGGGATTGTGCAGCATGGCCTGGGCCAGCCCCAGTCGCTGCAGCATTCCTTTGGAATACCCACTGACGGCTTCTCTTCCGCGACCCTGAAGCCCGACCATCTTCAGGAGGTCAGGCCGCAGACGACGAATCTCGGATAGTGCCATATTGCTGAGGGCACCGTAGTACTCAAGTGCCGAGTTTCCTGTCAGATGCCCCGGAATTCGATGGTTTTCCGGCAGGTAGCCGATTCTTCGGCGAGCAGCCAGGGAACCGGCTGAAAATCCGAGCACCGATGCCTTGCCGGACGTTGGCCTTACAATGCCCAGCAGAATCTTAATGAGCGTCGTTTTTCCAGCACCGTTTGGCCCCAGTAATCCAAAGATCCGTCCCTTCGGTACATCCAGTGACACATTTCGCAATGCCTGAAATCGCCGGCGCCGAATCAGTCCGCTTCGGTAGATCTTGCTCATCTCGCTGACCTGAATGACCGATTCAAGCCCCATTCCGTCGTCTCCCTGTTTTCATGTTCACGTGTGGTACTGAACGAGGCTGAGTTTCAATAATGGCCGTCCGAAACCTGGCAAGTTCCCGGAAAGCTTCTAGGATTCGCTGTGCCGCAGGAAGGTGTTGTACCGCAGACTTTGCTAAAACATCTGGTTTCTGTGCAGCGGTTCCGGTGAATTTTCTGATTTGACCTGTCTGCTCAGACATTGCCCTTTTGGTTTAAAGGATTTCGTTGTGGATGCAGATTTATTGACGGCCATTATTTCAAGATGGATCCATGTTGGCACAGCAATTGTGCTGGTGGGAGGAACCACCTTTCTGCGATTTGTGGTCCATCCGTCACTGCAGGAGAGCGATACCGAACTGATGGGCCGCATTCGAGCTCGCTGGAAAAAGGTCGTTCATGCAGGTATCGGTCTGTTTTTGCTGAGTGGCATCTACAATTACTGGAAAGCCATTCCCCTGCATAAAGGTGATGGTTTGTATCACGCGATTGTCGGGACCAAAATTATTCTGGCTCTCGTCGTGTTCTTCTTTGCCTCAGCTCTCGTTGGCAGATCTGCCGGTACTCAGAAGTTTCGCGACCAGGCACCAAAATGGACGCTGATTGTTGTTGTGTTGTCGTTTGTGATCGTTGCGATGAGCGGATTCGTTAAAGTTCGTCCCCTTCCCGCACCTCCGGCGGCGCCCGAACAGATTAGTCTCCCCTCCGGCGGGAATTGAGCGTTTATAGCAGCGGAACAGAAACAGGCGGGAGTTTTTCAGGAAATGAACTCGGGACCATCGAAGATTCCCGTTCCTGCTTCGGCTGCTGAGTCGCTGGCGGAGTATCTGACGATCACTTCGCTTCCGATTCAATGGGGTGATCAGGATGCGTTTGGTCATGTCAACAACGTGATTTATTTTCGGTGGTTTGAGTCGGCGCGGATCGATCTGCTGGACCGATTCTCGTCCAGTGTTCGTATGAACAATCAGGGTCTCGGGCCGATTCTGGCTTCGATGCACTGCGACTACCGCAGGCAGCTGCATTTCCCTGACGTGATCCATGTGGGATCTCGAATCATCCGCATTGGTCGCAGCAGCGTGGACGTCGGGCACTCTGTATTCAGCGAACAGCTAAACGCTGTAGCGGCAGAAGCACGCTCCACGCTGGTGATCTTTGATTATCAGGCCAACCGCCCTGTTCGTATCCCGGAAGATCTGCGCACTCAGTTTGAAAAAGTGTGCCATCATTTGTAGTTGTGAGATCCCCCGGGCACTCTGTGCAGCCGAACGATGGTGGTTACGCCACTGTCTTCAGCTTGCAAGTTATCTTTGATCCATATCGACATTGCATCAGGATGACACCATCTGGCAGCCACGTAGGCGAGTCTCTCTGAGACTCGCAAATGCCGTTGGTCTCTTCGGAAACCCGATGTCGAGAGGCTGCATTGCGCGAGTCTCGAAGAGACTCGCCTACGTGGGCGCCTCGGAGAGACGCCCACTGCGTGAAAGTCGAAAGGTCGGTCAGGGCTTTGCGAATTTCCAGAGATGGCCATCACTGCGGACGTAAAGTGCTCCATCTGCGGCAGCCGGACTGCACAGGATTGTTTCACTCAGATCCAGTTCAGAGACAATGATTCCCTTATCCTGTTCGGGTTTCACAACAAATGCCTGTCCACCTTCGTTGAATACGAACAAATGTCCGGCTGAGACGACCGGCGTTCCACAGAACGGGCCCTTCAGACGCAGCTGCCATAAACGCTCGCCCGACTGAACACTACCGGCCGTCAGTGCGCCTGCACTGTTCAGAGTAAACGTCATTCCATTGGCAACAACAGGACTGGGAGTTGACGGGCTGAGATTTCCGGAATTCCAGACTTCCTGAAACGATATTCCATCCTCGCCTGGCTTCAGTGTCGTCAGTCCGCTTGAAGGGATGATGATCTGACCATCCACAACGGTGGAGGAAGGAATTGTCGAGGCACCCTTCTCGAAGTTCCAGACGATCGTTCCCGTATCCGGATCAACGGCCGCTAGTCCCTTTGAGGACTGAAGCAGCGCCAGTGCGGGCTTGCCATTCGCTGCCGGCAACATTCCAGGCGAGGTCCAGTTGGCTGCTCGAGGACGATCGATCTGCCATTTCGTTTCACCGGAGACCGTGTCAACACCACATGCGAATGCTTCCGCATCACTTTCTACCTGAACGACCACCGTTGTCCCAACCACGATCGGTGAGGATGACATGCCAAGACTGTTGCTGGCATTGGGAAACTCGCTCCCCAGTCCGCGGAACCACTGCAATTGTCCGTCCATGTCCAGACAAATCAGGTCATTGCTGCTGTAAAATGCGTAGACCCGTTCGCCGTCGCTGGTCATCGTGGGAGTGGCGTTACACATCTTTTCGTGGCAGTTGGTTCGACCGGTTGCATTGAACTGGCGTTCCCAAAGCTGTTTACCGCTGGCGGTGTCAAAGCACAGGACATGCAGTCGATCCTGCGTGTAACCTGAACTTGCCGTCAGAAATAATCGACTGCCGACAATGATCGGACCGGAAAGTCCGCGTCCCGGCAATTCGGTTTTCCATGCAATCGATTCGCCGCTGAGCTCGGTGGGCAGAGGTGTACCGGTCGCTATGGAATTGACATCGTTGCCACGAAACTGACGCCAGTCGGCCGCAATGCTGTTCTGCTGTAACATTGGGGCAGCCATGCCGATTATTATGCCGGCTGTAAGCCCCAGAATTCTGATGCTGCTGTCCAGTCTGTTTCGAAGAATTCCCGCCAGTCCCGATTTCATTGAAATATTTAACATCAGTTCGTTCCTTTTGCAGCGGGTTCAGTCTGAGCAGTTTTGGGTGCGTTTGAAACGGCGGCACCTGTGGCATCACATACGCGAATCTGAAAGTGGTAGGACTGTGCCCAGTCCTGAGTCTGTTCGTTCTGGCAGATTTTCAGCAGGATCGTGTTGCTGCCCGCTTTCAGCTGTACAGGAATCTTATACTGATCCATTTCTGTACCCCGGTGATACTCTTCACGCCCAAAGACCATTTTGCCGTTGACCCAGAGTTTCCAGGCGTTGGGCGTTCCAAGCCGAAGTTCCAGCTGGCGATCTTTATCACTGGTCCATGTGGTGGATGCATACATCACCGAACCCTTGTAGTTCTGGATCTTCTTTGCGATATCAAGAATGCCGTAATCATCTTCGGTATTGACAGGCTTCCAGCTGACTTTGCCCAGCTGGCCATCGTATTCGGCGTCTTCCCGGAGTTCAGTTTCCGGCGGGTAAGCCACATCAAAGCCCTTTTCTTCCTTATTGTCGAAAGGGCCGATGACTTTCCAGTCAGCCAGAAAGCCAAAGTGGTTCTGAATATTGATTTCACTGCCCGCCTTGCGAATGGCAGCGGCGATTGTGTCCACCTGATCCTTGTGAACCGCGCCGCTCAGTGCCTTCTGATACAACGGCAGTGAAGTTGCTTCCGGTGCAGCTGCTGCCTGCTCAAGCAGCATCGCGACAGCATCGCGGCGGAACTCAGCACTCGGATCCAGCAGCATGCCGGGAATCAGCTGGGTCTTCAGTTCCGGGTTTTGTTTCAGCAGCCACTCGTAAGCCAGACGCCTTGCGACCGGCGACTCCTGGGTGTCCCTGACAAAGCTGGTCAGTGGCTGTTCCGGCAGCTTTCGGCCAGCAGCGGCTTCAGCACTGGCAAGATTGTCGAAAGCATTGCGAAGCCAGTTTGCCGCCAATGGTGACGCTGAGCGGAACCCCTGCAATACGGGAATCAGATTTTTTGCCCCGCCTCTGGCCAGAGCACTGACGGCCCTGCGAGCGTCGGCAGTTCCCTTTGAAGCAGGCTGGACTGACTGAATCGTTTTGATCGCATCGGCCACTTCGTCTGCGAAAGTGACAGTGCTCAAAAGGACGCTGGTTACCGCTGCGGCAACCACGGATTTCCACAACATTCCTGATCCTCCCAATTGATGGATGGCGTTTTACGAAGCTGGTTAATAGTGACAGTAAAAGAACAGAGGTGAAGTGACTTTTCGAATGCATGGTACGAGTGATTGTCGGCTAAAGCCGACGCTACCTGCGGACTAAGCAGGTATCATGTACGAATTGCAATCGGAATCGTCACTCGCTATGGGGCGATCCGGACGAGTCGAAACTGTCGAGTGGCTGGCTGATTAGCGGTATAGATTTCGTCTTCAATCGCTTTTGCTTCTGTTTCAGATTTTTTGATGACTTCTTCGAGCATATCGACTTTGGCTTTGCCTGCAGCCACCTGTTCGGCGAGCTGCTGATTTTCAGGCTGTTCTGCAAGTTGCCGGGACTGTCGAGCCCATCCCTGAAAGTTCAGCCATGCATCCCGCATTTGTTTGACGGGTCCCTCATTCTTCTTTTTATTCAGCAGGACGACTTTCATTGCCTGCTGATACTGGGGAGTTTTGCTGTTTTGCTGCAGTTCAATGTGGCCAGCCAGGCTGACATGGTTCCATTTTCCAACGACGACATCGTCGATGGACAGTTCGTAACTGCCGGGAGCAAGGCCTGCCACAGTGAGGCTCTCACGGCTGGCCCGATGTCCCAGCCCGATCAGGCGAGCGCCCGGCTGAGCATCTTCCGGGAAGACCCATGGAAGGCTTTCTGCAGTCCATTTGAATTCAACCCCGTTTTCTGTCTTCTGAACGTCCGTCAGTTTTCCTCCGGTTGCTGAGGATCGAAGGTTTCCCTGAGCTCCTGCAACAATTCGAATATTGCTGAGTGGTTTGCGGAGACCCAGGTCGTCGATGACGGCGCTGGCCATCAGCAGCTGTCCCGGAGCATCAGGATGAATGGCATCCTTAATCAGTGTGAAGGCCGGATCCGTTTTTCTCTGCAAAACCGTCTGAGCATTCAGCAGGCCGAACATATCAACATACGAATATCCGCCTTCAATCGCCTGGTGCTGCAGCCATTTTCCGTAGTAAGCCAGAACACCGTTGTACTGCGACAGCATCGCTTCATCCCAGCGACCTCGTACTTTTGCAGCTCGAGCGTCAAACATGGTTGGTGACATCAGAATGGGCTTCGCACCTCCCTCTTTAATCTTTGCAATCAGCTGAGTCATATCGCTGCTGTAGGTTTCGAAGACTCCAGCATCAAATGGACGGTAACTGCCGTCGTTCATGCCCAGCAGAATGGTCACATAGCGGGGCTTGTAAGCCAGCACATCGCGGCTGACTCGCTGAAGTGCGTCCCATGCACGGGCTCCACCGATCCCGGCGTTATGGAAGGTGATTCTGCGACTGGGAAAACGAGTGTAAAAGAAGTCTTCGACATACTGAGTATAGAGTCGCTGATGAGTGATGCTGTCGCCGAGGAAAACCAGAGTGTCACCGTCCTGCAGATCGATCGTCTCGGGGATCGAAGGAGCAGCCGCTGGGGCTTCCTGCGCCGGACTTTGCAGCGGGATCCCGCAAAACAGCAGCAGAATCAGGCACGGAAGAACCTTTTGAAGAGTGGCGATTCGGCAGAACATCATCCAGGGGCTCCTGAAAATGGCAGGATTTGCAGAAACAAACCGCGGCCGGAAAATTGTCCGGGTTCTGATGGTTGCCTCAGGGCAAATCCCGGGTTGGGGGTTCATCGAAAACCGGGTATCTTCAGTTTTTGGCGCGCGATGAATTTCACTGGCAGGCGGAATTCCTGCTCAGCAATGGAATGAATCGTGGTGTATCGGGACGGTTTTTGCCAGTCATCCGACGGCATTTTTCGTCTCATCATGTCAGCCAGAATAAAATCGGATTCCGTGAAGTACTGCAAATGTACTGCTGAGATGTTCATGGATGTGAAGCGGGGAGAAGTCTTATGGTACGATTATCAGTCGTTTTGGCTCTGATGTTGTTCAGCAGCGGCTGCAGTTCCATTATGCATGAACTGCAGCCGCATCGGCTCTGGAGATGGAATTATCAGGAACCCTCCGGGCGAACTGATGGGGTCTACTTCAGTATCGATGATCAGCTTTCGAAACCGGTGCCCACACCAAATACGGGCAGTTGAGCAGAATGAAGGTCATCTTAGAGCACAGAGGGAGCGACAACAGGGGTAGCCATCTGCAAAAGTCGACGAATGCTGTTCAGTTAAATTCGCCCAGAGGCATGAGACTTTTGTTGATGCCAGCGAACAGTATCGTTAAGACTCCTGTTGTTTGTCGCTCCTGTCTGTGCTTCTGAGGACCTGAAAGTGTCTGCATACCGACTGATTCAGTGTTCGTTGCCTAGTGTACTCGGACTGGCCCTGATTTTCCTTTCAGTCTCGCTGCAATTTGCGCGGGCCGAGGATGGTCTGAAGACTTCTGATCAGTCGCAGCCAGTATCGGAAGCGGAGCAGCAGCTGCGCAAAGACGCAATTCATTCCATTGTCCAGCGCCGCGAACAGTCGTGGCAAATTGCGCTGAAAATCTGGAACGCGGCCGAACCTGGCTACCAGGAGTCAGTCTCGTCGCGGTTACTCATCGACGCACTGCGATCCTCCGGATTTCGCATTCAGGAAGGTGTCGCCGACATTCCCACCGCATTCGTTGCGGAAATTGGCGCGGGAAAACCTGTGCTCGGCATCCTTGGGGAATTTGATGCGCTGCCGGGGTTGAGTCAGAAAGCCAGTCCGGAACGAGACGCTCGTGATGATCAGCAGGGATATGGTCATGGGTGCGGGCACCATTTGTTTGGTACGGCCTCGATGTCGGCCTCAATTGCTCTGGCGGAGCAAATCGTCGGGGGAAAACTACCCGGTACACTGCGATTTTACGGCTGTCCTGCCGAAGAAGGTGGAAGCGCTAAAGTCTTTATGGTTCGTGCAGGGTTGTTTAATGACTGTGACGCGGTTCTGCACTGGCATCCGTCCAGCAGAAACTCCGCCGGAGACCGCAGCAGTCTGGCTCGAATCGCCGTCAAATTTCAGTTTATTGGAAAGGCAGCGCATTCTGCAGGATCTCCCGAACAGGGACGCTCGGCTCTGGATGCCGTTGAGCTGACAAACTTTGCCACTCAGCTGATGCGTGAACACACTCCCGATTTCACCCGAATTCATCATGTGATCACCGCTGGCGGCGACGCGCCCAACGTTGTGCCTGCGTTTTCGGAAGTCTACTACTACATTCGCCATCCGCAGGCCAGAGTGCTGAAACCTCTTTACGAAAGGCTTGAACTGTGTGCGAAAGCGGGTGCTCTGGGGACCGAAACGAAACTGGTGATTCGCTATGAAGGTGGAATTCGTGAAATCCTTCCCAACCAGACGCTCTCTGCTGTTATGGAACGCAATCTTCGCCAGTTGAATGACCTGCAGTATTCTGAAGAGGAAGTGCGGTTTGCCGCCAGACTTAAGGAACATCTGCCAAAACCGGAACCGCTGTCTGTGATTGGCGAAGTGGAAAATGTGAGTGGCGGTTTGGGAAAAGGTTCAACGGATGTGGGAGATGTGTCCTGGGTTGTCCCAACCAGTGGTTTTACGACTTCATGTTGGGTGCCAGGCACTCCCGGTCATTCGTGGCAGGCGGTTGCCTGCGGAGGCACAACGATTGCCGAAAAGGGAATGCACCTTGCTGCGAGAACACTGGCAATGACCGGCTGTGATCTGTTGTTGTCCCCTGACCTGCTGTCTCAGGCTGCCTCGGAATTCAGGACGCGCAGGGGTGATATTCCTTACGAGCCGCTGATACCCGACGGTATGGCCCCGCCGCTTGAGTACCGTAACCGCAGTAAAGCGGTTGGGGAATAGCCTGCGGCAGGGTGTTGATGACTGCGGTGTTGATGACTGCGTAGATGGTCAGTTCCAGGCACCTGGAAAGTCGCTGCCGAAACCATTGGGATAAAATCACCTTTCGCCCCATCCCGACGAGCGTTCTATTCCGCGATGGGAATGATGGGAATGATGGGAATTGGGGCCGATTCGACTTGAGGGTCGGGCGTCCGGGGTTTTTGCGGTCATCCCTCTCATTTTTTGCAGCGTTCGCTGGACGCATCAGCTTCGTCAGAACTGCAAAAATGCCCAAATGAAAAATTTCTGAAAGATTTCGTCTGGCAGGTGACTACCTGTAATCACCACTTTGTCTCCGGGCGGAAGTTGGTGGGCGAGGTCCACCAGCGTGGCCTGGGCTTCCTGAAATGTCACGGTTCCAAATCGAGAGCAACGTTTTGGTATCACCGCTCAGGGCTCCAGCCTTGATGAAAGAGTTCGGGAAATCTCAGCAGGGGGGATGTGTGATGTGTATGGCATGCCGTTACGAGAAAGGGCAGGCAGTCCCGTCGGCGGAGCGACGGGTGTACAGTACACCCGTCGCTCCGCCGACGGGATCTTGCAGCGGTTGAGATTTCCTCAGCGCAAAAACAGGAAGGCGATTATAGACAAGTCCCTACGGCACGTTGAGCGGTTCGATTTGGCTGTCTGCAATCTGAATCTGGTTTTCGACGCGACGAATGCCAGGCTGCAGCCGAATCAGATTGGCTGCCAGACTGCGAGTCTCCACGCTTGTCGTAAAACCGGAGATGATTGCCACACCGCCCGTGGAAACTTCCACATTCAGGCCATTGAATTCAGGACGGATCTGACGGAACTGCTGAAACGAAGCTGCGTTTGCTGCTGACAATTGATTGATGGAAGCAGCGGAAGGGGCAGAAAAACCAACTCTCAGTCCCACAGGCATTGACCGTGGAGTCCCGGTTTGCTGCTGAGTTGTATTGCCTCGGTTTCCGGAATCCTGAATTCCTCGAAACTGTCGATTCGCACTCTGGCTGTTCGTCGCTGCCTGTCTGTTGGCACCGACGAACTGTTCCGTCGCATTATTTCCGCCAACAAACCCTGTGGCGGCTTCTGTCGCGCCCCCAGCAGCGTTTGTTCCGGTTCCGGTTCCCGTACCGGTTCCGCTGGATGAGCCAATCCCGCTGCTGCTTCCAATACCAGAACTTGATAGCGAACTACCTCCTAACGACGAAGATCCCGTCAGCCCTGACCCACTCGAGCCACCCGTTGAGGTGCGGCTACTGCCGGTTGATCCCATGCCACCGGTGGAAACCTGCTGAGCTTCAGCGGTCACCGCGACGCCGAAAACCAGAACGATCGTGAACAGGTTTGTCAGGGATTCGGACCAGTCTGAGGTTCCAGATCGCATCGTTTTGGATTGCATCATGGTCGTTCGTCCTGAATCGGAGCTCACACAAGGTTCAAACTGTCACGGCAGCGTTTCTTCATCTTATCGAAACACAGCAGACCTGTGCCATGATTGTAACCATCAAAACCCGGTGCGGGGTCGGTCTTTCTTTAAAAACCAGACGTCTAATCGGAATCTGCAGAAAACCTCACGCCCCTACAAATTGCCAGACCATGCCTGTTTCTCGTCCGCATCGTAACTCCGCTGACCATGCTTCCCATGATTCTCATTCCTCCCATGCGATTCCGGCCCAAGCGGCCAGCCGTTTCCCTTACCAGGGCCAGCGGCGTTCCTCCTTATGTGCCACATTTTCATGTGCCACATTTTCGAAATATTGTTAAGTATGTCGCCGTGTTGTTGAGAATCGACAGGCGGTGTTTTGCAGAAGCGGGTGAAAACACGGGGTTCGCTTATGACGATATTCGAGCGTGATGACTATACTGCAAGGAATGTTGCACCGTTATTGTCGAGCGAATTTGAGTTGATCGGTTTTTGGGATCGTCGACAAATTCCCTCTGAAGTTTTGTGAAAAGAATTGTCGTTATCATGCCTCCGCGTCCACGTCCGTCCAAGCGATCAGCAGCCCGTCCTTCAACCGGCGGAGCTCGGCAGCGCAAGGGCCAGTCAGTCCCGGAGGGGCGAGGTCAGGCCAGAGTTCGTCCGGTGGCAGTTCAGTCTGATGGTTCTGAAAATGCGTCTTCCGAAGACGCGATGGCATCCTCCGACAAGTCCGGAGTTCGGCTACAGAAATTTATGGCAGCTGCTGGTGTGGATTCGCGGCGAAACTGTGAAGAGTACATCCGTACGGGGCGTGTCACGATTGATGGAGATGTCATCATTGACCCGGCCATCAACGTGGACCCGGAGACTCAGGATATCCGTCTGGATGGTGAGCGTCTTCGGATGCCTCGATTTCGCTATTATTTGCTGAACAAGCCCAAAGGTGTTTTGTGCACAAACAGTGATCCTCAGGGAAGGCCTCGCGCGATCGATCTGATTCCGTCGCAGGGACAGAGGCTGTTTACTGTGGGACGGCTGGATGAGAGTACAGAAGGTCTGTTACTGATTACGAATGACGGCGATCTCGCAGAGCGGCTTGCTCATCCGAGATTCGAGGTGGTCCGACGTTATCGTTGTCAGGTCGCAGGAATCCCTGCCGACACGACTCTGCAGCAGTTGCGGGAAGGTATGTATTTCTCTGATGGATTCTTTCGCTTTCGCGGAGTCAGAATCCTGAAGCGAAAGGGCCGCAGCGTGATGCTGGAGCTGGAATTGCGTGAAGGCAAGAACCGCGAGATTCGTCGGCTTCTGGCCAAAGTCGGTCACAAAGTCATTTCGCTGGAACGCATTGCATTTGGTCCATTGAGGCTGGGTTACCTGAGTCCCGGCAAGCATCGCGAACTGAAGCCGGGAGAGGTTCTCGAGCTTCGGCGTGCTCTGGTCGAAATGGAACATCAGGGGCGGAATGTAGACTCCAACCGTCGTCCTCGCCCCCGAAAGCCGCAGAAGGAAGAGGCCGCACAGGCGGTTGTCCCGGACAGTCACAAAAGTCGGACACCTCAGGAGGTGCGGCGGGAATCCGCTGGCGGCTCAAAGCGGCCGCAGACATCTTCCTCGTCTTCGGTACAGGCCGGGCGTTCTTCAGAGGGCGTGGCAAGGCACGCTGTCGGCACTGAACGGCAGGCCGGAGCACGGCAGGCCGGAGCTGCGTCCGCGGAGCGACGTCCGTCAGCTCGACGGCCCGCAAAACCAAGTGCCATTAAAGGCAAACCAGCCAAAAAGGTTCGCCCCATCAATAAGGGACGTGACCGCCGTCGGGAACGATAAGATACTCGTTCACCAGGGATTTGGGGCATTTGGCGAGGCGGGTCGGAGAACGCATCTTGTACCAGTCATCGCTGCTCCACCGCTGTGAGTGCCCGCAGATGAAGAATGTCCGATCGCGGTTTCCGCGAGAGTCGCCTCCATCCCGTCGGGGGGGCGGCGGGGGTGTGGGTCACCCCAT
>JALHMY010000002.1:128637-186705 GCA_022843805.1 Fuerstiella sp.
CCCCGAGAGCCCCAACTTTCCCGGGGGGGTCCGGCGGGGTGTACGGTACACCCGTCGCTCCGCCGACGGGATTTGGCATCCTGTTCTTCCGTTCTCAAAAAATCTTTCCGCCAACAACCGGATGCTCGCCAGTTTTCAGGCGGTTGAAAACCTTGTCATTAACTCGCAAAGCAGGAATTGGATGTCTTGAAATCAGCTTTTTAGAACTAAGGCGATGTAAGACAATAAGTGTCGTCTTTTGCTCCGCAAAAGGATGTTCTTTCGCGGAGCGAAAGGCGACTATGGCGGTAACTTTTTGTTTTCCGGGTCCCTTTTTGTTTTCCGGGTCCTAAGTCGTCTGGCCAGTGTAAAGCGGTGCGATGACTTCGCCATTCAGCAGGTAATTTGGACGACCGAGAGGGTCGACAATGGCGGCTTCGCGGTCAACTCCCAGTGCTTCAAAAATTGTCGTGCAGATATCACCGGGCGTCCATGATCGGGTCACAGGATACGCAGCGATGGCATCGGTTTCGCCGATGACCTGTCCTCCGCGAATACCGGCACCGGCGAACAAACCGGAATAGGTATGAGCCCAGTGATCGCGTCCGGGGACAGACTGGCCTGGCAGCGTTGAAACTTTTGGTGTTCGACCAAACTCACCCATGACAATGACCATCGTCTGCTGCAGCAGCCCACTGTTCTGCAGATCGTCCATCAGAGCCGCCAGGCCTCGATCCAGCTGAGGAAGCAGGACATTCTTCAGGCGTCCCCAGTTATCCACATGAGTATCCCAGGTCTGGACGATGCCCATCGTTGCCTGAACAACGGGGACACCCGCTTCGATCAGTCGCCGTGACAGCAGCAGAGACTGTCCAAACTTGTTTCGGCCATAGCGATCCCGGGTGGAATCATCTTCTGAACCGATCTGGAATGCGTCTGCGATTTTTGCGGAAGACAGGAGTGAAAAGGCCACCTGCTGCTGTTCGCCAAAAGCAATGGCCCGCTGATCGGATGACAGCCGTTCTGCGCAGGGATCCAGTTGTTCCAGCAGTGATCGCCTCGACGTCAGGCGAGTGTCGGGAACGTCGGAGGGAAGGCTCAGAGCATCGACTTTGAAATTCTTATCGTTCGGATCATGATTGATCTGCCATGGATCGTGTCGAGTACCCAGAAAACCGGCATGCTGTCCTGGCCATGTGAGCGGGCCTTCAATCAGATAGTTGGGCAAAGTCACCCCGGTGGGAATTCCATTCTTTGACGGCCGAAGAAAGTCGAGGGCCGCGGCATAATTCGGGAAGTCATTTCTGGATTCCACTCGATCCAGGTCGCTGCCACCTCGAGGAATTGGCGTTGGACGTCCGGTGAGCGCCACGTGAGTCGCCAGCAGATGATTATGCTCTTTATGCGCCAGAGTGCGAACAATCGACCAGCGGTCTGCCTGTCGGGAAAGTGCGGGCATGTGTTCGCAGATTCGGACACCGGGGATCGCCGTACCAATTGAGGAGAATTCTCCGCGGATTTCAGCAGGCGCATCGGGCTTCGGATCCCATGTATCCAGCTGACTCGGCCCACCGCTCAGCAGCACGATGAGCACTGACTTCGCGCGCTGGGCCGGTGCTGTCGCAGAGCCTTCCGCGCCAGAGCTGCGACGAGGAAAAGCACTGGCGGTGACCCCTGCTGCCGAAACCTGAAGCATTCGCCGACGGTTAAGCCGATATTCCGGTAAAATCATTGCAGCATCCTCTGACGAATTCACTTCTCAACCATTCGATCATGATTGCCATTATGACGACTGATTTATCGGGACAAATTTATTTTTTGGCCGCGGCACTGGCTACGTCGCTGACAAACTGATGCAGCATTCCCAGTGAATGAGCTGCATCCTGCTCGGACATGCACATTGGCGGACTGATACGAATCACACATCCGGCAAGTGGTCCGAGCAGATGGATGCCATCATTATCGGAATTTCCCTTATAGCATCGTTCCACAATCGCACAGGCAACCTGCGCCGGCTCCAGATTTCCGACTTTGCCGCATTCAATCCCGAACACCATGCCTTCACCGCGCACCCGGACAATCGCGCCGGTCTGTTTCAGACGTAACAGAGCGTCTCGGAAAATTCCGTGCAGTTTGCGCGTATGTTCCAGCACAGCGGTCGTTTCAAATTCATCCAGAGTTGCCAGGACTGCCGCGCTGGAAATGGGATTGGCGCTCCATGTGTCCGACGTTGCACCATAACCCATCATGTCGCAGACGTCGGCTCGACCCACCGCACAGCTGACGGGTACGCCATTGCCCAGGCCTTTGCCCAGACATACGAAATCAGGTTCGATACCGTAGGCTTCGAACGCATACATCCGGCCTGTTCGACCAAAGTTTGCCTGCACCTCATCCAGGATAAACAGGATCTCGTGCTCACGGCAAAATGCCTGCAGCAACTGCAGATACTCGGCCGGCGGATGATAGCTGCCACCGCCACCCAGATACGGTTCCGTGATCAGACATCCAATCGCGCCTTTGGCTTCTTCCCAAACGCGATCCAGTTCAGCTCGGTACACCGACGGGTCAAATGCTTTTCCGGGCTGCTCGAGATCCGAACATTCTTCACGTGGGAAACTGATAAAGTGAACCCGGGAATCCCGGTCCGGGTCAGTCTCTGAACCCGTCACAGCTCCTGCCAGACCCTTTTTTCCATGGAAACCAAATCGAGTCGCCAGAATGTGTGACCGCTGTGGGTCGCGTTTCATGCAGGCCCACAATGCTTTTTGTACGGCTTCGGATCCGGAAGCTGCCCAGATCACCGTTTCCATTCGCTTTCCAAGCGGCGTCGCATGCAAACTGGCCAGCAATCTTCGGCTGGCTGTGGCTTCCAGTTCCGTAATGGCATTGTAAGCCGTCATCGAAACGGCCTGCACAAATCCATCATCGTCGGAGGCGATCGACTCCGGAGTCCACCCCATATAGGTTGCGAACCGCTTCAGCCAGCGTTTGGGGTTATGTCCGAGGTTCGCGACGAGCACTCCACTGGTAAAATCAAACAGTCGGCGGCCCTCCGGCGTCCAGTGAAAGACGCCCGCGGATCGACTCAGTACAGCCTGACTGGGAGTAAACGTTCGCAACGAATGCGGCTCACTCTCAGCGATCACGTCACGCACGGCATTTGACCGTGGCTCATTGTCAAAATGGATGGCAAAACTACTGGTCTTCTGGTCCATGGAGAAACTGCTCCAGTCAATTCGCATGTAAATCCGGACATCCATCCGGCAATGTAAGTCAATTCTCAAGCTGCTCAATTATCAATGATGATCAGGATCTGTACAGCAGACAACAAATCCGGCACCCGGGCAACCCATAAAACATATGATTCCGTCACTCAGGAACACTTCTGACTGTTTGTTCTATCGGTAATCCGGCTTCCTTCCAGCCACGAAACCCACCATCCATAGAGATTACGTTTGTATACCCCATATCCTTGAGATTCCGAGCGGCGAGCGCCGATCGATAGCCGCCGCCACAATACAACACAATCGGCGCACTGGTTTCCGGGAACTTTTCTTCAATATCGCGTTCGATCACTCCCTTTCCGAGGTGCAGTGCGCCGGGAATTCGTGAGGCGGCAAATTCGCTTTCTTCGCGGACATCGATCAGGTGAAAGGTCTCCGCCCGTTTCTGTCGAGCGACAACATCCGAAATTGAACACTCCTGAATTTGCGAACGAACCGAGTCAACCAATTCAACGAAACGGGGACCGTGAGACTTCGCCATGCTTCCACATATCCAAAGAATGTTTCAAATCTGTTCCTGGCCTGAACAACACGATTTCCTGCCGAGCAGGATCGCATGAGCGCTAAATAGCAGAAGTCGAACAATAAACAAACGTTCGCCGATGAGGAACATCGCGTTCATGCCAGCGAAATGTATACTGCCGAACAAAATATCCGAACCCGTCTGAGAGATTTTCCGCATGCCAGATTTCAGTCAGCACCGAATTAAACCTGGACAGAAAGTCGACCTTCGAAAGACTGAGACAGATGGTCGCAGTTTTGAACCAGACCGCGACAAATGCGAGCGCGAATTTCGAACTGTACGGGAAGAACTGATTGAATTGCAGGAGCGACTGAATGCCGAGAGTCGTCAAAAGCTGCTGGTTGTGTTTCAGGCCATGGATGCCGGCGGCAAGGACGGCACAATTCGCTCGGTATTTAAAGGCGTCAATCCACAGGGTGTCAGCGTGACAGCTTTCAAGAAGCCGACCGAGCAGGAATTGTCTCGTGATTTTCTGTGGCGAGTGCACATGGCCGTGCCGGCGAATGGCATGATTGGCGTTTTTAATCGGTCTCATTACGAAGATGTGCTGGTCGTTCGAGTGCATAACATTGTTCCGGAATCCGTCTGGAAACCACGTTATGACCAGATCAATCAGTTTGAAGAATTGCTGACTCAGAGCAATACCACGATTATTAAGTTCTTTCTGCATATTGCAAAGAAGGAACAGAAGCAGCGATTCCAGGAACGTCTGGATGATCCCGCAAAACACTGGAAGTTTGATCGTGAGGATCTGGCGAAGCGAGAATACTGGGACGATTACCGGCGAGCGTTCGAGGATATGCTGGAAAAATGCTCCACCAAATCGGCTCCGTGGTATGTGATTCCGGCTGATCAGAACTGGTACCGTGATTATGCCGTATGCAGTTTGCTGGTCGACATTTTGAAGAAGATGGATCCGAAATACCCGACGCCTCCGGATCTCAGCGATGTGCGAATTGAAGACTAGTGCTTTGTCAATCTTTGAATTTCGGGTAGTGGACCTTGCTAAAGGTCCGGCAGCCAGGGGATCTTTAGCAAGATCCACTACCTCCAACCCGAACTCTTTGTCCTGACGGAGCATCAGGTTCATGTGTGTATGTTTTACGTTCTGTCGGGAGCAATGAGGATCGAGATGCAGAAACGGACCCGTACTACAAGACTTTATCTGATTCCGGCGGCCAGGATGATGATTGGGCTGTCAGCACTGCTGAGTCTGAGTGCTCAGCTGGAATCTGCGGACTGGCCGAACTGGGCGGGGCCGGGTCACGACGGAATCTCTCGTGAGACAGGCTTCGCGGATTCATGGCCATCGGAAGGTCTGAAGCCACTCTGGACCAAAGACATCGGGATCGGTTTCAGCAGTATTACCGTTTCCGAAAATCGACTTTACTCAATGGGACACGTGGACGGCGAAGAGTTTGTCTGGTGTCTGGATGCGATCACTGGCGACGAAGTCTGGAAGTATTCGTATCCGTGCCAGCTGCTGGACAATCTGCATGAAGGCGGCCCCTGTTCGACTCCGACAATCGAAGGGGGCCGAGTCTATACACTTGGAAAGGAAGGTCAGCTGTTTTGCTTTGATGCAAAGAGCGGGACAATTCTCTGGCAGAACGATTTGCAGAAGTTGCTGGATGTGAAGCTGCCGGAATGGGGGTTTAGCAGTTCCCCCGTTATTCTTGATGAACGGCTTCTTCTGGAAGCTGGCCGTGTTGTGTCATTCGACAAGCTCACCGGAGCAATTCAATGGATGACGCCGGTGCATGAAGCCGGATACGGTTCAGTTGCCGTATTTACCCGAGCTGATCAGACCCTGCTTGCATCTCTGGACTGTGACGGCCTGCGAATTTTGTCGGCCAGCGACGGGAAGGAAATCGCGTTTGAGCCATGGAATTCGCCCTTTCAGACGAATTCAACCACACCCATCGTTGATGGAAACTACATCTACATCTCAACAGGATACAACATTGGATGCGTACTGTTTGAGTTTGCGGACGGGATGCTGAAACAGGTTTATAAGAATCAGGAGATGCGAAATCACTTCAACAACAGCCTGTTGTACGAAGGCCATCTCTATGGCTTTGATGGAAATTCTCACAACAGTCGGGTCGTGACTTTACGATGCACCAAATTTGATACAGGGGAAGTTCTCTGGACTCAACGCAATCTGGGGTGCGGATCGCTGACGATCGTGGATGGGAAGCTTTTGATCCTTTCAGAGAAGGGTGATCTGGTGCTGGCCCGGGCGATGCCCGAACGATTTGAAGAACTCAGTCGCAGCACGTTTCTGGAAGGACGCTGCTGGACAGTGCCGATCGTTGCCGGCGGTCGAGTCTATGGACGCAATGCGGCCGGGCGCCTGATTTGTACTGTATTGCCGCGACAATCTGTGGCCCGTTCTGCAAAGCAGAGGCCATTGTGACGAACCGATATGCGCTGCTGTTTGTCTGGGTGCTGTTTGTCGGCTATTCACTCGCATCGAGTTCGATACCGGGAGTCAATGAGCCGCACTATCTTTCGAAAGCTCGATCGTTTGTTCAGCCGGACTGGTGCCAGCGTGACTTTTTTCTGGCGTCGCAGAATGCTCATTACTGTTTTTACCGGCTGATCGGCCCTCTGACACAATGGATGACGTTTTCCGCCGTCAGTTTTTGTGGACGCGCGGTGTCTCTGTTGCTGTTTGCATGGGGATGGTGTCGGCTGTCATCACGGCTGGGGCTGTCTGCCTGCGGGACATCGTTCGCCAGCCTGATTTATTTGATTCTTGTCAGCTACTCGCAGTTTTCCGGCGAATGGATTGTCGGCGGATTTGAATCTAAAGTGCCGGCCTGGGGATTTGGGCTTGTCGCTGTTTCCATGTGGCCGCTGAGCTTCGACGTGAACCGGCGTCGCCAACTCGCCCTGTCGGGTGCGCTGCTGGGAGCCGCCGTTTCGATTCACCCTGTGATCGGCATATGGTTCGTTGTTGCTCTGGGTATTTCTGAACTCAGTCTGAGAATCATCAGGCCATTCCGCAGGCATTCCCCCGCTGACGATCAGACTGATCGTACCCCGGATCCGGCGGATTCGGGGGTTGCAGCATTTAGTACTCCATCGCCAAATGCAGTGACCGCACTGGTCACTGATGTTTTGTGCTTTAGTTTGCCATGTGTTGTCATCGCGCTGCCGGGCCTGCTGCCAGCCATCGCCATTCTGAACGATGACTCAGTGAGTGAGGCCAATCGAAATCTGGCCAGCTTCATTCAGGTGTTTTGGCGTCTGAGGCATCACCTGGATCCAACCGAGTTTTCCCGCAGTGCATGGATCACCACCGGAGGTCTGTTACTGCTGATCGTCGGTGCAGAGAGATATCTGCGATGGTCTGCGAGAAGAACGAATGCGGCGGGCAACACGTTGCCCTGTGTGTTGCTCCTGACGGTTCTGCTGCTGGTATCAATGGTGATTGCAGGGACTGGTATCGCCATTGGATGGCATACAGTTCCGGCGAAGGAGATTGTCGGCTGGGAATGGCGAGCGTCACTGCTGAAGTTTTATCCGTTTCGACTGATGGACGGACTCGTTCCAATCGTCGCTGCTCTGTTTCTGGCGGCTGCGATGCAGACACTCTGGCCTGTGCTTTTCCGATGGTTGCCGAAGGCGGTTCGTCAGTGCTCTCAGAGGTTTTGCTGGCTGAGTGTTGCGCTGGGCGGCACTGTCTGGCTTGTCTGGACAGCATTTGCGGCCAGTTCGGTGCCTGGCGGGTACAATGCTGAACAGTTTGACGACTGGAAGGATGTCTGTGACTGGATCGGTAAGAATACACCGGCGGACTCGCTGTTTGTGACTCCCCGGGAATCGTTTGCCTTCAAATGGCTGGCTGAGCGGGCCGAGTATGTCGTGTACAAGGATTGTCCACAGGATGCCGCCGGAATTCTGGAATGGAACCGGCGGCTGTGGTATTTGAATGGCTGGACTTTACAAAGTTCAAAGGATGGTGTTTACAGTGAAGCGGATCTGCGGAAGCTTCGAACGGACACCGGGGCTGACTTTCTGCTGACTCGCACGCTTGGGCCATTTGAAACCGCGGCCGACTATCGCGGCAGGATCTGGCAGCTTCACCGACTTCCTGAATCGAATCCAGAATGAATACATCGGACAGCACAAAGGAGCGACTGCTCCTTGCCATCGAATCTTCCTGCGACGAAACGGCAGCCGCTGTCGTCCGCGAGGATCGAGTGGTCTTATCCAGCATTGTGGCATCGCAGTTTGAACTTCACCAGGACTATGGAGGCGTTGTTCCCGAGATTGCCTCCCGAGCCCATGTCCGCAATATCATTCCGGTAATTCATGCGGCTCTGCAGAAAGCCGGCTGTCAGCCAGGCGATCTTGCGGCCATTGCCGTCACTACCGAGCCGGGGCTTGTTGGATCGCTGCTGGCCGGTCTCACCGCGGCCAAGACTTTGGCGATGAGCCTGGAAGTACCGCTGATTACTGTTAATCACATTGACGCTCATATTTATGCGTGCGGAATGGGACTGGGGCATTCGATTTACCCGTGTGTGGGTTTTGTTGTCAGCGGAGGGCATACGAATCTGTACGACTGCCGCACGGCAACAGATTGTCGGCTGATCGGCAGCACAACGGACGACGCGGCTGGCGAGGCGTTTGATAAAGTGGCCAGAATCCTCGGGCTTTCCTATCCGGGTGGCCCTGCAATTTCAAAGGCTGCAGAATCAGGGAATCCGGATCGATTCAATATGCCTCGGCCGATGTTGCACAGCGGCAAACTGGACTTCAGTTTCAGCGGTCTGAAAACGGCCGTGCTCTACGCAGCTCGAGGTGTTCCTGGTCCTGCACAGCTTTCAGAAACACCTCCGGATCGCGTCGCCGATCTGGCGGCCGGATTCCAGGAAGCCGCGGTTGAAGTTCTGGTGGAGAAATCCCGCCAGGCACTGCGGCAGCATGGTTATCGGCGTTTGTGTGTAGGTGGCGGAGTTGCTGCCAATCGGCTTTTTCGTGAGCAACTGCAACAGATGGCAGACAGGGAGCGAATTGAGCTGTGTGTTGCTCCCCTGGATCTCTGCACGGATAACGCGGCCATGGCGGCGATTGCCTGGGAGTACTTCGAACAGTCCCGTTTCGCTGGCCTTGACGCCGATGTCCTCCCCGGACTTGTGCGATTTGAGAACCCGCGGCGATAAGCTGGGAGGGCGAAGCTCCTGCTGAGCCGCGAAACGCAGTTGGGAGGGCGAAGCTCCTGCTGAGCCGCGAAACGCATTTGGGAGGGCGAAGCTCCTGCTGAGCCGCGAAACGCAGTTGGGAGGGCGAAGCTCCTGCTGAGCCGCGAAACGCAGATGGGAGGGCGAAGCTCCTGCTGAGCCGCTCGGCTCGGCAGGAGCCTCGCCCTCCCGGTAAAGCCGCCAAGCTCGGCTCGGCAGGAGCCTCGCCCTCCCGGTAAAGCCGCCACGCTCGGCTCGGCAGGAGCCTCGCCCTCCCGGTAAAGCCGCCAAGCTCGGCTCGGCAGGAGCCTCGCCCTCCCGGTAAAGCCGCCACGCTCGGCTCGGCAGTAGCCTCGCCCTCCCGGTAAAGCCTATTTTGCCGCTTGCCTAAACAAGTTCCCAGCCGGAACGAAAGTGCGTTCCGGCTGATCATTGGAACCTGACGGAGCACACCTGACAGAGCACGTGAGTTCACTGAGTTATTTGGAAGTTCGGTGCCGTCGCACGACCAGTCCAAGGCAGCCGAGGGCAAATATTGCGAGGCTCGCTGGTTCCGGGACAGGATCGACAATTGGGCGGAATTCGTCACGATACTGCCAGTTGAGAATATCGTGGTTACCCCAGTCGGCACCCGTACCTGACGTAAAGCCCACATAGGCAGTATTCTGTCCCAGAATGGAAGCGATGTCGAGTGCCCGGCTCAGCAGGGCGATGCCCGGACGAAGACCAGTCTGATTGGCCCGGACCTCAAGATTGGTTCCGTCGTAATCAATCCACACGCTCCAGATATTTCCGTCGTCAAAACGGGTGGCTACTGGCTGAGTAAATGGCGCACCTGCTCCATGATTGACGTTTCCGTTAGTGACAATTCCTACATGGTTGGAACCCGGATCATTGTTGAAGGAGTTATTCCAGGTATCAAATTCCACTCCAACGCTTTTGTTGATCCCTGCGTAACCAATGCCCGCGCCTATTCCGCCAATGGAACTGCTGACTGACTGAACGACGAATACCAGACCGTCCGCTCCGCTGTCGGTATTTCCATCAAACAGGGGTCCCCCCGGTTCGGTGATGCGAAACTGAAAAAACGTACTGAATGTCGACGCATTGATGGTCGCTGAACTGAACGCACTTCCGCTTTGATCTGGTGCGGCTCTGGTTAGCCGCAACACACTTCCATCACTTGTTGATGCCGCAGCGGCATTGCCGTTCAATGTCAGTCCGCTTGTATCTGAAAAGTCGTTGAACAAAACGATTGCCGCGGAGCTTCCAGGGCTGTTCACTGCCAGCATCGTCACAAACGCTGCCGCAACGGCCAGGGACTTTGGTTTGAATTGTTGCACGGGAATCTCCAATGAATTTCGGTTCACCATCTTGAAATCTGATCATATTTGGGATTTGATTACATGAGAAAATCACATGAAAAATCCCCCATTGTGCTCAGGTTCTTATTGCACTACATGGTTAGATGGTAATGACCCGGGGACTCCCGTCAAGTAACATCAGGTGTTAAAACAGGGGTCATTCCTGGCCTGCTTTATAAACTGCCTGCTGCAGATCCGAATGCGGTGATCTTTTCTTCGATGAACCTGATATGGTGTGGAATATGTCCGGTGATCCGTTCCAACAGCGTTTCGAGGGTTAGTGGTCCTGCTTCGGAGTGCACTCCGGTACGCTGAAAATCTTCAATATCCACTTCACGCAGGATTCTGGCCATTTGTCGTCGGACCACATCAATCAGTTCAAGTTCTTCCAAAACGCACCGCCTGCTGTAATGCAGCCGTGAGGCAAAAGCGTCCGGGTCTCCTCCGAACATGGTGGGATTGTCTTCCACCAGGACGCGTTTCATTCGGTCGGCATATACCGGTTCAAAATCGGCGATATGGCAGACCACCTGTCGGATAGACCACTTGCCCGGAACCGGTGTCAGGTCAAACTGTTCCTCCTTCGCCTTCATCACCGAGGTTCGAAGCAGCGGAGCACCTTTTTCATACTGTGCGAGTATTTCGTCAACCTGCATGAGCAATCAACCTGTGGTAAATTTCGGATAAAGTGGACACGGCCAAACCACTGCGACACACCATCGTAACAGTACGTTCGCTTTTTTCTAACCGTCCTGGATCTGCCCGGCTCCGGTTCTGGCCGACGGTTATACCCGGTCCCCCCGGACCTGGCCGACTTGCTGAACCTGATGTGGAGCAGCCGATTTTCTCGTCCGGGCGTCCGTTCGGAGAGCTGTTTCCCGTTTTACGAGAAGACGCTCCCCGCGGGACTGGATTCCCGATACAATGCGTGATTGCCGGAAATCACGCTCGGAAATCATGTTCGAAAACCCGTCGGGCGCTGAATTAGGGCAGCGATTAAGCAATTGACTGTGGAACGTGTGTGTCGTCGAAGGAGAAACTCGCTTGAAAGGGCCCTCACTGCAACTGGATCTGCGAGTTCAGCGTACCTGGGTCTGCCCTGCCTGTGGTCGAACAGTGCGAACCTCAGGTCGGGCAACCTCACGTACCTGTGCCTGTGCCGATCCACCTGTGTTTATGACACTGCGAGAGCCCCCCCAGCACGTTCAGTTTGATGTCTCAAAGTTCGTTCACTACGAAGATCCGGCCCTGGATGTCGACGATGATGCCCCGGACGGACTGGATGAGGCGACAGCAGCGGTATTGGCGGCGATTGCCGCGCGAGTGGAAGCCAATCCCCGGCCTGTCAGAATGGGTTATACCTCGTTGTCCAGTCAGGCTGGTTCATTTACTGCCGGCACAGATACTTCAGACGACGGGCCCGAGTCTGATCTGATCGATGATTTCGCGGCCGAAATTCTGCCAGATGGTCCATTGCA
Source organism: Fuerstiella sp. (assembly GCA_022843805.1). GTDB lineage: Bacteria > Planctomycetota > Planctomycetia > Planctomycetales > Planctomycetaceae > F1-80-MAGs062. The sequence continues at coordinate 140,464 of JALHMY010000002.1, forward strand.
GCGTTTGAAGGACGAGCGGCCGACAGAACGGCCCCAACAGACTGGGACTGGCAGGAAATCTGAGAACGAAAGTCGTGGTCGTGGCAGGGGCGAACGTAATGATCGACAAGCGCCTCGGTCAGCTCCGAAGGGACGTTCCCATGGATCCCGGCCGCCTGATTCCGCCCAGTCCGGGCCTTCGCGAAATCCGGCTTCCGAAAAGCGACCCGATCATCGAAGGAAGCAATCGCCTGTCAGTCACGCTCAGACGGACTCGTCGATTGCTGATTCGGATATTCTGTTCTCTGATGAGCCCGTCGAAGATACCGCTGAGCACGACTCAACAACAGAGAATGCCGAAACACCTCGGGTGAAGTCTCGCCGCCGTCGCCGAAGAAAATCGGGGATTTCAGGTGACAAACAGGGACAGGTTCCCCAGAGCGATACGTCCGGTGACGGGCACCTTCCGGCAGTACACTCCAGCCATTCGGGAGCAACTTCTGCTCCGCAGTCGTCCGGGCCTGGGCCGACAGAATCGAAGCCCCTGGATTTAATGGATGATGGAGTCGACGACGGTGAGGCGGCCGAAACTGATGCCGGAGCCGCAGAGACTCCAGGTACGGGTGAGCGTCGGAAAAAACGCGGGCGTCGAAGAGGCCGTCGTCGACCTGGCAGTTCAAGGCCTGCCAATGACAGTCCCGGTTCAGATGCCTGATGAATCGGAAAATTCTGCCGTGGTCCCCTGAAAATTACGGAATGTGAATCCCGCGGCGGTAAAAATACCGCGTCGCAACCGTTCATCTGGCTCGCTGGTATCCTGGGTCACCCATTTTTTTTACCACTCGGTTTCGGAATTCTGTCAATGAGCAGCCATGGTGAAACGAACACCGAGGATAAGCCAGGTTCCGGCCGAACTCTCCTGTTGATCGCTGTTGCCAGTGTGATCGTGCTGTGGTTACCAGCGCCGGAAGGTATGACAGCAGCGGCTCATCGTCTGATGGCTGTGACCGTTCTGATGGCCGGTCTGTGGGTGACGCAGGCAATACCACTTGCGGCAACCAGTCTCATTCCACTCGGCCTTTTTCCACTGCTCGGTATTATGCGGGCAGACTCTGTCAGCAAGGCATTCGTCAACGATACGCTGTTCCTTTATCTGGGCGGTATGATCATTGCGATGGGAATTGAACGCTGGCAGCTGCATCGCCGTATTGCCCTGAACGTTGTCAATCTGATTGGAGTTAGTCCGAAGCGACTGGTGATGGGGTTTCTGATCGCGACGGCCGGGCTTTCAATGTGGATCAGCAATACGGCATGCACGCTGTTGATGCTGCCCATAGCCCTTGCCCTGCTTAAAACGCTGGACGATAGCAGTGAACTGTCCGCTGAAGCTGAGCCGAGCGCGATTCAAAACACTGATGCGGGGAGTATCCCTGATTGTCACTCCAAAAATCAGCCGGAATATATACTAAAAGGCCGCAAAAGCCTCCTTTCTGATTCGCTCTCTGCTCCCCTGCTGCTGGGAATCGCCTATGCGGCAAGTCTGGGTGGGATGACAACTCTGGTTGGCACCCCCACGAATCAGGCTGCACTGGGAATTTATCGCGACGAACTTCCCAATGCTGCTGAAATCACTGTGGCACAGTGGCTGATCGTTTGCGGACCGATTGGGGCCGTCTATCTGGCTGTGACATGGTTTGTACTGACCCGCGGGCTGCCCGGGCCTGGGCTGAATGATATTCAGTTACATGCAGTGCTAAAGCGGCGACTGCAGATGCTCGGAAAAAAAACACCAGCGGAGAATCGGATGCTGGTAGTCTTTGCGCTGACCGGATTCCTGTGGATCTGCCGAAAGCCACTGGTTGTTGGTGATATGACTTTATTGCCGGGGTGGCTTGGATGGTACACGCTCGCGTTTGAGTGGCTGGGGGCGAACTTTGGAAGCGAAGTAAAATTTCCCGCGGGCGATTTCGTGAGTGACTCCACTGTGGCCGTGGTGATAGCGATTTTCCTTTTCGTGCTGCCATCCGGGACAAGGGATTCAAAAGGACGTGCTCTCAGGCTGATGGACTGGCCGACGGCCAATCGACTGCCGTGGGATATGATCCTTTTATTCGGTGGTGGCTTTGCTCTGGCTGACGCCTTTCGTGAGACCGGTCTGTCTGCATGGCTGGGAGATGCTTTGCAGGGACCACTGAAGTCGATGCCGCCATGGTTCGTTGTGGCTGCGCTTTGCACAATGATGACATTTCTCACTGAGTTCACCAGCAACGTCGCCACGGTCAGTACTGTGATGCCAACGCTGCTGGCCATCGCCAGTGCACTGCAGATCGATGCACGCGTGGTTTTTATACCAGCTGCTCTGGCGGCCAGCTGTGCCTTCATGATGCCGGTTGGCACGCCGCCAAATGCCATCGTGTTTGGAACCGGACTCGTCACAATCCGCCAGATGGCTGGCTATGGTCTTGTTCTGAATCTGATTGGTATCCCGATCCTGACAATTGGCGCGTTTTTCATCATTGAACCTGTTCTGGGAAAAAGTGAGAAACAGGCTGTCGGTGAGAATCCGGGAAAATCAGAACCCGCGCAGGTCAGCTCTCAACTTCAATGACGCTTCCACATCAAACCGTCATGTTCACGAGATCGGGCACCGCCATGTGAAGCATGGCGGTGTTTCGCATCTGACAGATCAGACTTTCGGCTCCCAGCCAGGCTCATAGGCTCTTCCCCAGAGTTTTTCGGCCTCAGGGTTGTCTTTCACATGCCCGTTGGCCGGGTCGCACAGCAGAGCATCCCCGGTTCGATAGGCGATATTTCCCAGATGACAAAGTAACGTGGACTTGTGTCCTTCTTCAATATCGGAATTCAGCAGAGTTGGATCGTCAGCGCGAATGGCGGCCACAAGATTGGCCGCGTGTTCCACTTCTGCTCCGCGTCCATCGGCTTTGGCAACTTCTTTTCCCTTTTCGTCGTACATGACATAACCCCAGCCGCCCATTCGCATGCTTCCGGATTCCCCATGAAACGAAATTCCGTAGGCATCTCCATACAGGCCATCACGGTTACAGCTGAGTCCTTCCCAGATGATTTGTCGACGGTCTTCAAACTCAAACGACACAATCTGCGTATCGGGAGTCACCTGATCATCTTCAAACCGATACCGTCCGCCGGATGCGACAACTCGAATCGGGTACTCTGCTTCCAGGCCCCATCGTGAAAGGTCGATGGAATGGATACCATTGTTGCCCAGTTCACCGTTTCCATAGTGCCAGCCCCAGTGCCAGTTGTAGTGCAGACGGTTTGAAGTATACGGAAGTCTTGGCGCGGGGCCCTGCCAGAGTTCATAGTCGATATTTGGTGGAACCTCTGCCGGGGTTCCTTTGCCAATTGGACCTCGCAGACTTGCGTACCAGCTGCGGCTGTAATACACGCGGCCAATTCTGCCTTCATGCAGCATGTTGATGCCTTCGATAATTTTATCGCCGCTGCGTCGCTGATTTCCCATCTGAACGCAGCGTTTGTACTTCCGAGCTGCCTCGACCAGCATCTCGCCTTCCCGCGGATTATGGCAACATGGTTTTTCGACATACGCATGTTTCCCGGCTGCGCAGGCAAGGATTCCGGCCGGAGCATGCCAGTGATTGGGTGCGGCAACAATCAGAGCGTGAACATCGCTGTCGTCCAGAATATTCCGAAAGTCTCCCGTTGTTTTTACCTCGTAACTTACGTTCTTCGAGAATGATTCATGGGCGGCACCCAGACGCAGACTGTCTGTGTCGCACAAATACTTCACGACCACGCCCGGTACTTTTGAAAAGTACTGAGCCAGTGCGGATCCTCGTCCCACACCCATCACCCCCACAACAACAGTCTGTTCTTCCTGAGCGGCTGCTTCTGATGCGTACAACCCTCCGGAAAGCGCTGTCAGCGAAGCAGCTATCCCTGCCGACGACGACAAAAACGATCGACGTGAAGAATCACCTGAAATACTGTCGGACATGAGGTTTACTCCTGTCAGTGGGCTGGAGAAAAAGACGGAGGGAAATTCGTGCAGCTGTGGGCGTTCCCGGTACGAGATCCATGTCAGTCAGCCTGGAGGCGAACGATTTAAACAGACACATGCACCATGCTGGCGACGCACGCAGATAGACTAAAGTTTCAGGACGTTCACCGCCAGCGAACGGTACGTCGTCCTGGCGATTACATAAAATTTCAGGAACCTTCCGGCTGTCAGTTTTGAGGCCGCTATCGGGACGAAGTACGGGTAATGCTGGCCACTCTGGCGGTTGCCGGCGATTCTCCACGAAGTCTTTCAAACTGCACAATGACGCCGGCTGACCCGGGTGCATCATAAACCCACAGTTCGCGAATGTTGCGCGACGAGATGATCCGCGAAACTGCAGCAGGCTGGCCAAGAGTTCCGATCACCTGAGAAGCCAGCATCCCGCGAACAACTCGCCCTTCCCTCATGGCCAGCTGAACGTCGTCATCCGGCAAAGACTGAATCTGAGCCGATGTCATCCATCTGTCTTTCAGTCGTTCCCAGCCAAACCGTCTGAGACGATCGGCAATCTGCGCTGCATCAGCCGGCGATTCTTTACTGGCAGTCTCCCATGCCTGTTTCAGCAGCTCAACACCCCGTTCACGATGTTCCGGCCGATTCCATCGGTCCGCGGCGAACACGTATTCATCGGCCGAACGAATCAGCCCGGCAAGCCCGGTTCGTGCAAAACGGGCTTCCTGTTCCTTCACCCATGCATCCACGGACGTGACAATTTCTGAAGCTCGATCGTGCTGTTTCAAAAGATCCATCAACTGCTGCAGTTCCGCCCGAGTCAGTTTCGTGACTCGCTGAAGCCGATACGAGATCTCCTTTTGCTCCATGTCAACTGCCGTGTCTGCCTCTTCAGGTGCAAGTTCGCGAAGTTCCTTCGCAATGGCAATTCCATTGCTTCCGTCGGGAAGCAATAACCCCCTCAATCGCTGTTGCTGAACGGCTCTATAAAGTCGGCGATGAATTAACTGGCGTTCCGGATCGGATGCCGAATGATAGGCGGATACAGGTGAAGCCTGAAATCTGGCCTCACGACGTTCATCCCAAATCGCGTCTTTCAGATCCCAGCCACTCAAATGTGACTCCAGAAGTTTCAGCAGCTCAGGAAGATCAGTTCCCTGGCGTTTCCATCGGACGATCAGTGATTCGAACTGAATTTCGGCAGTCAGTCGCGAATCAAGTTTCAGTTTCTCCGCCTTGCCTGCCAGAGACCAGAGGGCCGCCGCTGACTGGCCAGCGTTCTTTCGTTCTTTATCCACCGCGCTGAGCCGAACGGCCTGTACTTCTGCCTTCAGTGGCATATCACCGTAAAACTCGGCAATCCTTTCGAATTCGTCGGCAGCACTGTACATCGGCTCCCAGTCCAGGTTCGTCAGCGACTGCACGCGTGACTGGAGACGTTCAACATCCGTTTCTCCGATGGAAAGCCGATTGACCTCGAAAACCAACTTGCTGGAAACGGTCCGCAGGCGACCCGACACTTCAATTCGCTGACCAGAACGCAGTTTTTCCGGCAGCGGATTGTTTCTTGGAGGCTGAAACGTGATGGGCAGCTTTTCGAATCGAAATATCTGTCCGGTTCGGCCTTCATATCGCCCGTCAATTTGCAGTTTTGTTCCGTCCTGTGCCCATTTGGGCCATTGATCCTGACTCGACAGCAGGTCCGCAACTGTCAGGGTCTGAGCGATAGCCGATGTATTCAACGCGTTTACCGACAGCAGCAGGATCGCAATGGCGCGAACAGAGCGAACTGTGAGTTCCCATCTTACCCGGGAGAGTGCCATGAAACTGCGTACAGTATCCATCTGAGAGGATACAGTTTTCCGCTGGACGACAGGCGTTGAGTTGTGCATCATTGCTCTTTTCCTTTTTGTTCCGCAGCTTTCCGCTGCTGATCAGTCTTCTGAAGAGCAAACAGGTCGGTGACACTGATAAATTCCTGCTGCTGGCTAAGCTGCTGCAGCACTGGTGATGACTCAGATGTATCCAGACCCACATCGTTCGCATGAACGGCACTTGTCACCAGCGCGCAGCTTTCGCTGTCGAGCGTAATTTTCCATCGGTCATTATTCGCATCAGGAGGAGAGACCGACTCGACTTTTGCCACAAAGAGCAGGGATGATCCGGAAATCGAAGTTGCCGCTGCGGTCAGAAGTGAAGAAGTCGCCTCAATATCAACCGCTCTGCCCGCCACCTGCAGGGGAAGATTCAGTCTGACAAGAGCCCTGTCCTCGTCAGCGACCAGGATTCGGCAATCAAAAAAGTACCAGCCCGTTTTCAAAACGGATTCCATGGTGTCGGCTCGATCCTGACTCAGCAGTCCCCCGCGTTCGCTGGCCGAGTTCAGTTCGGCCACAATATCGACAGCGCTCAGATGGTTAACGGCCTTTGTCTGAATGAGCAGATTTTCGACCGACTGCACCTCACTATCTGCGCGTTGCAGGATGCTGGCAGCGGAAACCGCCCTCTCGAGCGCGGTTTCCAGTTCAGCCAGCTGTCCATCTCTCAGTGCCGTGTCGGCAAGATCCATCGATTCCCGCCAGGACTGCCGCGCATTCTCGAGTCGAGACCGGTTCCATGTCCACCATGCGGTTGTTCCCGCCGCAAGAAGAACACCTGCCATCAATAGTCGAAACGGAGTAAATGTACGACGAGCAACTCGCTTAACGTTCAGTGTGGGCAGCGAAGGCTGAGCTACCGGACGTTCGGCAGGGCGATCAGTTTGAGGCCGCCGCGTGTCCGAATCTTCGGCCCACTTTGCCCGGCCACCTGTTTTCCTCGCACTGACGCTTGAACTGACGTTGTCTTCTGCCTCGCGATGTTCCGTAGTACGGCCATTTTCTTCGGGATCGGTTTCATCAATCCGCTGCCGCACCCGATCTCCGCGAGAGCCCGCTCGATGCTCCGGAGATTCGAGTGGTGCCGACGGACTGTTCGGGAGGAGTTCACGAGTCGCTGCCAGAAATCTTGCGGAAAAGGAGCCGCTGATGACTTCGCTTGGAACAAGGCGAGTTGAAGGATAGACATTGACAGGCAATACGAATCGGACGCTGCCGCATGCAGAACAAGATGCCTGCTGGGAAGAAGTTTTGCGAACACCCGTGATGCGGTGTCCACATTCGCAGGCGATCTCAAAGGGCACTGCGATATCCCGAGCTGCCGTTCCCAGCAGCTTCGCCTTAGCGCGATGCAATCGAATTGTGAGACCGCTCATTTTTTCATTCAGCTGATGATTTTTCGAAACATCCGCAATCCGTATTCCACGAACATTCACCCGCAATATCCGACTGTTTCTTCTTTCGATCGACAACACCACCCTGCCGGTTTTGCCTGACTTTCTGCGGATTTTTAAAGGAATTGGGCGACTTTACGCTTCAATCGCCTTTACGACACCATTTGGCTGACAATGGGAAGGTTGAAACGGCTAAAGAAGTAAAATCGATCAATCAAGGTAATTTTTTTTCGGCTCTCCTGTTTTCCCCGGCTGTTTTAAGTGTTTACAATTTCCGGAATGTATGCCACCGACACTATCTTAACGTTCTCGTTCCCAATGGGACACTGGTTCGGAGCTCGGTTTCGACTGAGCATCCTGATGCCGGTTGTACTCATGGCGGTGATGTGGCGTCTGTATAGCTTGTCGTGGGGCTTGCTGGCGGGCGTAGTGATCCTTTACACAATCATGCTGCACGAGCTGGCACATGTGCTGATGGCTCGATTGACAGGTGGTGATGCCGACGATGTCATTGTCTGGCCGCTCGGAGGGCTCATTCCTGTTCAGCCCGGTCCAGGGCTTGCAGCTGCGTTCTATGCGTCAGTCGCTGGTCCCGCTGCCAATCTGCTGCTCGCTCTGTTTTGCATGTATCCACTCTACTCCAGTGGAGAACTGCTGCCGCTGCTCAATCCGTTTGCCGGATTCACTGTTGGTGAAAATGACACAGTCGCTCAGACTGCAGTGCGAATGGCATTCGTTGCCAACTGGTGTGTGGCACTGATTAACCTGCTTCCTGTTTTGCCTCTGGATGGCGGACATTTATTGCGTGCGTTTCTGGGCAGGCGATTCAGTGATCCGGAAACTCGTGATATTCTGCTCAGAATTGGACTGGCTGGCAGCCTGATTGGAATGCTGGCCGGATTTGTGCTTGATGTCAGTGGAGTGGTAGCGCTGTCTGCATTTGTGCTGGTTCTGCACATCCATGAAGCCGTACGCAGTTATCAGCCACCTGCTCGTGATGAATCCTTCATGGGATACGATTTCTCGGAAGGATACACAAGCCTTGACCGTTCCAGTCCTGACTGGAATGAAGCTGAAGCAGGTGATACCGAACAACAGGATGATTTCGCCCGCACCGGAATTCTGGAACGCTGGAAATCCCGACGCGAAGAAGAACGGCAGCGACGAGAAGAAGAAGAGCGTCAGCAGGAAGAAAAGCAAATGGATGCAATTCTTGAGAAGCTGCATACACAGGGCCGGGATGCTCTCAATGCGTCAGAGCTGCATGTATTGGACAGGGCCAGCCAGAGACTTCGTCGACGCAACGCAAACACCTGATTCAGGAATGCGATCGCTGCATCAGGTCCAGTATAACGCGTGCGATCTCAGGGGGCTCAGACCGACGAAGGTGCCTGGCAGTCGTTTGAGGCAGCTGATCGTCGCTCACCAGAATACTGATTCCGGAATCAGTTGCCGCGTAGGGCGGTTCGCCCGTCTCAGCTCGCCAGACTTCAAACCGCGGAGCTGTTGTCTGAAGATCTCCTTCAACAAGGATCAGATCGAAATCAGAAAAGGCAGAGTAGAACGCTGAATATCGCTGTTCGCGATCTCCGGTAATCTGTTCGCGAGACTGTGGGATAAACAGGGCCGTCATTTGAGGTGACAGGATGCCGACCGCCGCAGCTCCGGATTCACGGTGCTTCCATGAATCCTTGCCCGGTGTATCCAGTTCATGGTGATGATGGGTGTGTTTGACAGTGGCCACCTTCAGGTTTGCCTGAGTCAGAATGCGAACGAGTTCACAGACGAGCGTCGTCTTTCCGGAATTGCGCCGCCCCACGATATGAATTCGGGGAATTCCTGACGGCTTCGATTCCGGGTTACCACTGCTCATGGATCATCGCCCTGTGACTTCCGATAAAGGTGGTCATTGAAAACAGATCGCTGCATCAGTCGTCAGCATCAGTCGGTTCAGGAACATAATCATCGGCATCCAGGGCATGCTTCAAAAGGACATCCATGGTGATATGTTCGATCGCCGACAGGTGTGTGGATTTCAGAACCAGTTTCGGTGCCACTCCAGCGTCCAGAGCTTCCAGCCACCGCGGAAGGCAGAGGCACCAGCGGTCACCGGGATTGAGTCCCGGAAACTGAAATTCCGGCCGGGGTGTTGATAAATCGTTTCCGGCAAGCTTTGAAAACTGCAGGAACTCCGCAGACATCTCTGCGCAGACCGTATGCATGCCATGATCATCCCCGCAGGTGTCACACTTACCATTTCGGAAAAATCCTGTCAGCGGACTGGCTGAGCAAATCAGCAACTCTTCCCCAAATACGTTTCTCGCCATAGCTGCAACCTTTCCTGAGAACGCCTGATCACATACCTGAGCAAATAATTGCTCCGCAGAGGACTGTTTGAGCATTACCGGAGGCCACTTGCTGCCGAATTTCGGAAAATCCTGACGGCACCCACCAGACTCAAACGGGGAACTTGCGGCGCTTTAAGTATTCTGATGCCGTATTCTATGGCGGTCATCCCAAAAAAGCTCACCTGCCTGATCATCACAACCCTAAGAATCGTAAAGTCTGGTTCAATCCCAGGCCGATCAGAACTTCAGGGGGTCGCAACAGTTTTTCGCTTGCGCCTACCTGTTGATGAACGAGCCGGGACGGCGACTTTTGCCGGAATTCACCGGCTTGTAACCGGGAATGTCGTGGCAGGACAGGACATCACATGAGTGAAATAACACGTCAGACCGCGCCATTACACTCGGAGACGGAAGGTGCTCCTGACAAGCAGAATTCCTTTCGTGAGAAGCTTCGAGTTGCTGCCAGGCGTTTGCTGGCCGAATCCGGCCGGGCACTGCATTCCTTCCGGTCCGTAAACTGGCAGCGATGGCCGAAGTTTAACAGGCTTCAGATATTGGTCAGCTGGATCCGAAGTCACCGTCGAGAATGTGCGGCTGTGGTCATTATCGTGATGATGGTCAGTGTAATCCCCGGAAGATCACCGGATTCCAGTGAGAAAAATACTCTGCCTGAAGCGGAATACTCGGACGTTGAACAGATACTGGATGACTTCAGGCCTTCTGATTCAAACGATCTGGCTTCGGTATCGCTGACTGAATCGGCCGTGCGTGAGACTGAAAGCAATTTACACACCAAAGCGGCCGTTCGTCAGCTGCCGTTAAGGAATCGCGCGACTTTTGGAAATTCCTCACTTACACGAGTGATCCCGGAAGGCGAAGCTGCCGGAGGACCATCGCTGACTGAAGTAAAGGAAGTCAGTGAGTCGCGGATGGACGCCGCTCCGCAAACTCACGTTCAGGATAACTTTTCGACACAGACCATTGCAGCACCGCCGGCCCCACCATTTGTTGATGTCCGACCTGCGGAAAAGACAGCGGCAATGCGGGCAATTCGCTTTCGCGGTCAGATTCAGCCGCTGTCCGGACAGACTCCCTGATTTTTCTGGTCAACTGGCAGCAGCGGGCCGTCCAACAGAAAGTGCAAAGAATGTATGAAGGTTACTGGAAACTCAGCAGAAAGCCGTTCACGCAAAAACTGTTCGTGGATGAACGTTACCAAAGTCAGTCACAACAGGCGGCAATGCGGCGGCTGAGATACTGTATTGAGAATGGTTGCGGTATTGGTGTACTGCTCGGCCCGTCTGGTTCCGGAAAAACTGCCCTTCTGAAGGCATTGTCGATGACAGGCTCGCATCTGCAGCCTTTCGTGACGGTGATCTTCCCAATCCTTTCTGCAGACGAAATGCTGCGTATTATCGCTGCTGATGTCACAGCAAACGGACACACCCGGCCGATCGAGGAAATGAGAACCGATGAGTTGCTGCAGACCATCAGGCAGCAGCTGCACATGCATTGTCAGTGTGGCAATCATCCGGTGATTTGCTTTGATGATGCCCACCTCCTTTCTGACAATGTCATTCAGAGCGTTGTTCAGCCACTTGTGAATTTGTCTGACGCATTTGACGACCTGCAATTCTCGCTTCTGCTCTCCGGGCAGCCTGTTCTGCTTTCCCATCTGAAACGGCATGCACAGGTCAGTGATCGCATTGGTGTGACAGCAGGGCTTCAGGGATTGACCAGGAAGGAGACAGCCGACTACGTTCGGTCCGTTATCCGCGCAGCGGGTTCCGATCGACCGATCTTTAGTCCGGAAGCCCTGGAAAGACTGTTCGATATCACCGGCGGAATACCACGGCGGATCAATCGAATGTGTGATATGGCGTTACTGGTTGGTTTTGCCGAACAGCTTCCAGAGATTTCGGTGTCCGAAGTCGAGGCGATCAGTCACGAACTGATCCCGCTCGCAGCCTGAGCCCGGCCAGGATGCGGGATCTCTGATAAGTGATCTGTGATGCGGAGACAATACGCCCCCGTGTTCGGCACGCTCGGGATGCGTATTGTTGCCTGCATGTGCTTTCAGCTTCCTGCTCCCCCATGGACAGCTCCGATCGCTGGTCGTCAGATTTGATCGCTCTTTTCAGCCGCCTTTTTTACTCTTCCTTTCGTCACTGTGACCGGAACATTAACGTCCTGATTCGCAAGTGGAACGGTCTTGCGTACTCGGGTTTCATCGGGTGTGTTCTGACCCTGAACGATTTCCACAACAGCATTTCCCGCGACAACTTTACCGAGAACGAATCGAATCACGACGTTGTATTCACCATTCATGGCACGCACGCAGACATATTCTTCCATACGATTTCCAGACTGCTGCGCGTTCCCGGAGTCCTGCCGAATCAGGCGGCCTCCCGCCGATGTTAACTGGTTCTTATAGCTGCACTGTGTCCCGGAAGGTTCGTCAACAAGCAAATCAAGATCGGCTGTACCTGCCCAGCGGACAATGATTCTCAGGTCGGTAATGCTGGCATCACGAAACTGTTCACGAAGTTCCGAAGCCATGGCGGTCTCTCCCGCTTTCTCCAGCTGATCAAGAATCTCCGGAATCACTTTTCGTGCTTCATCGTGTTCCTTCTGAAACTGCTCTGTCCACACATGCTGAAGGACTCCGCATCGAGCCCACACTCGATCTTTCGGACTGTTCAGTCGGTCCGAAATGCCACGAGCCATCATCCAGGGTTCCGCAGCTTCGGGGGTCAGTTCGGCGGCTTCACGGCAGATCCGCAGTGCTTCTGCATGAGCATCAAACCGTGAAAGCATCGCGGCAGTGATCAGCATCTGCGGAATGTTTCCCGCAGAAAAGTCGACTCGCGACTGCAGCACTCGGTCAAGTTCGGCAGTCGGACGGTTTGCCAGCTTCATCTCGATGGCGAGGACATCGTACGTCCATGGCTGAGCATGGTCATTTCGCAGTGAACTCAGCAGGCATTCGACGACATCTTCATACTGCTTTTCTGAATGCAGCTGCTGAACGGCTTCGGCCAGGACCTCAGATGAGAATTTTCCTTTGCGAAACGCTGCGTCCCACGCTTTGGCAGAAGGATCTCCACTTGCCCGTACATCGTGAATCAGCTGTTTTGCGCGTGCAACAACCGCGGAACCTGCCACAGGCGAGTTCCGCGGTTGTGATTTTTCCTGCCCGACACCTGTCGACATACGGGTTAACACATAACCGGTATTTCGGTGTCGGGCCGACTGCTTATCCTCAATACCTATTTTGCCAGACCCGGTTTTTTTTTGAGCTGCTTCACAGCGTCGTTTGAGATTCCGCCAGCAGCTGCTGGTGCGAGTACTTCCGGAGCGATATTGAACAACCCGCCACCGCCACCCTGACCACCGCCACCGAATCCACCGCCACCCTGACCACCACCACCGAATCCACCGCCGCCCTGGCCACCACCGAATCCACCGCCACCCTGGCCACCCTGGCCACCTTGTCCACCTCCCAGCTGAAGGTGCAGACTTGGAGGAATGGCAAGGTCACCCAGCGGATAAACGCGAGTAATCAGATTTTCATCAGATTCCGCGGCATCCACAGTCGTGATCAGCAGAACTTCATTTCGAATCATGTAAGTCAGTTCAGGGTCCTTGGTCTGCGAGAAAATCAGCTGCAAAGCATTCTTGAGGGTGATTCCCTTCAGCTGAATGTCCTGCACGGTAACATCGGCCAGATTCACGCTTTCCAGATCCAGTTCACCACGGTCCGGGAAGATGGTCATGCGGAAGTCAGAACCAACTCCACCACCTTCGCTTCCGTAGGTGTTGGTGTAGTGGTCGGCGATCTGCTGCAGCACCTCTTCCAGCGACACTTCACCAGGATAATCCAGCGGAGGAGCTGGTTCCTTCAACATACGACGGAGCCATGCTTCTGCAGGCTGTTCACTGCGAAGATCCACAGATTCATACTTGGGCTTGCGGCTCAGCGTCAGTGCTCGCCATACGTCAGCCGGAGGATAAATGACCGGTGGCTCGTCCGGGAATGGGACGTGTGACAGTTCAACCTGATACAGAGTTTCCAGGAATCGGTCGTGTCGCAGGTTGACCAGTTTGTACGCTTTGTCCAGCTGGCCGGCAGCTTCTGAAACTACCAGAGCGGCAGTTGCTGTCCCGTTGCCCGGCTGCAGCTGAAGAGCTGTGCGGGAAACTTCTTCAGCGGCTTCATACGCATTGTCGTCGCCGTGACGAGCGTGATCGAGCAGCCCGCGAACCTGATCAATCAGAGTTTGAAGACGCTCTTCTTCCAGATTGGTCTGAGTCAGCAGCTTCTTTTGTGCTTCAAACGTTGCCTGACGCTGAGCCAGCTGGCCCTGCTCAAGGCGGTTTCGATCTGTCTGGGACTGAACAACAGCGATTGCGGAAACGACTCGACGATCGAGTTCTGCTCGAATTTCAGGGTTGATATCTGCTGAATCCCGAACTGTGTTCAAAATGTCTTTCAAAAGGGCAACAGAGTATTCGGGAAGCTCTGAGCTTACGCGGCGAGCTTCATCGATTGCCGCATTGACTTCCAGTTCAAGACGCTTTGTCAGACGGGCAATTCTGGCCTCAGCAGCCCCCAGAGGCTCCTGATCAGCACTGGTGGCAGGTCCCAGCTGATCCAGAGCGCCGTCCTGCTGAATGGTGTTCATCAGTGAGGTTAGCTGTACATTTCCCGAATCCAGAGCGGCTCCCTGGCGAGCGACATTCAGGGCGTCGCGGCTTCGGCCTGCACGCTGCAGCTGAGAAGCGACGCGAACGGATGACTCCACGGACGACTTCAGTTCAGCAGCAGCCTGTCGCAGACCTTCAACCCCCACAACCGGAGTGTTAAGTCCCTGACTTTCTGATGCACGCTCATAAAGCACTTTAACTTCCGGACCAGAGGAAACGATGTTGCTGCTTCCAGCAGTCCAGGAAAGCTTCTCGCCGGCCCGGCTCAGAGCAGACAGCTGATATTCCTGTTTTGCACTGCCCTGTCCAAGAACGATCGTGTGGCGATCGTGGCGAAGGGCAACTTCTTTGGCAGCCGCGACCTTCAGGTCAGAATCCACGGCCTGCAGATCCCGAACCATCACCGGTGCCTGTTGCATCGACATGGCGATTTTTCGCAGATTCCCTGAGGCCGAGTCGGCAACCACCGACAATGTGCCCCCAGACTGATTCACCATCAGACCTGACAGTTCACGGTCAACCTTTGGGCCAAGAAGAGCCGCATGAAATGCGACGTTCTTCGTTTGCATCGAATTTGTCAGCGATTCAACTTCAGATAACTGCATCAGGCCGGCAGAACTCTGCCCGTCACCGATGTAAAGAACCGAAGTCTGAACTCCGTCTGCTGCAGTCGCCAGAACTGCATTCAGCACTCGTCCAAGATGAGTTGCGCCCAGGGGCGTGCGATCCTTCAGCATCTGAATGGCTGCAAACGCTTCATTCGAGCCAGCCTTTACGAAGCCGCCGGTCAGCGAAGTGGCCTGGGTATCGACCGCAAAAACTTCCAGCAACTCGTTCTGCGGAAGAAGCTTCACCAGCTGTTCAGCCAGCTCCAGACTCAATTCCCGAAATACACCAGTTTGGCTGGCTGATGTATCCACCATAAGAATATGACGCTGCACCGCCACCGGATCTCCGGTCGCTTTCAACGCGATCGCCACAAAATCTCCAGCCGTTCCGGCTCGAAATTTGTGCACTAACGTCGCTGGTGCATGAGTCTCCAGGGTGCGATCAGCACTGCTCGCATGACACAATGCCGCCAGGCACACTCCAAATCCAACCGCAGAACCAAGCAAATGCCGCATAAAGTATCCCCTGTGGTACAACTGGCGCTGGCCGCCAAGCTGACGACTCTTGGACAAAACTCGCCACGCATAGACGCAGCGCGGAGTAGTCTACAGTCGTTCTCGGACAACCTGGAAAGGAATTCCCTGTAAAAAGACGCAGAAGATGAACGAGTCGGAAAACTTGGTAGTTGGGGGCGTTCAAGCCGGTGAACCCTGCAAACTTTGCCACCAAAAATGCGATTTCTCTGCGGTCCTCCCTCCGCGATAACCCTCACCAGCGATCAAAAACTCACAGCTCTCGGCACTTGCCTGATCCGGTTAAGCCGATTCTCCCATCGTCCGGAGGTCCCGGTTTTCCGTCCCGGTGCCACGGTTTTCCGTCCCGGTGCCTGGCACCTTGGCCTGCGGTGCATCGCCTGCGGTGCATGGCCCCTTGGCAAAGCAAGGTGCCATGCACCTCAGCAGCATGCATCTCAGTAGTGTTACTATTCATGCGTTCAATGAGTGTATTTGTTCAGATGCGAAACGCCTTGGTTTGATCCAGTTTTCTCAGGTGCATGGCACCTTTTCCGTTCCAAGTGCCATGCACCTTTTCATTTGCTGCGGTGCCATGTACCTGCGAGTGGTCGTACCTGCGATTGGTCTGCGCCTGCGATTGGTCTGCGCCTGCGTTTGGTCCCAGTTTTGAGTCCCGGTGCCTTGCACCTGAGGATGCGGTGTGCGGTGCATGAGCATGCGGTGCATGGCACCTGCGCATGTTCCGGCCACCTCAGGTGCCATGCACCTTTCCCGTTTTTGCACCTTTCCCGTTTTTGTAGGATGGGCGTTCCTGCCCGTGGTCCTTTAAACGGTTTTCGCAGCCACGATTTCCATCTGAACTAATGAGCAGTGAGACACCAACCTCGAGCCCAATGTGCAATGCTCGGGCAGGAATGCCCAAGCTACAACACGGCACCAAGCGGCCAGGTGCCACACAGCAAGGTGCCACACACACAGCAAGGTGCCATGCACCTCGGTAGCATGTGCACCTCGGTAGCATGCATCTCAGCAGCATTACTATTCTTGTGTTCATTGAATATATTTGTTCAGATACGAAACGCCTTGGTTTGATCCCGTTTTCTCAGGTGCATGGCGCCTTTTTCCGTGACACCTTTTCCGTTCCAGGTGCCATGCACCTTTTCAATTGCCAGGTGCCATACACCGATTTTCGCCATGCACCGATTTTCGCCCCGGTGCCATGCACCTGGATTGATCACCTGAAGTCAACAAAACAGGATACTAAGATCTTGTTCGTGGTGCTCGTTGATGGAATTTGGCGGGCTTTGCCGATCTCTGTGGTCCGTTTCTGTCTAAACGCCACACACATGGTGCTCGGTGCCTTTTCCCGAAGAATCGATCACACGACGGGGGGACCGATGGGCCGATGAATGAACTGGGGGCGTCGTGACCGCGATTCAGCAAACTTAAATTGTTTGCCCGGTTTTGGGGTGAGGGGATTTGTTGATGAGCGAGCATCCGCCGACATCTGCACCCTGCTCAACGCCGGATTCCTCGCACAAAAAAACGGGTTCGGCACGCGCGACGCCCGCAGTGCTAACGCATTACGCTCTGCTGATCCTTCTGTTGTCGGTTCCAGCGATTCCAATCATCAGTCTGATCCTGGCGGGTGTTGAATCGTCGGCACGTGAGTCTGAGTACTCGACAGATCTCTCGATGCGCTTTCGGTCGGGCTTTGAGTTTGGGACAGAAACCGGCCGAATTCCGGACGTATTCCGGCTGGAAAACACGGAGGGCAGGCCGTCAAACAATCCTGTTCGGGCGGATGGGGCAAGTTTTTTGCCGCAGGTGGCGAGCGATTCGGACTGCCAGGTTGTGTTGCGAGGCCTTCCGGCCGGGACCATCGTGGTGATCGGCAGCGTTGATCTGACAGCCCGGAAGCACGCAGTTCGGCTCACATTTGATGGGCAGCCTGCCGAATCCTCAGCTGGCAACGCTATTCATTTTAACCCTGCTATTGAACACAGTGATCTGCGCTATCCTGTGTTGCTGGATGAGCTGCCAACGCTCGCCGAGTCATCCCGGCTCGATGAGACTTTTTCTGGCTCGACGCTCTCATTTGCTGATTCGGTCAGCCGAGTTGTTGCGGCGCCGACGAATTCACCCTGCGAAAACAAAGCGTATATCGTTCCTGCGACTCGTCAGTTTCTGGCACCATTTTTCGATGACGCAGGTTCCGGCCAGCACTTCTGCGAAGCTGTTCTGGTTGGCCAGACATGCAGCGACTGCGGATCTTGCGTTGCAGTCTATTGTGCAACGGAGGCCTGGAATGAAAGTGAAGCTGGTAAGCAGGCTGATATTCGATCGCTGGCAACGAGACTCTGTTGCGAAATGTCAGAGAACGTGCTTGGTCGCGTCGAATCGTTGCTTGGATGCGTTGACGATCCTGACTGCGACGGCCATCTGACCATTTTGCTGACGGAGCTGGACAAGAGAAAAACAGCGGCAGACGCGCCAATTCATGGGTGTGTTCGAGCGGCCGATTTCTTGTCTGCCGGAAATCCGTTCGGCGGCGACATCGTCTACCTGGATATGCGGGTACCTCAAACAAGAGAGCTGACGGCGATTCTGTCCCACGAAACCGCGCATGCGGCGGTTTACTCGAGGGCACTGCGGTATCTGGCTTTGCATCCTGAAATGTCGTTAACACAAATCAGTGAGAAGATTCCGGTATGGCTCAATGAAGCGCTCGCCCACGTTGTTGAACGGATGCTGGCGCCTGGGACTGAGAATTTTTCGCGCCGACTTCAGGCCTTTCTGGAAGATCCAGGACAGTCGGCGATCCTGATTTCTGAAGCGAGCATGCCGGTTCTGCAGCGACGAGGTGGCACTCGAGCCGCCTCCACTCTGTTCCTGGAGTCCATTATCCGGCATCCGGGTGAACTGAATTTGCTGCTGGATCTGGACATTTCTCCGCTGAGCCGAATTGAACGCATACGGCAAAAGCCGTTCGCCGAAATCTTTCGCAACTGGTGTGTTCAGAATCAGACACGGATTCTGTCGCAGGCAGTTGATAAAGAAGCCGTCAGCGACTCATGGAAATCCAGTACGCGGATCTCCGCAGGCGGACAAAAGCGGCTATCGCTTCGCGGCACGGCGGTCATCTATCAGATCGTTGCCGAACCACTTGTGCAGCTGACCATTCAATCGCATGCACGAGCAGAGTTGCAGGTCACCGTACTTTTACCGCAGATGCCTGCCGTTTCACCAGTCGCTGCAATTTCGCAGACGACATCCCGGTAATGCAACGACATACGATCAGCTATCCCCCGAGCCGGGCACCGCGGATTTCCATCTGATCGCGGCGCTGAAATACTTCTTTCAGACGCTCTTTCGAATACATGCGAATAACGGTACCCTTGTAACGCCTGCGTCCCTGAGGGTCTGTATCAACGTGCTGGGAAATTTCAGGGCTTGCACGGTCGGCGTAAATTGCGGCAAGGGTTTCCGGGTCCACGCCACGACCTTCTTCCAGGTCGCGAACTGCATCAATGCCGCCCACAGACAGGGCGAAGAAATTCAGACCTTCCACAGCCGAAACCTGCAGGCTCTCGCCTGCGAGGCTGTCAGACAGGTCGTTTGAGCCTTTCCGAAACTTCTGATAGGCAGTCAGCGTATCACTGGAAATCTCCTCGACCGGCTTCTGCTGCTGGACGGCACTCAGGTTCTGAGGCATTCCTGCATTCCAGGTGCCGCAGAGATATCCAAATCCAAAGACCATCGCGCCGGCGAGCATTTTACAGTTACGCAACATCTCAGAGCCTCTCATTGCTGAACGCGACAGTCAATCAGCCACACACTGCTATAAGGACTTAGTCTCGGAAGTCAGCCCGACTATTGTCGTGAAGTCACGGAAAATAACGATGGCATACACAAAATGCCACTTTTTTCGCAGGGGATTCCAGGCTGGTTGATGCGATTGGGCTGCAATCGCCTGCAATCTGCCACCGCAGGGACTTTGGCCGTTACGATTTTCCAGAACGGGTCAGGCGGCTTTTCGGCCTTCCTGGGATTTTCTTCGCGATGCTGCATCGGACGGCTGAATTTTACCGGCAGTACGGTTTTCAACTCGCTGTGCAGTCTTCCCTGCGGGACCAAAACGAAAGCTGGTCGCTGCCAGCAATCCGCAAACCGTAAGAGCCAGAAAACATCCCATTACGGCAATCTGGTCGTTTGAAAATACAGCTGTAAGGTCCATAACGCATCCGTTGTATTAACTATTCGAAAATCAGGGACTTCAGTAACTGTGAACAGAAATCGGATAAGACGTGTGCAGTGATTCTTTTGCATTGACTGGAGTCAGAGCCAAACTGCTTCTTTCTGAACCGTACTGCTCCTTATCCGTATTTCGGCTTGTTTCCCTGTATGGCTCCATGCAAGCTCGTGAAACTGAGTGTTCAGCCTTCGTTGTCATGATCCAAATCCCGATCTGTGACGAACCGGCAAAATATTTGGACCAGCAGAAGATCTGAGGAGTTTGATCCGATGGGGGAAAACCAACGGAAATCAAATGCCGGAAGGAGCCATATTGCCGGGCCGCGCTGCTTTGCACTGTCAGTCAGGTAAATCGGCTAAACCCTGACGTTTCCAATGAACCGGACCTCTGAAACCGACTTTCCAGGAAAATCTCGACGCAATCGTTGTGACGTTCCTGTCGATGCTAACGACACGAATGCGAAGTTTGTTGTTGCAGGAAATTCATCTGCCGAGCCTGAGGCCCGGATTTTGGCAGGGGTCGCCCTTTCAATCTGAAAGGGCCGGCAATCAGCCTTTTGAGGTGGTTATGGTTCGCACGTCCCATGTTGTCGCTTCTTTTCAGCACCGCCTTTGTACTTTAACTCTGGCTGCTGTGTGTCTGACAGTTTCTCTGTCCGGATGTTCGGACCAGAAGAAGCAGGCTGAATCTCTGGTGCGCGTGGCATTGCAGCATCAGGATGCGCAGCGTCACGAGGAGGCTCTGCAGGTTCTGAATCGTGCGGTGGCCCTCGATCCGGATCTGGCAGAGGCGTGGTTTTTACGCGGGACAAGCCTGGCCGCGACCGGTCAGCATACTCTTGCTGTCGTGGATCTGTCGCGTGCCACATCGCTTAAGCCCGGATGGGACAAAGCGTGGTGGGCTCTTGGAGTAACCCAGAGGTCGCTCAAACAATTTAGTAACAGTGTGGATTCGTTTTCACAGGCGATCAGAATTAATGATCGTTTTTCGGAAGCGTTCTATGGACGCGCTTGTGCATTACTGGATCAGTCGAAGCCCGAACTGGCTCTGGCTGATTTGAATCAGACTCTTCTGATACATTCGGATCACCGGGATGCCCTGTCACGCCGTGGATCTCTGATCTGCGAGAAACAGCCATCACTGGCTGTGAATGATTTCACTCGCCTGCTTCAGTTCGACAGAAATAATGGATCGGCATGGCTTCAGCGGGGATTGGCATACGCTCGTCTGAATGATCACGAACATGCTCTTGCGGATCTGAACATGGCATGCCGAATGCGTGCTGACGATTTTCTGCCGTGGATGGAACGCGGGCGAGTACTGCTTCTGGTAAATCGACCTCAGGACGCAGTCAGCGATCTCACAACGGCCATTCAGCTGGCTCCCGCAAATGCCGAGTGTTATCGACTGATCGGTCGGGCATTCCTTGCTCGGAATCAACCTCGGGCTGCTCTGGCAAATCTGAACAGGGCACTCGAAATTTCGCCCATGGACCCGGCAATTCTGCTTGACCGGGCACACGCCGCTCTCGCTATGGAGAATACTGAATCGGCCCTCTCTGACCTGACACACATTATACAGAAAAATTCCAGTCGCACTGATGCGCTTTTGGAACGTGCCGAGCTGCTCGCCCGTCTACAGAAGTGGAATGAAGCTCTCTCTGATGCTGATGCAATCCTGATGGCAGTTCCAGAGGAACAAAAGGCTCTTCGA
Organism: Fuerstiella sp.; assembly: GCA_022843805.1. Lineage (GTDB taxonomy): Bacteria > Planctomycetota > Planctomycetia > Planctomycetales > Planctomycetaceae > F1-80-MAGs062. Next base: position 161,873 of record JALHMY010000002.1, read on the forward strand.
ATCCGGGCTTCTGCTCTGACACAGTTGCAGCGAAGCGATGAAGCGATTGCCGATTACACCCGGCTGATTTCACTTGGAAACGATAATGTGGAATCGCTGATGCAGCGAGGTCGGCTGAATCAGTCCTCAGGAAAAACTGAAATCGCACTTCGTGACTTTAACGCGGTACTTGAGAAATCTCCTGGAAACCCAGACGCACTGCTTCATCGTGCCGCATGTCAGGAAGCGATGAACCAGCCGGAAGGAGCCATTGCGGATCTCACTGAGGTTCTCAGGTCACGTCCGGATGACGTGACACTGCTGTGCCGACGAGCTGACTTGCTGCTCAGCCTTTCAAAAACTGAAGATGCCATGGCTGATCTCAGACGTATTGTAGAGCTGAAGCCGGGAGAATCAGCCAGGGCAGAACAGCTGGCGAGACTCTACATTCAAAACGGTCAATATGCACTCGCCGTTAGCCTGCTGGAAACTCCGGGTGTCACTGTTTCAGGTACGACTGTTCCCGGTACTTCTGTGTCGGGTGTAACAGAGCCCGAATCCAGTGGCCGATTCAATAGTACGCTGCTCTTGCTGCGAGCCGCCGCAAAACTGGGGGCCGGTGATATCAAAGGTTCAGGTGATGACGCCGAAAAGCTCAGCCAGGAAACGAAGGAAAGTTATGATGGACTTCTGCTGAGAGGCATTGTTGCCTGCAAGCAGGCCGACTATCAGGTGGCGGTGAAACTGCTGGACTCAGCTGGTGCAGTTCAGGAATCGGATGACGTTCTGCAGTATCGCGGACTTGCACTGGCTGAGCTGAACGAAAGAACTCGAGCGATTCGTGATCTGTCGATCCTGCTTTCTCACAAGCCAAACATGTCGCTCGTGCGGCTGAAAAGAGCTGAGATGTTTGCTGCTATGAACGAATGGTCGGCCGCACATTCTGACTTGCAGCAGATCGCGGAAGGCAGTCCGGAGTTCGCTGCGGCGAGAGTACTTCGAGGCGAATGCTCGTTCCATCTTGGACACTATGCCGCAGCGGCAGAGGATCTTGACGCGGCGATTTCAAGTGCAGCGCTGTCTGCCGGGAAGAGGGTTGAATTACAGTGGCTGCTCTGTCAAAGTCTGGTAAAGCTCGACCAGCTGCTTCGTGCGATGACGGCTCTGAGCAGTCTGCTTGAAGAGAATCCAAAGCACGTGGATGCGAGGCTTCAGCGAGCACGGTTATACGAAAAACAGGGGGCCTTTGATGCGGCAATTGCTGACCTGACAGTCAATCTTCAGAATCAGCCGGATCATACAGAAACACTGATCACCCGAGGGCTGCTGCAGCATCGGAACGGACGTTTTGATGAAGCGGTTGAAGACTTCACGAAAGCGATGACGCTGACACCTGCCAGTGCGGAGCTCTGCTATCGTCGCGGTCTGGCCCTTCATCAGCTGCAAAAGACGGATGAAGCTTTAAAAGACCTGAACCTCGCCGTGACTCTGAATCCCTCAATGGCTGACGCATGGTATGTTCGCGGAAACGTGTATGCTCAGAGGAACGAAACATCGCTGGCAATTCGCAATTACGAAAAGACCGTGGAGCTGGATCCTCGCCATGCAGCAGCGTGGTACAACCGCGGGAATCTGCTTTTTAATAACTCTGATACGGAAGGGGCGGTGGAATGCTGGACGGCTGCCGTCAGGATTCAGCCGAATCTGTTTCGGGCATATAACAATCGGGCTGCCGCTAACGTCCGTCTGAAGAACTATGAGGATGCGGCTCGTGACTATGAGCGAGCCATTGAGCTAAGCCCCGGTTTCGCTCGAGCATATGACAACTATGCGTGGCTGCTGGCTACATGCGAGAAGGAAGCAGTTCGCGATACGGCCAGAGCTGTCGTTCTCGCAAAGCAGGCCTGTGAACTGACTTCGTATCGTGACTGGTCGCACCTGAGTACACTGGCAGCGTGCTGTGCCGAGGCTGGTGAATCCGCAACCGCTTCAGAATGGGCTCGCAAGGCACTTGAGCTTGCACCGGACTCGCAGAAGGCAGATCTTGAACAACTCGTTCGTCTTTATGAATCGGCTGGCCGCCAGGCGGCTCCAGGGGCATCAGCCACTCGAACAAACTCGAACCTTCGCCGATAGACAAATACCTGCCCGAACAAATCGTCAGGCACGAAATGACTACTGACCCAGGTCCATCTTCTGTATCTCTCAATGAGCGACTTGAACGCATTGAATCGGTTCTTGCTCATCTGCAGCATGACGTCGACAGTCTGAATAATTCGCTGACCCATCATTTTCGACGACTGATGGAGATTGACGAACGGTTTAAGCGGCTCGAACATGAGATGAATGTGGAATCTCAGGAGCCTGAGAAACGCGATCCGGCCAGCGAACGCCCACCGCATTACTGAACGGTCTGGTCGGTCCTGACTGGCAAATGCACTTCGCAGCTCACGGCACGTCCAAAACGATCCGAACGGAATACGTATTCCGCTCCAATCATCTCTGCAACGGCGCGACACAGTGAACTGACTGAATCTGCCGATTCCGGTTCCCTCATGCCACGGAAGGAATTCGCCGTTCTTACTGGTGAAGCGGTCTGAGATGGCGAACTGCGAACATTTCTGCGCAGTTGCGCCGGGGCAGATTTTGACGTAGTCGGGTCCGCGACCTGCAAAAGATCCTTTTGGAAACCCAGAACGATGCTGATCTGCTGGCGCTGTGGCCTGAGTGATACTCTGAGGAAAATCGACTGATACATGTTCGACTCAGTGATTGTCTCCGATAAACAGTATTTGAGCAGTCGTACAAGTACCAGACGGAGCAGCGAACTGTCGGTGACAATGACAGGCAGATCAGAAGGTACATCAGCAACAATCGATATTCCTGAGTGACGGGCTGATGGTCTGATCAGATCCACACAATCGGCTATTACGTCCGGAAGATAAACAGATGTAAACGCCGGTTTGTCCGCTTTCAGAAAGTTCCAGATCCTGTGAATCCATTCAGAGGTTGAGTCGCCGGACCGCGCCAGCAACTCCAGCGTCCGCTGAACCGGCTCCGCCCCCAGCCGTTCACCTGTTTTCGCGAATTCCTTCAGGATATCCACGGAGCTGCGAATGACAGTCAAACCCTGTCCGAGTTCATGAATCAGTGATGCGGCGATTTCACCAACGACGGCAAGGCGGTAGAGATCTGCAACAAATCTAAGGCGTGCTTCGTCGCAGTTCACGTTCGATCCAACTGCAGGTACATCACAAACCATCAGAAATCCGCTTCCGGAATTCAGAGCGATTGGGATGATCTGTAGCTGCACCGGGAGCAAACTGCCGTTACCTCGTTTCAGCGAGGTCGAAATGTGAAGACATGCAGACTGATCCGTACAGGGCAGCGTGGCGCTGAGATGCTCGGAGATCTGAGCTGCGATGTTTTCAGCCTGTGCCGGATTCAGGGCTGCAGTGAACCGGGAACCCGGCAGGCGTTGATCTCGCGCCAGTACTCTGGTGAGCGATTGGTTGGCTGCCAGGATCGTGCCATCGAAAATCAGAGCCAGTCCCTGTGGAAAATACTCGATCAGACTTACGAGTGTTGTGATGCCGTCGCTGGCGAAGATCCCGCTTTTCAAGACCTCCGGCCAGCCACTTTTCGATGGTTCATCTGTCATAGAGTTGTCAGCCCGGCCGCACAGGGATTCGGTCAGATCTTTTGTCACATTGCTGATCTCCCGTGATTACGGGAACGACTTTATCGTTGTTGTGCACGCAGGGTGGATGCCACAACCTGAATGATGGAATTCAGGTATTGGACGAGTTGTCGGCATACGCCGCCCGATCGTTCCTTCGAGTTGCAGGGTGACGTCAGGCATGGTGTTTCTTCAACATGACGTTTGGTGCTGTTGGGACGCAAATGTCTCTGCAGCAAACAACATATGAATACGAATTGGGCTGAGGGAGCAACATTTGAAGCAGTTTTGCATCGAATCCATTCAAAGAAAAACAACCGGGAAATGTGCATCCCTGGAATGATTCAGGGATATGAACTGGATATTCTTGCGGTGTCAGGAATGAGATGGCATGCCGGGGAACGGTGCTTCATGCGTCCCGACAGGCCGAGTTTCCAGCATTTTCTGCGTTCGGCTAAGTGATTTCCTCCAGTTTGCGTTCAAATTCGACGGGTGTTTGTTAGGTCGTCCGACAGGTTCCGTCTATGTGGAAGCAGGCAGAGGAAGGCTCGGAACGCCAGTGGCAACGTCGAAACGACTGTTTTTGCGGTGGTTCAGGGTCTTTCCATGCAGAAAAATACTCCCGAACCGCTCGATGATGCGGAGCGGAGGGAATTCATCGAGTGTTTTTATCGCGATCATTCGCGTGAACTGTGGGCTCTTTTTTACTCGCAGTGCAGCGATCCCGATCGCGCTTATGACGCTGTACAGGAAGCGTTTCTGAGGTTTTTTGATTATCGGGGTGAACCAATCCGGGATGCTCGGGCATGGCTGCTGCGAGTTGGGCAGAACTGGCTTAGGGATGTTGCCCGGAAAAAGAGTAATTCCTGTCGACTGATGCCGGGACTTGATGATCTGGAAGCTCGACCTCATCTTCCGGATGCGGCAATGGTAATTTCAGAAAAACAGACAGAAATTCGCAGTGCATTGGCACAAATGAACGAAGATGATCGCAAAGTGCTGGTGATGAAATACTCCCTCGACTGGTCGACAGCAAAAATTGCAACTGCTATGGATTCCAATGCTGCAGCAATCGACATGCGATTGTCAAGAGCTCGAAGACGCCTTGCGGAAATCCTGGTAGAGCGAGGATTTGAAAATGACTAAGAATCTGGCAAACACGAGTCCCTGGAATCCTTCTGATGAACAGATGGATCGGCTGCTGACAGACTTCTTTAAGCAGGAAGTACCCGTCGCGCTGTCTCATGAATTCAGTGCTTCCGTGAGAGAAATGGCCGCGCCGCTGATTGAAGGTCGGCAGGCATGGCCCGGTACTGCCGTTCATCTCGCTGGTCCGGTACTCATGTCAGCCGATGTGCATCTGCCGATGGCTCGGACAGAATTGCCTCGCCGATCTGTGGCTGCGAAGATGACCGTGGCCGGAACTCTGGCAGCCGTCGTAGTCTGTTTATTTGTCGTGACCAGTGCGAATCGATCGGTGCCCGGTTCCGGAGAGTCTGTCACCAGTCGTCCCGATTCCGCACTGCCTTCAAAGACAGCAGCTTCTTCTGATCGTGATTCATTACCTGAAGAGTCAACGATGCTGGTTTCACCGGGTGCCGATCAGCGACAGCCCGGCCAAACTGTTTTGGGCAGTGACGGTGTTACTCTGGAAGAGACTGAGGGTGTGGATTTGCGGCCTGCTGCCCTGCCCTTGCCAAAGAACTGATATCCTGACGTGAAACTGCTGTAATCAATCATGACTCGAAGAATTCGACTGGGGATCTCCACCTGTCCCAATGATACGTTTACCTTTCATGCTCTCCTGCATGAGAAAGTGGATCTGAGGGGTTTACAGTTTGATACGGAACTTCTGGATATACAGCAGTTGAATGATCGTCTTTTTCGAGGTGATTTTGACGTAGCGAAGGCCAGTTTTCATGCGGCTCTGCTTCTGGCCGACCGCACCGTGGTTCTCCCCAGCGGTTCAGCGCTGGGTTTTGGCGTGGGGCCACTGCTGCTGTCCGCAACTCCCGGAATGGTCCCCTCCGCAAATTCTCAGGTGACCCTGTGCCCAGGTCGTCACACCACCGCCGCGCTGCTGTATTCGTTATTTTACCAGCGAACGACTGATATCAGGCATGTGGTGTTTTCAGACATCATGCCGATGTTGCAGAGGCACGAGGCAGATTTTGGAGTCTGCATTCACGAGGGCCGATTTACATGGCAACAGGAACAACTGGGACTGGTCGAAGATCTCGGTGTTCGCTGGGAGCAGGCAACCGGTTGTCCTTTGCCCCTCGGAGGAATTGTGGCAAGCCGCGACCTCCCGGCTGAGGTCATCGCCACCGCTCAGGCTGTGATTCGGGATTCACTGGCATATGCACTTGCAAACCGGGACGCTCCTCTTCCCACGATGAGAAGATACGCTCAGGAATTTGATGACGACGTCCTGTTCAGCCACGTTGATCTGTATGTCAACAACTGGACTGTTGATCTGGGACCCACAGGTCAGGCTGCATTGGATGAACTGTCCAGTCGTGCTCAGACCGCCGGTTTGATCCCGGCAGGCGGAGCACGTCTGGAAGTTTTCGCGGGCTGATCCTCGAGCCTCGGACTTTTTACTTTTTCACAAGATGTTCGTTGAACCATCGCACCATTCCCGGGTACACGATGTTCTGATTCTGCTCCGGTGAATAACCATGAGCTGCTCCCTCAACGACAATCAGTTCACAGGGGACCTTTGCGCTCTCAAGAACGGGGAGAATTTTCTGAGAATGCTCAATGGGCACCAGCAGATCCCTGTCTCCATGAATCATCATAATCGGGGCGTCATCAGACGTCACCTGCGCAATCGGTGACACGGACTGCTCCAGATTTTCCGCGAAACTCAATGGTGGCCTGAGTGCAGGTACGGCGGCAATTGCTTCCGGTGGCTTTGTGGTCCAGCCACGCAAATCGGTGGGCGGATACCATGCAACGCCAGCGGCAATTCGGCTGGAATGCTGCAATACTTCGTCTTTGGACGCTGCGTCGCCATCATCACCCGTCGTTGCCAGCATCAGTGTCAGATGTCCGCCAGCACTGCCTCCCCAGACACCGATTCGCTGCGGGTCAATCTTCAGGCTCTCCGCATTCCTGCGGACATATCGGATACAGCGTCGCACGTCGGCCACTGCGTCGGGTACCTGATAGCGAGGTGCACTGCCATGACGCACGATAAGGACCGTATAGCCTGCTTTCAGAAACGGTTCGTTCGCGCCGACCCGACTGGCTGGTTCTGACCAGTTCGAGTACCAGCCGCCGCTTTGCAGATGCAAAATGGCCGCGCCATTCGCATTGGCCGGTCTGATCACGTCGAATGTCAGTGCCATGCCATCCTTATGACCGTAGACAACATCCGGTGTGATCTGAAACTCTTCGGCGAAAACCGCCTGCTCTGCCGCGACAAACAGCAAACATGCGGTGATCACCCGATATGCCAGACAAGGCTCGACGGCTTTTAATTTTAAGAAGTGCTGGACCATCGACTCAATACCCCTTCCAGTGAAATTGAACGGCCTGATCACACGTCAGAGATTATCTGTCACATCATCAGTCAGCTGCGACCTCGTATTTCCGCGTCCTGCATCCCTATGTGGAATAAGGAACCGTCAGGCGGTGACCTGGATGGTTTTCCAGCCATTTTGCAATTCGATCGGTGCGACTGATCGCCACGGGGAGGAAATCGAGAGCCTGCTGCAGCCGTTCGTTCGGTTCCGCACAGCTGAATCGCAAAAATCCTCCGCCCGCCTCGCCAAAACATTCACCACCCAGACAGGCAACTCCGAATTGGTCATCTGCGCCTTCCAGCGTGTACAGTGCCAGACCATGACTCGTAATTCCTAAACGGTTGCAGATCGGAGCAACATTCGGAAAGACATAGAAGGTGGCGGTAGGATCCAGAGCGGTAAACCCGGGAATGCGATTCAGACCTTCGGTCAGCAGCACGACCTTGTCTCGAAATTTCAGCATCACTTCATCGCGTTCCACGGTATCTCGCTCCAGTGCGGCCTTGCCGGCGAGCTGCACAATCGGCGGAGTGCACGACAGCGTGGTGTTAATCATCTTGCTGATAGCATCAGTGATTGCTGCTGAAGACGCACAAAATCCAAGACGCCATCCGCTCATCGAGTATGACTTGCTGAACGTGTAAGCCGCCACGCACTGATCCATCATGCCGGGCTCAGCAGCCAGCGAATGATGTTTTCCCTTCCAGATCATGTGACAGTATGGCTCGTCACTGAAGACTGCCACATTCTTTCCCCGAATCAGGTCCGCAATGTCCCGGAGATCCTGCTGAGTTGTCACGCCGCCCGTGGGATTGTGAGGCGAATTCAGAAAAATGGCCCGAGGTGACGGGTCATTGTTCAGGAAATCTTCGATATCAGAAACCTGAGGACGGAACAGTGATTCCTGTTTCAGTGGCTTCAGAACGGCTCGTGCACCGCGGCGATGGATATTGGGAAGATATGTGGGAAAATACGGACTGAAAACCAGACATCCATCGCCAGGGTTCAGGAATGCTTCGCAGAAGAACTGCTCGAAAACCTTCGCTCCAGGACCTACCGCGATGTTCTCCGTGGCAGCTGGAATCTGAAATTCCGTCTTAAGAAATCTCGCAGCAGCTTCTCGAAACTCGGGCAACCCAGGCGACGGACAATAGTGAGACTGGTTGTCATGAATCGCCTGAAGACCTGACTGCCTGGCCGATTCGGTGCTGTTAAACGGGCTGTCTCCGATTTCCAGTTCAACGACATCTTTCCCGGCGGCTTTCAGTTTTCTTGCAGCGGCCAGAACGGTAAACGCGGTTTCCACATTTAAAGAACGTGCAAATTCGCTCAGCTGAGCACTCATGGGGCGGGGTCCGGAAAAAATTGTTCGGCAGTAGAATCGACGATTTCACACAAATTGTGCGTCGGAGTACACTGGGCGTCAGATCAGGCACTAAAATCTGACTTTCTACTCGCCTTTCCCCGGCTGTTCAATCGTGACGAGTCACGAAAACGTGTTCAGCGACAAATGAACTGCTCCTGGCAGGTGAAGTGATGGTGGATTACGAGCCTTCACCCGGGACGGTCTCTGGCCACAGAAAAAACGCGAGTGCCAACCGCCCCCTGAACTCTGTGAATATCGGTGTGATCTGTGGTTATCTGCGTTCTGCTTTTTGACCACAGATGACACAGATGGGCACAGATAAAACACAAGTGTCAGGGCCCCGGGAGACGGGGAGTTTGTGCGGAATCACCAAATCGGGATCGGGTGCCGACGTGTTGCAGACCAGTTCAGCGCCGAGGTCACCGCGTTTTGTTGCATCTATGCACCACAGCCGCAAACTGCCACATTGAGTGAATCAGCACCCAGCCCAGTCGCTCGATCATTGGTGACATGGTTTCGCCGGAAATTCATTCGCAGCAGACATCAGACAGAATTCGGAAAGGTGAAGCTAGTTTTCGACGAATGCGGCTGTGCTCAATATCTTCTCCATCTCCTCCCACTGATTCGCCGAACCAGCGAGCTTTCCGTCCGGTCCAATCAGGTAATACGCGGGCACCGAGCTGATGGCCAGTTGTTTGATGATGTCCGAATGAGGACCCGGGTAATTCTGTGCCCAAACAAGTCTCTGTTGTTTCGCAACAGCTTTCGCCATGGTCGAGTCTTCATCCACGTTAAGGCCCACGACCACCAATTGAGCATCGGAATGACGATCGATCGTCGCCCTGAGCTTTGGCATGGATTCAAGGCACGGCGCGCACCAGGTTGCCCAGACATGCAGTAACACGTGGCGCCCCTGCATGTCGTCGATGTAGCGGACCCGGCCGCTGCTGTCGGTAAACTGGAAGGCTCGCATGCTGGAACCGACCCTCGGTCCAATACGACAGGGCACATCAATATCTCCGAGATCGATCTGTCCGCTGGTTGCGTGCTCGGTGCTCACGATCACTGGCACGATCTTTTCGCCAATCGTCTCGATCAGGCAGCCGGCAGGCTGCTCGTAAAGCTGAATTACCAGGTCGTACTCACCAGGCTCAACGCCGTGGACCTGCAACCGCCCGTCGCTGGAGAGTTTTACAAAATAGTTCCGCCGCGTATTGAGCCAGGAGTGAAAATCCGGCTGCCTCAGCCAGGCCGGAGACAACGGTTCGCTGGGATTGAAACTCAGTTTTATCCCGTCTATCGGGAACGTTACTCTGGTGTCACGACTCACAAGGTAATTGATCGACCACTGCTTACTCAATTCATCATTATTCCTGCCGGATGCAGCCACGCGACCTTTGATCACAACGCCATCACCGCCCAGCGTCAACTCGCGATGTTCTCCCGGACTCAGCTGGACCGGGATGGACTCGCTGGAGGTCAGCGACGACTCTTTCCATGGACCAAGAGAGGCCCTGATCGAACCTCTAACGGGAGGAATTCGTTCGAATTCAAAATGCCCATCCGTGTTCGTTACGGCGTACCACGAATCCTGAAAGCGTGCCTCAGTCAACCCGTGTTGTTCCAGTGGAGAAAACGAAACGGACTGATTTGGAACGGGCTGTCCCGCCTGAAGCAAACGACCGGAAATGGTCGCCCAGGGTTCTAGTTTCATCTCGCCGAGTTCTTTTTCTTCCGGGGCAATCGCTTTTTCTGCGAATCCAAGGTCATGGTAAACGCGAACACGGACCGGCTCGGTTGTGGCCCTGAACTGGAAATTCCCCTGGGGATCGGAGAACACTGGCCGCGCATCCTGTAATTCCGGTTCGCCCCTGAACGTATAGGGTACGTCGGTGGGCGAAGCTTCGAGCACTGTGGCCTTTTCAACCGGCCGACCTTCTGCATCCACGACGCGGCCTTTGCGTGACGGCGCGGGCTGCAGTGAATAATTCAGGGTGGCCCGTCCATCGAGAGGTCCGAATGACTCTTCGCTAACGACCGAACGATAACCGTCGGCTTCGAAACGCACGCGATAGCGAACGTCCGGATCGCCGCTTCCAGTCAGCGGAAGTTCGTAATGGCCGTCCAGCCCAGCCTTCATACCGGGCGTGCACGTGTGGTAAAAATCAGTCCGGAACACAATGACCGGCATCGTCTGAAAACTCCTTACAGGCTCACTGGTCATCGCGTCTGTTACTTTTCCGCTGACAAGCCTCGCGTCCGCAAGCGTGATCACGTGTGGCGTGGCCCCGGCAACAAGTGATACCTCCTGGCCAGCGAATCCCCGTGCCCCGACGCTGAACTTGACGGGCTCCTCAGGAGCCCAGTCCCATACAAAAACTCCATTCTCATCACTCTCTACCGGAATCCCGTAGTCCGGCACATTCGGATGCCTGTGATTGTGCAGCGCATTAGATCGATTCCATGTATCGCGGTCGGTACTGTTGGCCATCGCGACACCCGCCCTGGGTATCGGTTTTCCCGAGATGTCGACGAATCGGATCTCGAGACGCTTACCGGACTGAAGCTTAAACCGCAAATTGGCGGAATCGCTTCCAGCAGAAACGACTCGGCGCTGGGCTGCAAAACCCGGCGCGACGATCGTGATCGGATATTCTCGAGGATGGAGTGGCGGGGTGCGGAAACTGCCGTCCGGTTTGATCTCCGTCTCAAACACGCCGTCGCCGAAATATGGTTCATCGCTCCAAACGACCCAGCCTCTGGTGACTGGCTGACCATCAGGTCCGGCGACTTCGCCGGAAATCGCCGCGCCGCTCGTGAGCGTCAGTATTGCTTTACCGGATCGAAGATCTTCAGTCGTGATACCCTGCCGTTGCTGGTGTTCGCCCCAGAATGTGTCGCTGGCAAAATCCGGATGAATTACTTTCAAACGAAATACAAAGTCCTTTTTGCCATTTTCCGGATGCGCTGGAGCATTAGTGATCGACCACTGGCCATCGGAGTCAGTGACAGGCGCCGGGCTGCTAAAGAACGGGCTGGTCAGCGCGGAGGAGATCATTGCATCCGGATGTTCGCCCCAGGCTGGCTCGGTGATGTCGACTTCAACCTGCACCTCGGCATCGCAAATCGGCTGCCCATTATTATCAACGATGCGTCCGCTGAGCTGATGACCCCTCCTGAGTTGAAACGCATATTTGTCAGGAATGAGCTTCCCTTCCTGATGTTTGCCCCTCGCGAAATTGACGAACAAGGGTACATAACCAGGTTTGCTCGGCCACATTCTGAGAATATGCAGTCGGCGAGGAAGCTTAAGTTGGATGATGCCGCGGGAGTCCGTGAAGTACTGTTCGGGGTCTTTTGGCCCCGGATAGCCTTCGACGTGCCAGACACTGATGTAGAGCCTTGCCCCTTCGAGTGGCTTACCTGCTTCATCTGTAATTTGAACTTCCATCTGTCGGATCTGGTGATCTTCGCTTGCCGCTTTTTGTTCTGCACCTTCCGGAGCGGGCTCCCCTGTGGTTGAGGATCTCCCTGCAAATTGATCCGGTGCGACCGGCTGCCCGGCCCGCGACTGCAATCGCAGGGAACCGACAACCAGCACCAGTGCGGCTGCAGACAGAAGGAATGCCCGAAATGTTTGACGAGTCAGAGAAACACGACTCCGTGCCCTGTCGAGTATCGCAAGAATGCGGTTTTCCACACTGGAACGGTGAGCCATGCCGACGGTCGTCGAGAAGCCAGGGTGTCGATATGCACGAGCGATATCCAGTAGCACATCGGCGTAGTCCGTCGCGCGCTGACCGCTCATCAGCACCAGATCATCACAGGCCATCTCGCGAAGCCTTCGCATTTGCGACAATCCGTACCAGCAGATCGGATTGAACCAGTTCAGCGCACATGCAAGAAAGCCCATCGTCTGGGTGAGCACGTCCCATCTCTTCACATGGGCAAGCTCATGCAGCAGTACCGGCATTCGACGTTCGACTGACCAGGTATGAGCGTCGAATGGCAACACAATGGCGGGTCTGAATAAACCTGCGACCATTGGAGTGATGGTTTCGAAGTGCTGTTTCAGTGCCACCTTCGTCCGTAGCCCTAAACGCTGAGCCGAGACGTCGCGCTGTTCGCACCATTCGGTGTCGTCGACATCTCTTGCCTGACGCAGCGTACGTTCTGCGGCAAACACCTGTTGTATGAGTCTCGCCAGAACGATGCAGAAACCCAACCCCCAAATTACCGATGCTGCGAGTCCTGGCGAAAGCCCTTTAATCGCCGCTGCGTGAAGGGGAGACGTTGTCCGGAAAGCTCCGGCGGGCTCCGTGTGTCTCAGATACTGAAGCGTGTCGACAGGCGGTGATATCGTCGATGACCAGTCGCCTCCCCGGTCATTGTCTTCGATCACCTGAGCAAACGTCACTGTCCGGCGGTTACGGGTAACGTCCGTAACTCTGGATTCCGTGTGCGTCGAGTTGCTGAGCGCATGAGGCAGTAGTGGCACCGACCAGCGTGGTAAAAGCGCCACCACGATGGGCATTGCAAGACAACCTGCAAGTCCAGCCGTCCAAATTCCATGCCGCACAGCTGCCGAGCGACGCCTTAAGATGATGCTCATGACTGCAGTCATGAGAAGCAGTACGAATGATCGCAAAGCGATGTCGGCGATTGAGGCCGGATCGAGATAACTCGTTTCCATGGACTTACTCCCCTTTACGGGCGCGACGGATGGCCTGTTCGAGTCGATCAATATCGTCATCTGAAAGCTGCGTGGCCGATTCATCGATCAGCGCGGCCAGTGCGTCGACCGGTGATCGTGGGAAAAACGTGTCGATCAGCCGCCTCAATGCGGAGAGTCCGGCAGTTTTTCGCGATTGCACAGGCCGATAAATGTGGGCAATTTCTGTCCGGTCCCGCTGCACATACCCCTTGCGTTCGAGCTGGCCGAGCATGGTTCGCACAGCTGAGTAGCTGGGTGGATCACTGAGATGCTCGCGCACGTCAGCGACTGATGCTTTCTGCAGGCGAAAAACAACCTGCATGATTTGTTCTTCACGAGGAGCAAGTTCGCGAGCAATTTTTTTCTTTGGTGCCATGGCTTCGTCTGCACCTGCAAATGGATGTGCCAACAAATTGACATGTGTCAATTTATTGACATGTTTGCCACTTGTCAAGCAATTCATTTAGCAATCTGGTATCCTGGCTGCAGCCCACGTAAACGAGTCTCTCCGAGACTCGCAGATCCCAATTCCCCAAAAGATGCAATTACATGCCCTCCGTCTCAAAAGACGTTTCAACGACAAATGAGGTGCGCGTCGCAAGTGACGTGATGGTCGATTCCCTGCCTTCATCAGGTCCGGCAATGCGAGGTACAACAGGTGTCGCCGGGTCGTCTTTTTACCACAGATGACACAGATGACCACAGTTGAAAAGCACAAGCGCAAACGTCCCTGTCATCTGTGTTCTCTGTGTCATCTGTGGTTAAAAATGAGCCGCGGATGACGCGTGTTGGCAGAAAAATTATTTGGCAGAAAAATTGGGAAGGAACAGACAAGGTACCTGGGAGAGTTTCAGCCGGGTGCTCCGTCAGGATCAAGCGTTCGGGTTTGAGGTAGTGGATCTTGCTAAAGATCCCATGGCTGCAGGACCTTTAGCAAGGTCGACTACCCGAGATTTAATGCGTGACAAAGCGCGAGCGAGGATTTCTCCAAAATCAAAGAGGGATTCAAAAGTCGCTGCCGAGCGCGAGCCGTCCGGATTCCTGGCACGGGAGTGCTTGGGCCGTTCCGCGAATTCCTTCTCTCATTTCTGTGCGAGTCCCAACTGACCGCACATCCGGTCTTCCACTGCGTTTCATTTTTCTGCCCTGAAATTTTTCTGCCAGCGATCAAACTGCGTCTGGCTCCGGGCTCCCGCAGAAGAAATTCGTGCGTTTCATCTGTGTTCTCTGTGCAATCTGTGGTTAAAAATGAACCGCGGATGGCGCAGGTTGGCAGAAAAATTTTTTGGCAGAAAAATTGGGAAGGAACGGATACGGTGCCTGGGAGAGCTCCAGCCGGGTGCTCCGACAAGATGAAGCGTTCGGGTTGGAGGTAGTGGATCTTGCTAAAGATCCCATGGCTGCAGGACCTTTAGCAAGGTCCACTACCCAAATTTCAAAGCTTGACAAAGCACGAGTGAGGACTTCTTCAAAAATCACAGAGGGATTCGAAAGTCGCGGCCGGGCGCGAGCCCTCCGGTTTCCTCGCACCGGACGGTTTGCGCCATTCCGCGAATTCGGTGGCTTACTTCTCAGCGAGTCCTTAGTGGTTCTTTAGTCGAGCACTGCAGCCCGCATTTAACCGAAGCCGAGACGCGGCGGTCAGCCTGATCAGGGTCAGCGTTGAATTTCAATATTCGCATGAACCTTCGCGGGGGCCTCGTCGATTAGCTGCAATTCCCCGATCAGCAGCAGATCGGGATGATGCCCGAAGTATCGACCTTCGATTTCTCCGCCTCCGGTTTCTCCGCCGATCAGGTAAAGACGATCACCGCGTATGACAGACATCGGAAGATTATTGTCGATTGGCAGCGAATTGCCGGTTCCGAACAGGTCTGTTCGAGTGTCATAGACGAAGACGTCGTTGTGTAGTCCACTGGCAGCACGTTTCTGCGAAGCCTTGCCATACGGATTTCGTACAGTGCCGTCAGGATTCGCCACATGCGAATACTGATGTCCGCCTGGAAGTATGATGTAACGGTCTCGAAACACCAGTTGGCTGCTCTTTGGATAGTTACCGCTGGAAACGGGCAGGTCGCGAAGGCGAGCCCATGTTTCCGTGGCCGGATTAAACTGCCAGTTGTCGACAACCGAACATGTTCCGAATCGCTGCCCTTCACGAACCACGTCACCGGTCGCACCGCCAATGAGATACAGCATTCCGCTGACGGACTGAAAAGTATGCACAAACCTAGGCGTGCCAGGACACTCAGGCAGAACTTTCCAGCCACTATTCGGTCGTTCCGTGTCGAAGACCATCAGCATTGAGCCGAGCCGTGCATGCTGTTTATTGCGATCATACTCTGTGAAGAACCCCGTCAAACCATCGTAATCTGCACCACCACAACAATAGATTTTCCTGCCGACGACGCAGAGTGCGGCGGACGTGATCGGAATCGGAAGGTCCGGCAACCGATCCCATCGCCAGCCGTTCTCCTCGTGCCGCAACCGATAACCATCGGAATAGCAATACGGATCTGAGTAACTGAATCCGCCCCATAAATAGAGTGATTCATCGACCACGGCGGAAAAAAGTCCCTGTCGCGCGATTCCAGGAAAATCAGGAAGCAACTTCCACTGCGACGACGTTTGATCCAGATCGAGAGCCCACGTCTTCGTCAGAAACCCGCGCGGGTAACGCCCAGGTTTCCGCCGGTTATCTTCCTCCAGACCGCCGCTGCAGAATCCGCATGAAGTGATCAGATGTGTTCCGAGGATTCCGCCATCACTGTCCTGAAAACCCTGTGGAAGGTCCGTACCCAGAGACCAGTTGATCCTGATCAGCTGCTTCAGCTGCAACTGAGGAAGGGGCGAAACGGGGGGATCCTCCGCAAAGGCGTACTGCACGGACGGCGTAACGTCCATCATCCACGAACTGGCTGTCAGCAGAGTCGGGAGGAAGATAAGTCGCATGGTCATATTCATTTTCAGGGTCCACATGAGTAAGAGGCATTTTTTCAATCCTCTGAAAATCAGTTCGATCCGGAATCCGGAGTCGTCGTTTCCAGCTTCTCTTCCTGAGCAGCTTTCAGCGTACGTTCCGCTTCAGCCTCCCATTGTGAACCTCGAAGTTCTTTCAGCCACATTTCCATCCCATCGAGATCACCGCGGACACTGGCCAGTTCGAAAAACAAAGTTGTTGCCTGAATCGTATGTGCGTGTGTCGGCCCGAATTCGTTTTTTGCCGTTTCGTACTGTTCTTTCGCGAGTGTTTCAGCCTCGTCAAGTCTTCCTGATCCAATCAGAGCGGTCGTCAGGAGCCCGCGGGCTTCCAGCGTATTCTGGTGGACTGGTCCCAGATGGGCTCTGCATCGTTCCAAAGCGATTGCGCCTTCGTGGGCTGCGCTGTCCATTTGATTCAAAGCGCAGTGAGACATCGTCAGCAACAAACGTAATCGAATCGATCGCTGGTGATTTGGGCCGAAGGTTTGTTCAAACGTCGATGTGTTTTTCTGACAAAGAGAATTCGCCGTCTGAAAGTCACCTTTGTTAAACTGCAATGCGATTAAGTTGAAGACATCGACCAGTGTCTCGGGATGAGCATCACCGAGAAGGGCAGCATGAGTTTTGTGGATGTCTGTCAGCAGCGGCTCGGCCCCTTCCAGGTCTCCCGAATCCATTCGTGCCGTTGCAAGATTCGAAGCCATTTTCAGTGTCGTGCGATGATCGGCTCCGAATGCATCACGTGCCAGGTGATACGCTTCTTCATGCAACTGCAGAACCTGGGCGTGATCAGGATTTGGGGCTGCGGCATACACGTGAGCAAAGATGTCGATCACGATGGATAAAGAGCCTGGATCGAGTGCTTCTGAGTTACGGCCTTGTCTGAGCGCTTCGGCAGCAATACTGATTGCTTCGGTGTCTTTATCCCGTCGAGACATCAGAAGAGCTTTGTGGGCCTGTGCTGTAATCGTCTCGGCACTGTCTGCACCCAGTTCGCGCGCAAAGATGTCTGCAGCGATATTCGCATGTTCCTGGGCAGCGTCATAGAGGCCCAAAGACAGGTAGGCTTTTGCAACGACCGTGTGGGTATCAGCGGCCACAAGTGGATGCGTGGACGTCTCGGTACGAAGTTTTTGTGAGGTCTCGTCGAGCAGCTGTCGAACGGTCGGTTCTTTGCCAGGAGAACTGTCCGGAGTCGCCGCCTGCAGCGTATTGCTGAGCAATTCTGCTGTGGAGGATGCTCGCTGTTTGGCTTCCATTGCTGCTGCGACAGCCGATTCAAGTCGTACGTTGGCGAAACTCAGGTCCCGATTCTTCCGGTTCAGCAGCAGGCTGCCAGCTGTTCCGGCCGCGATTGCCATGAACGTGCTCACCGCGATCGTCGCAACCCAGCCCGGTCGCCTGCGTACCAGTCGGACAAATCGCGACCACATTGTTTCCGCGACCACACTGACAGGTTCACCTGCCAGAAAAAGTTCGACATCTTTGGACAGCATTGAAACGGTCTGATAGCGGCACTCGATGTCTGCGTTCATTGCCTTCGCGCAGATCGCCACCAAACGAGCTGGCACACGGCTGCCGTGGCAGTGCCTGAGAATTGCTCCGGAACTGCCGTCAATTCGTCCGATTGTTCCGGTGATCAGAGTGTAGAGTGTTGCTCCGAGCGAATAGATATCACTTCGAGTACCTGTCAGATCAGTTCGCCCCTGCAATTGCTCGGGACTGGCAAATGCCGGTGTTCCCATCATCTGACCTTCAAGAGTCCTGATGGATTTGTTGATAACAGTCTCGACAGAACCAGGGTCTGGCAGCGGTGGCGTGTTTGAGTCGGATTCGTTCAGAATCCTGGCCAGGCCCCAGTCCATCAGCATTGTTTCACCAAACGGCCCAATAATAATATTTTCCGGTTTAATATCCCGGTGAATAATGCCCTGATCATGGGCGTAGGCAACAATGTTGCAGACTGCCACGAAATGCTGCATCAGCTGCCGGAATTCCATCGTCGAAAAGAAGTCTTTGCCGGAAAGGCTCAGCGTCAGCTGTTCAGCATGACGTCTGAGCGTCAATCCGTTGACGAATCGCATGACATAACATGGCTGCTGCCGGTCATCGTGCCTGAGGGAGTAGACAGGTACGATTCCGGGATGATTCAACCGGCCGGTAATCTGTGCTTCACGTTCAAACCTTGCCATCTGCTCAGTATTGATTCGATCTTTGCGCGGAAACTTGACTGCGACCTGTCGTTTCATCCTGGGCTCTGTTGCCAGATAGACATCGCCCAGTCCGCCACTGCCGTGTAACACGTCGATCCGGAATTCGGATGTGATCTGCAGACGCTCGTTCAGGCGACTGGCACGCACGTCTTCTTCAGACATTCTGCCCGGCTGCCCCATCAGGCTGCCAAAGTTGGCTTCAACCGCCTGCAATGCTCTGATCTGAGACTGTAGTTCCTCGAGCAGTTCCGGATAGTTCCTGCAGAGTTGTTCTGCCGAGAGTGACTGACCTCGCTCGCGGCTTTCTTCCCATTGGTCCAGCAGTTCTTCGATTAAGGGATTCATATGATCGGGCACAACTCTGAGGTGTCAGTTCTGTGATTGAGGCTTATCATCCAGATGGTCGGGCATCAAAACTCTGTACAGGCCAATTCTCGCGGTTCGCCATCTTCGGCGCAGCGTTCGTTCGGGAGTGCCCGTAGCCTCCGCTGCATCGCTCAGAGTAAGGCCCTGATACCATAACAAGTCGAACATTGTCTGTTCTTCTGTGGGCAGATTATCAATGTATTCATGCAGCTCCGTCCAGCTTCTTAACTCGACAGGATCATTGGTACCATCAGAAACCAGATCGATCGGCGAAGTCTCTCTGTTGCTGTTCTGCAGCCAGGACTCTGCCAGATTGGCTCCCAGTCCCATCGGACCAAAATGCCGTCTGCTCAGGTCAATCAACTCACGTCGAATCACTGCTGCAGCCAGTCGAAAATAATCCAGTGGCGATTGTGGATGGTGTCTTTCGAGTACCTTCCAGAGTCTTAAAGAACTGTTCTGAACCAGATCATCTATTTCCTCCCATCGTTTGACACCAGGACGATCGGCCAAAATTTTCCGAGACAAATGTCGAAGTCTGTCCATTGTCACGTCGAGCAGCTGTCGGGACGCATCCTGGTTGCCGGATTTCAGCTGATCCAGCAGGCGCTGAACAGCCATCGTTGATGTGGTTGCGATCGGATCCAAAATTGTCTCTTTCGTATCCCCATTCGTCTGAGCAACCGCATCTCATTCTATCTATGAAAGAGAAGGGAGTTGCCAATAATGCTCCCGGACCCGCTCTATGCGGGAGTGAGACGGAGCGGTATCTGGATTACGGTGTTTGCCCGGATTCGTTCCCAATGACAGCCTGTTCGGGATTCCCAGCGATACTGTTCTCCCTTTCGTCCGGGCTACGTTCGATGTTCAGCAGAAGGTTTTCGTACGAGAATATACAGAGCGAAGATGCCGCAGGCCACGGAAACCGTGGAGATCAGGATGACCTTCAGATTGGTCACCCATGGTTCGTCACCCAGGACAACATTCATACCAAGAATGCCTGGGACAACGGCAGCGAGGAAGCCGCCAATGCGGGCGACCCACTCCATTCGCTCCCGCGATACACTCTGGAAGTAACTTTCCAGTTCTTTTGACTGATGATCAACTTCTGTCATCAGGGTTTCATTATCGTAGGCAGACATCCATTTGCGCCACAGCTGAAGTCCGCGTTCACGCAGCGTGACCTGGCTGAAACAGCACTGATTACGGAAAAGCAGAATGTCATGACGCAGTTTCCGCAATACCTTTCGACTGGACCATGTGTCTTCGGTCAGATTTGGGATATCAGAAAGACGTTCGTTCAGGTTAAGCAGAGCTGCTCGCTGCAGTGTTGCAAAAATGAATACATCGAAATAGTAGGTTGTAAAATAGTTGGGCAGGTGGATTCGATTGAACTCTTCGTTATCAAAAGCAACCAGCACGCCCCCTTCTTTAGTAAAGCCCTGCCAGCGGCACTGCAGCCATTGTTCATCGCCCTGTTCTCTCGCGATTTGAGATTTTTGAACAGAGTCGTCGTCGAATGGAATGATCGTCTGCTTTCGCATCCCGCGATCCAGCTGAATCAGATCACTTGTCGGAAGTTTGCCCGACAGGCAACTGAAGCAGTATGTCATCATTCGGTCGTCATAAAACAGGGAGACCGGAAACTCAGCCACCTGCGCGGGAGTTGTCGCCAATACTCCGGGGGTTCTTCCACCGGCTTCGGAAAGCAGATTACTGACCAGCTGAGGCACATTCAGTGATTTGCCGTCAAGGGTCAGTACTGGAAGTTTTTGTCCCACAACATACGGAGCCAGCATTCGAAAGAGACCGGCAAGAATCATCTGATCAGCGAAAGTTGTCATTTCTGAAAGACACTTCAGCTCGATGACCAGAAAGCCAATATTGTAACCGAACAGCATTAGTTCGATGCGTTTGAATTCAAACGGTGCCTGAAACGGATGTCCGTCCTGATTATCGAATCCGCTCAGCGTTCCTTCACGAGGAAGTCCGGTACGTTCGAAATCGAGCTGATACCGTTTGCAGGCTGAAGCTGAAGCTTTGGACGGTTCAGCTTCGGGAAACAGAAATCGCCGAATGTAAGGCATGAAGTAGCGAGTTCGTTCCAGATCCAGCTCGTTTTGCATGTCGAGTCGGAGCGGTTTCCATCGCTTCGAGCTGTCGAGCAAGGCTTTGCCTGATCCTTCGGAATACACAAACGGGAGTACAATCAAGGTTCGCTGATCGTACAGAAGCGGAGACACAGACTGTGAAACGGCAGACACCCGAGCTACTTTCGTGATGAAACGAACAAACCGGGCCAGACTGGTGCGAAAGCTGACGCAGCTTTTCGACGGCCGGGAAAATGTCCGCCTTTCATGGCAGGACTCAGACACTCCAAACGATCGGATTCTGATTGCGGATCAGGAAAAAGCAACCGGGAAATCGAATTGTTCGGAAGCCTTCTCTTACATCACACAGCAGCAGCCCATCACACAGCAGCAGTCACGACGTCCTCCCCGATCTGCAACGTTCGATACGTACCCAACAATGCGTAACCAAAGCGAGAATTCCTGGTGTCACTGAGGAAGTTCGAAGTGCAGTGCACGTCCTTCGGACATTTGAAATATGATATCGAACCCCATCACCTGAAACTGGTCCCGGAGACTCCGCCAAACCTTCTGCTGCGGTTCTGTAAGGAATTTTGATGCCTGATGGATTTCGATTCCGAACAAGGGCATCGTCAGAAGCGACATCTCCGGGAATGTGTATCCAAAGGTGTTGGGGGCATCCAGGCCAGACGGACACGCGGAATCGATGAGTTTCGTCAGCTGCGGTCGCTGCTCGGGTGTCAGCCACAGTTCCTTATCCAGGTGTGCGGCGAGGTAACCCACGACCGCAGACCTCTGAAAGTCAGCACGTTCCTGCACGACTTCGGACGCTCCCTGCTTTTCCAGAGTTCGCCGCCACAGAGGATTCAGGCTCAGTTTTTCCAGGACCGGATAACTCAGCGTTAACTGTGAGGGCAGCTGCATTTGAAACTCGCCCAGTCTGCCAAGCTGTTGCTCCTTACCAAATCTCGGTAAATTGGTATCGAGGTATTCTCTGGCAGACTTTTTCCAGTCAGCCGCGCACTGCAGCGAAACACCTTTTGTGGCGACCGTCAGATTCTGCACCTGCAGGGGTGTGAGAATGAGCGAATCTTCGAGCCACGATGTTTGCTGAATGGCAGCCAGTCGGAAACGTTCGCGAGTAATTTCCGTAAGCCTTTCCAACTGCTGATCAATCGTTTCATCACCATTGATGGTCAGCAGGGGGGACTGATTAAATCGATGAGCATTTTCGAAGGCCTCGGTCACTCTTTTCCGCTGGGCATCTGTCAGCGCGGAGTCCGGAAGCAGCTCAAGTTGTTCACGCAGTAAGGAGAACGGCAGATACACATGCCTCGAACTGAATGTGAACACTCCATCATCAAGGTTGGTTATCGCATCTTTCAGTTCGGACGAGAGAGATTCTCGCTGGGAAGCGGTCAGGAAAAGTTCATCATCGATGATGGCGATCGCATAGCTGAGCATTGCCCTGCGAATTGTCTGAAATCGTTCATTCAGCGCCGATGTCAGCAGCGTCTGCTGCTGTTCAGACAGGATTTCTTCGGTGAGCGAAAGAATGCGTTGCTGAGTGAGAAACCCGGCTGCTCCGCCAAGCGTTGTGCAGGCAATCGGGGAGTAATCCTGTATCATCACTTTTTGCAGATGGGCATTTCGTTTCCATCGTTGTTCGCGCTGAACAAGAAGCTGATCAATCTTTTCTTTCAGCAGTTCCTGCTGTTCGCCTGACAGCTCACAGACGAGAGTGATCCAGTTGAGATGTGCGGCCAAATGGGCGTTCAGCCGACTTCGACGAATCTCAAGCCCAGGGGGTTCCTCTTCAATTACCGGGTCGGCAGGTTTCTCCTGTGCATTACAGTTGTCGATGCCTTGTCTGGTTTCGTCGGCGACCGGAACTGCTCTGCCCTTGCGAACCTCATCCACATTGCCACAGACAACTACCAGCATTAACAGACATGGATTCATCACGCCGCTCCCGTCGCTGTTGTTTAGGGTCGTCCGGATACGCTTGGGCGGTCAGAAGGTTAACACTTGGAGGAGACCGGCATAAAGCCATAAGGGCGATCTTTTCGCTGGTACCGGCGGAAAATTAAATTTTCCTCCAGCGCGTCAGAATACTGCTTGACGATCTGAACTGGCCAGCTCTAACCTACTCTGCGGCGGTACTGCTGAAACACGTAAAACGGCCTGTGGGATTGTGGACCAGACTGGAGGACGGGATGAAGAGAGACCGTAGTTTTGTTGGTTCTGCTCGCAGCTCGCGAAGCAACTGTTGGAGCCGACTGGTGTTGCTGTGGGCAGTCATGTTTTCATTGCACTCCGCAACGACCGCACAGGACACCAGCACCGCTGAGAACTCATCCGCAGGCAATAAGGGGACTTTGGCGGCAGCCGACCTGAAACGAGGCCTTGTAGGGTATTATCCGTTTGACGAAGACGCATCGGATCAAAGCGGTAATATGAATCATGGGGCTGCTCATGGGGTGGTGGCCTACGAGAAGGGCAAAGTCGGAAACGCGCTGCAGTTGCTGGGGAATGAAGACCGCGGCTTCATCTTTATAAAGGACTCCCCGTCCCTCACATTCGAAAGGGAAACGACGTTTGCGTGCTGGTTCCTGATTAATGACGGCATCGGACAGACGGGGGAAAATTTTTCAGCCGGACTGACTGAGAAGGCTCATCAGGTGCTTGTTGCAAAACATGGAGACATCGCCGGATTCTCACTTTTGTCGCTGGGAGAGGGAACGCTTCACCGGCAGATCTCCGTCATTGCACAGAACGGATCCACATCAGAGGTTGGAGCGACATTTCCTCCGGACAAGCCAGTTGGCAAATGGCAGCATGCGGCCACAGTGGCCGACGACAACGGCGTGCGGTTGTACCTGAACGGGACGCTGGTGAGTGCGGTGCGAGGGACCTTTAATTTTGATCGAATCAATAATTGCAATATCTTTGTGGGAATCAATGGCCCCGCCGAAAGCGATTCCGATCCGACCCGCTTTCTCTGGTTTCCGCTGAATGGGGCAATCGACGAACTGCGAGTTTACAATCGGGCGTTGTCCCATGCGGAAGTGAGATTGCTCGCCGCTGAGGACAAGGCGGAAGGCCGCGAGCCGGGTGAACAACCCAGTCTGCTCGCAAACAACTTTCCGGAGTATTCCCCTGACCAGGCGACGGGTCTCCCCGATACTCCGAATTGCCATAACGATGCGTCCACGGCCTGGGCATCTGAGATGCCTGACGGCCCGGCAGAATGGCTGATGCTGGAATATGCGAGACCGGTAAAACCGAAAGCCGTTGTTCTGTATGAAGCTTCCAACGGAGGTGCCGTGAGTGGATTGACGGTATTTGATTCGGACGGAAATGAAGTTGAAGTCTGGACTGGTCGAACTCAGCGAACAGCGGCTCGCGGAACCATCGTGGCGTCCGTGCTAAAGTTTTCCGTGCCGTTTGAGACCAGTAAAATCCGAATCAAACTAACCCCCGATTCCTGCCCGGGATGGAATCAGATCGATGCCGTGGGATTGCGTGACGTCAGTGGCCAGATTCAGTGGGCCACAAAGGCAACTGCCAGCAGTACTCGTGCTGCCGTGCCCGCTGAATGACGATTTGATTCGAGACGGTTGTGATTGCTTCTGGTACAGGAACAGAGTTTTTCTGTGTTTTGCAGAGTGAAGTTCCCTGGGTGGGTTTGTAAGTTCTGGATGCGGGAGGTATTGGGACGCGGGTGTTATTGGGACGCGGGTGTTATTGGGATGGCGTTGAGTGCAAGAGGCGGCGGGCCCTCCCCCGGCCTTCGGCCGACCCCTCCCACTTCGCTTCGCTGCGCGGGAGGGGAGGGTTTTGAAAACCTCCTCTCCCAGCAAAGCTGGGGGAGGTCGATCGAGCGAAGCAAGATCGGGAGGGGGCTGGTGAAC
>JALHMY010000003.1 GCA_022843805.1 Fuerstiella sp.
GATCGTGTCGTTGCCATTGCCGGCCACAACGATGTTGTTGCCATTGCCGGCTGAAATCGTGTCGTCCCCGTCTCCCGGAGAGTTGTCAGACTGAATCGTGTCCGGGAATTCTTCGCTGGTGCCTGCACCGGAGCCCACATAGTCAATCAGACCGCTGTCACCCAGAATGATGTCGATGCCATCACCGACGGTGATCTGATCGCTGCCGATACCGCCGATCACATGGTTGTTACCTCCGGTGATCGTGATGACGTCATTGCCGCCGCTGGTTCCCGGAGTCACGGCTGTTCGCAGATTGCCGGTCGTGCCAAAGGTCAGCGTGCCGCTGTCACCGAGTACCAGATCGTTGCCTGTACCGCTGCTGATCGTGTCGTTTCCATTGCCCGCCACAATAATATTGTTGCCGTTACCTGCCGTGATGCTGTCGTTCCCGCCGGTGGTCTCCGTTACCACAATGCGGTCAATGAAGGACGAATTGCTGTCGTCGATGGTGTAGTCAATCGATCCTTCATCACCCAGAATCACGTCTCTTCCACTGCCGGTGGCGATGGAATCCGTTCCGGATCCTCCGATCACCAAATTGTCTCCGCCGGTAATGGTGATCGAGTCGTTCGATCCCGTTGTGTTTGTGCCGCTGATCACCAGTCGCTCACCGCCGGCACCAAAGGTCGCAAATCCGGCATCACCCAGCACGATATCGTCGGCAAGACCAGATGTGACCGAGTCCTGACCGTTGCCAGCAATGATCCAGTTGCGGCCATTGCCCGCAATGATCGTGTCCGTACCGTCACCAGCCGCAACATCCGATCGAAGTTCATCGATGAATTCTTCGCTGGTGCCCGCGCCGGAGCCCACATAGTCAATCCGTCCGCTGTCACCCAGAATGATGTCGATGCCGTCACCGACGGTGATCTGATCATTGCCAATACCGCCGATCACATGGTTGTTACCGCCGGTGATCGTGATGACGTCATTGCCGCCGCTGGTGCCCGGTGTTACAGCCGTTCTCAGATTACCGGTCGTGCCAAAGGTCAGCGTGCCACTGTCGCCCAGCACCAGATCATGGCCCGTGCCGCTGGTGATCGTGTCGTTGCCATTGCCGGCCACAACGATGTTGTTGCCATTGCCGGCTGAAATCGTGTCGTCCCCGTCTCCCGGAGAGTTGTCAGACTGAATCGTGTCCGGGAATTCTTCGCTTGTGCCTGCACCGGAGCCGACATAGTCAATCAGTCCGCTGTCACCCAGAATGATATCGATGCCGTCACCAACCGTGATCTGATCACTGCCGATACCGCCGATCACATGGTTGTTACCTCCAATAATCGTGATGACATCGTTGCCACCGCTGGTGCCCGGGGTCACAGCTGTTCGCAGATTACCGGTCGTGCCAAAGGTCAGCGTGCCACTGTCGCCCAGCACCAGATCATGACCCGTGCCGCTGCTGATCGTGTCATTGCCGTTGCCCGCCACAATGATATTGTTGCCATTGCCGGCCGTGATACTGTCGTTGCCGCCCGTGGTTTCCGCCACCACAATGCGGTCAATGAAGGACGAATTGCTGTCGTCGATGGTGTAGTCAATCGATCCTTCATCACCCAGAATCACATCCGTTCCGCTGCCGGTGGCAAGCGTGTCGGTTCCGGATCCGCCAATTACCACATTGTTTCCACCGGTAATGGTAATCGAGTCGTTCGATCCCGTTGTGTTTGTGCCGCTGATCAAAAGTCGTTCACCACCGGGACCAAAGGTCGCAAATCCGGCATCACCCAGCACGATGTCATCAGCAAGACCGGATGTGACCGAGTCCTGGCCATTGCCCGCAATGATCCAGTTGCGGCCATTGCCTGCAATGATCGAGTCTGTGCCATCGCCGGCCGCGACATCCGATCGCAGTTCATCAACAAATTCTTCGCTGGTGCCCGCTCCGGAGCCCACATAGTCAATCAGACCACTGTCACCCAGAATGATGTCGATGCCGTCGCCAACCGTGATCTGATCATTGCCAATACCGCCGATCACATGATTGTTGCCTCCGCTGATCGTGATGACATCATTGCCGCCGCTGGTGCCCGGTGTTACAGCTGTTCGCAGATTGCCGGTCGTGCCAAAGGTTAGAGTGCCACTGTCACCGAGTACCAGATCATTGCCCGTACCGCTGGTGATCGTGTCATTGCCTTTGCCTGCGATAATAACGTTATTGCCATTACCCGTCTGAATTGATTCGCCCTCGCCAATCATTTCGAAGGTCGACGTGGCGGAAGTCAGTATTCCGGATGCAGAGAACTCAGTTTCACCATGATCGCTAATGATGATGTTATTCCCGGAACCGGCCGTGATGGTGTCGGTACCTGCACTGCCAAGAATAACGTTGTTTCCGTTAGCCGCAACGATGTGGTCATCCCCATCCGTTTCGTTAAAGGTGGCGACACGGCGTGCCTGGCCTCCGACAGCCTCGGTGACGAAGCCGTTTGAGACAATGACCCCTCCGAGATCTCGAGTGATCGATCCTCGATCACCGAGAATCAGATTGTTGCCGGATCCGGCCGTGATCATATCATTACCCAGACCGCCAAACGCGATATTGTTTCCTGAGCCAGTGTTGATCACATCATCGCCGTCTCCCGCATCGCTCGAAGTAACAATCTCAGCTTCTCCGACATCCCCTCCATCTCCGAAGACAATATCGTTGCCTCCTTCTGAGCTGATCGTATCCGATCCGCTTCCACCAAGAATGATGTCGGAATCGCCAGCTCCTTCAGCGGGGAGTTGCGTACTTTCGATGCCAGTGAGGCTGTACGAGCGGGATTCATCGCCCTTAATTGAGTCGTTGCCCGCGTTTCCTCGGATCAGATCCAGTCCCAGACCTCCTCGCAGAGTATCATTTCCGCTGCCCGCCAGAAGGACATCGTTTCCGATTCCACCGTCGAGCGTAATCGCCTGCACTGCTGCCGTTGCATTAATGGTGTCGTTGCCCGCCTGCCCGCTCACAGTGAGAGTCCCGTCAGCGACCTCAAGAAGGCTGTTGACGAAAACAGTATCATCTCCCGCGCCGGTATTGATTATGGTATGAGAACCCGCAAAGGAGCCGTCAACGGTGAAGGTGTTGTTACCGGACCCGCCTGTCAGAGTAACGCCGCGAGCAAAGTTCCCGCCTGTCGCTGAAAACGTAATATCTGCCACCGCCATGCCCGTCAGCAGGAATTTCTCCGGAGCAGAGGACAACCTCGAAAGACTGATCACATCGCCGCTGACAGAACCGACATCGCTGATGTTCAGCTGATTACTGCCGGACCCTGCGTCAAGAACGACATCGCCTTTTAACAGATCAAGAGATCCTTCTGCGGAACTCGGGCCATTGATGTTGGTCGAGGAGAAGCTGACAGTATCATCGCCGTCACCCGTCGTAATGGACCAGCTGTTACCTTCCCGGGTACTTCGAATATCAAGGACGTCGTCTCCGGAGCCCAGGCTCAGAGAAGCCGTGCTGAATCCATGGTAGTTGATCCCTGAGGTTCGTGTTCTCAGCACAGCCGAGCCGACCAGACTGTCGACATCCACTTCAGACAGAGGCTCAATGGAAGTGGCTCGATGTTCCCCACGGAACAGAATCTCGAACGTATTTCCGTAGTGACTCAGTACGAAATTGCTCGTATGCGGCAGGAAATCCTTGTCGTTGTTTGGGTTCAGAATCTCGTTCAGACGGTCGTGCAGCTCCTGAAGGCGAGTATCTGAATCGTGCGTGTAGTCAATCGTAACCGTCTCGCCCAGCAGTCGGAAACTCAGGGTTCCTCCCGTCGCGGAAACAGTAATCGTCTGAATATTATTGCGGACAGGTAATGTGGTGCCGTCGGTCCGGGTCGTCACACGCACATCTGTGGAAATATCATCCGTCCCTTCAAGAAGCGTATCGTCCAGTGATTCAGCCCAGCCAATTTCGGGCATATCAAGCCCCACCAGATTTCGCGTAAACCGAACTTCGTAGTTCCAGACATCTCCATCGGAAGTTGCGGATACCTGAATGTCGCCCGGTTCAGCATCAAAGAGGGTCGTAAGTTCCGAAGCGACCGTTTCGGCCGAGGCAGCAAACGGCAAAGTGACCACTCTGCCCAGTCCAGGTGCTGTCAGTCGGAAATCACCTCCAACAGCCTGAACGCGAATGGTCTGTACCTCTGCCACGGACGGCATGTCGAGGCCGGTGAGTGAATCGTCTGTCAGAACTGCGGAATTGGCTAAAGTGTCAGCACTGTCGTCTATTACCAGACTGTCATCGGTTCCATCCGCGATCAGGGTCAGCAGACCAGTGATCTGATCAACAGTCTGATCGTTTCCTCGAACGATCACGCTGTCACTTCCGGTACCCGTATTAATCTGTGTATGACCGGCGATTGTCTTAACAGTGAAGGAATCATCACCGCCTCTGCTGACAAATGTTGTCTCGCCTTCATGAGTGGATTCGATCGTGACCGTATTATTCCCGGTACCAAGCAGAATATTGACTGCTTCAAGTCCCGACCACGAAATCCCGCCCTCAAAGTCGTCTCCGCCAATGTTTGTGGCAGATCCCATCCCCAGTCCGGCCAGATGGTCCCGCGTCAGCGTCAGGCTTTCATCATTGGGACTCAGTGAGTTGTCCACATTCAGAACATCCGCCTGATCTGTCTCATTCACCATCAGATTCAGATTCAGGGCTGTTATGAAATACAGGTCGCCTGTCGCGGGTGTGACTGTGACGTTGTCGATCAAAGGCCATGCGGTCTTAAACGTCACGGTATGCTCATCAACCGAAAGTACCTCGAACGCCTGTCCGGCCAGTGCACCATCGATAAAGGTAATACTGTACGGATAGAGTTCCATTCGCGGATCAAAACCGTCTTCCAGGGATTTTGATGCCGGCACGAAATGCTTAATCGCCGTGTCCGTGAGAGTTGCTTTGCCGTCCACAGTGTTGAACGCGGTCACGGTACCATCTTCCCTCGGGAAGTTTGTTTCTCCAGGCAGCATGACCGGGTTTCTCAGGAACTGCTCCGTACTGATTCTGTTACCGCCCTCAACAAAGACAGGGCCGCGTACCCGGTTAACTCTCTGATCCATCGCCACAAATACCTGAGCATCCTGACCGTCAGCGTAGTTGTCGTCACTGGCCAGCACCGTCACGGTCTGAGGCTGATCCCAGTTTGTGGAATCGAACTCCAGAACGGTTTGCTGGGGCAGAGCCTGGGGATCAAAATGCTCTCCATTGTCATCAGCAAACGCGAATCGGCTGTTATAGGTGCGAGTATTAATTCCGTTCAGCGTCACCCGCACAACTTCTCCTTCAGCAGGCGCCTGCGTGAGTACCACCGTATAGGTATCTTCACGGTAACCTCGGATCGTCGCATCGCTTGCGTAATTCGGATACACCGAGTTGATGTTGAAGCCGATTGCGAACGAATCGCCGGTGGTGATACTGGCGTTCAGTGGTTGCTGAAGAGTGTACGTACCATCTGCAGGATCATATGCCGAAATCGTATTGACGAAAGTGGACACCGTTCCATCGCTGTTGACGTGGGAGAAGGTGATCGACTTCCCAGCCAGATCGACCTGTTTTTCGTTAACAGTATGACCTGGTAAAGAGACGTTGAGCCGATAGAGCGTACCGGCAGGAATTCCGATCTCCTGTGCAGGATCACCGGGATCGCTCATATAAACGACGATTGTGTACGTATCTGCAGAATTAATTTCAAAGTATCGGAGCGGATCGTTTGCCGTCAGTGAGCCGGAATCACCGTCCCCGCCCGCGTCCGTCAGTGTAATGTCGGCTCCTGCAGAGTTGAGCAGCCTGATCCGCAGGATCTCCGAACGACTGTTACCGGACGTTGCATCGACAAATTGATCGATATCCAGCAATCCGGTCAGAGTTCCATCGCCTTCCGTCAGCGTGACAACAAAGCCATCCATGCCGTCCAGAACAATCTTGTGGTCATCCCCTGACTGTGGCGCCGTTGCACTCCAGTTCGGTGAAGAGTCTTCAGCCTTCTTCGTCAGTTCATTCACGATTTTGGCGAAACTGTCATGGCGTTTCGCACGATAGTCGAAACTCTCTCCATTGACCGTCAGTACCCACATCT
Organism: Fuerstiella sp.; assembly: GCA_022843805.1. Taxonomy (GTDB): domain Bacteria; phylum Planctomycetota; class Planctomycetia; order Planctomycetales; family Planctomycetaceae; genus F1-80-MAGs062. Next base: position 6,108 of record JALHMY010000003.1, read on the forward strand.
TGCCGACGGATGGCACACCATCCGCGTTGAATTCCAGCGTCACCGTGTCGTAGTGCGTACGGTTATCGCTGACCGTGGCAACTTCCATAGCAGCGCTTGTATGTGTGAGGGTCAAAGTCACAGGCTCTCGATCTGACCTTGAGATTGTCAGAGCGTCGTTCGCAACGCTGGCCGTGTATCCTTCTGCCTGCAGCAGAGTCTTCAGCCCATTAAGAATGGCCGTCAGATCATCTCCGGCCTGCACCACGTAGCTTGCTGTGTCCGGAGTAGCGCCCGAATCGAGTGTCAGTGTCAGGGTGAATCGATCGCCTGTTACGAAACTGTCCAGAGCAGATACGCTCGTGGCCCAGTCTTCGTGCAGGACTCCGGTCGTCATCGCAACAGCATCAGACACCGGCATGACGACGGATTCAGATGCGACAATCGAATTGCTGTCCAGTCGCACGACACTCAGTCTTGCGTTTCCGGTGCTGTATCGAGCATGGTAGACACTGCCGGAGTTGACAGATGCAGCAAGGCTGTTTCCGATTGTGCTGAGTGATGCTCCACCATTAACGACTGTATAGACTGAGTCCGACTGGCCGTTAAGACTCAGCGTCCACACTTCGTCTTTCACCACACTGCCCGTAAGATCCGCGTAGGTGACATGTCCGGACGAGGTTCCGGCCGTCGTGAGCAGTGCGTCTTCGCTAATCGCTGGCTGAATTACATACGTGATGTCCGGTCGCGACACGGACCCTACAAGGTCGACAGAAATCGCGTCGCCGTTCGCTGTTGCGGTATAGTCAGGCATCGCTTCAATCAGGTCTGCGATCGCCTGGGCTATCGTTTCTGTCGTGTCGCCTTCGACCGCAACATAGTCCGCCACCGTATTAGTGCCGTCGAGCGTAATCTTCCATGTCTCTCCCGCCGTGACGGTACCGCCGATTGTCAGCACTCTTACTCCGGAACCACCGTTGGACACTGCAGCTGACCCTGTGACTGCAGCTGTGACTTCCGTTGCAACAACGGGCGCTGTCGCCCCTGTCTTACGGATGATCAGCAGGTTCGTGCCTTCATCGTAAGTCACGGTATAATCGAGTGTTGCGTTGATCTGATCTCGCAGTGAGTTTCCAACGGCATCCAGCGAGCTCAGCGAGGCAGTGAACGACTGATTGTCAACGGTTACAGCAAAAGTGTCCGACGAGCTGAAGGTATGGCCATTGTTGACTGAGAGTTCAACGTTCGTGGACGTCCACGTTCCCGAGGACAGAGTAATATTGCCGCTCGGCGATGCGGGAGCAACGCTGTAGCTGATCGTGAATCCGGTCGGAATCGAAATGGTCAGTGACGAAGTTGTGGACGTGACACTAATACTGTCCGCCTGCAGTTTCTGCTTCAATTCCGTCACCATGTTTGAGACGGTTGTGCTGCCTGCAGCCGTGTAATCGGTGCCATTAATGCTCACTGTCACAACTTCACCGACGTGCGCTGCAGCCAGATTAACGGTTGCTGATGTCCATCGTGCTGTATCTCTGGTTGCGGCGTCGGGGTTGCCGCTAATCAGGACACGTCCCGCAGGAGATGCTCCGGTTTGCTCAAACTGCACCGAAAATGAACCGCTGCTCCTGGCAATGGTCAGGATCGAATTACTACCGCCCACAGTATAACTTCCGCCGAGCCCATTGACTCCGGCCAGAAGTGTTCTTAACGCGGCCACGGTAGCAACTACATCGGATCCTGCCGGAACCGCGTAAGGCGTTCCGTTTACCAGAACTTTCCAGGAAGTGCTGTTTGCCACTGAGCCAGAGAAGCTCAGTGACGCGGAATGGAATAATGTCGAACCGCTGCCGGCCGTGACAGATACAGATCCGGGGTTTGCATGATTAATGTACGGCGCCGCGAGAGTGAATCCTCTCGCATCCGCCAGTTCGATTCTGGTCGACGCGGGGTCGCCGTTCGTTACCACACTGGCTGAAAAGTGTGCAGGTATCACAGCCGCAAGGCCGTCAGCCACGTCGCCAATCGTGGCGTCACCCGCCTGAACCGTGTAAGGGTAAGGCGTTCCGTTCAGAGTCACGATCCACTGATCCCCGGCGGAGACCGGACCAGCCATGGTCAGTGACGCACTCAGATAGAACGTACCATCGTTGACGTCCGCATCAGTAAACTCCGCTCCGCTTCGAATCAAATCTGTTGCAGAGATCGTGAATTTGTAGCGGTCAACCGATCCGTTTCCGAAGCCCTGGATCGTTGTATATGCAACTCCGGAGTTGATGTCTCCGGCACCGATGTCGGGATTCTGAAGGGTATACCAGCCCGACGCCGCATCAATGTTCTGGCCGACAGTCGTTGCGCTTTCCTGTTCAAGCACTGGCTGCGGCGAAAAGATGAATGCATCCCGCACATGTCCCTGGAGCGATACGTGAAGATCGTATGTGGCCCCGATCGGAATTCCGAAGAATTCACGGTCCGAAATGCGTATGACATAGGTTCCAGGCTCAGTAATTAATGCCGCCAGTGATGCATCGGAGTCATTGTCCAGCCCGGTTGACGGATCCTGCAGTTCAATCACACCCGAAGCTCTGGTGCTGTTGTTGAGATTCCAGCCCCACCACGGATAGACGGGCCGGGCAGCGGCAAATCCACCGCCCGATTGTCTTTCAATGGAAATCGCTCCCAGCCAGTACACATTGCCACTGGTCTGGTCGATGTCCAGAAGGACTTTTAAACCACCGTCCGGAACAGTATTGACTGTGAACCGGAAAAAGTCAGATCGACCCTCGCCCGTTGCCTGGACAGTAATGTGGGGAATGGTGGTCGACTGAGAGATGCTCGGATTGCTGTAGTCGCTCCATTTGCCCAGGTCCAGATCCTGAGCGTTTCCAACATAGTCATTGTCAGCAATCTCCGACAACACGGACCCGCCTGAGGCTCCTGCACCAAAGCTTCCCTTTACGGACGTAGAGTTGTTGATTTCCAGAACCTGGCCGCCACCCACCGGTACAGTGGTTGTAACTTCCGTGACGTCGGTGCTGCCTTTCGACTGAGTGATCAGGATACCGGCGGTGTCATTGTCGATTATTGTGACGTCTACAGAATTTGCCCTGACGTTCAGATAATTCCCGGTGCCCTGAACAGCATTGATGATTCTGGCAAAGTGTTTCCCTTCCTTCACAGTATCGTTTGTTGCGGTGATCGTGACCAGCTGCGGAATTTTCCAGTCGTCCGGAGTAAACGTCAGAACTCCTGTTCCACCAATCTGCACCTGACTGTCAGAACTGACGGTCACGGTAACATTGTTGTCTGGCCGTGCATTCAATACCACGGAATATGTGTCCGTTGTTCCGCCTTCAACAACCTGAGTCGAGTCTCCTGATTTGGCGATCAGTACCCCAGGCCGATCATTATCGACAACCTCAACAACCATTCGGCGAATCTTCAGATTGTCGTACTCGCCACCGTCGCCGGCGAACAGACCTTCAATGGCTGTATGTCGAATCTCAAGGAATTCAGTGCCTTCCGCAACGGTGTCGTTAAACGCGGTCACGCTGACCGTCTGTGGAATAAACCAGTTTGTCTGATCGAAAATCAGAATCGTGCCGTTCTCTTCACCATTGACAGCAATCCCGTCAGCCAGCTGACCATTTCCCTTGCGGGTCGGCGTGACACTGACACGAACAGGTTCTGCCGGTGATCTAGTCAGTACCAGGGCATAGCTGGCCAGTGCCAGACTCTGCAGCGATGCGGAAATATCCTCAAAGACTCTGAGGTTCAGATTTCCTGACAGGAGCTGCACACCAGCTTCTTCGTTGTCCATTACATTGACGGAGACATCCACTGGCGCGACGTTGTTATAAATCGGCACATGCTGGCCGTCACCGGTGGTGGTCACGACATGACGGATGATCCCGCTGTGTCCTCTCAGGTCATTGCTGACCACGCTGATCGCAGTCTCTTCACCCTGCGCGTTTTTATATCCTCCACCTACGTTAAACGTATCGCTGCCCTGTCCGCCGACAAGGCTTAGAACAACGTCATCACGTGTGCCAGCAATGTAGAACGTGTCATTTCCTGCGAGTGCGTCCAGAACCAGCTTCTCGATTCCCTCGTACGAAATCGCCAGCCCTCCGCCGTAGATTCCATCTTCCGTAACGACAAAGTCCTCACCAAATTCCGTGCCCACCACAGTCAGAGTATCCAGCCCATCACCGCCCTGAATATTCACAGGCGCATTGACTGTATAGGAGATGAAGTCGGCACCCTGCCCTCCGTTAATGTTTGTGATCGGGGCATCGGGATCATCCGGATTGACACGCACGAATGCACGTACAAGGAAATTGTCGTTGTCCGCGTCACCGTACAGGGACAATTCCGCAATATTGCGGTAAACCGTAAAGCTGTCGTCACCATCGCCGCCCCAAAGGCTGGCCGGAGCACTAATCCCGTTGCTCAGTGATCCGAGAGTCGTCGGGATCGTCGGAAAACGGTCAGCTTCAGCAATATTCGCCAGTTCGTCCCGCTCTGACTTGAAAATCTGCCCAATCTGGAACTTGTCATTGCCACGACCACCAAAAATGTCCAGCGGAACACTGGTGTCATCAAGTACGAAGATGTCGTCACCTTCGTTACCCTTCACAACGATCGATTCCAGGTCGGCTGTATACGCCAGTCGAATTGCACCACCGTTGTGGACAAAGTTGCCATACTGATCAATCTCCACGGCGGAAATGGAAACCGGACGGAACAGAAACAGATCGGCAAAGCGGCTTCCGTCCACTGTCAGCGCATCACTGTCCGTGCCACCGGCCACCAGCTCCACAATATTGATTGCCGCGTTACCTGTCCCCGTCATTCCCACGAAGTATTTATCAGAACCTTCTTCACCATGAAGGCTAAGGACTCCGGAGATTTCATTGGTTCCCGTCAGCTTTTTGCTGCTGTCGTGGTTAACGAAAATGTTATCGTCGCCTGTGCCCGCGTTAATCGTGGTCGAACCGGCGGATCGGCGGACGATGATGTCATCGACACCGTCTCCGGCATTTACAGTCAGAGTCTCCTCGACCGTTGACGTCAGCATAATCTGATCGGCACCATTTCCGGTATTCAGCGTCAGATGATCGAGGTATCTGGTTGGGCTGACCGTCACACTGTCGACAACAGCAGGTGTCGCATTCGCATTGATGTTCAGTACACCGGTTTCGAAGCCTGAGAACCACAGCCCATACTGATTCAGTCCGGAAACGACATCGTATCGCACGGAATAGGCGGACGCTTCATCGCGGCTGGCCACATAAGCAGCGGGAACCACGACCTGCAGGTCTTCGACCCGGGTGATCGTCACTGTTTTAGGAACATACAGTCCGGCATCGTCCTGAATCTGCTCAATGTCCGCAGTGTGCGTATTGCCGTTCTTTTTCAGCGTAAGTCCATCAGCGACAGGCATCCGAATATCAGTACGCAGCTGCTGTTTAAATGCTGTTTCAATCAGACTTGTGACCGTGGCATCCGTGAAAGTCGCTGCAAGGAATGCACTATGCTGGCCCGATGTCAGCAACTGAAGTGAATACAGCGCATTCACATAAGCCGACCAGTTAGCAGCTGTCAGGTATACGCGATCCTGTTCAATCGCCTCAGCAGGTCCCAATACACTGCGAGCATCCACAGCCACCATCGGCGAAATCGACTGATCCCTGTCATTCAGGCGACGCACCGCGACCGCTTCAAGCTTCTGGTTGCCGAGACTGTCCAGTCCGTAGAACGACCAGGTGTAATACGATCGCTGGTAATTATCCATCGCCGCCACATAGGCACGCTCCATCCGAATCGGATCATATCCGTACTGTTGCCCGCTGATAGTTCCGTGAATCATATTTCCAGGGGCCGTGTTTCCCTTGTCACCATCGCGGAAGATCACCCACGAGATTTCGCGAAGAGTCCGAGTTTCGCCGCTGGTGTCGTTATCCGGGAACATTCGGTTCAGATCGTCCGCGTCATCCCATGGGTCGAATCGTGACGCATAGGGAGTACCGCTGGAACGGTTGAACCAGTCTTTTCCATCTGTGTACTCTTCTTCCTCCCAGACCTTCTGATTGAACTTGTAGGTTGTTATACGCGAGGCAACCTGTGGCGTTGTCTGCTCATAAACCCTCAATCCGGGGTCGGCCGTCCATGTGAATCCCTGTGCAGTTCGCAAATCGCTGCTGACACTCGCAAGCGTGAGGAAGTCACGCAGCTGTTTCAGACTGGATTCCACGCTGATGGCTGAAACACTGCCATCCCCGGTCAGCTCTCTCAATGCAGTGGAGTTCAGCAATGCATCGAGCGCATCCACGGAGAACGACGCAGTGCTCTGTCCGTTCGACAGTCCCGCCAGAATTTTTCCTCGAAGTACGAAGGCCTGCAGGTCCGTTTTCAGCCGCTGCTGCACAGCAGTCGACAGTCCGGTCAGGCCAGTTACAGCAGAATCCAGAGCGTTCAGCGAGGTCGTGATGCTGTAAGTGTTGGTGACGGTGTCCACGGAAACCGACACGGTGGCACTGTTCACCGTATTGTTGACGAGCTTCTTCAGAACGCCAATCTGTGTTTCCTTGTCTGCTCGTTCCAGAGCACCCTGCACATCGTCGTGAGAAATGCGGGGATCCAGCGTCAGTGCACTCAGATTGTAAGTGTAATCAGCCAGATCAAGCACCGTTTCACCCAGCGACATCGTAATGCCGTCGCTGTCGGCCGCATTGATTGTGAAGGTATCCCCAAAGGTTTGCCCCTGGACCGTCTCCTGCGGACCGCCGGCAATTCTGACGACACCGGCAATTCTGCTAATGTCAAAGCTGGCTGGCATGATCTTTGTTGCCTCACGCACAGGCAGCTGATCGAATCGATACGAAGCGGATCCGGAAACCGTTTCCGTGTCGAAGTTCTGCTCCACATTGATGATATTGTCCGGCGCAGGAGCGGCGATATCATAAAAGAGTGTGATCAGGTCCCAGAACATACGCTGGCCCTGACCGGAGGAACTCCAGGTGTCGGTCCAGACATCCTTTTCCCCGGAAATGTGCGGCATCCATCCGCCCGCCGGAATCTGATGAGTATAAAGATCGCCCAGGTAAAGGTCGGGTTCCCAGCCCCAGTTCGCAATTCGAGCACTGCCGAGGCCTGTCCCCTGTCGCACCTGATCCGCCCGGATCATGTCGCCATAGATCGTGTAGGCAACCGCCGGGCGCAAATATTCATTCAGCAGAATCTGGTCAAGTGACCTTCCGTTGGCGGAGAACCGATTGCTGGCACTCACAACGCCGGTGAGTGTTTCGAAATCGAGCACTGCCGGCATCTGAGGCGCATAACTGTTCAGAAGTGCTGGATAAAGATAACTCGAATACACCGTCCTTCTGCCAAGATTCAGGAATCCATAACGGTACGAGTACGAGCTGACTGTCTGCATCCACCACCGACCACCATTGGTGTTCTGCAGCTGCTGTTCAAACGCATTGACGTTCGACAGCAGATCCTCGCGTTCTTCCCGATAGGCCGCCCAGCCGCGTGTCAAAAGAGTCCAGATGTTGCTGAGCGGTACAATATTCGACGAAGATGCCGCCAGTTCAATGGCCTGAGCATACAGCTTCAGGGCGACCGCAAGGTTTGCTTCCAGCAGGTTCCAGTGTTCTCTGGAAATCGTTACGTTACTCAGATCACGATCACTGATGTCGGATTTCACCCACTTCTTATAAAAGTCTCTCCACGCCTGCTGTTTTTCCACAGTCGTCATTGAGAGCCGATTGAACGACAGATTGTTGTAGTTGATCGTCTGATTTTTAAACCGCTCCTTCACCACGTTCTGCTCGACCGTGTAGACAGCACTCGACTTCGGATAAGTCACAGTGAAAGTCTTTTCCTCCCCGCCGATGATGACCTGATCGTTTCCTGTTCCGGTGTTGATCAGCAGGCTCAGAGATGACTTCAGACCGTACAGATAGACGATGTCGTCACCGGAGCCGGTGACGAGCGCCAGTCGTTCAATACCGTCAATGTTCTCCAGCTTCAGTCCGGCGCCATACAGGTATTGCCGATTGTCGGCGTCTGTGAAGATGTAGAAAGTATCAGCCAGTGCGGTTCCTGCAACAACCACTGTGTCAAAGCCGCTGCCCCCATAAATGGCGACTCGGTTGTTCTCCAGATAGTTAATCAGAATATTGGATTCGTCTGCCTCAATATTATTATTAACATCGCCTGCCCCGGCAGTAATCTCGGCTCCCCCAAGTGAACTCGATGTTGGATTGTTATCCGGTCCCTGAGCCAGCAGCTGTGCTTTCAGAAAGAACATGTCGTCGCCAGCTTCACCGAACAGTTCCAGCACGCCCACGTTATGATTGACTTCAAAGTAGTCGTCACCACGACCGCCAAGGAAGACGGCGTTGTAACTCACTCCAGGCGTGACACCGTCTTCACCGTCAATAGCTTCCACTGACTGCTGATTGACAGTCACAGTCCTTGTTTTGATGACTCGGCCAATGACAAAATTGTCGTCGCCCTGATCACCTGAAACAACGATCGCGGCCATGGTGTCGTCCACGATGAACGTATCGGCGCCCTGACCACCACGGATATCCACCAGTTCTGCTGTGCGGTCGTAGAAGACTCGCTGATAGGTCAGCGGATTCGTTACCGTTCCCGACTGTCTTGTCGTGGCGGCAGCATCGGCAATATCCATTGGCCGTGTGATGACCGACGTATTCTGAGTGCCAATTGGCAGGTAGTTACCTTTGGTGTCCTTGTCCGCAACAATCAAAGTAACACGGAAAGGATCACGATTCGTGCCAGCGCCTGTGACAGTCGCCGAGGTGATCGTCGACAACGCCTCAAGCGCAGCCTCAATCTGTGATGCCGTCGAATTGTGATTCAGCTGTGTTGTCTGCTGCCCATTGTAGACCAGCTGGTAACTTCCGGTTTTCCCGGTCAATACGTTAAATATCTGAGTCTCGTAGCCGGGACGCTCAAACATCGCGTCAATATCAGGTTTTCCGTCCAGCAGCCCGGGAACACCCTGCGGAAGTCGAGTGACCGTGGCCCGGCTGACCCGGGCTTCATAGCTTTGGCTGGTCGTGCCGATTCGGAACAGCTTTCCTTCCGCATTCGCCGCGTTCGGATTGGTGTGTTCCAGCTCGATTTTCCACAACATCCCCTGACCGCTTCCTGATCGTGTTACGACAACGCTGCTGAACAATGGGACACTGTTCGCTGTCAGCGCAAGAAGCGCGTTACGCACATCCGACTCTGATGCGTTCTCGGCAAGACTGGAAGTCGTGAATCCGTGATACGTCAGCGCGAAGTTGCCGGAACCTTTGCGCTCAATTTCCTGGTGAGACGTATCGGCATCCAGATGCAGAGTGTCGTCATCCTCTCCGCCGGTGATCTGAACACTGTCAGAATCCGTGCTTCCGGTGCCCGTATCCGTGACATAGACAGCAGACTGCAGATTGACTGTGCCCGTTAGTGTGAGCACATAGTTGTCACTGCCTTCGGTTCCGTCCAGCCAGGCATTCTTCGTGAATGCCGTTACGGCGAAGTTATTGATTCCGGCTCCGCCAAAGATCTCAAACTTCTCAAAAACTCCAATCCCTTTGGTGAGCGGATGATCCGGGTCAGAAGTTTCCACCTCACTTACGGGGTTCATAAGCGACGGATCGATCAGATCGCGTTCCAGACCAGTTACCACAAACTCCAGGTCTGAAATGCGGAAGTTCAGATTGCGAACTTCCTGCAGAGTATCTGTCCCCGAGATATCAAGAAACGCGTCAACTCCGGCGCCTCCGGTGACAATGTCATTCCCGGCCCCGGAATCGATGATGTCAGCACGACTTGTGCCAACGATGCGGTCGTTTCCGGTACCGCCGAGCAGCTGCAGTTTGTCAACGGCATGGGCTGAAACGATATCCTGAAGCACCACATTCAGATCAGGATCTGCTTCAAGTTTCGGAAGGAAGCCTGCTACCAGGCGGTCATCGCCCCCACTTCCGTCCACTGAAATCTCATCGTGATCAACCTGATTCGCGGGGTCGTCCAGATCCAGACCCCGGATTTTAATGACGACTTTTCGAGTGTTATTGAGCGTGCCATCAGAATTCAGGCGGCGGTGACTGATCTGCAGCGTATCTGTTTTCGTCTCAGTTACCGGGTTCTGTTCGCTGTCGAGTTGTCCGGTGAGAAGGACTTCGTGGCCGATCAGGAAGTAATCACGCAGTGCTGAACCGCTGATACTAACCTGATCCACGTCCTGGTCTGTCACCCAGGACGGATCTGTAAAGAAGTCCGTCTTCCCGGTTTGTTCCAGTATTCCGTCGCCATTGAGGTCGGCCCATACCGGACGCTCAACAAGTCGCGGACCTTCCTGTTCAATCGTCATGTGCGGAGAAATGTACTTGTCGTCTGACGCACCCGATTCGCTGCTTCCAAAAATCGCCAGTTCGACCGGAATCACCTGCCCCTGAGCGTCCAGACCACCACCTCGAGTCATTTGCTCCCAGACACCGAGTTCGCTCCTCTTCTCAAGCGACGACATGGTCTCGATCGGATTGTTTGCCAGCGAATGGAAGTCACCATAGTCAATCGTCACGATCAGCGGATTCGACGGATCATATCCCTCAATCGTGATCTGATATCCCAGTGTCGCAAGTTGTGAATCGTCAATCCGGACCCGAGTACCGGGATTCAGCTGATTAAGCAGTGTCTGCAAACTTGCCAGTGTTTGCGGATCGCCGAGCGGGAGTGCTCCGGGCTGGAATCCCCGCGAGTTGCCATTGAAGAAGAATCGTACAAATTCAAGATCTGCAGCAATGCTGATACGTCCCAGTGTCACTGTTGAAACGTCGAGAGGCGAAATCAACTCGCCGCTGACGAACTCAAGCGAGTGCAGGTTTCCGGAATCCGGGATGCTCACGACGAAATTTCCGGAAGAGTACACGACGCTGGCACCTGACAATCCTGTTAACGTTCGGAGCCGGGTCTGCAGAAGTGCTGCCTGTCCGGAAGTGCTGACCGAATCGATGTCGGTGGACCGTAATGCCACGGTCTGGCCGTTGTACCTGAATGCACTGCCTTCAACGATCTGGCGTCCCGGGACCGCCTGGGAAGTTAACGTGCCGTCCATAAAGGCATCGTCGAAATCATCTCCACTGATGATCTTTAGTTCGGCCGTCGCAGCGTCTTCAAAGTAGATGAAGAAGTAATCAGAATCGTAACCCACTTCTGCATCGGCCAGCCCGTTCAGTGTTCGGATTTTCGACTGCAGCAATGCAGCCTGCTGGGCTCTGGTGCCGACAGTAATATCTGCAGATGTCAGAATAACAGACTGGTCACTAAAGAACAGCTGCGTGCCGGTTACAACATCTGCTGTTGCGATCTGAATGCCTGGGGTAACGGCGACATCCGGCGTAACATCTCCATAACTGCCGAAATCGTATTCAACGGTGACTGGAGTGTCAGAGTTGTAACCTGAGAATCGGATGTTCCAGGGACTTCCCTCAACTCCCGTGCCCAGCACAGAAACCGTGCCATTATTCAAACTATTGAGATCCGTCACCAGAGCGTTTCGGATGGCAGTCGCGTCTCCGGCAAGAGAGATGACTTTTGTCGTCTGTCCCTTGCGGAATGTGACTGCGCTGAGGCGCAGCGGCAGTACCGTTGATCCGGTGGTGACGATGGTCGGACCAGCCTGTTCGCGTCCGGAACCATCGGTCCGCACATAAATAACCGGGGCAGGCACCGGGAATGAGACGATGTAATGACCTGTGCCTGCGGATTCACCTTCAGCCCATGACACGGTTACAAGATTCAGCAGCTGGATGGTGCGCAGCTTCGTCTGGAGAATACCGGCCTGCGCCTCTGGCGTGCCTGCGATGTCAGCTGCCGCCAGAGTGATTGACTGTCCCGAATAAGTCAGAACAGTTCCGTCAGTAATGACGACTTCCGGAATTGCCTGGAGATCCGTTCCCAGAAACTCGTTTGGTACGGCATTCTCTGTGCTACCGCCTGTGACGAGGTATTGAACGGGCTGCGACGCAGGCACTGTTACGCCAAAATATCCGCCATCAGCGGCATTCCAGGTCACCACGATATTTCGAAACGAATCGCTCAGTGCCCGGAATTTCGTCTGCAGAGTTGCAGCCTGAACACTGGTGTCCGCCGAAATATCTGCCGGCGCCAGAGTAAAGCTCAATGTGTCATCAACAAACTGAGTTCCAGCGACTACAGCAGCGCCAGGGATTCGCTGCGTTGCTGTTGAATAATTCTCTGAGACCTGAAGCGGGACCTTCATTGCCTGAACTGCGACAACAGATTCCAGGACAAAATAGTTTCCATACTGATCCGTGTCCGCATCCAGAAAGACGATATTCCAGGGATCCTGAATGGCCGTCTGCAGGAGTGACGCTTCAATGAATGTGGAATTATCCTCATAAAGCATTCGCTGCGGATTCTCTGTCGGGAAGCTGACTTCGAATTCGTTCGACTCTTCGAGCCATGCGACCGTTACGTTCGTCAGGTCTCCGCCACCTGCTCTGAGTGCCGCCTGCAGATTTGTTGCCTGTACAGTCGGATCGTCGCTGATATCCGTCGCTGACAGAGTTACTGTCACGCTGGCGTATTTCAGAACCCGTTCACTCGTGATGATTTCGGCCGACAGCAGCTGTTTCTGCGGATTCGGAATATTCAGGATTCGGCCACTTCCCGTGACCCAGACATCTCGAATGCTGTCCATAGATTCGAGCGCAGCTTCGACTTCGGCTGCGGTCATACCTGCCAGCAGATCGACGGTGTCGCTGCCATAGCGGACAGTCAGGTAACTTTGCCACTCCGCCGGAAGAATTGACTGAGTTGCAGGCGAAGCAGTTCGCGACGTCCTTTGAAACGAGAATGGAAGATTCTGCGAGTCCATTCCCTGGCTGGTCTGAATGACGCTCGACTGACTGAACGTTTCGCTGCGGATTCGCAGGAACGCTCCTTCAGCGTCCGTTTCGGCCACGACCAGATGAATCAACCATGGACTTTGGGCTGTGCCCAGCCCGGTGACATCCACTCTCTGAATCCCGGACAGAGATTCCAGCGCTGTTCTGACGTCAGCAGCGGTGATCGTGGATGTGCTGATATCCACTCCACTGTTGCCGTAGAATACTGTGATGGCGGAATTTTCAGCGCGTACAAGCGTCTGCACTGAATTTTCCGGACTCTGGCTTACAGTGTTCACCGGTTGCGGAGAATTAACAGTCTCCTCAACCATATACAGCATTTGCTCAAATTCCTGCCCTGGCTGAATCGACGTAAATGTGGCCGTCCAGTTGCCCGCAGTGCCGGTTACGCTGACGGTCGCACCTTCAAGATTTCCTTCCAGAACATTAAAGGCCGTATTTACCTGGTCGAGCGTCATGACCGTTGTCAGAGGCAGACGGATACGTCCATACGATACAACGCCCCCTGATGCTCCATCAAAATTGATAGTCTGAATCGAATTCTGCTCATTAACGGACCCCGCAATAAATGGGAGCGACATCTGATGGGTCGGCATAGCGGAGATCGAATAGTAAGCATCGTCTGAATCTCTCGCCGCGTCGGTCAGCACGATGACCCATGGTGCGGTCGACTCTGACCCCGATTCCACGGAAGCTGCTGTCACGTTCGAGAGCGCCTCCAGCGCCGCTTCAACGGCGGCCGGACCGTCCTGCAGATCAATCACAGACGTTGTCTGACCATCGTATGTCAGAGTAATTCGCGATGCACCGGCCGGGAGCGACAGCAGCTGCCTGCTGTTGACTGTCGCGTCCAGTGTCTGAGAAACTGCAGTCGTGCGCGTGGCCTTCTCCGAACTGTCCAGGACTCCACCACCGGAGACCAGTTCCAGAGCGTAATATTGCCCATTCAGTTTCTCTGCATCAGAGAAATTGAATGCCCATGGATCCGAAAGTGTTCCCGTGCCGCTCACCGCGACAGAGTCAACCCCCGCGAGCAGCTGCTCCATCCGCGCCTTCAGAGTCGTCGCCGTATCGGTGGACTTAACCACAATACCTTCGTTGCCGTACCACAGAATCGCGTCTTTTGTTTCGCTGATATCCCATGAATTCAGGTAGACAAACTGAACCTGACGGCCTTCAATCATCGTCGCGGCCGTTGCCTTCTCAATCAGCACCGGCGCGTCAGCAGTCGCCGGATTTCCATCGTCCTGATAAAGGTAAACGCCGTTGACATCGGAAAGGCGGTAGAATCGCTGAGCAACCCGTGTGTCGTCACGCTGGGTGAGAGCTCCAATGTACGACTGAACCTGATAGTGCTGTGCAAACTGCAGATATCGTCCGCTGCTGTCGGTGGTGGCACCGGTGATCGTGATCATCCATGGATCCGCCAGAGTGCCGGATCCTGTAATACCAACAGCGCTGACCTGATCCAGCGACTCAAGTGCTGATTTGATCTCCGCGGCCGTCATTCCGGACCGAATTTCGACGGAGTTGCCCTTCAGTAACTGATTGTTAACGATACTGTCAGGTATCCGGCCATAATCCGTACCAAATTCGTCATAGCCGTAATACAGAGTCACCCGATCGAGCCCGTCAGCCAGGCTGACAGACTGAGTCTGATTAACGTTTCCGCTGACGTCCGCGGGAAGTGTGATATCGCTAAGCCGTGGAGAACCATCGGAATTAAACAGATAAGTGCCATTTTCCGCCAGATCGTAGCGGTAGAAGTACTGCCCTTCGCGCAGCCCTGTCCCGCTGCCGAGAACCCCGTCAGGCTTCTCGTCAGTCACACCGTAACTGGTCGGGAAGACCTGGTGACTGCCGCTGACATCACGCTGAACGGTCCACATTTTGGCCAGGTCAGAACCCAGTTGCAGGTCTACCGACTGAATATCCGTATCCAGCAGGTCGGTGACACTGATGGTGTCGCGCCCGGTGCGACCATCAATACTGACGTCCTCAACCCCGTCCAGCAGCATGGTGTTGGCGTCGATCGTCAGAAGAGCATCACCAGCCGCCGGAGTATCAGAGGCTTCTTCAAGACGAATCGTGTTGTTTCCATCAGACTGAGCACTCACTGTCACCTTCAGCTCATCCCGCAGACCATCGCCGCCAGATATGGTTAGGTTTCCAGACTGGCTGAAGGCGGTGTAATCCCACACGATGGAGTCATCTCCCGCTCCCCCGTCAACGTCGACTGCACCGGATCCTGCTTCAATTCGATCGTTGTCCTCTTCGCCCCGAATTGTGTTGAATCCAGTTCCTCCGATCAGCTGATCGAAGCCCTGGCCTCCGCGAATTGTATCGCTGCCGTCACCGCCATCAATCACATCACCGTGAAATGCCCGAACGGTGAAGTTGCTGTTCGTCAGCACAACCAGCTGGCCATTACCCTGTGCATCGGGGGCCGACGTAATCGGACGGCCCAGTTTATCGTAGTAGTCAAACGGAGTGCCGTTTGCCCGATAGATCTCGGACACTCGAAGTTCTGCCCCGGGTGTCCACACCGACCCGGTGACCGGAGAGTAAGCGGCAACGTCACGAATTGTCAGTTTTGATGTATCGGCTGGATAAACGCGTGAACCAAATTCGTCGCCACCATCCAGTTCGTCATCGCCACCATTGCCCACGATAATGTCGAAACCATCCAGACTGGCATTTGTCGTGACCGAGTCATCATGCCCGCCAAAAATGCGGTCAGGTCCGTCACCCCCGGTGAGTTTGTCATCACCGATTCCGCCCTCAATCGTGACTCCGCTGTAGTCAGTGTAGATCCCCGTAACTTTGACGCGGTCGTTGCCGGCCTGGCCCCTGAGTCGATACGCGGTTGCTGGTGTGTCGGCGCCCGGTGCCAGCAATGACGAATCGATGTTGATATAGTCGTCACCGTCCCCACCGAGAATCACAACAGACGTAAGTCCGACGGTACCATTGTTTTCTGTGTCTCCCGTGGAGTTGACCGTGTCATTGCCGCCACCGAGAGTAAAGTCGAGGTGTTCGATGACCCCATCGATTTTCCTCAGATCGTAGACGTCATTTCCATTGGTGCCGACGACCTTCAGTGTGCTCACTTCACTGTCCAGGTACACAGCCACCCGCTGACCGTTACTAACAATGATTGCCTTCTGCCCGGCGTGATTCGAACGGTAACCGGCCAGCTTGTCCCGCAGATTCGTCTCTTCGTCCCGAGACGAAAATTCGGGATCAAAGTATCCATCAGTCAGGAGTTTTGCCAGAGTCAGATCGTCATCAATCGGCAGAGCTTCGACTTTATAGGAGTGTCGTGCCGGTGCTCCATCGGTCATATAGACAGAAGTCGGATCATTGGCATTATTCAGGTACTGCAGCGTAAGAGTCGTACCGCTCAGCTGCGAAATGCTGTTTGGTGCATCATGCACACATTCCCAGTCGAACTTAGCGATGACTTCATCCACGAATCGTTCGCTTGCTTCGAACAGCGTAATCGTGCTGAAGCCCAGATCGATACCGATCCACAGGAATGCTTCCAGAAAGACGGACAGCTGGCCATTCACATCAAAGAGGCATTCCACGCCATGAGTGAGCCGATCGACCAGCTCACTTCCATATAACTTCCCATCTCCGACTGGCAGATCGTTCAGAATCTGTGTTTCGAAGTCGTTCAGATCGAAGTTAACATTGGCCTGCAGACCCCCGCGAACTCCAGCCTCAACCAGCCCGCCGATTCCAAGGCTGACACTGGCACCAATCTTTGCCGTCAGACCCAGTTCGGGCCGGTCGCTGGCAGTGTTCTCCTGCCCATGGTCATCCAGATAAAACCCGTTGAAAATCCTCCACGATTCTGCAGGATCAAAATCTTCATCCATCCACTGCCGCAAACCGCGAGTATCAAATCCGAAGTCAAAGTTCGTGAAGGCTCCCACACTGCCGAACAGGCCCGCATTCAGGCCCGGGAAAATCGGGAAACTGCGGCTGTATTCGAAGACCAGATTCAGGTCCGGCAGGTCATACCAGAACAGATCAACCTCACCTCGCCCCATCACAAAGTCCAGCAGCGACATTGGGTTCTCCAGCACAGGAATGCTGAAGTTCTTTCCGGGCGCTCGTTTTTTGGATTTGGTGGCAGAACTGGTTGTCAGAGAATTGCTGTCAAGTCCCTTCTGATCGGGCCCCTTCAGCAGTGCCTTCTGATTGCCGGTCAAATTTGCATCATTCTTCTGAGAACCGCTCACATCGGCGCTGCTCAGTTCAGCGCTGGGATTCTTCAGAGTCGATTCTGTCAGATTAAATGTGCCGAAATTAATCGTTCCGGCCGATGCAAGATCATTGATGTTCTCAAGAAATTTGATCGTACTGTCAATGACCTGCAGTACTTTGGTCATTGTCTCAACGGTCTTCGCCGGCAGACGCAGTCTGGCAATGTCAATGAATCGAATCGGCGGACTTGCAATTCCACCAAGCGGAATCTCGAACAGCAGCAGATCGACGACTGGCTTCAGCGGGGTCACGATGTCGTGAATTGTGCTGAGCGTCGTGCCCAGGAAACTGCGGAACATACTTCCGACGTCAAGTGTCACGTTCTCCAGAATGACTTCCGGACTGCCAAAGTCGATCGTTGCCTTTCCACTGGTTGACAGCTGCACATTGCCCAGCATCTGAGCATAGTGAATGGTCGTCGAAATCGACGGAAGGAAGTTGCCGGCGATGGATTCCACTGATGCTGCCAGATGAGCTTCTGCCCAGGCTGATGCATTCAGGGCCAGAGTAACTCCTTCGCCCACCTTCCATTTGCCATCATTGTTGGCATCCTGAATATTCAGACCAAAATGACCCCACAGGCCCGTGTCGTTACCTTCCGCGGTCGACTCCGTGAACTGCATTTTCAGAAAGCCGAGCGTACCGGTTGCTGTGGAACCGTTTCCAAGTGTCGCAGACACGTCAAGTGACAGTTCTTCCCCGGATTCATTGATTCCGGTCGTGTCGATAAAGAACCCCATTTGAGGAATCGGCCCTGCGCTGACGTTACCGATTCCCAGCCCAATCCCCATCAGATAATCGATATGAGCCAGCAGTTTTGCGTCAACGTCGAGGTTGACTCCCGGGATTCCGGCGGAGAAGTCAATCGGGAGTTGTCCGTCAACCAGAGTTCCCCCAAACATCAGGTTAAATGTAATCAGTCCGCTCGCCGAGAACGTCAGCTGAATATCTTCGAAGCTCGTGGGAACCCTGACGAGTAGCTTTCCTGATGAGTCGTACTGCTTGGCCCCGAATTCATCCAGTTGCGGTACGACAAAGGCAAACAGAGATCCGGAAACGCCATTCGTTTTCGCACCAGTCATCTCATTCAGCGCATCGAATCCGTTGAACAACTCCTGACGAATTTTGTTCAGAACGCTGTCAATAATGCTGGAGCTTCCCTGATCCTGCAGCCATTTCCCAAGGCCCTGACTGTAATTTGAGCCAACCTTCTTTCCGAGTACGCTGCTGCGAATATCGCGCAGGGTATTGGCGAGACTGTCGAACGGGCTGCCACCAATGACCGGCAGTTCGATCGAATCGATGCCCTTTGCAATAGTGTCAACGCCGTCAAAGAAGCCTTCCATGCCCCTCAGCACGTTTCCAGCATTGTCGATATAGGCGATGAATGCCTGTACCGCATCAAAGCTCATTGAGATGCGTGGCAGTGAATAGCTGTAGGTTGTCTGCAGAACAAAGGTTTCATCAACAGAAAATCCGACATCGGCGTGCAGAACGTTGTCCGCCACACCGTTTCCATCCCGGTCCGCCGTTGTACCTCCGAGTGGCAGAGACGTAGTCGGGAAGAACATCGGAAGATCAATCGATGCGTTGCCGGACAGTTCCGCCTGAAACGCCGATCGCAGAGACATGGGAGAGATTCGTCCGTCGCCGTCTGCGTCCGCTGCCGGATCTCCAAAGTCCGCTTTGAATCCGGCCTGAATTGCAGCCGTACCGTTCACGATGTACAAGCCGAGCGGCGGCAGATTCACGGGCCCAATGGAAGGAATATCAATCGCCAGACTCGCGTCAATGTCTGAGGCAATACCTGACGCAGAGGCGACGATGCCGGTATCCGCGTCCACTACGAATGAGGGATCAAAGACATTGCTCAGATCAAATCCAAATCCCAGATGCAGGTCCACACTGGCTGCGACCTGAACCGGCGCTGTCAGGCTGATGTCCAGGAATTGAGTGGGGTCAAAACCCAGCCATTGCTGCAAATTCAGCTGCTTTGCGTCGAGTTCCAGATTGTACGTGCGGCTGATCGCCTGTTCGAAGTCCAGATCAAATTCGAATACTCCGCCGCTGTACGACATCGTCACCAGGTTGACGCCGGCAGCCAGCCCAAAGAACGTTCTCAGTTCTTCATTAAGCTGGTCCTGCAGCTGACCAATGTTCCTGGCAGAATCACGCACTGTGTGGATGGCGTTTGCAAAACCGCCGGCAAAGCTGACTGCCCCGTCGCCCAGCATATCTGCCAGACTGACTCCCAGCATCGGGATGTCGTTGTACAGCTCGCCGTCGCGAAGACGAATCAGACTCAGATTTCCCGTGGTCTGCGACGCCCCATTCTTCAGGGTCACCCCTGCCTGAACATCAGCCGTCAGGCGACTGATTGCCACGTCGTCGGCGTCGTAAGTGGCGCTCAGCCGATAGTGATCAATGTCGTATGTCTGCACCTCTGCGGTATTCGGTCCCGTGGCCGACTCAATACCCCAGACATTCAACCCGCTGTGCAACCATTCGGTCAGTCGCAGTCGATTGCCATCGGTATCTTCGACAATCTTCGAATTCTGAACGCTGCCATTGACGACAGCTGTATAACCGGATGTCAGCAGAGCCGCGGTGCCCCAGACTTCGCTGTAGACTTTCAGCTGTCCGCCGGTAAATTCACCGCTGGCAGCATCAACAGATCCACCGACCAGCGTTCCCAGCAGCTGGGTATCTGTTCCCACCAGATCATCCGCCACGTCCTCAAGCGCTGCCAGGATCGTGTCAAGTGACAGACCACTGAACTGCAGCAAATCCGACATGCCAGTGATGCTGATCGTCGACGGCAGGCTGGTCAGGAAGCTGGTCAGTGAGGCTCCGGGCTGAATCAGTGTGCTGGTCGCGGTGATGTAGCCAACTCCATCACTGATTCCATCCAGCAAACCGCTCCATTCGACTGGCAGAACAATCGTAAACTGACTGTCGTCACCCAGTGACACGTCCAGATTCTGGAGAAGGTCAAACGCGCTGCCACCACTTTGCAGTTCTGTAAACGTCAGTTTCTGGTCAAACCCAAGTCCGGCCGAGATGCCCAGCGAAATGATTGCATCGTTTGACTGTAACCCCAGTGGCCCCAGATTGATGCCGAAATCCATCGTCTTGATCAGAGAGCCATCTGCTGTTTCTGACGGAAGATCTTCAGCGACCACAATGGTTGTCGTATCGGTGTAGATGTTATACGTGGCTGACGTCACGGTATAGATGGCATTGTTTTCAGTGGAACCGGCAACGGCGATTCGATCTCCGGCCACAAAGTGCCCGTTTGCCGAATTCAGCTGCCCGTTGGGTGTCGTCCAGTTGCCTGCGATCTGCAATGAATTTGACAGCACGTCAACACCAAGTATCGCGTGCTGAGTTTCTCCGAATTCCACTGAAGCGCTGACATTCGGGTCCAGCACATAAAACCGACCATCACCGTCGATCCCGAATGCAAATTCCAGCTGGACTCCGGCTGTCAGCTGCAGTGGCTGACTTTGAGTGGTCGAAAGACCGAAGCTGAAAGGCAGTTCAATGTCGATTCCATAGTCCGAGAGGTCCAGGGAGAGTGTACTCAGATCGAGCACAATCGACTTCGAATAACTGGCGAGATCGATTGTGGCAAAATATTCCTGGACACCCGGAGATGTCGCGATCTGAATTCCGGGAAGATCCTGCAGCGCCAGCAGCATGCCATTGGTGTCAGGCGATGTGGCACTGCCGAAATAACCGGTGATCGCGTCCGAAATGTCGTCCACGCGGTCATTCACCGTCGCACCGAAATCTGCTGTATCCACTCCAAGCATGCTCACCAGACTAATGTCGGTAAACGGGATGGTTGTCGCATTGGTCAGAAAATCGTCAATTCGCTCACCCAGATTCTCCGCCCAGTCACCAAATGCATCGAGACCGGCTGCCAGTTTATCCTCAGATGACAGACCCGTTTCAATGTGTCCGACAGTCGGATTGAGCCGAACCCCCGTCTTCAGACTGTGATTCATCAGATCAGATGAATCAGGTGTTTCAGGATGATCAATACCGGCGACGTGCCCCAGCTCATGCATCAGAACGGTTAGCAGATCGATGCCGACAGGCGGACTGCTGGCAAATTCACTGTCACCGGATGCTCCGGTAAAGTTTGTATCCACGTACCAGCCTGCACCTGCCGCATTGTTGTCCAGCGTCAGGTCATATTTACTGGTCGCGGAGTTCCATACAACGCCGGCGATGGTGGTTCCGAGCTCCGAGATCTGAATATTAATGGCGCCCGCACTGATATCCAGACGGTCGGGCAACAGGGCGTTCCAGCGTGCAAGTGCTTCGGTCGCCAGTCCCGTAACCTGCGACACGTTTGTCAGTGAAACTCCACTGTTTCCGGAACCTCCGTCTGCCAGTACCACCGGACCACCGAGCAGTTTCTTTCCAAACAGTTCATTAATTGCGCCGGCTGAGCTGCTGGTTGCCTCTTTGATTCTGAATGCGCCAAACGCCGTGACACGGTTGTCACCCCATGTAAAGATTGTCGCACCGTGTTCCGAAGCTCGCGTTACCTTGCCACTGACTTTTGTAAAGTCGAGCACGTCGTCCCCGCCACCGCCATACACAAGGTTCCTGCCACTGTTATCGGTGAAGTAGAACGTATTGGCTCCGGAATCGCCCATCAGGACGTCATTGAATCGGGTGCCCTCAATGCCTTCAATGTTGCTGAGCGAAACAGTGGATGCCGAACTGGTAAACTTCACCAGACCAGCTCCATCTCCGTTTCCAGGGTCAGCTGTTGCTGACAACACTGTGTCCGTGATCGATGCATCAAACGTCACATCGAACGCTTCTGTGCCTGCGTTCCACACCACGGTCACTTTGCCTTCGCCCACGCTGGCAAGCTGTTCAAGCTCATGCTGTATGGCCTCACTGCTGGCATTGAACGGAATACGAGCCGTGGTGTTGCCCGAATGAGTCAGTGTCAGCAGACCGGCGCTGGCATCGATTGAGATCGATGTCCCGGAGATGGTCACCGATCCGACTGTCAGACCGGTGTGAGCAACACCCGCTGCAAGATCAATTACCATTCTCTGCGGTGAAGCTTCAAAGATGACAGTGTCGTCTTCATCCCCGCCGTCAACAACGTCACTGCCGCCGTGGCCAAGATTGAAGGTGTTCTTCTCGTCGTTACCGCGGAGCAAATCCTTCAAAGCCGTGCCTGTCGCCGAACCAAGACCGTCAACAGCATTGTTTTCCGGAGCGAATGAGCCGAGTGTTCCGGAAGGCACCCATAAATCCAGACCGGCCAGCCGACTGCCCAGTACGGCCGAGGCCCGTCCCCAGTTGACATTCACACCCGGGAACGTTCCGAGCACCGGAAGGGGAGCTTCTGTACCTGGTATTCCCCAGGACAGTCCTGCGGTACCGTCAACAACAATGCCGTCATACGTGAC
Source organism: Fuerstiella sp. (assembly GCA_022843805.1). Taxonomy (GTDB): domain Bacteria; phylum Planctomycetota; class Planctomycetia; order Planctomycetales; family Planctomycetaceae; genus F1-80-MAGs062. The sequence goes on from JALHMY010000003.1 coordinate 28,765, forward strand.
ATTGTCGACAACTGTTGAGCCGGACGGTGTGTAGTCGCTGTAGTCGAAATGAATGCTGCCCCCGTCCCCGGCTGCCACGTAACCATCCAGACGTGCGTCTCCATGGAACTTGAAGGTGTTCTTCCCTTTTCCTCCGATGATGTTTTCGATGCCCGTTGCAATCACATAGTTGAGGCCAAAATCATCAAATGAAACTGCCCCTCCCAGAAGGTCGGCGAATCGTTCTATAATCTGTGTACCAGCGTCATTCCGCGCAAGCACAAGCGTCATTCCGACCGACAGCGGCATCGGATGACCCAGGGCATTCAGTCGACTCTGCCAGTCCCCAATATTGTCTGTCGACAAAGTGTAGATATCAAATGTGTTGTCCCCGCTGACAGCATTGAAGTCCAGCGTGTCGAATCCAAAATTCAGGTCGACGCCGGCGTAGACTGAAGGCGGTTCCACCACAGCGGCAACCCCCCAAAGACCGCTGAAACGGTACGTATCCCCGCCCGTCATGCCGGACATCAGATGAATGCCAGGTGCGATCACCGGTTCGCCGATTGACAACTGCCCTTCCAGCAGACTTGAAGTCAGTGTGTCTGTAATAAACTTACCAATATCCTGCACGGTTGAGCCATCAAAGCGACCATCACTGGTTCGGCCATCGCCAAACAGGCTGCTCAGAATATTGCCACCCACCTCGAATACGTTCTTCCCCAGTGAGAAACTGCCGTCACCAAACAGAGATGACTTCGAGGCAGCTGTGGCTTTTTGTGCGAGCAGCGCTTCATAGATCGCCACGTTGGAGCCAAGCAGCAGATTGAGTCCGCCACCGTAAGTCACATTCGACATATTTTTCACCACGCCGGTGAAGCCCGCAGCCCCTGGCGTGTTGCCAAATCGACCATGCAGCAGATCTCCAACACTGACATCCTGTGCCAGCTGAGAAGCGTTCGCAGTCAGCATTCCGGACAGTGGCTGATCCTTTCCGCCAGCACCACTGAACGTGACGTACCAGGTACTGGCGTCGGTTCCATTGACCTGAGCAAGTCCAGGAGTCGCGGTGAGACTGTCAAATGCGGCCTGGATTGAGGCTGTCTGGTAGCTGGTGTCGCCGGATGTCGCTCCATTGTACGCCAGCTGGAAACTGTTGCCGGCTTTGGCAATATCCAGCCGAGCCAGTTTCTGAATTTCCGCGACCGCCCGCTGTCCTTCGCTAACTGTCACGATCGTGGCCGATCGATCTGCTGAATGTCGCTGAACAAGAGAAGATGAATCAATCGAAAGTTTCTCAATTCCCTTAGTTGAATCGGGGCTGACGAATTCAACGATAAACTCCACTTCGTCGGCATCCGTGTCTCCCGCGACGCTGATCAGTGCCCTGGCGGCTCCGATGACGGACCACGCTGTCACGTTGACGGTTGTGACTTTGCTCAGCGATTCGATTGCCGATTTAATGCGGGCAGCGACGGCCAGAGCATCAATGGATCCGACCGGCGAAACAGGCGTGGACAGCAACTCAATCGGCTCTGTTTTTTCGCCGCCGTAGCTGACGACAAAGGAACCTCCGTCGGCTTTGTTCAGTGAGAACGTCTGAAGGCTGTTCTCACTGAAACTTCCATCGCGACGTGTCAATACTCCAAACGTCCCGCCCGTCGGCTGCTGCGCGACCGTCATCGCTGCAATATTGCCTGACAGAAGGTATTCAATATCCCATCCACCCAGTGGATTGACATTCACAAACACAGCATTGGTGCCCAGAACACCCGCTGCATTGATTGCCGCCTGAATACTGGCAGCTGTGTCCTGAGCCTGTGCACTCAGAGTGATTGCTGCCGTCGTTTTCTGAACACTGCTCACCGGATCGGTAATGCTCAGAGAAAATGTTCCGCTGGCGGGAACTCCCTGCACACTATTTGTCAGCGTCAGCCGCTGAACCTCGTGCACAACACTCTCCATGCGAACGTTCACCGGACCGACCGGTGAATGACTGACAGCGGAAGGCTCCGCGACCGAGCGATTGCTCAGCACAAAGGGGCGCACCTTACCGGCCGTTGCCGGAAGGCTGAAAGTGATCGTCAGACCGGTGGCAAGGTTACCACTAACCGAGACTGCTCCGGCCCCAATTGCGGCGTTCAACTGAGTTTCAACGTCTGTCGCGAGCGAGGCACTTGAAATACCAGCAACGATGGAACCCGTCAGGCTGGCCGTCCCGGCTCGCTCGACGTTGTATCGCAATTCGACAAACCCGGTCGTGGCAGAACCGAACGTCAGTTTCTGAATCTGACTACCATCCTGAGCATACTGTGTCGTGTTAATCACCGCAGCGGCAACCGGCGTGTCGTTACTGCCGTCCAGTACATCAATCTTTACGTTCCCCCGAGGAAACGAGATATTGAACACGTTAGTGCCGGCAGGTGTCACTGAGGCCGCGCCCAGCGAAGCAGTCAGCATGTTCGCCGACACAATCTTATCAAGTGCAGCTCTGATGCCTGCCGCTGTTTTTGCTGTTGAAGCTGTCGTAACGATTGTTCCGGCAGCCGTCGTCAGTCGAAGGCGAATACTGCTGACCGCACTCGCTGCGCTCAGGTCCACAACTGTGGTCATGGACTGGGGAGTGCCCAGTGCCGTCACGTTCTTTGCTGAGAGTTCAGTCAGGCTGCGAAGTTCATCACCAACAACCTCAGTCAGAGTCAGACTGGCGTAGTCGATACCGGACTGAAGAAAGATGATATCCCAGGCGCTGACTGTTGATCCGTTGTCGTCGACAATTGAAATGGGTCGAACGGTGACACCCTGAGTCGGCAGTTCATCCAGCTGCACGTCCAGCGCAGACTGGATTCGTGTGGCGATTTCCGCTGCTGTGGCTTTGGTGATAATCTGTTGAGCCCCGGTGCCGCCCTGAACATGGTGCAGACTGATCGATGAGGTTGTGAATGCAGTTCCATCTGCTTTTCGTCCGCTCAGTGTGAACGAGCCAATGCTCGCTTCGCTGATGACCAGTCTCTGTACTTCAGAGCCGTTATGAGCATCGGTGACAGTTTGAGTATTCACCGCACCATTGTTGATCAGATGCGTCAGGTTAACGACTGTTGGCGTCGAAGCCCGGCTGTCCGACATGTCCAACGTGTTGATGGTGCTGATATTGGGGATATCCAGCGTCACAGCACCAGTCAGCGATTCGTAATCGAGGAACGATGTGAGCGGTCGCAGCCCGGTCTGTCCGATGATTGTCCCGCTGAACGCCGTGTTTCCAACGATTTTGAAATTGTTTTCGTTCAGTCCGCCGATGATCGTCGTGTTGGCATCCACATTGGTGATCACGACCTTGTCATAACGGATTTCGCCCCAGTAAGAATTCCACAGGTCAGACACATAGCTGTCGCCAAACACCTGCGGCAGATTGTAGACCTTTTCAATTGTCAGCTGAGTATCTCCGGCAGCTCCCTCGCGCAGTACTTCCGCATCGGCACCAGGCAGCAAATCGCCGGATCCATCTGCCTTGATGACATTCAGTAATGCGACGTTCTGCAAAGCGCTAAAAGTAACTTCAAACTGACCAGCCGTCAGTAATGCCGATTTGACTGTGACTGTGATGCCATCGAGGCTCGTTCCGGTAAACGCACTGTTCAGCGCATTCTGAATGGCAGTGGCCGTAATGCTGTCTTTGGTTCCAACGGTGATATCGCCGGTCGTCACGCCGTCAATGCGAAGGCGGAACTTAGTGCCAGCCGGTGAACTGGCTGGCGTCAGCTGAACCTGCTGAATTTCCTGTTTACCCGAATTCTCAAACGTGAACTCCATTGCACGACTGACGTTACTAAAATCCAGCGTCAGCTTGTGACCATTCGCAGTCAGCACGCCGGAGTCAATTTTCAGTTCACCAAAGTCACGATACGCCGCTGGAAGCAGTGCCTGTTTGGCCACTTTTCCAATGGAATTGATGATCTCATTGCCGAAATACAGCGTGTTATCTGAATTCGAAACAACGATTGTTTCGATGGCGTCCAGTCCGCCTCCGCTTTGACCGTCCTGAATGGTCGTCACCGTGGAAGTGACCGCTCCCGCTGTCGTCAGACCTGCGGCATCGACAGTGATATCTGCAACATCCTTATCTTCCGGACCGCTAAACGTGAGATCAAAAGTCTGACTTCCGGCGTTGCCGGTTCCCTTCACCGACACTTTGAATTTAGAAACACTGAACGTGCTTTGACGTACTGCTTCCACAGCCGCATCAATGGCCGCTGCAGTGACGGCCGGATCGTTATCCCATGGTATTGCGGCCGTCTGGCGGGAACCAATGCTCAGTACAAAGGAGCCTCCAGTGACACCCGACAATGCGATTCGCTGAACTTCCGCACCAGATTGTCCCTGTTGCAGATTGAACGAACCGGTCGCATAGGTCAGTGCGGGCGAAACAATGCTGACAGCCGATACATTCACGGCTGCCGGGCTGGTGAACTCAACCTTAAAAATTCCCAGTCCGGTCGTGACAACGGTCGCAGCAGCTCCCGTCGCATCGATCGCCGACTTGATTCGTGCAGCGGTCGTCTGAGGATTGCTGTCCACCTGAATGCTCAGGGTGGACCTGGGAGATCCATTATTGAAGGACAGCTCAAAACTGCCGCCACTGGCCATGCCCAGATTAAACTGCCAGATCGCATTCTTTCCGGCTCCACCCGTCTGGATTTGAACAGGCGCGGCCGGACTATCCCATACGAGCCCTGTAGTATTCAGTGTCAGCTGGGCAACATCAGTCCGGGCCGGCTTCAGGAACTCGATGTTAAATGTACTGACTGATCCAACGATGACCTTAACAGAATCGGCACCCATGGCGTTGTTTAACGCGGCCTGAATATTCAGAGCGGTTGCTGCGTCATCAGCACCAACAGTAACTGTGCGACTAAAGTTCAGACTGTTCGCGACATCGGCAAGACTCAGAATAAACGTAGAGCCAATGCGAGCGCCAGCCAGAGAGATGGCCTGCTGCTCATTAATGCTGCCAGCTTTCACAACATTCAGCACATCGCCGCCACTAAAGCTGCCGGTAACATTATTGAAGCCGGTGAAATATCCCGGCCGGTTCTGCAGCGTGAGTGTGCCGTTGCCGGCAATGAGCCTTCCGTTGCTGAAGACAAAGCTCAGATTACTGGTCACCTGCGAAAGGTCGATCGTGTCACTGCCCCCTCCGGTTCCTTCAATGACCGTTTCGCTGCCCCAGCCGTTCAGCAGGATATAAGTGTCATCATTCAAGCCCCCAATCAGCGTATCTGTCCCGGCGCCGCCCGTCAGAATATCTTTGCCAGTTCCGCCCTGCAGGTTATCGTCGCCTGCGCCACCGTCCAGACGATCATCGCCCGCATCGCCTTTGATCGTATCTGTGCCGCTGCCACCCAGAAGATTGTCATTGCCCGCGCCTCCGCTGAGCGAATTTGCTCCTTCACCGCCGCTGATGCTGTCATTGCCCGGGCCGCCGGAGAGTATGTCGTTGCCCGCCGCCCCCGCGAGAATATCATCGCCCGCATCGCCACTGATGGTGGAATTCCCGGCGCCCGTATAGATCGTGTCGCGACCCGTGCCGCCGTTTGCCGTGCTTCCGCCGATCAGCACCATTTCCTTTTGTGCCGGGCCGGCAAGAATACTGTGCAGTGAATCAAACCCATTCAGACCGAACGGTGCCTCTCCTGCCTGAGTGGTTGTGACAACCGCCGATCCACCGGGGAGCGTCTGGTCCGCGGCTGTTCTCAGTAATGCGGAATCGACCGTGAACTGGGGATGATTGGCCTGAATGGCGAATGTAATCGTCCATTGAGTGTTTCCGTTGGCGACAACGGAGAATAACCCCGGACCCGCCAGTGCATTCAATGCAGTCTGAATATTATCGCGGGTTGCTGCACCGGTTGCTCCAAACAATATCGGCGCACTGCGGAGACTTCCCAGTGATAATGTGAAGCTGCCGCTGGCAGCATTATTAATTGTCAGCGTCTGAATTTCGTTCTTTGCTGCGGGCGCAGCGGAAAGATTCAGGCCAGTCGCCACTTTGGCCGTCGTATCAACGACAATCGGGACCGTCCCGCTGTAGTCGCCATAGTCCAGAACGTTCCTGCCACCCACACCAGCAGAAATCGTTCCTCTTAGCGCATTTTCGCTGTTAACTCGCCATGTATTAATTCCCTTTCCGCCCACAATACTGGCAATGCCGGTGGCTTTGACCTCATACGTGTGGGTCTTTGCGGAATTACCGCTCCCCTTCAGAACTCGCGCGGTGACCGTCACACTTCCGCCAGCTTCCAGCACGAAATCCAGATTATGAGTGACACTGCTGAAGTCCAGAGTTCCTTTGGTGTTCCCGGATGCAGTGTCATCGACAATGAATGTCGTTTTTGGCTTTGCATCTGTTGATGGAAGAAAGCCCCAGTCATCATGGAAGCGGTAAAGATTGGTCTGGTTTCCGCCAATCAGCTTTTCAATGTAGCGAGCGTTCTCCACCTTATTCCATGACGAAGTTGTGCCGACAATCTGTACTCCCGCAGGACCAGATGTTGCCACGCTGGAATAGATATTTGCAGTGATCGCATAGGGCGCTGGACGGTTAAAGCTGATGGCATCCCCGGTCCCGCCACCCAGAGTTTCTGTGATCGTGTCGTTACCCCAGTTTCCCTGGAGGAAATACGTATCGTTTCCGTCGCCACCATCCAAAACCTGGTTGTTGGGCCCGGCAACAATAACGTCATCGCCGTTACCCGAGCGAGCAGTCATACTCGGGATGTTCCCGAGCTGCAGTATCTGAGATCCTGTTCCCGTCTCCAGATACGAAACCATGGAGGACGTAAAACCGCTCAGACTTGTACCACCTGGCAGCGGTTTCGATGTCAGACTGGCGGCGTTTACGGCCACCGGCTGTGTGTCTTTCGGTCCGTCCGGAAAGAGCAGGCGAAGCTTTCCGGTGAAGCCTGTGGAACTCTGCAGTGTATTGATCTTCGATCCGTCAAGGAAAATCCCGTCGATTCCATCATTTGGAGCCCCAACTTTACCCACAACCACTTTCCGGACAGTTGCGTTATTGTGAATAATCGCTGCTGATCCGTTACGATTGATCTGGGCGATCGTCCGCCCGGAATTGGATCCAGCGGCCACCTGAACGTTCGCCAGTGAGGAAAGATCCAGAGTGCCAATGCCCGCACGATTCAGAACAAACTGAAGTCGCTGAGCATCATTATTCCCGGCAAGAATCCTGTTAACGCCTCCGTCACCTTCCTTAAGAATATAGGTGGCGACTGTCGCACCCCCACCCCCGACTGTTCGTGACACCTGAATGTTCAGATGTGGTACGCCGGAAATCTTCGAAATCGTTGTTACCAGGTTACCGGAAATGCCACGCAGGTCCAGCGTGGTGATGACATCTGCATTTCCCGTAAGGTTGTTTGTCGATCCTCCGAAGTCTCCGGTACCGGCAATCACTGTCGAACCCGAAATTGTCGCAAGCAGGCCATGAATTACAGGCGCTGAGTCGCCGAAGGCAGTGCCTGTCTCAATACTGCCTGTCACTGCTTCAAGTGACCAGTCTCCACCAAGACTCGAATCACCGGTCACGTCGTCTGACGCAGCAATGTCGGCACCAGTATACGAGGCAAGGTCATCCAGTAACTGAATTCCCGAATGCCCATAAGCGACGTTACAGCCATACAGCAGTATGTCGGCATCTTCCGTCAGACTCGAACGCCATCCCTGAAGCTGGACCGAGTATGAACGCAAAGCAGCACGGTCGAGTTGTTCTGACCCAAGCTGCAAACTGCCCTGATCACCATGGGAGAATATATGGACGGCCGAGAGGCCCTGACGACTCTCAAGAATGTCCGTGATCTGGGAAATACCACCCATGGAAGGATCGAGCACCGCGATGTCGATCGGCTCAGTGCCCGCTGCTGCTTCCAGCGCCTGTATGATGGACTGGAAGTTCGCAATCCCTCCGTCGACAATGGCCAGAGTTCGAAGATCGCCTGGCGAATCAGAGTCCGACGAAGCAGACAACATTGTGTTCGATGACGACAGCTCGTTCGATGGAAACTCCAGAGGAGCTCCGCCGTTAATTGTCTCAGTTTCATCCACAAATGCGCGGGCGTCTGTATCGGACGACGGAAACTCCACCGGGAATTCTTCGAGGTGTGAATAATCCGCATCGGCGATCGGATCGCCTGACAGAAGCGTTCTGTTTTCGAGCACTTCCCCCTGAAGTGCAGACGACGCCGATTTCTTTGATGCAGATCGGCCCGGTCGATTTCGCTGACGATTTCCGCCGGAAACACTTTTCTTCAGAGACTGAAGCCATTCCTGGAGTGACATCTATAGGTTCCATCAACGTTGCGGGACGATGAGACGACCAACCTGGGGGAAAGCCCGACCATATACTGCGGTAAGCTGAATGCGCATTGCTGCACACTGTGCGTCAACGCAATTGCTCTGTTAATTCGGGAGCGGATGCCTGTGGCAGTAAGACAGACCGGCGGATATTGCTGATATGCGGCCAGGTCTTTGCGTTTCGTCGCAAATGCGTGCTTTGTGTCAGATGTGCGGGGATACAAATCCGACAGGCTTATACGTAAAAACCCTATGTTTTTGATACCCTTTGCCAGGTATCTGCAGTCATCAGTCTGATCTGTCTGATCTGCGAAGTGATAGGGCCCGCCGTCAGGCCAGAATGCGTTCCAAAACCTGACCGTGGACATCGGTCAGGCGGAAATCGCGACCGGCGTGATGAAATGTCAGTCGTTCGTGATCCAATCCCATGCAGTGAAGAATCGTAGCCTGCAGGTCATGGATTGAGACCGGATCTTCTGTAATGTGAAAGCCAAATTCATCCGTACTTCCCAGAGTCATTCCGGGACGGATACCTCCGCCTGCCATCCAGAGAGAAAATGCCTGAGGATGATGGTCGCGTCCAAGTGCTCGCCCAAGAGCGGCGTTCGATTCGACCATCGGAGTTCTTCCGAATTCGCCTCCCCAGACAACGAGAGTCTCATCCAGCATGCCAAGCCGTTTAAGATCCTGAATGAGTGCGGCCGATGCCTGATCGGTGATTCGGCAGTTGTTCTGAACGTTTCCCTTTACGTTACTGTGAGCATCCCATCCGCTGTGAATGATCGTAATGCAGCGGACTCCTCGCTGGACCATGCGTCGTGCCAGCAGACACGCACGGGCAAATGAAGGCTTTGAGGGCTCACATCCGTAAAGATCCAGGGTATGCCGCGATTCTGAATTCAATTCAAGCAGTTCCGGGGCGGAGGCCTGAAGTCGCGCCGCCATCTCAAATGACGCGATCCGTGTGGCAATCTCGTCATCGTGGAGCAAATCCAGGCGGCGGCGATTCAAACGATTGATCAGCTGCCACGTTTCGTTCTGCAGTTCCTCATTCACACCTGCCGGGCTTTCCACATTGAGAATTGGAGCCCCCTGACTGCGCAACTGGACTCCCGTATAATATGTTGGAAGAAACCCGCTCGACCACAAAGCTGATCCGCCGCTGATGCCATCACCGGTACTCATCACGACGAACGATGGCAAGTCCCTGGTTTCAGAACCCAGGCCATACAGAAGCCATGACCCAAGACTGGGGCGACCTGGCTGAGAAAACCCGGAACTCAGGAAAATCTGAGCAGGTGCGTGATTGAACTGGTCGGTTCGCATTGACCGAATCAGACAAATTTCATCCGCAACGTCTGCAAGATGCGGCAGGGCAGACGAGAGTTCAATGCCGGATTGTCCATGCCGGGAAAATTCGAACTGCGGACCCAGAACAGCAGCAGTCGGCTGAATAAACGCATATCGCTGACTACCGATCACAGACGGAGGAAGCGGCTTCCCGGACAACTTCGTCAGCAACGGTTTATTGTCGAACAGTTCCAGCTGACTGGGAGCACCGGCCATCAGCAGGTGGATCACAGCCTTTGCCCGGCATGGAAAGTGGGGACTGCGCGGACTCACAGGATCGGCCTTGCCGGGTTCCTGTGAGTTCGCAGCTGATACGCTCGACGCCTGCAGAAGCCCGGTGAGCGCTACGGCCCCCAGTCCCAGTCCGGACTGTTCAAGAAAAAAACGCCGACGCAGCCCACTCTGCAGGTCTGACAGCCAGCGTTTGCCATAAGACTGATTCTGAAGCATCCGAAGAAATTCCGACAAAACTGGTAAGCCAAAATTTGCAAGCCAAATTTGGTGAACCAAAAACGGCCTGACGTCATCCTCCCGATTACGGATGACATCTTACCACTTTGTTTATGGCTTACCAGAAGCATCCGGGGCTGCCGGGGCTGCCGGCCTGACCTCCTGCTGAAATTCTGCGGCATTCTGAATAAATCGCATGCCTTTTCGGGCACTGACGGCTCCAGGGGCTGAAGGAGCAGCTGCACCTTCAAGTGCCTTCAGCTGACGGAAATTTTCCTGAAAAAACATGTCCAGTTTCGGGCTTTCCAGCAGGAGGCCGTTTTCCTTCAGATACATCGAGTTGTCTGACAGAATTCGGCGGCAGCCAACCAGGTCCCCCTGATCGAGAAGCTGTGTGGCCAGCTTATTCTTTTCACTCGCGATCAGAGCCACAACATCCGCCATAACTGTCTTATTGATACTGGAGGATACTTCAGACGCCGAATCACTGAATTGAACAGATGCCTTACCCTGAAGCTGTTCACCCGATTTCGTCTGCATATTGGTATAGGTCACCGCGACGTCTGACAGCTGTTGAGTTGCACCGGAATCGGTCGCAGGAATCTCCAGCTCCACCACAATGTACCGAGTTTGCTTACTGTAGATTTGCGAAATCCGGGTAACAATTTGCTGACCATTGATGTCAGCATCATTTCCAAGGACCCGAACCGGTCGGAGTGTCTCGGGAATAGAAATACGAATGTCGACTTCCTGAGCGACGACCGAAAGGACATCGTCAAATTCTCTCCGAAAAATGTCGGCAAGCTCTGATGCATTTTCAATAAAGTGATGATTTCCACCGCTCTGTGCGGCCAGCTGAACCATCAGATCTTCGTTGTACCCCAGCCCCAGACCGAGAGTGGATACGCTGATGTTTTCTTTTTTGAGAGAAGTCCCGAGAGACCCGAGTTCTCCAGGGGATGATGGTCCGACGTTGGCGAGTCCGTCGGAGAGCAGGATGACGCGATTGACATGTCCTTTCTCCGCAAACTTTCGCACTTCGGCGACGCCTTTGCTGACTCCGGCAAACAGGGCCGTGTTACCGCCAGGCTGAAGACCACGAATGTGTTTGATGACCGCCTCTTTGTCTGTGAGTCTTGTGGCAGGAACCAGCACTTCAACTCCGGATTCGTATGTTACCACCGAAACGATATCATTTTCGTTCAGCAAACGAACTGCGTCGATTGCTGCTTCACGTGCTTTGGCGATCTTGTCACCATGCATCGAACCGGAACGGTCCAGCACGATCGCCAGATTGACGGGAGGTCGAGTTTCAGGTCGGCTCATCTCGAATCCCTGAACAGCCACTCTAACCCATACTGACTGCTTTTCGCCCGACTTTAATACGGCATACGCCGGAGCGATGTCGAGCGAAATCTTCCTGTCAGCCTCTTCTGCCCGGGCCGCCAATACGGGAATGGCCATGAGGGCCAATCCGGACATCAGTTTCAGAATCCCTGAGTACATCGCCGTGTTTCCTTTGTTCTAAAGGCATTGCTGAGTTTACCGGGATCGCGGATTGCCTGTCTCGGTTTCTCAGTCGATCGAAGAGTTTTGCGAGTGAATTCCGCACATGGGACATTAGACGTAAAATCCGCCAGTCAGTGGTCAGGTCCCTGTCAAATATTTGTCAGAACTTTGTGAGGAGAAGACGGTCGGTGGTTTACCTCCAGGTTTTCAGGTTTCCGACCCTGCTTTCTTCCACTGTATTGTATGAATGGATTCCATGAGTCGACTGTTAATCCGCGCGTCTGCTGGCAGCGGCAAGACTTTTCGTTTGTCGGGCCATTTTTTGCATCTGCTGTTTCTGGGAAATCGTCCGGAAACAATTCTGGCCACGACCTTTACGCGCAAAGCTGCGGGCGAGATTCTCGGACGAGTGCTTCTTCGCCTGGCGGTGGCAGCAGAGGACGAAAAGGCGTGTCAGCAGCTGGGGACCTTTCTGAACCTTTCGGAGATTTCGCGGGAATCGGCACTGGCATTACTGACCAGTGTCGTTCGTGATCTTCATCGCATGCGGGTCTGTACATTGGACAGCTTCTTTCAGATGGCTGCCCGCAGTCTGACACTGGAACTCGGTCTGGCTCCCGGCTGGAGCATCATTGATGATCACACAGATCGGGAGCTGCGTCAGCAGGCCATCGACGCTGTTCTGTCGCAGCACGTGTCCCGAGATGCTCAGCAGCTGATGCAGATGCTGGCCAAAGGCCGTTCAAAACGCAGTGTGAGGGATCTGATCGATGAAACGGTCAGTGAATTCTACGAACTGTTTCTGCTGACCGACCGCGCCGCATGGGACCAGTTCCCGAAGCATCGGCGACTCACTCAGGAGGAGCGAGAACAGGCAGTTCGGGATCTTTATGCGTCAGCAATGCCGCCAGACAAGCGAGCGATTGCCGCAAGAGCCGGGGACGTTGAACGGTTTCAGGCAGGCGTATGGGAAGCTTTCGTTACAACAGGTTTAGCCGCTCGAGTGTTCACCGGCGAACCAACATATTATGGAAAGCCCCTGTCTGCAGAACTCATTGAGGCATACGAGCGGTTACTGCATCACGCCAAAGCGGAGCTGATGGATACTCTGGCTCAGCAGACTCGAGCAACATGGGAGCTGATTTCGCGTTTCGATCGTGAGTATTCTCGTCTGAGGTCGGAACATGGCTGGATGCGTTTCAGCGACGTAACTCGAGTTCTCGCACGGTCCGAAAATGCAGAATCCGATGGGCAGAGAATGGCGTTTCGGCTTGACAGCACAATTCGGCATCTGCTGCTCGATGAGTTCCAGGATACCTCACCCGATCAGTGGAGGATTCTGCGGCGTCTTGCTCTCACTCTCGCCAACCGAGCAGGGGCATCCAGTTTCTTTTGTGTTGGAGACGGCAAACAGGCAATTTACGGATGGCGTGGAGGAGAATCTGCCGTTCTCGATGCCGTGCAACAATCGATCCCCGAGGTGCAGGCGGAATCACTGGACAAAAGTCAGCGGTCATCGTCAGTCGTCATCGACACGGTTAACCGACTGTTTCAGCATCTGACCGATCATCAGCATCTGGATGACTATCAGGATGCCTGTGTGATGTGGCGAGATGCGTTCCCGGTTCATTCGACGGCCCGGGAGAATCTGCCGGGGCATGTCATTTTCAGAACATCGCCGGAACCGGACGGTACATCTGCGGAAGACCAGAAGAGTCCGTGGCATCGATGGGTCGCCGAATACATCAGTTCGCTGCATAGGCAATGTCCGGCGGCAAGGATTGGAGTACTGACTCGCAAAAATGCAACGGTTGCCCGGCTGGTTCACGAACTGACGCTTCTGGAGGTTTCAGCCAGCGAGGAAGGCGGTACTCCTCCAACCGACAGTCCTGCCGTACTTGCGCTAATGTCGCTGCTCCATATGGCCAGTCATCCGGGGTGTCGAATCTCGCGGTTTCATGTGGCAGGTTCGCCATTTGCGAAGGTCATTGACTATCGTGAGTGGCAGGATGAAACTCTGGCCGCCAGCGCTGCATCGCGAATTCGGCACCGCCTTTCCAGCGACGGATACGGCCAGACACTCCAGTGGCTGTCAGAATCAGTGCGAGACTCCTGCAGTCTGCGAGATCTGATGCGTCTGCAGCAGGTGGTTGCGGCTGGCTGGCAGTTCGATGAATCGCCTTCGCTGAATCCTTCGGACTTCGTCAAGCTGCTTGAGAACAGCAGATTCAGCAAATCCGAACCCGCACCCGTACGTGTGATGACAGTGCATCAGAGCAAAGGGCTGGAGTTTGATATCGTTGTTCTGCCGGAACTCGATACAAAGCTGTTTCGTGCACCGTCGGCGGCGGCGGGAGGTCAGGGACCAGGGGAGCCTCCGGATCGTGTTTGCATCTGGCGAAGTCGCAGTCTTCGGGCACTTCTGCCGGATTCATTGAAGCAGGCGTTCGATCAGACGACGTCTCGGGACTTATCAGAATCCATGTGCCTGCTTTATGTGGCTCTAACCCGGGCTGTGCACAGCCTGCATTTGCTCATTCCGCCTGTGACTGCAAAAAAAACGCCCAAAACCTATGCCGGATTATTGCTTGCCGCACTGACCGATGATCATGCCGCCCCGCCCGACAAAGTCTTGATGGAGTCCGGCGATCCCCTGTGGTTCGAACAGGTGCCGCAGCTAAAATCCCTCAGTGCGAATTCCGTTCAACAGCCCGAGGTATCGATTCAGGGTGAGCAGAAGTCGCTGCCCCGGATTCAGCTTGCCGCTATGCATGACGGACGACGAAGGGGGCTGCCACGACGAGCACCTTCGCGGCATGAAGAAGCACATCTGTATCTTCCCGCGTTCGACACCATCAGAACGACGCCTGGCTCCGCAGCGGATTCCGAAATCAGCCCAAAAGTCCGCGGAACGCTGTTTCATGGCTGGTTCGAACAGATCGGATGGCTGGCGGAAGATGGTCATTCATGGAGTCAGTTCGGGCAGACAGCCCAGTCTTCACCTGAGGTACTGCTGAAGGCGGCAAAAAAACTGGCGATGCCGGAAAGCGTTGTCAATAAGATGCTGCCCGAGTTTCTGGAAATGCTCCGGCGACCCGGCACGATTCAACTGTTGTCCAGCACCGGGGCAGCGGAGGCTCCCGCGTTTCATTCACTGAAAGGTGATCTTCAGAAAAAGAAAGTTACGCTTCGCGTTGAGGTCGAACGGCCGTTTGTGTTTCAGCTGGATGGTTCAATCGTGCAGGGGACGATCGACCGACTTGTGCTCGCCTTTAGCGGCAAAAAAGTGGTGGCTGCAGATATTCTGGACTTCAAAACGGACCGTTGTTTCGGGGATAAACAGCAATGGCTGAACGCAAGAAGAGACCATTATGCTCCGCAGCTGGCCGCTTATCGAACCGCCGTACAACATTGCTTCCGACTGTCTCCCGACAAAATCTCAGCCAGACTGCTGATGGTTGATGTCGACGCGGTATTGGAAGTGTAAGCCAGTCCGCTTCGCTGAGACCGCACGGTGCGCAGTAGTTTCGCACCACTGCGTAGTTTCGCACCACTGCAAACGGACTGCTCACCACCGAATCAGGCGGCCTTTCGACCTTCCGGAGCGTCCGGTACAGTTACATGCAGTTTCATGATCAGCAGTTCCGCTGCACGAGTCGTCGCCCCTGGGGCCGCCGCATGACCAGCAAGCAGCGCCATCGAATTCTGAGTGGCCCGAAGAGATTCTCCGTCTGTCAGCCATTGAAGAATCTGCTGACTGATGCCGGCCACATCACTTTCCGGATTACCGCAGGAAATGAACTCCGGCATCAGTTCCGAGTCTGCAATGAGATTTGTCAGCGTAATGAATCGACACTTCATCAGGAACCATGAGGCAATCAGCCCAATTCTGGGGACACGATACAAAACGATTCCCGGCCGGTTGCGAGCCAGAAGTTCCAGACTTATTGAGCCGCTCACCATGAGGCAGCAGGCAGCTGCCTCGATCACTTCTGACGTTTGCCCAACAACATATTCCAGTTTCAGCCGGACACCAGCCTCTTCCGCCAGCTGACGACACATCGTTTCATGAGCCGGCTTGTAGTTACCGACGATCCAGCGCACATTGGGAAGCTGCTTACTGACTCGCTGTATTGCCTGCAGCATCACGGGCCAGTTCTTTGTGACTTCATGGTTGCGTGAGCCAGGCAATAGTGCCACGACAGGTGCTTCGGTTGTGGACCGCAGACGCTCGACAAGTTCCTGGTTCAATTCGTGAGTGGCGACTTCGTCAAAGAATGGATGACCGACCCACGTGCAGCTGACGCCCCGCTTTCGATACCATTCATATTCGAACGGAAGCGTGCAAATCACATGATCGACCCATTTTCGAACTCGTCGCACTCTCCACGGAGCCCATCCCCAAAGCTGTGGTGGCAAATAATAGAAAACGGGAATACCCCGCTTTTTTGCTGCCCGCGCGATCCACCAGTTAAACCCAGGGAAATCCACCAGAACGACGGCATCCGGAGGGTTTTGTTCAAAGTGTGCTTCCGCCAGCTGGACCAGTCTGCGAAATTTTGCAATCAGCGGAAGGACTCGGAGAAATCCCATGACAGCAAGTTCGGTCAGTTCAAAAAGCAGCCTGCATCCCTGTCGAGCCATCGCGGGCCCGCCAAATCCTTCCGCAGTCATCTGCGGATCACGCTGCTGCAGTTCCTCGATCAGCAATGCTGAGTGCTGATCGCCGCTCGGCTCTCCTGCCGAAAAAAAGATTCTCATCCGTCGAATCCGTTTCAAATTATGGAAGTGAGGAATTCGTCTCCTGCTGGACATCCCTGGCTGTCGGCTGCGATGATGCAGTCACGTCCCCGAATGACAACAATAGCATTTTTCCGGAAAGCTGAAAATACCCCTTGATCAGCACTCCGGCTTTATTGAGACCAACTGCCATCGCCATTGCCGCCTCGGGCTCTGGAGAAAATCACTTATGCAACACAAGTTGTTAAGCAGAAACTGTTTACGTAATATTAAATGCCTCGTTCTGTTGCTTTTCACCGTCATCACCGGATGTGCCGAATCGGGGATACCTGTAGAGCCGCAGGCTGCCGGGGATGCGACTTCCGATCCGGCAAAGCAACCTTCTGAGGGCGCAGATGGAACTGCCAGGAACAAACCACTTGCGGTTGTCGTCACCGTCGGTATGGTGGCCGATCTGGTTCGCCAGATCGGAGGTGATCGGGTGGCGGTTACACAAATTATGGGAAGTGGAGTAGATCCCCATTTGTACAAAGCCACGAGGGACGATGTGCGGCAGCTGATGAGGGCTGAGCTGATCTTTTACAGTGGACTGATGCTGGAAGGTCGACTCACCGATGACCTGCTCAAACTTGGGAAGACTCGTCCCGTGGTCGCTGTAACAGAACAGATCCCGCCAGAGCAACTTTTGAAATCTTCCGATCAGGGCGGGCACCTGGACCCACATGTCTGGATGGATGTCAATTCATGGTCGATGTGCATTCCCGTGATTCGTAAACACTTGTCGGAGCTGGACCGCGGGGGAAGCGCTGACTATCAGCGCCGAGCGGCCACGCTGGAGACCGAACTTCAAAAGCTTCATGAATATGGACGCAAAGTCATCGCTTCCATTCCCGAAAATCGAAGAGTGCTGATTACTTCGCACGATGCGTTCAGCTATTTCGGTCGAGCATACAACCTGGAAGTTGTGGGTGTGCAGGGGTTGTCAACAGAGTCTGAAGCCGGTTTGGCTCGGATTAATGAACTGGTTGATCTGCTGGTTGATCGTCGAATTACTGCAGTTTTTGTGGAAAGCAGCGTTCCTCAAAAGAATATCCGGGCACTGATTGACGGAGCGGCCTCACGCGGGCAACAGGTCCGAATCGGCGGTGAACTGTATTCAGATGCTATGGGTGAAGCGGGAACCTACGAAGGAACTTACGCAGGAATGCTGGATCACAATTTCACACTCGTTGCAAGAGGTTTGGGAGGAGAAGCTCCCGCCGGCGGCATGAATGGCAGGCTTTCAAAGATTGTTCAGTGAAACAGTCTCAGGAGTTTTCGAATTTCCGGACAATTGGCAGCCTCGGCTAGCTCGGCACAAAGCCGAAGCATCTGATACACTTTGCTGGAACCTCTGAACGAACCTTCGTGGCCTCTACCCCCACGCAGGTATTGCAGGGGTTGTTAGGATGTGTCCCGGTGACCAGGCTCTGGAACTCTGTATGGATCAGTCTCTAACGAAAAGTCTCAGCAAAAACCAATCTGAAATTCCGCTGTCGGTTTATGATTTAACAGTGGCCTACCATCGAAAACCGGTGATCTGGGACGTGGGATTCGAAATACCGCCGGGCAGCCTGGTGGGAATTGTTGGCCCGAACGGAGCTGGAAAGAGTACTCTCCTGAAGGCGATTCTGAATTTAATTCCGATTGCTTCGGGACGTATTCAGGTCTTCGGCAGGTCACTGCAGCAGAATCGGCAGCGGGTCGGCTACGTGCCTCAGCGGGAAAGTGTGGACTGGGACTTTCCAATCAGTGCGCTGGACGTCGTCGCGATGGGCCTTTACCGTCAGGTTGGCTGGTGTTTGCCGCTCCGTCGTTCCCACTGGAAGGCTGCACAGCAGGCGCTGGAACGTGTGGGAATCGGTGAGTTGCGGGATCGGCAAATCAGCCAGCTGTCGGGCGGGCAGCAGCAAAGGACTTTTCTTGCTCGCGCTCTCGTGCAGGAAGCCGATCTTTACCTGATGGATGAACCGTTTGCTGCTGTGGACGCATCAACAGAGAAAGCCATCATTGAGATTCTTCGAGACATGAAGAAAGCCGGGCGTACATCACTGGTGATTCACCACGATCTGCATACCGTACCCGAGTATTTTGATTATGTCGTGCTGCTGAACATGCGAGTGGTTGCGCACGGTCCGACGAGAGACGTGTTTACGAGGGAGAATCTGGAAAAGACCTATGGGGGCCGACTGACGCTGCTGGATGAAGCAACTGAAGCCATGCGTCGCCGGGAACGATCGATGTGACGCATGAGCCATACACGACAGAATCCATCTTCGTGTTCCCTGAAAAACGTCAGTCGTTTGCCGCTTTAGCCGACTCGCTTCAATTCTCCGTACTGCGCCATTTTGTTCCGAAGGGTACGAGCAGTTACGCCAAGTTCTGCGGCCGCCTCATTCTTGTTTCCGTGAAATCTCTCCAGTCGTGACAGGATCACGCGACGTTCGATTTCGTGCAGCGGCAGTGTTGAGAATTCTTCGGGCACTGCCTCGGGATGATGATCAGCAGCGGCAAAGGCAGGCAAGAGTTCCAGATGTGTAATGCGGTCGGAGTCTGAAATAATGCAGGCCCGATGAATCACGTTCCTCAGTTGTCGAACATTTCCCGGCCAGTGATAAGCCGCAAGCTCCTTCATCACCTCGGGGGTCACTCCACATACACTTGTTTCACCTCGATCATTCAGCTGAGCGATAAAATGGTGCACCAGTGCTTCGATGTCCTGCGGCCGTTCCCGCAGAGGAGCGATCTTCAGTGTCAGAACATCAAGCCGATGAAAGAGATCTTCCCGAAAACGACCTGTTGCGACCTCGTGCTCGAGTTCGCGGTTCGTGGCCGCCACAACTCGTGCTTCCATTTGCAGTACTTCGGTACTGCCGACTCGATTGAATTCATTCTCCTCAAGTACTCGCAGCAGCTTGGCCTGTGTCGAGAGAGGCAACTCGCCGATTTCGTCCAGAAAAAGAGTACCGTCACCTGCCGCCTGTATACAACCCTCGTGTCGGCGTACAGCCCCGGTAAACGCGCCCTGCTCATGTCCGAAGAGCTCGCTCTCAGCGAGTCCTTCGTGAAATGCCGCACAATTCACTCGCACGCACCGCTTTGCAGCGCGCGGGCTCTGCTCATGCAGATAGCGGGCAACAAGTTCCTTGCCGGTTCCGCTTTCTCCAATGATCAGCACTGTTGCTGACGATCGCGCAAACCGCTGCGCCTGAGTCAGTACCCGTTGCATGGATGAAGACTGAAAGATGATATTCATAACAAATTTGCTGAATGAGTTCTGTAACGTATCAAATCGTTTTGAGCGATTTCTGATATGCTGACTGCATGGATCGGCGACGCGTGTCAGTGTCCAGCTGAGGAATCAGATCATCTCGTGCCTGTTCAAAACGCTCTTTAACTCGATCCATTCGAGTCAGCAGATTGCGTAATGTGACTTCCTGATCCCGGAGGTCCTGCTGCAGCCTGACGGAGACAGGCCGGCCGGAATTCTTTAGTTTCTGATGCACCTCAGTAACCCTGTGCTGAACTGACACAACTTCGTCCAGCGATTTCTGAAGGCTTCCGATCACGGATTGCGAAGATGGATCCCGAAGATCGGCCTGTGAGTGAATTTGTTCAATCAGCGCAATTGTGCCGGAAAATACCTGTCCCTGACGCGACACAGCATCTGCAAGCTGTGACTCAAGATCATTTTCAGCGTGATCCCTGAGGCTCTGACTACTGAGGTTTTGCTGTCCCATCCTGAGACTCCTTCATCGCATCAATGGTCGTTTGCATGTTCCTGATTTCAGCTTCAAGTGCAGCTCGGTCAGCCATTCGATCCAGCCACCAGCGAGACATCTCCGTGAGAAATCCGGCCTCAGGCGTTCCGACAAGCTGCCGATAAAGTTTCTTCGCCTCGTCGATTCGTCTCAGCTTTCTCAGACAACAGGCAGACTGATATTCGACCCAATACTTGTCCTGCGGGGTCAGGGACCGTCGATCGATCTGTGCGTACATCTCGAGCGCAAGTCCCAGCTGTCCGGAAGCATACAGATTGTTGGCAAGTGAAAGGCGATCAATGGGTCCTTCGACAATCGCGGTATGTGCATCGTGATTCGAAATGGCCGGGACATGAGAATTGCTGCCATGCGGAATCAGTTCAGGTCCTGGAACGGTCGGTTCGACATGTTCCGCAGCACCCTCCAAAGACGCTTCGCTGTCGGAATGTTTGGATGCTTCGTGCGACTCCGGCGCGTTTTCGCTGGTTTCTGAAATGGGCTGATCCGAGTGTCCATCACCCGACGAGTGGGGCGTCGCACTGTCACCGGACTGCGAGGGAATCGTATGATCGCCCTGTGGAGCCTCCGGGCTTTCGTTTCCCGATCGGTCCGGTTCCCGTATCCGCTGGCTGGAATTCAGCCTGCTTTTTTCTGCCAGCTGCATCTGTTTATACTGTTTAATCTGGTCCACTATCTTTTGCGTACGAATCGCTTTAAGTTGATTAAGCCTGAGTTGTTCAGGCGTAAGACCTTTCAGGGGATTTGGCTGCTGTCCTGGTATTGCATTCTCTGCCGCGTTCAGGGAATGGCTTTCATCAGATACCGGAGGCTGCGTTCCAGATGCCGGAACGGGAACATCTTCCGCCATGGTCAACTGTGTGCTCGGCGATTCAGCGGCCGACGCGGTGAGTATTACATTCTTTTGTGCGGTTTGCCGGGCTGACTGACGATCGCCGGAAACCACGCGGCGACTTCGATTTTTCCAGCCTGCCGGGTTTCCTGTCTGGCTGCCTGTCTGGCTGCCTTCTCTGTTGTCAGGTGGGTCGCCAGCTGCGGCGAATTCTGATGTGCATGTGAGGGTCAGAATGCAAAGCATGGCCGCTGGGAATTTCCTGCGTTTGAGCCCGCAACATGAGTCAGTCAATTTTCGAAGCAGTACTGAAATGGGATTCTTTGCTACCCTGGTAAACTCTCGTAGGGTCATAAAGCACCTCCCGTTGCTGCCGGTGCCAGACCTCGCAATGCTTCAGGATTCGGACTCGCAGTACCGGATTTTTGTTCAGTTCGGCCTGAGGCCGGCGCTAACTTATCCATAGATTCACTCGGAACAACGCCGGAAAAGCACTTAACAGCGGACAGATGATTGCCTTCTCGTTCGAAAGCATGCCCCATGATTCGAAGTGTGGCTCGTTGAATTTCGGGAGTTATCTCGTTTGAGAGCAGTTGTCGACAGTGTCGAATTGCATCACTCGTCTGACCAAGCTGCAGGGCAACTTCCGCGGCCCGCAGTGATGCCATCGTTGCAAAGGTTCCGGATTCTTCGGGAGTCAGCGATGCGAGCAGGCTTGTTGCCTCCTCAAATCGATCTCTCGCTCGATACGATGCAGCGAGTCGGAGCACAATCTGATTTCGCAATGGTCCGATTTGTTCGCGACTGAGAGCCTGAACATAGGCGTCTTCTGCCTGTCTTGTCAGCCCGGCTCGTTCTGCGGCATCTGCATATAAAAGGTACCAGTGGGATCCGAACTGTTCATCGGGCCTGAATGCCGCAAGCGCGGCTACGAGATGGCGAGCTTCGCGTTCCCGGCGGTCTTCCAGAACAACTGCCTGAAATCGTGAAAGCGCTGATGCGAATGCCGAAGCTTTCTGATAATTCCGGGAGCTTAAAAGCGGTCGACGTTCCATAAGTACATCGTTAGCACGCTGAGGATTCTCCAGCAGCAGATACGCGCTTGCCAGCAACAATGCAGCATCCCCCTCAAGCGAAGTGCCTTTGCTGATTGCAACCGCTCTCAGAAGAATGGCAACCGCTCGTTTAGGATTTCCCTGTTCGATTTGCAGACGTGCTGCGTAAAGATAAGCAGCAATTCTGACTTCCGAAAGTCCGCCGGCAGAATCCACGCTCAGCAGAAACGCATCACGTGCTTCACTAATACTTCTCAGGGTTAACAGACATTTTCCAAGATCGTAGGCCGCCTCGGTTTCAACAGCAGATCCCGGAAAAGATTCCAGCTGCATTCGGAACACGCCGGTTGCGTCAGCCACCCGAGCTTCACGAAACAGCAGGGCCCCCAGCGCGATCCGGGTATGTCCATGGTGCGAAACATCCGGTGCTTCGGTCATCGCCAGATTCAGGAGCCTTTCCGTGGAACGTGCACGGAAGACCGCCGTGACTTCGGGATCAGCGTCATCGGGCGAGAATACGCTGATCACGTCTCCACTGAACTGCCATGCGTTGCCAAATGGAATCGTGAGTCCATCCAGCAGGACACTGAGGCTCTGATTTCTGACGTGAATTTGCAGAGTGCGGCTCGCCATTGATTCAGCTGCCTGCTGGGAAATCTCACATTTCAGGTGACAGCGTTCCACGATCGCCGGCAGAAGTCGGCCGGCAGGTCCGGCGGAACTTTCGATCGACAGACGAATTCCATCCGGAGTGTCGTCGGCCTGATTCAGAATTGTCAGCTGAAGTTTGTCTGCAGGCGGATACTCTTCATTAAGGATCGCCGATGCCTGGTCGAGTGCCTGATTTGGTTCCGGGTGCCACACTGGTACAACCATTGACTCATCGTGCAGCAGATGCTGCTGATCACCGCCGGAAACAATCGCCCACTGGCCCCGCGATATCAGATGCAGGAGCTCTGCGCGAACCGATGGCAACAGTCGTGTCTTGTCAAGCAGAACCGGACGCAGGTACTCCGATTGCAGGATATCGTAGCGTCGGAGGGCGATCAGACACCTCGCAGCCCCAAGAGTCGCAATACCCACCCATTTGCCATGTGAGTGATTGGCCTCGATCTTCCGCCATGCCTCAAGTGCTTCGGAGGTATTTCCCGCCAGTTCAGAACAAAGAGCCAGGCGAAACTGCAATGGTAATCCCGGCGGGCCGGATGCTGAGTCCTTCAGATACTGGTAATCACGCTGAGCTCTCAGGTAGTTGCCGCTGCGCAGTTTTTCGTCGGCATTTGCCAGATAGTTTCCAGCGGAATTCTGATCGTTCACTTCGGGTCCGATCGAACCACCATTCTCTGACAATTCAACGGGCTCTTCGGAAGCCGGAAACGGCCCGTCGATTCGTGGGGATCCATCCTGATGTGTTGCTGACTCTGCAGCGGGTTCCAAATCAGTATCATTGACTTCTGCATGTTCTGATTTCGTGCCTGCCGCTTCGTTCATGCTCACAGCTGTTTTCGAACCGAATACCGTATCCTGCATGAACTGAGCATCTGAATGTTCCGCTGATTCTTCGGAAGCGTCGGGGATTTCGTGATCGCCGGAAGATCCGGATCCATGTGGTTCAGACTGGCCCGGAGAATCACCCCGACGACCTTCATTCAATTCAGATTCTGAAGCTTCGGTCAGAAGCGGGGATTGGGGAGCTTCCTTCAGTTCTGCGGGATTTCCTTCAGAAGAGACGGTTTTGCTGCGATTAAACCAGGTGGCAGCTGCAGCACCGGCGGCAGCCATCGCCAGAGCGCCGAAAATCATCAGCGCAGGCCGCAAAAGGCGGGAAAATCGTTGATTTTTGGCGGACTCGGTCACCTTGATTCACCTTTAATATTCGGATTGAAGCCGTCAAAGTCGGCGCAATCGTCACCCTCTAATCGGCTGACACTGAGATCCGTATGAGCAGAAATTTGTGAGCAAGTTTCTTTGGCATCGTTCGATAAATCAGTCTGACTCAGGTCTCTCACCGGGAGCTAAACTCGTGCAGATACACAGAATTCATACCCCTGCCCCTTCCACCGTTTCAGGCTCAGCGTTACGCAAAGAGTCAGGAGCAGCGGGAGCGGCAGGTTCGAAGAGTGTACAGCGGGAGGCGGAAGCTGGGGGGGCGGCTGGCAATGGCGAGCTTGAACAGTTGTCTCGGCAGTTAGGCGAGTTCAGTGATGTTCGGCCTGATGTTGTTTCAGCAGCGAAAGTGAGAGTGCAGCGAGGCGATTACCTGACTCGCGCATCCGCAGAAGGTATCGCGGATGCAATTCTGAGCAAGGATGCTTAGATCGGGCTTTCGTTAACGGATTGGACTCGGGGCTCCCGTCTTGTGACGAGAGTCCTGCACGGTTCTTTAGAAGTTCTGTGCAGAGCGACGTTTTCGTTTTCTGAAGGCGAAGCTGGTTTTACATCCTGGGTGGTTCTGATCTTTTCAGAGAGTCGGATCTGAGCCACAACACTTTCGACCAAGGGGCGGATCATGGGGTTGTCAATTGCAAATAACGTTTCTTCGCTGACGGCTCAGCATAACCTGGGACGGGCAAACACTGCTGTTGCCAGGTCGGTCGAGCGGCTTTCTTCAGGTCTCAAGGTAAATCGTGGAGCCGATGGCCCGGCGGCCCTCGTGATTTCCGAAAAGCAGCGAGCACAGATTGCTGGTCTGCGACAGGCCATTGACAACTCAGAGAAAGCCGTTTCCGTGGTTCAGACCGCGGAAGGTGCTCTGAACGAAATTAACTCACTGCTGGTTAAAGTACGAAGCCTGGCGATCGACTCCGCCAACTCAGGCGTGAATGATGATGACGCTTTGGCGGCAAACCAGGCCGAAATTACCAATGCTCTGGATACAATTAACCGAATTGCCAACAACACGCAGTTCGGAACCAAGAAACTCCTGGACGGCTCGGCCGGTATCTCCGGAGTGGCTACAGACGCCGATGTTACCTTCCTGAAAGGTACGTCCGAAACAACAGCCGGTACCTACGCGGTTGTGGTCACCACCGAAGGCGAACGAGCAACTGTCACCGCCGGTACAGCTCAGACAGGTGCTCTGGCCGCTGATGAAGTGCTGACAATTAACGACGTCACCATTTCTCTTGGTGCTGGTCTGACTCAGTCTCAGGTCGTGGACCGAATTAACGAATTCACTGCTCAGACCGGTGTGATCGCCGACACCAGCTCTGGCGCAACGCGGCTTTATACTCAGGCCTTCGGTGGAAACGCATCACTGAGCGTCGTGTCGAATACTGCATCGGCTGCGACAAGCAGTGCCTTCGGAACGACCACGGTCAACGATGTGGGAGTGGATGTTGTCGGGACGATCAACGGTACATCGTTCAACGGTGTCGGTAACGTACTCACGGCCAACTCAGGAGTTGCCAAAGGTCTCTCGGTTCAATTTGCTGCCGACACAACAGCATTCGAAACCGTGGATGGAGCCCAGGGGAACGTCACCGTCTCCAACAACTCGCTGGTGTTCCAGATTGGAGCCAACCAGAACCAGACGGCCAGCGTGACAATTGGCAAAGTCAATGCCAATGCTCTGGGTATTGGAGTGACCGGCAACCAGTTCACCACACTGGAAGAAATCGACATTACCTCAGCCTCGAAGGCTCAGGACTCAATTGGCGTGATCGATGCGGCGATTGATGACGTTACGAACCTGCGAGGTACACTGGGGGCGTTCCAGCAGAATACACTGGAATCAACCGCGAACAACCTTCGAGCAACACTGGAAAACACCGTGAACGCGGAATCGGTCATTCGTGACACGGACTTCGCGGAAGAAATTGCCAACTTTACAAAGAATCAGGTACTGGTGCAGGCAGGCACATCGGTTCTTGGAAACGCCAATCAGATTCCTCAGCTGGTGCTGTCACTGCTGCGGTAAGAATAAAAAGAACCGACTTGACTATGACACGGTCCGGCTGGGTGTTCATCATCGAACGTCCTGGTCGGGCCGTTTGTCGATTTCCGAAGGCAGGTGAAATATGGCAGTCACAATCGACGGCCTTGTCAGCGGTATAGACACCGAAACAATTATCAGTGGCCTGCTTGAGATCCAGAAGACGCAGGTCGATCGACTCACTCTGCGGCGAACGGAGATCCAGCAGAAACAGACCGTATTTCGCGGTATCGAGGCCCGACTACTGTCCCTGCGAACCGACCTGGGGACGCTTTCCCGAATTCAGAACAGCACCTTTTCGCAGTTTGCCGTCACGGTAAGTGATGAAACTGCAGTTGCGGCTACGGCCGGATCCAATGCCGCGGCAGGCGTCTATCAGCTGACAGTCAACTCGAAGGCCCGGGCTCATCAGGTGGCATCGCAGGGGTTTGCGGATAAAAACTCAGAAATTACCACCGGTACATTTGCATTCAGGGTTGGCTCAGGAGATGTCACATCAATCTCGATCGATGCCAACAACAATTCCCTCGACGGGCTGGCGTCAGCGATCAATTCGTCCGGTGCAGGAGTTACGGCCAGCATTGTCAAAGATGCTTCCGGCGGTGCTACCCCCTGGCGTCTGCTGCTCACCTCCTCTAAAACGGGAGCGGCAAACGCAATCTCTGTCACAAATAATCTTGCTAACTCAGCAGGAAATGCCATTAAGCCGATTATCGATCTGAACAACCCCGTTCAGGCAGCGACCGACGCAGAAATCAGGGTCGGAAGCGGCGTCGGAGCGATTTCGGTTTCCAGCAGCACAAATCAGTTTGAGGATGTCATCTCTGACGTGCGGATTGACCTGCTGAATGTTAACGCCGGCGAAGAAGTAACAATCTCAGTTGCGCGGGATACCGAAGGTGCAGTGTCCGCCGTTGAAGACTTTGTAAAATCTTTTAACGCGGTGCTTCAATACATTGACGACCAGTCCAGATTCAACAGCGAAACAAACGAAGCAGGTTTGTTACTGGGGAACCGCGGCGCTATCGGCGTTCAGCAGAAGCTTCGCTCGGCTGTACTGGGCGTCGTGCCAGGCGTCAATTCCTCAGTCAATCGACTTTCAGCGATTGGGATCTCCGTCAACGATCAGGGACGACTGATACTCAACAAAGCGCGGCTGGAAAACGTTCTGGCAGGTAATGTGGAAAACGCCAGCGCTGCGGATGTGAAACGACTGTTCACACTGGATGCAACGTCGACAAACTCCGGCGTAAGCTTTCTTCTCGGCAGCCAGCGAACGGCAACTTCAGAAACTCCCTATCAGGTTGATATTACTCAGGCAGCCGAACAGGCATCGATTACGGCTGGCACCGCACTGGCGGCATCCACGGTGATCACTTCGGCGAATCGTGTACTGGAATTAAAGGTCGATGGACAGGCAGCGACGATCACGCTGACCGAAGGAACATACACTCGTCAGGCACTTGCCGATCACCTCGAGTCGGTCATCAACAGTTCAGACAAGTTCCCCGGACGCAGCGTGAGTGCATCATTATCCGGCAACTCACTGAAACTCACCTCGGAATCGTTTGGTGGCAGCTCAGATCTTCTGATCGTCTCCGGAACCGCTCTCGCCGACCTGAAATTCACTGCCGGTCAGTCTGATGTTGGAAGGAATGTGGCGGGCCAGTTCATTGTCAACGGAAATGTGGAAGCGGCAACCGGTCGGGGACGTGTGCTGTCGGGCAACGCCGACAATGAGAATACCGCCGATCTTCAGCTGAGGGTCACGCTGACACCGGCACAGGTCACCGCAGGTGTCGAAGCCGATGTTACCGTCACACGTGGCGTCGCTGCGTCACTGGACAAAATTCTGGGGGATCTCCTCAAGCCTGACACAGGAATTCTTGCCACATCGGACGATGGTTTCGACGGGCAAATCGACAGTATTCAAAAAACGATTGACCGGCAAAAAGGAATCTTTGATCGGGCTCAGGCGTCACTGCTGAAACAGTTTGCCACCCTGGAAACAGCGATTAGTCAGCTGAATTCCACAAGCAGCTTCGTCAACTCTCAGCTCGCCGGCATCACCAAATAGAATTCACACCCAGGACTAAGGTAATGTCATGAACGCATACAACAGATACAAATCCAACAATTCGCTTTCGTGGGCACGAATTGACATGCTGCTGCTGGTTTACGAAAAGGTTGTCAATTCGCTGTCAGAGGGTATTCGACTTCTTGAACAAAACAACCAGAAGGACCTGCTGCTGGTGCGTCTCGAGACCCAGCGAGTACTCGTTACCATTATCGACGGCCTGAATCTGGAAGTTGGCGAAACACCTTTTCAGATTCTGCGCCTGTGCCAGTTTGTAATGGAACAAACCATGACTGATTCGATCGACGGCTGGCGATCATCGCTGAAGATTATGCAGACCCTGCGAGAAGGGTTCGAAGCCATTCAGGAGGAGGCCCGCGCCGCTGAATACAACGGCCAGATCTCTTCGCTCAACTTCGCTGGCTGAAGCAGGTCTGCGTCTCTCCGATGCCGAATCTTCCAATTGACCAGATCGCCGGAGATAACTTAAGACAGCCGCGAGTGACGCTGCAATATACCAAAGAATAAACAGCGAGCCGTGTTGATTCCGGCGAAGAAATCCAGAATCGATGGCGGGCTGTGAGCACGAATTTCGCTTTTGTAAACGGGGAGAACATGTTTCGCGATTTCGAAGCGATCCCCCACGAAATTTACAGGAGCTCGAAATTATGTTGCAAACAAAAAGGCTGTTGCTGTCCATTAGCGTTGCGGTCGCCATGGTGTCCCTGCTGGTTCTGAATTCGGCGGATGCAGCCCGCCCTTTCGAAGATCATGCTGTCAGTTGTGTGATCGACGTTGAAGTCGAATCAAAAAATCAGACCGGGACGGTTATTGGTACAGAAGTGTACCATCAGGAGTTTCTTCTTCAGGAGGGGGAAGTATTTTCCGAAGACTTCTCAACAAGGACACGATTCAAGTTCTTCGACGCGACCTTCAGCAAACTCAATGGTGATAGAACCATTTCGATCAACTGGTTTGCCGACGTTACCGTCTTCAATTCCGTGGACTGCAGCACGTCGGTGGTTTTGTCCGACGGCGACAAAAGCGGTAAAGCGGTTGGCGAAAATACGGTCTATACGTCTGCCGGAAGCACCCGAACCAAATTCACCCTGACTTGCACTGAAGACTGATACATCAAAGTCAACAAAACGCAGTTCTCAGAATTAAAGATTGGCAGAATGCGAGCTCGTCGGTGGAAAGTGACCGAATGGCTCGCGCCGCTTTAATACGATCGAAAGCGCTGCCTGTAGCGGCTTTCGACTTCTCTGTAAACGTCATTCCTCGCCAGAATTGAACTTCTGAGTACTCCCGTGAGTACTCCCGCTGCAAATTCTCACTGGCTGCAACTGCCGGCGGGTCACAGAATTCCATCTCTCTCAGGATCGCTGAATTTTCAGGGCAAAAATTCCGATTCCTGCAAATTTCCCCACCAGTTCTGCTCCTGATAAAGAGCATACCACCCTCACAGATGCTGATTTTCAGCCACGACGGGCGTAGAACTGAGTGCGACGGAAACATTTCTTCTATACACTGTTCAGCTTCGGGAAATAGACAATGAATTTCCACTTAAACAAAACAGAGAGTACTTTCGGCGTTTTCCAGACAGATGGGAAAGCGAATCTGAAAGCCAGAGATTACAGAGCTGACGATGGACAGACCAGGAAACACATCACCCATTCCAGGGAAACCAGTTGAAAACCTGGAGGTGAAAGATGCTCAGGTGATTTTCACCAATGTTTGGAATGAACTCGAAGCCGAATTTGGTCATGAGAATCTCAGATTCTCCAAAGAGCTGATCCTGCTTGGTGGTGCACCTGGATCGGGCAAGGGAACCAATACAGAATTTATCATGAAGGCCCGGGATCTGACCTGTGCCCCAATTGTTGTGAGCTCTCTGCTGAATACTCCCCAGGCCTGTCGCATCAAACAGGCGGGTGGAATGGTGGGTGACCGTGAAGTTGTGGAACTGGTGTTTCGAAAACTTCTGGAAAAGGAATATCGGGATGGCTGTGTTCTCGACGGATTCCCTCGCACTCAGGTTCAGGTGGAATGCCTCAATCTTCTTGTACTCAAAATGAACCAGTTGAGTCGAGAGTACCGCGAAACCCCGCTGGCGATCAACTTTCGAAAGCCCACGATTCACGTGATGGTTTTGTTCGTTGATGAGAAAACCAGTATTGAACGTCAGCTAAAGCGGGGACGCGAAATCGCAGAATGGAACGCAAGGGCACTGGCTGAGGGAACAGAACTTCAGGAAGTTCGAGCAACCGATCTTGACCCCGAAGCCGCGAGGCGTCGTTACCGCGTTTTCAAAGAGGAGACGTGGGAGGCACTGCAGTCGCTCAAGGAAATTTACCACTATCATTTTGTCAACGCTCAGGGATCTGTCGAAAGCGTTGAGAAAAACATTCGGGACGAACTGGATTACCAGTCATCGCTCGAACTTGATCCGGAAACTCATGATGCTGTTCGCCATTTGCCTCTGGCAAGCGATCTCATCATGCACGCCCGACAGGAACTTGTGCGACGAATGGACAGCTACCAGATTGAACATCGCAGCCTGTTCCATAAGGTCATTCGTCTGATTGAAGATCGATTCATTCCTATCGTGATTCGGCACGCAATCCCGGGTCTGGCAATCGTCAATTCGGAAGACCAGCTGTTTGACGATCCGCTGGCGCTGGCAATGGTCATCGATATCTTCGCCGAACGCGGATATCGAGCTGTGGCAAACGTTAATCGCGCAGAGATTCCACAGAGTGTGGATCTGGAAACCGGACGAATCACCTGTTCGACAAAAAGGATCTACCGCTTTCAGATCCGCTTTGCCGGCTCTGAAATCCGCCGAGGTGGCGGTTAGGCGGCAGCATTGAAGCAGGTCAATGGCTGGAAACTACCGTGCAAACTCCGGGCCTGTTACTTTGGATTCCTGCTGATCTCGAAAGGCAAGGAATAAAATCAGGCCGCCACAGAAGCAAAATCCGAGACTGAACATCAACCGGAACTGCGGCGTTGATTTTGGCATTCTGCCGACAGACGTGTAGTGGCCATATGGAACTGACGCATTGACTGCAGGATTGTGCGAATGATACCGTACGGTAACCTCCTGTCCTTCCTCCAAAATGCGAAACTGAGACTCGTTGATGATGGTCGAGTTGGAATACTCTTTGCCGTCTTCTGCTGTGAACTTGTAATCAAAGTTGAATTGACTGTTCATCCTGATATCAGTCAGGCGATGTTTGATTGTCGTTCCATGAACTCGAGTAATGATTCCCTTCGTTGTTACATCCCGTTTTTCAACGTCTGGCTTACCAAAGCTGGCAGCGGCATTGCAGACGCCAAAAACTCCCAGCCCCACAAACACGATCCCAATCACCGTAAAACCGTTGATCCTCATAATGTCAACTCCCGCGTGAGCCAGACGGCAGACAGACGATCCGAAGAGCACTCTTTGTTTCAGATCGTAATGGCCAAAGCCTAGTACGAATTTAGCGCCGAAGGAAAAATGCACGTCCGAACTGCTGCAACACAGGCAGCGGGGGAAGAACCGGATTTGAAAAAGCGGATAAATCCGGCTTGAACGATTGCGCGGGTGCGCCCCTCGGGAACACCCGCGCTGCCACTGCGTTCAGTTGCGAACGAACGAGTTTTGTTTTCCTCAGGTCCTTTTTGCCTTTCGGAACGGTCTTTGTACACTTTCCGCAACAGACCATTCAAATCGGCTCACCGGGCGGTGATATTCATTGAGCCTGCGTCGCAAGCTTTTCTGTTAGTCAGCCATTTCCCGTACACAATATACGTGACTGCCAACCCGGATCAGCAAACTTCCGCTGACTGCGGCGATTCCGTATTGTGTTGGCCCCGAGAACATCGCTGAAGCCTGACGGCGTTCCGGGCTGGTTTCGTCCGCCTTCGGAGCTCCATTGTCCGTCGGTGGCATGTCCGCGGCCCAGAGCTCACTGGATGCAAGCTCTCTGAATTCCGGCCCGGCGGCAAGGACCGTGGTCATCCCATCCTTGCCAAAGAAGTAAATGCGATCACCAACCGGAAGTGGAGTTGCCCAGCAGGACTGTTTCGTTCGCTGAGCATACTTCTGCTCACCGGTTGCTGCGTCAATACAATAAACAATTCCCACTCGATTTACCCAATATGCAAAACCATTGTGGACAAACGGGGAAGCCCACGACGGTGTTGCCTCAGCACTCATCCAAACCTTGTCGACTTTCCAGCCGTCACCGTCGCGAGTGACCTTCATCAGTGCGTTCGATTTCTTTGCCCCTTCCGAGTTTTCGCCGGATCGACCCGGAGACGCTGCAACGAAAAACTCGTTCGGCCCGGCTGGCAGTGGCGTTGTTCCAGTGTTGCCGCCAACGTCCGTATATGTCCACAGCAGTTTTCCGTTCGTCGGGTCATAGCCATCGACGCTTCCTGCTGAACTCACAACGACCTGCGATTGCCCATCCACAGGAATCAGCGCCGGACTGCTCCAGCTCGTTCGACTGCTGCGGTCAGTTTTCCAGAGGATACTGCCATCGGTTTTTCCAAAAGCGATCAGGTACGATGGTCCCTCGTCATCAACCAGCACAATGACAGAATCGTCAGTCTGCACGGGCGAACTGCTTAACCCAAACTTATTGACAAACTTGCCGAATTCCTTCGACAGGGATCGGGACCACACCTCTTTCCCGTCATGCGTCAATGCCACAAGATCGCCACATTCAAAGAATGCGAATACATGCCTGCCATCCACAACAGGCGTCGGCGCTGCTCGACTAATGTAAACACTGTTTGGATCCGGCGAGGAAGACGTATGCTTAAGGTTCCACAGAATAGAACCGTCTTTCAATGACAGGCACAGTACGTGACAGGTTTCCTTGTTATCACCTTCCACTGTGGTAACAAAAACTTTGTCTCCCCAAATCACAGGGCTTGACTGGCCGTGCCCGGGAAGAGATGCATCCCAGGCAATGTTCTTTGTTGGCGCCCAGCTGAGCGGAATGGAAGCCGGATCAATCTCTGAAGCCCCTGCTCCCAGAAAACCAGGCCACACTGTCGGTTCGGCAAAAAAACTGACGGTAATCAGTAATAGGGAAGAAAGCATGATCTCAGGGACTCCGTCTGCTTGTTGAATAAAAAATCGTTGAATGAAAAAGAATGGCCTGTCGTGCTTCAGTGCCCGGGGCATTCGCGACACCTGTGTGCGAGGCACAGAGATGTGGATTGTATCCAATTCTCAACCAGACCTTTCAGTGCACTAGGGCAGCGAATCCGCAACATTGAAGGTAATTGTCGCCGAATAGGCAGTCCTGTCGAACTTTTCCCCTTTTTCTTCCGGAGCCATATGATGCACGACGGCCAGTAAGCAGTTGGCTTCTTCCGGCGTGAATTCTGCCTGACCCTGACTGTCAGTCTTGCGCTCAAATTTCTCGTCAAACCCTTTTGCCAGTATTTGTCCGCGAGGGACAAACGTGACGCGTGCATCCTTCAGCGGCTGACCCTTAAAGAGTACCTGAATTCTGATGGGCTGGCCAGCAGCCAGTAGTGCGGGATGAGTCAGAGGCACAATCTCAATCGCACCACCCAATGGCTTCTCAAATCCATTCGACGCTTCCGGAGATTTACCATTGCCAACAACAAAATAGCTCTTGCTGCTCTTAATGGCGCGAATCGTTCCGTGCAGGGTGTCCAGTGTGTGCCATGCGACATGTAATCCCTGCCGTTTCGGAACAAACCTGGCGGACCAGTAGCCTTCCTTTGGGGCAAATCCAGTGTCAACGACTTTGGTTTTCAAATCGTGCAGCGTACCTTCCGAGTCAATGACCGCCAGCGTGCACGGTTCCAGCGTAATCTTGCTGGCAAGTTTAAAGTCGCGATGGTCGTTTCCGTGATTTCCCAGTTTCAGGTCCACATAAACAACCTGACCAGTTCTGACTTCTGCCGAACTGACTTCAACCCAGGTATCGTGAGCGATCGCAGTGCCGCTCACCACCGTGCAAACGATTGCTGACAATGCCAGATAGCGAAGTGCAAATCTCATTTTTTCTCCCCCTGTCGAGTGAATCGTAACGTCTTTATTTTCAACAAAATATGAATTGCTGCCCCAGACTGACCTTCACGGTTACAGAAAACCAGGCTTCGTCTGCTGCAGAATTTCAATGATCGCCTGCCGATCTTCCTGAGACAGATGTTCGAATCCCTTTAAGGACTCAGATGAAGTCAGTATCTCCCGCATTCGTGATCCAACCGCCGCCTTCAATTCCAACGGAAGCGCTTCGAATGCCGGAGTCTGGATCAGGTAGCTGCAGGGGTAGCAGAACATTCGGGTTCGCAAATCGAAGTCCCGGAGTGATCGGCCACTGCTGTCTTTCGGACCTCTTGAAGTGAATTCACGTCCGAATTCTGACGTCCCGAGAATCGGCGCCGTCAGCCGAGCTTCTTCCGAAAACAGCAGCGACTTTGCAATCAGGTCGCTGGATTTTTTCAGACGAGTTGTCAGCAGTTCCCGGCCGACTGCTGCCGCGTCAGCATCCTCACTGATTGCTTTTTCCTGCAAAAAGAGGGCGTGACGGATTTCAAACGACGCCTGAGTCAGCACATTGTACATGTCGGTCTGATGTTCGAGCACCATCAGGGCGACGATATCACTGTGTGGCGTGAGATATGGGGATGTGTCAAATCGCTCCTTCAAATCTGTAACGTTCTGCCCCCCGGTGTTGTCAACCACCTTCGGTTTTTTTGAAGTCGCCAGCGAAAAATTGCCAAGATGCTGCTGATCGCCATGAGTTCCCGTGACGTACCAGCCGCCCCACCGCTGATGCAGTGGACTTCGATGAGTCGACACGAAACTGCCCGCCGATACAACCGGATGTCCTTCGGAGTCCGGATAGACGGATCGAACGAGCAGTCCCGGTACATTTCTGGTCCTGGCGGCTCCATGACAGGTCAGGCACGAATTCGTCTGACGCCGGAACAGGGGAGGTTCCTCATTCGTCTGTTTTAGTGTGTAGAAGACCATTCCCAGTCCGGGATCCCTTACCGCAATCTCGATCAGGCCATTCTGCACAAAGCCCAGATGCACTTCATCATTAAAATACAAGGCTCGCGGGGTCGTCGGCGAGATCAGGTCATTCTGAAGACTGGTGCGACTGAATGACATCACCTGTGACACCGGAGAAATCTCAAGTGCGTCGAGCAGCGATCTCAGGTAACCCCGACCTTCCTCAAACGTGAGCGATTTCTCTCCGGAGTCAAGCTGAGTCTGCAACTGCGAGACTCGATTGTCAGGCGCCGAAACACTGTAGCTGATCGGTGCCTCTTCATAGTTGGCCCGCTGCGAAAATGCAGAAGATGCGGACAGGGCCAGAAGGGCAAACACAGAGGTTATGGTTAAAAATCTTCGGTACATAATGGATCCGCCAAATTGAGGCGATGTCAGGTATAGAAGCCATCCAGAGGGCGAGCCACCAGCGAATGCATTCCAGGTTGTCACGGCAACTGAATCAACTGAATGATGTACGCTTTCACGTGGCAACTCGCCTCCGGAAACGTATTCAACTACTCTGCCCGAACACAATAGACCATCTCGCCGGTGCGAATTACGATGCTGCCGTTCACAATAGCGACGCCGTATTGAACCGGATCTGCGAATCGATTCTCTCCCTGAGCCATGGTCTGTGCATCATAGCTGCCGCCACCACCGGGAGGACCACCACGCTTTTGGCCAGCCTCCGCCCGTTTAGCGCCGTCCGGACGATCGGTCGTTTTTCCCGACGATGCAGTTCCGTCAGCGGTTACTTCTGTTTTGGCCGTCTGCTCGGGCCCCACCTTTTCCTGTGGTTCACTCCCGGAAGCGACGGTCACCGATTCACGCTTCGCATTTTCGTCGCGTCCGGCGGCCCGATTTCGAGCCGTCGCTTCGCTGGGAAGTTCATTCGGGTCCCACAACTGATTCTTCGCAATCAACTGAAATTCAGGGCCCGTTGAAATGACTGTTGTGAGTCCATCTTTGCCGAAAACATACAACCGATCTCCAATTGCCACCGGAGTCGCCCAGCAACCCTGTTCAATACGCTTCGAATAATGCTTTTCGCCGGTCTCCGCGTTGTAGCAGAAAACAACACCCGCTTTATTAACCCAGTACGCCAGCCCGTTGTTCACAGTTGGTGTATTGAAAGCAGGCATTGCTTCCTCGGTTCGCCACAATACCTTCGCCCTGAATCCATCATCGAACTTTTCTATCGAAACAACACCATTGGTCTTCCTCGCCTCGCCCTCATTTTCATTATGCATCCCGGGGCTTGCTGCCATCACGAAACGGCCATTTCCAGCCGCGAGAGGCGTCGTGGCTCGATTCCCCCCGACTTCCTCTTCCAGCGTCCACAACAACTCCCCGGTTGAAGGATCATATCCATCGATACTGCCTGAAGAACTGCAGACAATGTGACTGGAGTCACCCACAGGAACCAGCGATGGTGAGGAATAGCTCGTCCGGCTTTCGCGATCAGCTTTCCACTTCGTTTCTCCCGTTTCCTTGTCGACGGCCAGCAAATACGAAGGACCTTCATGATCAATCAGCAATACAATTGTGTCACCGACCATCAACGGCGATGAGGCAATACCAATCGTCGTTTCAAATGCGCCATAGTCTTCTGTCAGTGCTCGTTGCCACAATTGCCTGCCATCATGACTGACTGCGACAAAGTTCCCCGTTTCGAAAAACGCGTAAACCGCGACGTCATCAACGATTGGCGTCGGTGCAGAACGGCTCTGAAAGTAATTGCTGCGGACGGGCTGGAATGATTCCAGTTTCAGATCCCATGCGACGGATCCATCGGCAAGTCGCAGAGCAACAACATGGCAATAATCCTTCATTGTCCCTTCAATGGCCGTCACGAAAACCTTGTCGCCCATAATGACCGGGCTGGATTGCCCTTTTCCGGGAAGTTTTGATTTCCACGCAAGGTTCTTATTTGGCGACCAGTCCGTTGGAATCGTCGCGGGATCAACGGGTGTTGCCCCCTGACCCAAAAAGCCAGGCCATGACGGAACAGGTCCGTCGGTCAACAATAAAACAGTCAGCATTATCAGAGTTTGCATTGATTGAATCCGGTGAAAGATAGTTTGGGGTTCTAAGTTTTGGTTAGAAGCCTGCAGTTCACAAAAACACCCACATTGATCCTGATGACCAGATAGACGACCGAACAGGCCAGTCGAAATTCATCAGGAATTACTTTGATAACCTGGCCAGCAGTTCCGCCGGCACTTTCAAATCCAGTGACTTCATATCGGTTGTCCAGGTAACCTTGAGAGGTGTCGTTTCCGGCTTCAGATAATCCGCCGGGAAAACAATCTGAGGCCCCAGGGATTCCAGTGTGAAACAGTAGTCACCCGGTTCAAGAACCAGTGCCTCCTGTCCTCCGTTGTTGACGAGATGAAACGATCCGTTGTGGTCTGTCGTTCCGAATCCCGCTCCCTGAAACGATGAACCGTCCTTTTTGTGAACGACTACGCAAATATCACTCAAAGTATCCGCGCCAAACTGCAGTGAACCAGACGATCCGTCCCTGCTAATCGCTGGCGAACTGCAGCCCATCAGGCAGGCTGCAACAATCGCTGCATTGAGCAGCCCAATTCGCGTCTTCATAAAGCAGCTCCGATCTCAACGGGATAACCCGAGGCTCAGGTAAGCAACATATCGAACTTCGAGCTTCCGCCGGAATTCGCCTGCAGATTCCGACGGAAGCCGGGACCACGGACACACAGCACCAAATGAACTCGCGCTGTGTTATTCTCGGGCAACTTCCGTCATACGATTGGTGCCTGTCGCCACTGTCGCAGCTGGCAACAGGCCCTGAGACTTTGCGATGACCTGCAACAGCGTTTTGTTATCAAGGAATGGCTCCTTCCCCTGTGCCGCCCAAATGACCTTACCATCTCTGCCAATGACAAATGTGCCATGGTTCATGAACTCTGGCTTTTCGTCCGACTCAGGCAGATACACCCCCCATTGACTGGAGACGGAATAGTCCGTATCGGCAAGCACGGGAAAATGAAATTCACCGTATTCCCCGTACCGTTCTGCAGTGTGTTCCGAGGTGTCCGAGCTGATCGCCACGATATCGGCGTCAAGTTCGCGGAAGTAGTGGAGGTCTTTATCCAGGGCCAGCAACTGCGCAACGCAGTGACTGCATCCATAGCCAAGATAAAACACAACCACAACGGGACGGTCTTTCCCCAGTACACTCAGCTTCCGTTCGACTCCACCAACATCGGGAAGCGTGAAGTCAGGTGCCATATGATTCAGCAGCCCATGAGACTGCGACTCAACCGGCCTGAATGCACTGTCCCTCAGCATTCCATCGAGTGTTTCCGTCAGCTTTCGCGACTGCACAACTTCCAGGTAGGACTCGGCATCATTTCGAATATTTCCGGTTGAAATCAGCCCGTATTGCAGGCAGATCTGTCTGCACTGTTCCAGGATGCCGCTGTCGGCCGCGACAGTGCCAACTGGCTTCGCCACATGATAGATCAGCACGACAGCATAAATGCAGCTGATGATCCCAAGGAAAGTCAGAAACGCCCTGGTGCTCCACTCTCGCGGCACACCCGGCGAACGACGGGATGTGGTATCTGTTTTCTGTTTCATTTAAGTCTCCATCGGTGAATGCAGCAACTCCACAGGTTCAGGTTCATCGCCTGCGGCATTACTCGAGCTGAAATTCGGCAGGCAGGCGAGTCATCAAAGTTCACCCATGACTTCACCGTTGGATCGCGTTCCCAGGGCACGCCAGAGGTTCAGATCGATACTGTCACTGATAAATCGCACACTTCCATCACAGAGCACCGTCTGAATTCCGCCGACGTGTTCACTGCGAGCCGCAAAGATCCCGTTCCCACACGTTCCCATGTCAAGCAGCGGACTATTGGGCGTATGGTAATGGTTGTATCCCGTCCAGTACTCCCGTCCATTAATCCAGCCAGCACCACGTTCACCCGAGTATCCACGGCTGATGGCAATCGTCATTGCCTCGTATCCCGCTGCCGGATCCCATGGAGTTGTATAGCCGTTTGCAAGACCTGGGGTCGACGGTGGAAAAGTGCTGGAGGTCCAGACACATGCGACATTGATATAGGTACGGCGACGAGCCTTCAGCGTTGTGGGCGCCGGTTGCGGCGTGCCAGGCAGTCCAATAACTGATTCTGCAAACGCAGACGTGTTGCTCAGACCATCAGTAATGTCGCGAAATCGAACACTGCTGTTTGTCCACAGAATTCCGTCTGTTGGCAGACGAGCATCATACAGCTTTCCAACCGCAGTGCCGTTGTTCATGTGATAGTTGTTGGCTGCGTATGTGAAGACACCTCCCGTTGCTCCGCCTGTAGTGCCGGATTTGATTTGAAACGTATCCGGTCCGGGATCACTGGGGCAGCGAAAGAAGGGTATCACCGTCGCCGCGGCGACCACATTGTTCGGATGTACGTCTCCAGGACAGCAGCCGATCTGCAGACGAATGCTGAAGTCAATCAGATTTCTGAGGTTTGACTGTTCAAGATACGGCAACAAATGAGCGTGAACGGAGTAATTTCCTGCGTTGGATGCGTTACCCTGAGCATAGTTTGACGGCAACACCCCCATGACGCTTTCGTAGTTGTGAAGCGCCAGCCCAATCTGCTTAAGATTGTTCTTGCACTGAGTCCGACGAGCTGCCTCACGCGCCTGCTGAACAGCCGGCAAAAGCAGCGAAATCAGGATGGCAATGATCGCGATCACAACGAGCAATTCGATTAAAGTAAAGCCGCGACGTACGTAGCGAGAAAACATGAGACAGTAGCTCCTGGAAAAATTTTGAATCCGAATCGCAGCCTGAAACGCAATGGCGCGTGTCCATGCAACACTGGCTGCGGTGAATGACGGAACCCGTGCACCGAGCGAAGGCTGCCGACACAGGTAGTCCGAATTATGGCCCCGTGTATGCGCAGCACGCCGCGCTGCGGATCTCTTCACGATCAACGTGAAGAAGGCAAAAAAACGTCAGCCGACACGCGCGACCTTTGGCGGCGGCAATGGCGGTCGAAGCGACATCAAAGGCAGTCGCTCAGACTCCGCTGTTACTCTCTCAATCAAACCATCGCACCGCTCCTGCAACTCAATGCAGTCGGAAATGATTGTGATCGGAAAACAAAACACGGGCGGAAATTGTCCCTGACACTCGGCTGCACAAATCGCCAGCAGGTACTTTGCCGCGATGGGTTTCGGAGACTCACAGGACTTATCGTTGCCTGCCTTCTCACATGTGCCACACTTCGCGCGGCTAGTTCCCCTGTCGGCCACGATTTTGCTGCAGCACGAATACCGGTTCACTGCCGTTGTCTGTTTTCCGCAATGCGAGCAACCTGAGCGACTGCCCACAGTTTGCTGTGACTTCGCCCGAAACGGTGATTGACATATCTCGCTCTTTGTCTCGCTCTTTGTAGTGTCAGTTTCTTCACGTTCAGCAGCGGCAATCACAAAATCGGGAACCTGCACGTGATTGGCATTCGCCCAGGCAATCTTCTTAGCGTTACTGAAGCAACAGCACTTTTTCCAGCACTGAGTGGCCGTCATACATCCGCATGGTCGATCCTGACAGGGAAACGGGGCCGAATCATCTTTTCCCGGAGCATTGGGTGGGACTGGGGCAACCGGCAGCGGAAACAAACTGGCGCAAATTCCCAGCAACACAAACAGACGCAGAAGTCTGTGGCGAGTCACGGTACTCAATTTGCAATACAGTTTCATCAGCGCTCAACGGACTTTCGTCCGGAAACTCTTTGCATGATTAACCGGATCGCTCTCCACGCCAAATATCGTATCACCATGACACCGTTTCGCTACACGCATGTCATGGACAACCGGGAGTTTCTCGTACCTGAGAGGTCTCCTTCAACTAAGGACCACAAACCTCGCGGCTAATGCTCCGTCAAGTTAACGAGTTCTGGTTGGAGGTAGTGGATCTTGCTAAAGATCCCCTGGCTGCAGGATAAGGTAGTGGATCCTGCTAAAAATCCCATGGCTGCAGGACCTTTAGCAAGGTCCACTACGCGAAACTCAAAGCCTGACAATGCATTCGCGCAGATTTTTCCCGGGATGCTTAGCCTTCAGCAACGAGCCGACTAATGAACGGCTGCGGATCTGACAATGAACGCGGATGTTTTCCGTCCCAGTCAACCAGCCCACCGGCATCGATAAAAAAAACGGATGGCCGGATGACTGCCGATGTCGGTGCCGAAGCAGCCGCTGGCTGTCGAGGAGCCGCTGGGTCTGCCACGTTCCATAGCACACTGGCCGAACCGGGCTGTCCCGCAGTAACATCCGACAAAACGGCGAACGGCAGAGGACGGTTGCCCTTGCCCCTTATGGTCTGAGGCAGTGCGTTCGAAACGGCTATCACCGTCACATTGGTTTTCGCAAGTGCCGCATGGAACTGGCTGAGCTGCTGCAGGACGGGATCAGAATCAGGATCTGTCTGCCCGTCAAAGAAAACCAGCAGAATTTTATGTCGATTCAGATAGGCCGACAAATTCACGGCTCGAGAGTTCTGGTCATAGAGTTCAAACGCCGGAGCCGGACGGCGGTCACTGATCCGCACATCCTGGGCTCCCGTTTGCAGTGGGGACTGAAGCCTGAAAATACAGGCACCTGCGATCACCACGCCGGCCGCGAACACAACATACTCTCGCAATTGCAGTTTCATGGACTGGTTTTTCTATCCGTGTTCAGCCGAGCAGCTGATCGGAGTTCACGTGGCTGCACTGGAAGTGGAGCGTGGACCGGCCGACAATCTTCGTTCAGAATCGGCTTTGTTGAGTGCTTTCAGATAGGCATGCGCTGCAGCTTCAATTATGTCGGTACTGACAGCCTTTCCCTGATACTGCCGTCCGCTGACGTTGATGGTGACTCGAACTTCTCCCATGGCATCCTTGCCCTCCGAGACACTGCGGACGTCAAATTCCTCCAGCCGTGCCGTCAGTTCCATAATACGTTCCATCGTGCGAAAGACCGCGTCAATAGGACCGTCGCCAGTGGCGGCATCGCAGAGCACCGGCTGATCTTCACACTGCAGCTGCAGTGTTGCGGTTGGCACAGCTGACGAACCAGCCGATGTATGGAAACTGATCAGCTTCCAGCGATCGGCGGAATCCACCATACGGTTTTCAATCAGTGCAATGATGTCCGAATCATAGATTTCCTTCTTCTTGTCAGCCAGCAAAATGAAATCATCAAACGACCGCTGCAGAGCATCCTCGGCCAGCTGGAATCCCAGCTGAGTCACTCGATCTCGAAATGCGTGACGTCCGCTGTGTTTGCCGAGCACCAGATTCTGGCCCACATAACCGACATCCTCAGGCCGCATAATTTCATACGTGGATCGTTCCTGAAGCATACCGTGCTGATGAATCCCGGCTTCATGAGCAAACGCATTTTGACCTACAATCGCCTTGTTGCGCTGCACTTTCATCCCGGTGATTGAAGAGACCAGATGACTCGTGGGGTACAAACGCTGAGTATTGATCTTTGTATGAACCTTGTAATAGTCCGCCCGCGTTCTCAATGCCATAACAACTTCTTCCAGGGCCGCGTTGCCTGCACGTTCCCCAAGTCCGTTGATGGTACATTCCACCTGCCGCGCCCCCGCCTCAATTGCCGAAAGACTGTTGGCCACTGCCAGGCCGAGGTCGTTGTGACAATGAGTACTGATAACGGCTCTGTCAATATTGCTGACGTTCTTCTTCAGGTGAGATATGACTTTGAAATAGTGATTGGGTGTTGCATAACCCACGGTATCAGGAATATTGACCGTCGTCGCTCCCGCGGCAATCGTCTTTTCAACAACTTCACACAGGAAATCAAGCTCCGTTCTGGCCGCATCTTCCGGTGAAAATTCGATGTCGTCGGTGAACTCCTTCGCCATTTTTACCGATGCAATTGCTCGCTCGATAATTTCATCCTTCCCCATCTTCAATTTGTATTCGCGGTGAATTGCACTTGTGGCAAGGAACACATGAATACGGCGTTTCGCGGCGCCTGCCAGAGCACCTTTTGCATCTTCAATGTCCTTCGGCACGCATCGCGCCAGTGCGCAAATGGTTGTACGATCCCCAAACCGATTTGCAATCTCTCTGACCGATTCGAAGTCTCCCGGTGATGCCACGGGAAATCCGGCTTCAATCACGTCGACACCCAGTTCGACCAGAGCACGGGCGACTTCCAGCTTTTCGCGAGTGTTCATGCTGCAGCCTGGAGACTGCTCGCCATCACGCAATGTCGTATCAAAAATGATGATCTGGTCGCCGCTCATCAATAAAACTCCTTCGCCTGGTCACCTAAAAATGCTGCATGAACCTGAACGCGACGGACAGGTCAGAATTTAAGAAATTCAACAAAAAACCCTGAGGATGGTTTCCTCAGGGTCAGTGTAATCTGTTTACGCGAATCGCGTACCTGAGGCGTGCTTCATCGTGGAAGAAGTAGCAGATTCAGGATTGCGGACTGCGATGTCATCTTTGGACAAATCTAAAAAGTGTTCACAAAACAATCAGAAAAGCATACTTGCCTGATCCAGGAACGTCAACCATCGAATTTAAGGATCACCAAATTTGACAGTCCGCCAGCAGACGGACCGCACATCAGACCCCCTGGTTCGCCGGAAACATCTGCCACAGTGCAAATATCCGGAAATCGACTGGCGTTTTTTCCATTCTGCCAACTTCAGGGATGATCTGTCTCGTCATCAGGGCACGTGACCATCCCGGCATGAGTGCGACGCGCGGGGTCTTCGGTATCACTGTAGCAATCGACGTATTCGTGTGGCGTCTGACAGCGGGTATCTGACAGCCGGCATGGGGAGCGTTAACTGTGAGGCATAGTGAGAACGGCCTGTTTGCGGTCCTGCGAGTTGATGTACTGTGGCGAGTGTCTTCGAGGCACCGTGGCATCAGCCACTCGCTGGTGTCGAGACCGACGTTTGCGGGGCCGGGAATGACAATCGTTTGCTGGCCATCTTTCATTCACAATGCTCAAAAATCCCCCGCAATGTTAGTTGACATAACCATACATTACATGTAATCTAAATGGCGTGGAGGGACAAAAGAGATGTCAAAAAGCCGACTGCAGGACGAGCTGAAGAAAAAACGACCGTTCGATGTGCCGGAACAAGAGGCGATGTTGAACATTTTACGGACAAGCGACCAGTTTCAGAACCGGTTTGGTCGGCTGTTTC
This sequence comes from Fuerstiella sp., assembly GCA_022843805.1. Taxonomy (GTDB): domain Bacteria; phylum Planctomycetota; class Planctomycetia; order Planctomycetales; family Planctomycetaceae; genus F1-80-MAGs062. The sequence continues at coordinate 73,132 of JALHMY010000003.1, forward strand.
GCGAGTATGATTTGACGCATTCTCAGTACAACGTATTGAGAATTCTTCGCGGCGAAGGCAAACCAATGCCCTGCCTGGAAATTGGTGACAGGATGATTCAGGTTGTGCCAGCAATGACCGGCCTTCTGGATCGGCTCGAAAAACAGGGACTCGTTCGGCGAGAACGCTGCACGGAAGACCGAAGAGTCGTCTATGTGGAACTCACAGACGCTGCACGAGAATTACTGGAGCGTATGGATGCGCCCGTCATCGAACTGCACAAACAACTGATCGGGCATCTGAAACCGTCTGAACTGAAAGAGCTCAGTCGTCTGCTGGAGAAGGCTCGCGACAGCGCACGCCCCATTGACTGACGTGTTTTTTTTCTCATAAACATTACGCATTTCACTTTTACGACAACTATCCGGGAAAGACTGAAGATCATGACATTCATTGGCAAAGTCGCACTGGTAACTGGTGGTACATCTGGCATCGGCCGGGAAACAGCAATTCAGTTTGCAAAGGCAGGTGCAAAAGTGGTGGTGGCTGGGCGCCGAGCTGAGGAAGGAAAGTCGGTCGCTGAGGAGATCAAGTCTGCTGGAGGCGATGCGATTTTTGTGCAGACGGATGTGACAAAGGAAGATCAGGTCAAACACCTGGTGGACGAAACTCTGCGACATTTTGGACGCCTTGATATCGCCTTCAACAATGCCGGCATTGAACAACTTGGATTGGTGACTGATTTCACAGAAGCCGATTATCGAAAAGTCTTTGATATCAATGTGCTGGGCGTATTCCTCAGCCAGAAGTACGAAATCCCCGCCATGCTGAAGTCAGGCGGCGGTGCCATCATCAATACGTCGAGCATCGTTGGACATGTTGGAATGCCGGGAGCGGGTATCTACATCGCATCCAAGCATGCCGTTGAAGGGATTACCAGGACGACGGCACTCGAAATGGCAGGTCAGGGAATTCGAGTGAATGCCGTCGCACCAGGCGCCATTGCTACTGACATGATTGATCGGTTTGCCGGCGAAGAGGGTTCCGAGAATCGTCAGTGGCTGGCATCTCAGCACCCGATGGGCCGCCTGGGACAATCAAAAGAAATCGCCGCCGCTGTCCTGTATCTGGCTTCTGATGCAGCATCCTTCACAACCGGGATCTCGTTGCCGGTAGATGGCGGATATCTGGCAAAGTAATGATCGGCGATCGGAAAGATTGTGTTCCCACGTAGGCGAGTCTCTCCGAGACTCGCAAATCAAACGCTCCCTCCAGCACGTTCCGGCGTTCCAGAGAAACGCTGCTCCGTGTCAATCAAACAACAACCCAGCGGTGTCTCTCAGGTCGGTGCGGCGACAATACGATCCAGGGAATTGTCCATCCTGATTCTGGATTTGATCCATGCAGCATAATTCCGGATGGCCCATTATCAGAGTTGATTCAACCAACATTTGCAGAGGAAGTTGCCGACCTTGCAACGTATGGTGCGTCGATTCGTTTCCTGCAACAACTCGGCTGGAAACAAATCGATATCTCGGCGCACGAGATTGCTCAGCGAACTCCGTTCAGCAAATGCACGTTGATTGGCAGTATACTTGAAAACGAGTGCAATTCGCTTTTTGAGGCGGCATCGGGAAAAAATCGCAAATGAAACCGTACGAGCTCGTCACTGCAAATTCGCACTCAACAATCATCCAAAGGACCAGAACCATGAAATTTCTCGTCATCCTGCTTTCCCTGCTCACTATGGTTTCGTTCATATCCGCTGATGAACCCATTCGTGAACGGATCGAGTGGATCGACATTTGGGTGACGGACGCAGATAAAGATGATCTTCCACGAGTTCTGTTTGTGGGTGACTCCATTACCAGAGGATACTTCGGCGGAGTCGAAAAGCATCTGGCTGGAAAAGCCCGTTGTGCCCGACTGACCACATCAAAATGTGTGTCCGATCCCACGTTCAATGACGACCTGCTGCTGTTGCTGAAACAGTACAGGTTCTCAGTAATCCACTTCAACAACGGTCTTCATGGCTGGGGCTACACAGAAGATCAATACCGTGATGGGCTTCTCAGGACTATGGCAGCCGTGAAGGAACATGCAGGCGATGCCAGGTTCATCTGGGCAACGACAACTCCAATGCGTGAAAGCAGCGATCTGCAAAAGTTCGCTGAACGGACAGAACGAGTCAAAGTGAGAAACAAGCTCGCCGCTGAGATCATAAAGGAAAATGGTGTTTCGACGAACGACCTGTTTGAACTGGTGAAGGACCATGCCGACTGGACTTCCCCCGATGGAGTTCATTTTAATGGACAGGGAAACGAAGCTCTGGCAAAGCAGGTGGCGGAAAGTGTTGCTGCGTGTTTAACTGCGAACAAGTGAACTGACGGCTCTGAGTGATTCAGGAACTGGTATGGCTGATCTGCGTCGAAGGTTCCTCCTGAAAGGAGGCCATCATGAATGAGAGCATAGAGAACAAAATCAGAAATCTGCTGGCATCTGGCCGAAAGATTGAGGCGATTGGGCCTGCTGTTCTTGTTGTTCGCCCCGATGATCTGCCACCGGCCCTGATCGCAGGCGAAGACGGTGGTGAACTAGAGATCAGGCAGGCTGACAAATTCGAACGCATCCAAAGAGCAATTTCGGAGAGACAGGATGATTGAAACAACAAAAACGAACGGCAGTCTGCCTGAGAAAGCTGATGCGGCCTTTGAGCAGGCGGCAAGGAAAGTTGTCGAACGAGCCAGACAAACAGGTACGCCAGTCGTGGTGTGGGAAGACGATCATGTGACGGAACTTCCGCCCGAGTAAGCGGCCAAAGGGCATCCACGAAAGACACCAGGCACACGAAAGAAGAAGGACGAGACGGAAGAGGACAACCACGAATGACACGAATTGAACGAATGATGGGACGGAGTTTTCAGTTTTCGGTTGTCAGAAATCCGGTGTCATGCAAAACGGGATACTGAGTGCTGAACGTCATCCTGCAATCAAAAAGACGCAGCTGGCGATTAGACCCCAAAAGAGCAGGCCGCAAATCAGAACGAAGCAGCCATCTGCATCAACTTTCCCGTGCAGCCCGAACACACGAGCGATAATCCAGCCCGGGACGCTGAACAGGATGCGGAACACGATTTCAAAAGCGAAACGTAATATCGCTTCAAGGACTTCGCTCATCGCGCTGATCCGGATTTTTCAGACAGTGTCTGAAGAATTGCCTCAGTCACCAATTGCTCAGACGGTGTCTGACCAATCTCAACCCTCTCCTGCCAGAGAAGGTAGAAGCGTTTCATATAAGAGAGATTCACGGATGAGAAGCCACTGCCAAATTCCTCAGTCAGACGAGCAGACAGCTCTTTGAGGACTTCCGCACCATACGCAGCCCGTTTCGCCCCCTTCTGCTCTTACTCGACGATGCGACGACCGATTTCGAAATTGGTCAGCACCTGCAATGTATCCACTTCAGAGGCCACGCCACGGCGTGCCGACTGGATCAGTTGGCGACGCTCAGCGACAAGCGAAGTCAGGCTGGTGCCGGCTCTCACATAGAAGCAATTGGCCGTTTCGTATTCGAGTTCCGATAACAGTTCAATCGTTGGCTGTTCGAGGAGCATGTCTTCGGAGTAGTCGGTGTTCATGGCTGGGACTCCGCGATGCGTTTTGTCACCAGACTCCATTCGTTGGTGACATTCAGCTTCTCGCTCCAGTGTTCGATGTAATCGAAATCAAGTTCATTCTTTTTGACTTTAATGATCCCGGCAATGTCTCGCAAATGCTTTTCGATCCCGCCTTTCTGAAAGAAGATCAGCTTATTCAGAATGATGTCCTCTGGTGCAGCAAACCAGGCTGACAGGCCATTCGGATCTGATAAGCGTCTGGCCCTGGCCTGCTGCAGAGCCGCATATTCGTTACGCCTGGGAAGCATCACATCGATCTTGAGTCCACAGGTGATGTGAATGATGTTGAACTGGAATCGCTTCCGGATCGCATCTTCAACGGCGTGCCTTGCAATAAAGTAGTCCGGAGGGACGAAGAATTCACACAGAGCATCAACATCGCTCAGCTTTAAGTCCGCCACAATGTCGATGTCGTTGGTAAAGCGATTCTCGCCGTAGGCAATACTTGCCATCGACCCCACGACGCGATAGGCGATGTCATGAGAATCGAAGAATCCAGCAATGACATTCAGCAACTCACTTGGTTGTAAGTCACTGGGCTCAATGGGATCGTGCGACATCCACCGCTCCGTTGCTGATCCGGCTGGAGATTTCACGATTCACGCGAATGGCATCCCAATCGGGATGTTCAGTGACAATGGCTGCACGCAGAATCGCTCGAGCCGATCGCCAAAAGGTATCGACAGATCGAAGTCTCTGGATGTCTGTCTTTCGCCGCAGGATCTCTGCCATCTGATCATCAATGATTTCGAACTTAACTTCGCCCACACTCATAACGTTGTCTCCTTCGGTACTCCTTTGATTGCCCAGGACGGATGTTTTTGGAAGATGCCCTGCAGTGGCGTGGGAGTCAATTCATTGGCAATCATCAGGATAGTCCTTGCCGAGCACCCGTTTCGCGATGGCACGATTCACTTCATCCGCCGCCGCCCAAAGTCGTCGTTCGGTTTCTGAATGATTATTTGCCATTTCCTGCCTTCGTGTCGTGCCTGTAGCACCTCAATGTCATTTCGCGAGTCGCCGGGGAGTTTACCGGAGCAGGCAAACGCGTAACAGGGACGCCACATCGAATTGCGGATCTGTGCGAATACTGAAACACTTTGGGTGAAGAGATGTGCCGAATCCGGCGTGGCGAGCATTTCCACATACCAAGCGACTGGACAGCGAAACTGGGGCCGTCAGCCGCAGACAACACGGCGGGCAGTGTACCGGTTTCATCGGTTCGAAGCCTCAAGCCTCCGAACTGCCTTCCCGGGGTGACCGACCGCACGATTCGAAGGTGGAGAGAGAACAGTTCGGCAGTTGAACTGGCTTTGCGGCAACGAATTCAAAACATAAGAGATTCTGCCGCAATGACTGCGCCTCTCGCATGCCGTGCTGACCAAAGTAGTCATCACTCTCCGAGTGATGCTCTGCGATTCACTGTCACCCCTGGCCTCGACCCTCACGTTTGGTAAAGAAACGCCTTCCCGCAGAATCGCAGGAGTCGGTCGAATCCCCGCGAAGGAACGACCGGAAATTTGTGCGAAAGAACAGGCAGGTTGAATTAGCAGTTATTGGCAACAATCGACCATCGCGGTGAGATCATCAGCAGAAACACAACAGACAGGTTCATTTACGGGGCAATTGGGCCTTCGGACAGACCGTTCATTCGAAACTCGTTGACCGTACAACCAAAACTGCGGTAAACTTGAAGGAACAGGAGACGACGACAATGAGCATTCGAGACATTGACCTCGCACAATTCAATGAGTTCGCCCGCCAGCAAATTGAAGCTGGAAGGGCCGACGTCTCATTGTCATCTCTCGCTGAACAATGGGAGCGACGCCAGCCGTCCATTCAGGTCCATGAAAGTGCAGAGCACCACAATCCCCAGGTTGCCAGAGCGCGTGCCTATGTGGAAATTCTGGCCCAACAGCAGGGAGTTTTACCGATTCGGTCTGCAGAAGATCTCCGGTTTGATTTTCTGAACTCCGGCGAAGAACTGGACGATTTCCTGAGTGCAATCAAAGCCGCTCGCCAGCAGGACAAAGTTCGGGATCCTCTGAATGACTGAGTCAAATATTGTTGTTGACACGGACGCAGTTTCTTTTCTCTTTCGAGGTGACAGCAGAGAAGAGTTCTATCTGCCGTTTATTTTGAAGCATCGAAGCGTCATTTGTGGACAAATTTGGGGAAATGCGAATGAAAACTGGCACATGGGAAACTGAAAAGACCCTGAAAACGCAGTGTTTTCAAGGTCTTTTCTAAGTCGGGGCGACACGATTTGAACGTGCGGCCTCCTGCTCCCAAACGAATCGCTGTTCAAATTGTTTCATGGCGAAAACAATGGGAACTCTTTTGTGGATATCGGCTTGCGTCGATGTCCGACATCTATTCAAACGCGTTCAATTGCATTGTTAATCAGGGAAGTGTGGTAGAAGTGTGGTAGAAACGCTCCAACAATCAGTTGGGGGAACCCCTGATGCAATGTCGACCTCGATCGAAATTCGCACCGGTGTCTGCTGTCATGGTGCGTCCCTCGACGCTGACTGCCTTCTTTCGGCGCGCCACGGCTTGCTCGTTTCCGTTACGAAGATAAATCGCAGAAGCTGGTTCGATCCTCGGAAAATCCAGAACGAGCGAGAATTCAATTTGGATCAGGGATTCTCTGACTCTGTGGCGACTTTCAGTGAATCCCGTCGAGCATCGTGATCGCAGCATCGCAATGATCGGCGAACATGGAATCACGACCCGTAAAATTGATGACATAAGGCGGTGATACAGTCATTCCGTCACCCGTTCAATGACGTCAAAGAGCGTCTGCGTCTGGTCGGTTCCCGATTCCCGGGACGACAATCGGCTGCTGCGATCCGGAAGGGTCGTGTAACCCAGCGTGACCCGCTTCCGATCGGCATCTTCAAGTCCTGTCAGACGGCCCACCTGATAGCTGTACGTCACCCGATGACCCAGTTCATACCCGACGATCCGCCTCTGCAGCGAAACTGGCGTCTGTGCGTGAACAAAGTCTAAACAGACGCCGAATTGTAGTCGTTGCCGTTTAGCGTAAAAAGTGGACTCCCATTTGGTGACACTCAATGGATCAGCAGCACTGCGTAAGGCTTGGGCTTGAATCCATAACTCTCTCAAAGAGACGATCAAAGAATGAGACCTGCACCCGTATTGTTTCCTGATACCGACACGATCGTAAGAACAACAAACGAATCCATTTCAAACAAGGTATTTCGATCGAACAGCCATCCGAATTCGTTGGCTGAATACCAGTCCCGCCGCACCTCGAAAACCACCATACCCTGGCGGACGGTATGCTTCCTTGCTCCATGACTCGAGGAATTCATCGAAGGAGTCGGCGATGACATCAACATCTCGAACGCGATCTGGTCCCGTCACCACGTTGACCATCGCCACGCGCGGCACTTTTCGCACGTGCTTTGACTCGATCGCGATATATTCTCCGGTTTCGTAGTCAAAAAACGGGATCCATTCCCCCAGTTCGTTTCGTGTATTCATATCCTCAATGCGATCCCCGCGAAATGCGTCGTCTGGTGAAACCAACCGTCCCTTCCAGACATCAAGCAACTTGGCCGGAGAAAACACCTCAACCGTTAAGAACAAACTTAATGACGTCCCTTTCATTTCTTCATGCTGCTGCTTCAAAATCGCTCTCAAATCCTGATTTTCATCCGCGTCCAGGTCCATCGTCGCATGACAGTAGCAGCTGCTGGCTGCTTCGATCCAGAATCGCACCAGTTCATCAGGGATGAGATCTTTCAGCCCGTCGCCGCGAAAGTCACGTCTCACTCCCTCCGATGTGAGCGGGCGGCGGATTTCACAGTGCCAGTTCCACCCCGGCTTTACGGAGCGTCGACGCAGCGTTCCAAAAAATTCACAGACGTCACTGATCCACATCGTGTAGTTCACCAAAACTCCTTTACAAATCGGGCTGATTCAAGTGAAAGAATGCCCCCATCTACTCTTGTCCGCAAAATATTTAACATCCAACACCGTTCGATTACTGTTACAGGAATGGTGAATTTCGATCACGGAGAAGAAGCAGAATTGATGATTGGAATTCTTGCACGTTTTGGGACAGCTCGCACAGGCGGCATCATAGGAAATCGCGGAGTTCCAGGGGATGGCACTCGGATCGGGTGCGGCATGAGGATCTGGAACAGTGGATGCGGTTCGTCGAGTCGAATTGGCTCACCCGGTCGAACGAAGTTGTTCCGCCAGCGAATTTGAAGTTCTAAGTCCTCGATTCATTGGCGAATCCTGCGTTTTCTGTGTTCCCAGTGCGGGCCACAGTATTCCACTGACTTTCGGTGTACGGATTCCATGCCACGCCTGCTCCGGTCGCGGTGGTCCCGACATCCGGAATGCCGATCATGTTCCCAGTCTGATCATACGTCGGTGTCGTCCAGGCCGTTCCCACCGAATTGCTGATGCCGGTAATCTCTTTGGCCTTGTTGGCGGTCCGTGTCTGATTGAGTTCCCACGTGCCGTTGCCGTCGTTTTCTTGTTTAAAAGTCTTCCAGTTACCGGTGGCATCCAGTCCCCACTGCTGCTGGAACGTGGCACTGGTGATGGCCGTGTGAGTCCCGTTCAATGTGCCGCGTTTCTGGTCACTCAGCCGGTACAGGCCGTCATACGAATACAACTCATCGTACCCAGTCAGCACACCGTCTTTGCGCCATGTGCGATTCGATGCTCGGTCGTAACCATACTGAATCTGTGCCAGTGTCGTGGACGAGTGTTTCCACAGGCACTTCACCACGCGACCAAAACGGTCGAGGCCATGGTAGACATCTCCTGTATTCGGATCATTCCCACTGCCAGTCAGTGTCCAGTACACATTGTTCTGGCCGTATTCGGCATTGACGAAGCCGGAGGCTCCCAGATACTGATAACCCACCAGATCAAATCCTGCTCCCACATCCTTCATCGACTGAATGCGGCTGCTGGCGTCGTTGATATCATCCGTTGTCCCATAGTTGTCGACCACGCTTCGGCCGTTCGGATACGTCATCCCGGTGACCCGGATCGTGCCACAGTGCGGCTTCGGCTGAGGTTCCGCGCGATCCGGAACATTCCAGTGGCGAGGGCGCATCGCGAATACACCGGGAAAGCGTCCCCAATGGGCTGATCCGTTCGCATAGCTGTACTGGACTTTTGGGGATGTGGACGTGTTCACGCCGCCACCGTGTTCCTGCAAGGCTGAGCCTTGACCCAATCGAGCTTCCGCTCGTTGCGTTGAAGTCGCTCCCGTTGGTCGCTGACCGCCGAGTTCTTACGGATGGACTTTACTAAACACCAACCCACATTTCCCAGCCCAATTCGCGGATCGTCCCAGCTGGTGACTTTCTCCACCATTCCTCGCGTCTCGTAAATTGTGGACAGTCGGCGGACCGCTCCCACCGCTCCGCCACCCCGATCCAGTACCCGATCTCGGCCCATGGCACATTTACCGGTTTCACACCATGCCCTGGAGAATGGACTCAGGGAATGCTCGCATGCAGGATTGTCCTGAGCTGAAAGGTGTCAGGGTGCCGCCATTGACGTTCCGGAGTATGGTCGTAACACGGAAAAGATTTACAGCACTCAGGACAACAAAACTTTGTGCCAGTCGGATGCTCAACAAACACATCCACCTGTTCCTGTTCCAAATCCAGGGCCACCTGCGAAACCGACCACGGACTCTTCAAACCAGGGATCTCCTGATACAACTCTCGGTCCTGCATGGGAGCCCGCTTCCAAAAACCGAAATTATACCAAATCCACACAAAAACCGGATGGACCAACAAAAAGCCCCTTTCGACACAGCAAATCCGTAGATATACTTTCGCGAGGGTTACTCGTCTGCAGCGGACTGCTTTGTGATTCAAAATCAATGATGGGGATGAAATGAGCATTGATCTGAAAAAACTCAGAAGCCTGCCTGTCAACGAAAAGCTGCGACTGGTGGAGCTGCTTTGGGACGATATCGGAGCCTCCGATGAGCCCGTTGTTCTGCATCCATGGCAAGCGAACGAGGCTGGTCGAAGATCAGCCGAGCTAAAGACAGATCCGTCGATAGCAATTGACCGCGACGAGTTGTGGCGCCGTGTCAATGGCTGAACAACTGCGATTTCATCCGCTGGTTGCCGACGACCTGAAAGCTGCTGTTGGCTGGTATGACGACATTTCACCAGGTCTCGGAGATCGATTCCGAATCGCAGTTGAGGAGCGATTCGATTCCATTACCCAGTTTTCGGAATCGTGTCTCAAAATGTTCGAGCAGCAAGATTATCTGGCTTCCCGTACCTGCTGCTATTCGAACACGGAGTAGATCTGGTGCATGTTCCTGGTGTGTTTCATTCAGCCTCCAATCCAGCGAAATGGAGAGGCCGTTTGAAGTGAAGAACATCACCTGAATTCGGTCCCGGACACGGTCGAATGTCAATCCAGGCGTTTCGCCCCGTCGAGACGAGCCATCAGGAAGGGGTGCAGTCAACAAGTGCTCGGGCCACTTCAAACGGTATCAGAAAATTGGTCCTGCGTTGGTTTGCAATGTCAACTCGACCGGGCTCATCACGACGGAACGTGATGGCAACATTTGCAATTCGGTTTCATCGTCCAGGGGCGTTGCTCCATATCGTTCGGAGTAAAGACACCTCGTCCACTCCGAACCTGGAACTATCGACTGAAATGACCGCGGCCGCCGGGTAAGATTTTCCACCAGGCTTGACCCGACCGGCGGTTCCGGTGGATTTCTTTGTTCTGGCATTTCTTCGTACTCGTACTCAGCATCGCGGTACTCGTACTCGATCGAACCCTCCGACGCGGCCTCGGTCCGTTGAATCAATCGCGTGAGCATCGAAACAATACGTTTGAGATCGAAATTTCCACGACCGTTCGATTCTACATCAATTGCATCACAGCCGACAGGCACGTCGTGGATCGAAGCACATTCCCGTGCCGATCCTCGTGCAATTTCAAAGAAGCGATTCTTGTCCTTCAAGCTTCGCTTGCCGTTGCCTTCTGCGATGTTCCGTGGAATCGATTGGGCAGCCCGCAACCACTGATCGCGAGCAGGTCGATTCATGCCGGAAAGAGTTTTGGCAATGCGGTAAGAAGACGCCACGTATTCAATCGAGAGACGATAAACATCCAGTCTTTCATGATCGAAAACTGGTTCGTTCATCAAAGCCCTTTCGAGTACGAGTACGAGTACCGTTCCACTGAGTACGAGTACGATAAAGACAGGAATACATTGATGCCAGAACATAGTCATACGCATGCGTGCAGCCTCGCTGATCGATCATCAGCGTTTGCTGGCCCTGCCGGTTGTGGCTGTACGTGACCACATCACCGCCGGTTCCGTCGGAATCCGGATAGCGGACTGATCGCAGCAACTGACTGGAAGCAACCGCCGAATCCGTCAGTGTGGTGCCATAGGTATACACCGTCTGTTGATTGCCCGTGTCGATGTTCGAAGCCACCAGCGTTTTGACCTGACCGTCCGGTGAATACGTCGTCCAGACCTTCTGATTCTGATCACTGGCCGATCCACTGGTAACATAATTGTCGGTTTTCAGTGTCTCACGTCCGGCCGCATCGTATTCAAAGCGAGTTTCTGTATTCTTTGGGTCAAACGTCGCAGTCACGTTGCTCGCATTGTTGAATTCTGTGGTGGTGACCAGCACGGCATCGGATCGTGCCGGTATGGAGGCGGGCCGCGTCAGTGAACTGCCGCCGTTTGTCCCGTAATCTGCAATGGCAATTGTGCGACCGATGCCATCGAACCAGGACGCTGAATAAGTCACTCGGGCCTTTGGGGTGGTTGATAGATCTCCCAAAGCCGGGGCGTCGTGAAGGATTTTTTTGAGTGAAAACAGTGCGATTCAACCCGGAACGGGTTTCACAATAAAGCCTGGGGTCGACGCAAATCGGCGCACCCCAGGTTCGTGATGTTCGTTCGCCCCGAACCCTGAAAGGGTTCCACAAGGCAGCGATCGTTCGTTCGTCGTCTTGTGGAACCCCGTTGGGGTTCAATCGCATTTTCCCGTGTTTTCCTGGGGTGCGCCGTATTCACGGCGACCCCAGGCTTTGTTGTGCAACCCCTGTTGGGGTTGGAAAACGGACATCATCTGGCCACCAGAGAGGCCGCCGTATTTGCTGATAGAAATCCTTCACGGCGTTGGTGGCCGGGGCGTCGTGGTATCGCTGACGCGAGACGCTATTGAGCACGGCTCCAACCGCGTTGTACGACATTTCCTGCTGTTCCAGGATCGTATCACCAGTCACCGTCTGAGCTTCAGCATACGTGGTTTCGTCCACATCGAAGCCCACGTACTGGATGGTGACGCGTCCCAGAATGTCGTAGGCTGTTTTGGTGAACAGTTTTGACCCGGCGGGCAGTGACTTGATTTCATTGCCACCGGCATCGTACCAGGTGTTGCTGGTCAGGGAATTGCCGAGAGCACCGGTGGATGGATTCACGGCCCAGACCACGGTGCGGTAGACTCGACCGCGATCATCGAAGTGAGTATCCGACCGAGACAGCAGCGCGCCCGACGAATTTCCGTGACGGGTGGAACTGCTAAAGGCACTGTACAGGTTATCATAGAGTGTTCCGCTGTAGGTATTCCGATCGATCTCATCCTTCGGCGTCGCCGTCAGGCCGACCAATGGTGCGTCATAGTAGTTAAACAACGCTCGATACTTCTGATAGATCGACCGATGGGCTTCATCGACGACCAGCAAATCAAAATGGCCAACCCCAGGTCGACGAAGCCTGTCCGTTCACGGATCTCATCGACGTGCTGCTGGGAGGTTCGTTTTCCCCTGATTACAAATCGTTCGGCAGGAACGATCTCATACCAGGAGCAGACCGCAGGGGATTTTCGATTTAGGTCGGTTCCGGGTTGATCAAAATGCTGACTCACGAACAACGCTTTGTACCGGCACACTTTCGACGCAATCAATTGGCAACCCGCAAAATGGATTCGCTTGACTTCCATGACGTGACCGTCTGGCAGGTCCGCGAAACGCTTCGGCTGGCGCACCGGATGGGCCGCAAACAAGAAAGATGATCAGACTGCTTTGTTTTGTCAGGGTCCAGAATAATCAGCGTCTTGCAGGGAGAAATGGGGGTTCGTATTCCATCTTCCCTGGTAAAGACTTCTTGACTAGCATGGCTCGTTATGAAAGAATTGTTTACTTGCGCACCGCTCCGGTAAAGAAGGCTTAACCAATTATGAGTCGAGAGACTGGCAAATATGTCACCCGGGAAGTTGCCGGCGAAAAAGTGAGGGCCTTTGTGCCACATCCCTTGCCGCCGGTCAGGCCCATCTTTCGTCTTGAAGGCATTCTGTCCGACCTCCATATGGCCGCCATCGCCGCTGTCGGGCGTCTGGAAATCGCCGGAAAGATGGTGCCCAGTCCAGACTGGTTCCTTTATGGTTTCGTCCGCAAGGAGGCTGTGGTTTCCTCTCAGATCGAAGGCACGCAGGCCACGCTTGAAGATGTCGTGGCATGGGAAGCAACACGTCAATCGGACCGTACCGCGGATGTGGAAGAGATTTGTAACTATGTGGATGCACTGACATTTGCCCGAGCTGAAATCGAAAAGCCAAATGGGCTGCCATTGTGCGTGCGTTTACTGCGCGCGGTCCATCAGCGATTGATGCGAGGTGCTCGCGGCAGTGACAAGCAGCCCGGAATGGTGCGAACATCCCAGAACTGGATTGGCGGGACACGGCCGGGAAACGCTCGATTTGTGCCACCGCCGGCGGACGAAGTTCCAGTTTGCCTGAGTGCCCTGGAGCAATGGATTCATAGTGACGATTCGCTGCCACCACTTGTACGAGCTGGACTGGCTCACGTGCAGTTTGAGACTATTCATCCGTTTCTCGACGGCAATGGACGCATTGGCCGTTTGCTGATTACGCTCCTCCTCGAACAGTGGGGACTCCTTTCTTCGCCGTTGCTGTATGTCAGTCTGGGCTTCAAACGCCACCAGCAGGAGTACTATGAAAGGCTGAGCCGAGTCCGGACACATGGAGACTGGGAAGGCTGGATCGAGTTCTTCCTGGGGTGTGTCACTGAGTCTGCGGACGACGGCGTTATCACGGCGCAGCGCTTGTTTCAGGTGGTTGGGGAAGATCGTCTGAAGGCCATTTCGCACAAATCTGCGACAGTCAGTTCGTTGCGCCTGTTTGAGCTTCTTCCGCAGCACCCGGTCGTGACTCTGGCACGAGCCGGTGAACTGCTTTCGGCAACAAAACCGACGACCCAAAAGGCCATCGATTCGTTGTGCGCAGCCAGCGTGCTTCACGAGATCACCGGGAAAAAGCGTGATCGCGTTTATGCCTGGCAGCCTTACATCGACGTGCTTGGCGCTGAGACAACGCTGATTCCTCGCTAACTCCGAGCTGGCCTCGATTGCGAGGCGAATTCTCAAGATTCCCATACTGACGCCCCTCACGATGGACGAGCCGGATTGTGGGTGAACAAACACGAGGCAGACGCCGAATTGCAGTCGTTGAAGATCAGCGTAAAACACGGTCTCACGTTTGGTGACGCACAACGGATCACGAGCAGTGCCGTACGTCCTGGGCTGGAATCCATAACCCGATCAATGAGTAGAACAAAGAATGTGATCTGCCCGCTTGTCTATTCTCCCTGTGGTAAGAGCGCATCACGAATACACCGGGAAAGCGCCCCCAATGGGCAACGCCGTTAACGATTTTCCGGCCACATCTTTTCACATTGACCATCGAGCGTTTCTATTCTTTTTGGGGTTGTATTTGCGTCGATTCGCGACTCCGATTCGTTTGATGTTCGGATTGCTGGACAGCGTGCGAAAATGTGGTTCCGCCACTCAGTAATTGCAAATACGATTCCGCCCCGAGAGGGGCAGAAACAAGCCAGCCTGGGGCATCGCCCCAGGAATCACAAAAAACACAAATCGCAGCCCTGAAAGGGCGTTACAACCACCTGCCTGCGACGACAACGACAACCAGGCGACAATCCCGCGGTAAGAACCCCAGTCTGTAACGCCCCTTCAGGGCTTGTGCAGAATCGTAAATCCCCCACCCCGGGGCGATGCCCCGGGCTCTCATGTCGATGGCCCGTTGGGCCGGAAACGCATCGGCCAGTCCGTAGCGAGCTGAATCTGCAAGGGAGGTTTTCCCATAATCTGCTCTACTGCAAACTGCAGGCTTTTTCCTGACAAGAATCCTTAACGGCGTTGCCCATTGGGCCGATCCGCTGGCGTACGAATACTGGAATACTGGGCTTTGGGGATGTGGACGTGTTCACGACGCCACCGTGTTCCTGATACGAATGAGTTTGCTGACCAAAGTCATTATACACATTCTGTACCTGATTCAGCACATTTCCCAGCCCAATTCGCGGATCGTCCCAGCTGGTGACTTTCTCCACCATTCCTCGCGTATCGTAAATTGTGGACAGTCGGCGGACCGGTCCCACCGCTCCGGCACCCAGATCCAGCACTCGATCATGCGTCGGACGCCCCAGCAGATCGTAGTCATACGCATGCGTGCAGCCACGCTGATCGATCATCAGCGTGGCTGGCCCTGACGGTTGTAGCTGTACGTGACCACATCACCCCCGGTTCCGTCGGAATCCGGATAGCGGACTGATCGCAGCAGCTGACTGGAAGCAATCGCCGAATCCGTCAGTGTGGTGCCATACGTATACACCGTCTGTTGATTGCCTGTGTCGTTGTTCGAAGCCACCAGCGTTGTGACCTGACCGTCCGGGGAATACGTGGTCCAGACTTTCTGATTCTTGCAGAATGCACCCTGGTTAACCCCGGCCAATCCGACGGCTACCATCATTGATCAGTATTCATTCGTCTCCAGAAATCGAGATAACTCACTCCATCTCCAAGTTGCTCGTCCGAAACGAAATCAAGAATCCCGGCACATAAGAATTCACAAGAAATGCCCATTCCTCGTATTGGCTCTAAATGTTCCATTGCGTTTGCCAATACTAAGAAGAGGTCTGCAGAGAAAACGGGCTTTGGCTGGCTCTTGGCATTTAGGAATTCTCCTGCAAACGGAGCGGCACGTGGTTTAAGAATGGTTTCCAGGTGCGGCATAAATTGCCCTCCATGCGGTAGTACCAAATATGTGGCGCTGTCACAGTGTAGGTTCAACCCACCGACGATATGATAAGGAAAAATGTATCGTGAGTGGGCCGCGAACGCTGACGTTGCCGCAAATGTGATTACCGATTCGACTGTGGAATCAAAGCTTATCAATTGCATGAACAAAATCCTGAATCATAAGTCGAATCCTGGACACGGACCCTTTTCCGCACTGTCATATTCCCATCCTGGATCACAAAGTGTGTCGCAGCATTCGGCAATAGACGTACCCATATCCAGATTGCAGACCGTCTCAAATGTACGATAGCTCCAGACGTTTCCAGCGTAACGTCTGCATTTACAACATACGTTATCCCAAGTTGGCCCAACCCTTGGGGGTACCCACCTTGGCTGTAATCTTGGATCCGGAAGTGGATCAGTGTCAACAAGAATATCAATCAGTACAGTTCCAACAACGGCACAGCCAAAAACTCCGGGCGAAATTGCAGGCTGCGGCGCAGGAGCGGGAGTTGGCGATGTTGGGAGGGTCGTTGGTAACCCTGTCGTGACGATCACGGAAAGGATTGGTAAAACACTGGCTCCCGACGTCCCCACTGGCGGTGGGTTGCCGGCGCGTCTTGGCGAATCGATGATTCCCAGATTTTCCGGGATCATCACGACGATCTTTGGTCGAGAAACCGGGATATTGTTTAATGCCTCACAGGTGCGTCGGCACTCCGATTTGCAAACCAGCCAATGAAACACCGTAATGGTACCGCCATACAATTCATCGCATGTGTCGTAGCAACCGGCAAGACAGCTATCAAATCCGGACCGCAGGCCGTATGGATCGACACCACGAATGACCCCGTATAGACGCAACAGATTCAGCCCATCGCCCCAGTACTCAATCGGATCCCTCCTGTTCCATGTCCCGATCATCGGCAGCAGAAACCGATTCCTGACATAGTACCTCTGCGGCGAATTGCCGTCCCAGCGGTAGCCTGCATACAGCGTTTCGAAACCACTGGCCGACGAACTCTGCACCGTGCCGCTGCCGTTCATGAACACCGGTGAACCGTACGCACTGTACGCAAATCGCTCGGTGACCGTGGACGAAGTCCCGGTCAATGCGATCATGTTCCAGTTGCCGTCCTGTAACCCGTACCGCCGTTCGTCCAGAGTGCCGTTGCCGTCGGTGTCGCGATCTCGCAATACCAGATCGTCAATGTACCTCAGACCCCAGACAAACTGCCGATCGGCATTCGAACTGCTGTCAACCCGTTCTTCCACACACTGCCAGCCGGGTGTGTAGTAGTAATGCCGCTGCTCGTCCAGCGTGCCGCTGACGTACGTGTCCTTCCGGATGCGGTACCCACGCGCGTCATAGACATTTTCCACCAGCCGGGTGGCCCCGTTGCGGATCCAGACGAGCCGGTTCCATGCGTCGTACTGCACCGACAGCTGCACGGGAGTTGTTCCTGCATTCAGCGTGAACGCATTCCACTGAGCTTCCGTAAAACTGTTCCACTGACTTTCGGTGTACGGATTCCATGCCACGCCCGCTCCGGTCACGGTGCTCCCGGCATCCGGAATGCCGATCATGTTCCCAGCCTGATCATACGTCGGCGTCGCCCAGGCCGTTCCTACCGAATTGCTGATACCGGTGATCTCGTTTGCCTTGTTGGCCGTCCGTGTCTGATTGAGTTCCCACGTGCCGTTGCCGTCGTTGTCCTGCTTAAATGTCTTCCAGTTGCCCGTGGCATCCAGCCCCCACTGCTGCTGGAACGTGGCACTGGTAATGGCCGTCTGAGTCCCGTTCAATGTGCCGCGTTTCTGGTCACTCAGCCGGTACAGGCCGTCATACGAATACAACTCATCGTATCCAGTCAGCACACCGTCTTTGCGCCACATCCGATTCGATGCTCGGTCGTAACCGTATTGAATCTGTGCCAAGGTCGTGGATGAATGTTTCCACAGGCACTTCACCACGCGACCAAAACGGTCGAGACCATGGTAGACATCCCCTGTATTCGGATCGTTGCCACTGCCAGTCAGTGTCCAGTACACATTGTTCTGTCCGTATTCGGCATTGACGAAGCCGGAGGCTCCCAGATACTGATAACCCACCAGATCAAATCCTGCTCCCACATCCTTCATCGACTGAATGCGGCTGCTGGCGTCGTTGATGTCATCGGTTGTCCCATAACTGTCGACCACGCTGCGTCCGTTCGGATACGTCATCCCGGTGACCCGGATCGTGCCGCAGTGCGGCTTCGGCTGAGGTTCCGCGCGATCCGGAACATTCCAGTGGCGAGGGCGCATCGCGAATACACCGGGAAAGCATCCCCAATGGGCTGATCCGTTCGCATAGCTGTACTGGACTTTTGGGGATGTGGACGTGTTCACGCCGCCACCGTGTTCCTGGAAGGCTGAGCCTTGACCCAATCGAGCTTCCGCTCGTTGCGTTGAAGTCGCTCCCGTTGGTCGCTGACCGCCGAGTTCTTACGGATGGACTTTACTAAACACCAACCCACATTTCCCAGCCCAATTCGCGGATCGTCCCAGCTGGTGACTTTCTCCACCATTCCTCGCGTATCGTAAATTGTGGACAGGCGGCGGACCGGTCCCACCGCTCCGGCACCCAGATCCAGCACCCGATCATGGGTCGGACGCCCCAGCAGATCGTAGTCATAAGCATGCGTGCAGCCTCGCTGATCGATCATCAGCGTTTGCTGGCCCTGACGGTTGTAGCTGTACGTGACCACATCACCCCCGGTTCCGTCGGAATCCGGATAGCGGACTGATCGCAGCAACTGACTGGAAGCAACCGCCGAATCCGTCAGTGTGGTGCCATAGGTATACACCGTCTGTTGATTGCCTGTGTCGCTGTTCGAAGCCACCAGGGTTTTGACCTGACCGTCCGGTGAATACGTCGTCCAGACCTTCTGGTTCTGATCACTGGCCGATCCACTGGTAACATAATTGTCGGTTTTCAGTGTCTCACGTCCGGCCGCATCGTATTCAAAGCGAGTTTCTGTATTCTTTGGGTCAAACGTCGCAGTCACGTTGCTCGCATTGTTGAATTCTGTGGTGGTGACCAGCACGGCATCGGATCGTGCCGGTATGGAGGCGGGCCGCGTCAGTGAACTGCCGCCGTTTGTCCCGTAATCTGCAATGGCAATTGTGCGACCGATGCCATCGAACCAGGACGCTGAATAAGTCACTCGGGCCTTTGGGGTGGTTGATAGATCTCCCAAAGCCGGGGCGTCGTGAAGGATTTTTTTGAGTGAAAACAGTGCGATTCAACCCGGAACGGGTTTCACAATAAAGCCTGGGGTCGACGCAAATCGGCGCACCCCAGGTTCGTGATGTTCGTTCGCCCCGAACCCTGAAAGGGTTCCACAAGGCAGCGATCGTTCGTTCGTCGTCTTGTGGAACCCCGTTGGGGTTCAATCGCATTTTCCCGTGTTTTCCTGGGGTGCGCCGTATTCACGGCGACCCCAGGCTTTGTTGTGCAACCCCTGTTGGGGTTGGAAAACGGACATCATCTGGCCACCAGAGAGGCCGCCGTATTTGCTGATAGAAATCCTTCACGGCGTTGGTGGCCGGGACGTCGTGATATCGCTGACGTAAGACGCTTTTGGCCACGGCTCCAACCGCGTTGTACGACATTTCCTGCTGTTCCAGGATCGTATCACCAGTCACCGTCTGAGCTTCGGCATACGTGGTTTCGTCCACATCGAACCCCACGTACTGGATGGTGACGCGTCCCAGAATGTCGTAGGATGTTTTGGTGAACAGTTTTGACCCGGCGGGCAGTGACTTGATTTCATTGCCACCGGCATCGTACCAGGTGTTGCTGGTCAGGGAATTGCCGAGAGCACCGGTGGATGGATTCGCGGCCCAACCGTGCAGGAAGAATTTAATCGCAAAAATTTCCGCCATGGGATCGTTCGACTTTGGGGAAGATCTCAAGATTATCAGTGGCCAGACGGCGTTCGCTGACTGCCAGCACTTCAATTGGGTCAAAAGATTCATCGCCATCTGGTTCCAGGTCCAGACGTCGCAGGTGTTCAAAAAAACCGGGCGGTTGACGTTTTGAACTCGGTTCGCCAAGAACGGGTACAAATCTCCGCTCCAATCCTGCTCTCCCGGATCCGCCAAACAAATTGCTCCTTGTCCTTTCTCTATGCAGGCATTAAGTTGATTCTGATCAGGGACGTGTCGCCGTCGATCGTCCCTCATCTCGCGGCTCATCGTACCACACATCTTTGTGACCGGAAAAGGTTCGACCTTTTACGATGTGCGTGAAAAGGGTGAGCAGGAGTAGGTGTGTTTTCGGCCCGTTGGGCCGGAATCGCATGCCGTCGGACCCGGGGCCTAATCTGCCGCTCTTTTTTTATCACACAAAAGATGTGTGGTACGATGAGATCTCGCGGCCAGGTGACGAAGCATGGTCAAAGGATGCGGCAAGTCGATAAGTCACACCGGCCCTGGATTCGCGACGCAACAGTCGCTCTCTTCAACTTCTTCCTGTAATCTGAGTGACAAATACAGTGCAATCTGTGGAATCAAGTTGCATCCGCAGTGTCAGATGTTCGCCGCCAGCACGCCGACATCAACATGAAAGTAGTCGGCCAGCTTGCGGATCATCTGCCGACTGAATGTCTTCTTTCCGGCAAGCACTTCGGAAATCGTGGACTTCGGCAACCCAGTGTCATGACTCAATTGCATCTGAGACACCCCCCTGGCTTCCATCAGATGACGAAGCATGTCTTCGTCGGACGCTGGTTCAATGGCATGATGCTCATCTTCGTAAGAACCCACAAGGTCGCTCAGGGCATTGAGGTAGGTCTCTTCGCCTTCGTCAGGCGTGCCACGGGCGAGCAGGCCGTCCATAACCCGCTGTGCTTCGGCAAGGTGCTCGTCTGACCTGATCGACGCCAGGGGAAAATCAAGCACAAGCTCCATGTAGGAGTCTCGACTCTTCCCTTTCAGACGGAATTCACTCCTGGTCGCCATTGTCAGGTTCCTTTCTTCGTTCGCTTCACTGGAATCGCCCTGAGCTTGCTGCCAGTATTCGCAGGCGGAGATTCGTAGCAACCACAGTCCGACTTCCATTTGTCTTCATCATATTCTGTGTGCGTCATGCACTTCAGGATGAATATCTTTTGACTCGGATACAGGATGCGAGTGATAAGCCGATACTTGTTGCCGCCGATGTTGAAAACCACGCAATTGCCGACAAGGCTCGCTGATCCAATCTCTGCTTTCACTTCCGCCCATGAGTGCCACGCCACGCTTCGGTGGCTGACGTGGCTATACCACGCTCGCAAAGGACCTTCAGCATCCTCGCAGCCGGGTGCCTCCCAGAACTGTCGAAGCCTCGCTTTTGAGATGATCCGCATGTGTTCTGCCTCTCATATCGACCCCCAATGGCATGTTAGTTCGCAAAATACGAACAAACAAGAGCAAAGTTCGCAGAATGCGAACCCGTTTATGAGGCCGATGCTGATTCTGGTAAATGACACCCGCTTGCTCTTTGGAATTATTCACAACAATCCAGGGAGCACGAAATGTCAAATAGAACCACCATTGCTGATGGTGCCGAATCTATGTGTTGTCTCGTAGGATCAGTAAGCGGGTGTCAGCCAGAGAAGTTGGACGCCGGAGATCAGTGAAAACGAATGGGCTGAGATCAGCAGGCGTCACAATGACTGATTTGGGGGTGCGAATGGTGGTCAAATTGAGGCGGAAAATTCGCCCACCAGTTAGCCCATGATTTTGCCCACGGGATCAGCCCATAAAGAAACGCCGCAAGCTGTTACTGTTAAACAACTTTGCGGCGTTCAGTTTTTTTTTTGACAATAAGTCGGGGCGACACGATTTGAACGTGCGGCCTCCTGCTCCCAAAGCAGGCGCTCTAGCCAAGCTGAGCTACGCCCCGTGATTGTTTAAATGACAGAAATTCCTGAAGGGAACATTTGTCCCACCAGACTTTTTCTGTAACCCATTGCAGAACACGACTCTTTTCGGCGAACTGAGGTTCGCAGTTGAAGTCCGTTTTGTTCTTCACATCCACGAAGTGTAGCGGGTTGCCGGATTCATTGCCAGAGTTGCTGCCCAGGGAATTGGTCGGAAAATTCTGCTGATTTGAACCATTCTGCACATTTCGTTTACTCTTCCATGCGGTAATTTACGTCCGAACACCCTTCGCGATGACTCCTGGTTTTGGAAATGGCCTGCCAATCCTATGAATTCTCCTGCACCCATGCCCGCCAAACCGGCTGATTCTGTCAGCTCAAATTCCCAGAATTCCGCGGCACAGGCCGCGACGGCAGATGCGGGCGCATCTGCTCTGATGCTCACCCATACCCAGGTTTCCATGGGAACTCCGGCAGCTCAGCGAGGAATTTCCTACCTGTATATGATGGCGGCATTCGTCATCGTTACCGCTGGTCTCCGAATGGCGCAGGAAATTTTACAGCTCCTGCTGCTGTCAATTTTTATTGCCGTCGTTGGCGTGCCTGTCTACGCATGGCTGGTGCAGAAAAAGATTGCCTCATGGCTGGCCCTGGGAATCGTGATCTGCGGACTGATCGTGACAACTCTGGTTGTCTTCTGGATCGTGATGACATCGCTGGCCGACTTCACGTCGCGCCAGCAGGATTATGCTGACAAACTGCGTGAACGCACTCGACCCCTTCAGCAGATTATCGAACGACTCATTCCTGAAACTCCGGCTGAAACTCCCGAGAAAGACACGAAAGAGCCGGACGAAAGCGCAGGAGTTCCGCAGGTCACAAAGCCAGCTGAGTCGACGACCGTTCCTGTAACGGACGTTCCGGCAGTAGTTTCAGCCGACGTTCCGTCCGACGTTTCAGCGGAAAGTGAATCGGACTCAGATTCCGCCCAAGCTGCCAATATGAAACAGGAAACGACGACAGCAAATATTGCTGAACGGATTGATGAATCATTTACAGCCGAAGCAACCGACGGTGCCGGATGGCTGCAGCCTCGAAAAATCGTCGAACCTCCTCGTTCACGCAGAAGCTGGCGTGCTCTGATCATGTCCCAGTTTGATCCGGGCCGGATGATCTCAATGGCGGCAACTCTCGCACTCAGTGTCAGTCAGATTCTTTCCAACACAATGCTGATCCTCCTGACGGTGGTCTTTATCCTGCTGGAAGCCAGTACATTTCCGCAGAAGCTGCAGACAGCATTCGGCCAGAAGCCAGACACCCAACAGAGGTACCAGCAGATCGTTAACAGCGTCCGCAGTTATCTGGTCATCAAAACGGCCATCAGTTTGATGACCGGAGTTTTGATTGCCATCTGGCTGTGGCTGTTTGGTGTCCCGTATGCAGGGTTGTGGGGAATGATTGCCTTTTTACTGAATTACATTCCCAACGTCGGATCCATTATCGCTGCGGTTCCTGCTCTGATGGTGGCCTGGCTCGATTTGGGGCTGCTTCCATGCATGGCGTGTGCCATTGGTTATGTTGTGGTCAATCTTGTGATTGGAAACATCATTGAACCGCGAGTGATGGGGCGTGGAATGGGGCTTTCAGCGCTTGTGGTGTTCTGTTCGATGGTGTTCTGGGGCTGGGCACTGGGACCGGTTGGAATGTTGTTGTCGGTGCCTCTGACAATGGCCGTGCGAGTTGCTCTGGAAGGATTTGAAGACACTCGATGGCTCGGCACACTGCTGGGCAACACGGAATAGGAATGGCCGCTACGGCCTGGTGCTCTGTCAGGCTTTGAATTTCGGGTAGTGGACCTTGCTAAAGGTCCTGCAGCCAGGGGATCTTTAGCAAGATCCACTACCTCGTCCTGCAGCCACGGGGATCTTTAGCAAGATCCACTACATCATCCTGCGGCCAGGGGATCTTTGGCAGGATCCACTACCTCCAACACGAACGCTTTATCCTGATGGAGCGCTAGCGTTTATTCCGGAGTGACCTCGCATGAACAATGCTGAGGACGTCGGCCCGCCATTCAGGAAGATACCAGGTGATGGCTGTGGCTTCCAGGTTGGTGAGCGTTACGCCAAGCATTGCCAGACGAAACGGCCAGATGCTGATATCCATCAGCAGGCAAACCGCACCGGCAAGCATCAGCCAGTTTGAGGTCTTGGCGCCAAGAGTGTGGTAACTGGGGATTTTTCCATATTTGAACAGCCCGGCGAATGTGGTGAGAAAATAGCTGGTCAGAGCAGCGCCTGCCCAGAGAAGTTCCGATTGAATCACGTCCCAGCGCATCCATGTGATTCCAAACGTCAGGGCGGCATAAAGAGTGGCATCTGCCACACTGTCGAGACGAGCGCCGAAATCGGATCTCTGATTGAGCCATCGCGCCAGCCTGCCATCGATCCAGTCGCTGAGGCTAAGCGCCACAAACATGCCGGTGAACAGTGTGGACCAACCGGCCAGAGCGATGAAGATCAGCCCGATGGCTCCCGTCAGTCGGATTGTGCAGAGGATGTTTGGAACAGTAACGATCCGATGTCGCCACACGTTGTCAGGGGACTCGCCCGTTCCTGAAATATCATTTGATTTCGTCGGATGATCCGACTCCCCTGAAAAATCAGTCGTCGTGACGGGCAGCTGTGCTCTGCTGATTTCATCATTCATAGGTTTTGTCCATCAGCGAGACGGATTCATCAGAAGAGTAAAATACCAGAACACCGGACTTGTATAAATCAGACTGTCGATACGATCAATCATCCCGCCATGGCCTGGTAACAGGCGACTGCCATCCTTGACTCCGGCATCTCGCTTAATTGCCGACATACTGATATCTCCGAGAAAGCCGGTGATGGAGATCAGAATTCCTGCGACAACAGACCAGGATATCCCGGACACCAGTGAACGCGATGTCGTGAGAGTGGTGAGACGAGGGGCGAGGATGATCGCCAGCATCACAGTGCAAAGCAGCCCGCCGAGCAGTCCTTCCAGGGATTTATTAGGGGACACTCGCGGCGTGATTCTTATTCGGCCGATTCTGCGTCCGACAAGGGCCTGCATAATGTCGTTGGTTTCTGTCAGGATTATCAGAAACAAGAACCAGCCAGCGGGTCCGGCCACTGGCTGACTGGCCTCGGGCAGCTGGAAGAGAAATACACAATGAGACAAACTGTAGACGAACAGCATCAGCCCCCAGAATGTTGCGGAAGTACTGCGAATATAGTCTTCGGTTCGTCCGAGCAGAGGGCGTAGTCCGCCGATGACCAGAAGAAAAACAATGGGTGCGGTGGTTCTCAGCCACTCATCGTGTTCCAGAAGCAACAGGATTCCGTAAACACCAGTCAGCAGCCAAACTGCGAACGCTGTTGTCCTGCCAATCCGGGAATATCCCACCAGTTTCAGGTATTCGTGCTGACCGATGACTGCCGCGATCAGTATCAGGACAGAGGTGAGCGGCCGTCCGCCGATTGCAGCAATGGAAATCAGTATTGTCAGGATCCACCAGGTTCGGACGCTGCTGATTCTGGATTGAGCGACTTCCGGCGGGGCCTTGCGCACTGCCACAAGGCGAATTATTGTGCCGACTGCCAGCACAGCGAAAACAGCTATCAGAGAAAGAACGAGTGGAGAGTTCACTGACCGGGTACCCTTTAAAACACAATGTGTTTTCGAGTTAGATTCAGAGGTTGTTCCAGTTTTAGTCGGCTCAGCAGGAGCTTCGCCCTCCCGGTTGCGGCTTAGCAGGAGCTTCGCCCGCCCAGTTTCGGCTCAGCAGGAGCTTCGCCCTCCCAGTTGTCGCGATGATTGGTATGTTTTCAACTGCCGGTCGCCTAACAGGGGTTCGCTAAACAGAACATTCGCTGACAAGTCGGATTCTTTTCCATCGTCCGGAAAGGAATCTGAGGCACATAAAACCTCCGGTGAGTGAAATATGGATCGAACAGGTGAGCCAGAGTTTGGTCAGCGAGGGAGATGCCGACCAGACGATGATTGCGGCCGGAACGACCATTACGAACCAGCTGGAACACATGGTGAGCAGCATCGGAAAGACGGTATCGCCGGCCCCTCGAAGTGCGGATGAAAATACCACGGCGAGTGCATCGAAGATCGAGTAGATTGCCACAAACTTCAAAAGAGTAATCACCGTGGGTGTCAGGGTTTGAAGCGAGGCGGCTGCATCCGCTTTTCCCGATGCGAACCAAGAGAACGGACGAAGAGCCACTTCCGGAACTGCGATGAGCAAAAACGCGGCAACTCCGGTCCAGAAAACTCCCAGGAAAACCGCATTCCATGTGGTGCGACTGGCCGCTGATGTCAGGCCGGCTCCCAGGTGGTGGCCAACAAGCGTCTGAATGGCGGTTCCGAATCCAAGCAGCGGCACGAAGATGAGACCATTTACACTGAACGCGAGATTTGTTGCGGCGAGAGCATCTCTTCCCAGACTGCCGACAATCAGCAGGAACGTTGTGAATCCGGAATTATCAACAAAGTAGTGCAGGCCGCTGGGCACACCGTAGTGAAGATACTGCAGCATCAGATCGCGACGAGGTTTCCAGTGCTCCATCAGCACGAGCTTTTCATGACGCACAGATCGAATCATCAGGAACAGAAAAATTGAAATATCGCCGGCGCGAGCCAATAAAGTAGCCAGCGCGGCTCCTCGAATGCCCATTTCGGGAAATGGGCCGATCCCAAATACGAACAGGTAGTCAAGTCCACAGTTGACCAGGACCCCCAGCATATTCACATACATGATGACAGCTGTTTTCTGTCGACCGCTGAACCAGCAGCTGAGCGCCGTGGAGAGCAGCAGCAGTATGGAACCTGCGCAAAGCGTGTTGAAGTAGATGGATTCCTGAATCACAATCGCTTCCGGCTGTCCCGCCAGTCGAAAGATCTGGCCGCTAAAGGGAATGCACCCGATCAGCAGCACTCCGCTGATCACAGCCAGCCAGACCGACTGCCACCAGGTTGCCAGCATCATGTCCCGTTTTCCGGCACCATCAAACTGCGAGATAAACGTGTTTGCGTATAGAATTGTGCCGAGAGGAATGCAGACGACAGTCCAGTGGAGCATGGAAGCGGGCGTGACGGCGGCGAGGCCATCAGCCGAATATCCGGCAAGAATCATGCGGTCCGCGGCGCTCATCAGCGAAAGCGAGCCGGAACTCAGGACGAGTGGAAAGGCAACATGCAGAAGCTCGCGAATGCCGCCGGGCTTCCGTCCCGCAGCAGGCGCTGCTGTCGAGAGTCCATGTTCTTCTTTGACAGGTGCAATTCCTGCATTCTCATATTCTTTTTCAGCCGACATGGAAAACACGATCTGAATTTCTGTTCGTTTTCTGAAACGTCAGCGGAACCCGCAGCGTATCTCATCCGTAATGTAGTGGCCAAACGGCTGCCACGCCACGCGGTCCTTCCACAGTGCCCGAAAAGGGACGTTAAGGCGCTGTCAGACAATAAGTGTCGCCTTTTGCTCCGCAAAAGAGTGCTCTTTCGCGGAGCGAAAGGCGACTATGGCGGTAACTTATTGTTTTCCAGGTCCTAATGGTCTTCCCTGACGTGTGGTTTCTGTTCCCGAAGCGAACCCAGACGAACACCCTCGAATGTTGAAGACTGCGGAGTTTTGGCAGTACCGATCTGCTGAGAAAGGTATATCCCCGTATGTCCGCTGAAGACAAATGATACAAAGCAGGCAATCGCAAAATAGAGTGTGCACTCCCCACCAAATAATTCGACGGCCATCAGAGTACACGCCAGGGGAGTATTTGTGGCTCCTGCAAAAACAGCAACAAATCCCATCGCCGCCAGAAAATCTACCGGAGTCTGAAAAACAGACGCCAATGTGTTTCCAAGTGCTGCTCCAATAAAAAACAAGGGAGTGACTTCGCCACCCTTGAATCCACTGCCGACTGTCAGAACGGTGAAAACACTTTTCCAGAGCCAGCTGAAGGCATCGGCACCGCCAGGATGGAAACTGCTGACAATCGTCACGTCGTCAGGGTTCGGGGAATTGACGCCGAGGCCGAGATATTCGCGCATTTCAAAGCCAGTCGCCAGCAGTATCACCGCCATGCCACCCACGAGTGGTCGCATCCATGGCCGAACAAAAGCCCGCCGAAAACCAGCCTGACAGGCATGTGCCAGTTGTGAAAACAGACGGCCAGTCAGTCCAAATGCCACTCCAGCCACCGTAGTGGCCGCGACCAGATGAAGTGTCACTGGTGCAAGGTGAAATCCAGAATTCGCAGCCGTTTCCGATGCAATGAGACTTTCAATCTGATAGTGCGTATGTGCAGTTCCCCAAAAAACGCAGCACTGGTCACTGATGACACTTGCCATCAGGCAGGGAAGGACAGCGGAATAGTGAATACGGCCGATCGCCAGGACCTCCATTGCGAAAACGGTGCCCGCTACCGGCGTGCCAAAGATACCGCCAAAACCAGCCGCGACTCCTGCCATTAAAAGGATTCGCACGTCGCCAGGTTGAATTCCTGGAATGATCCGGCTGAGTGCGCTGGCCGCACTTCCTCCCATCTGCACGGCCGTGCCTTCACGACCCGCGGATCCACCAAACAGATGAGTGATAATAGTTCCCAGCAGAACCAGTGGGATCATTCTGAGCGGAACGCCGCCCGCCGGTTCATGAATTTCATCAAGAACCAGATTGTTGCCGGCATCGACTGACTTTCCAAAACGAGAATACGTCAGGCCAATCAGAACTCCGGCCACAGGCAGTCCCCAGATGATCCCAGGTGTGCTCAGCCGGATCTTCGTCACTTCATCCAGCAGCCAGAGGAATAGCGAACATAGTGAACCTGTGATGAGACCAAGCGGCCAGCAGATCAGATTCCACCGGATGAACCACACAACAGTCGAAAGAGGTTCACGGAGGTTGAAACGAAACACAATGTGATGCTCCCATACCGCCGACGAGTAGAAGGTTCAGGGCGCGGACATACCGATGACCGGTACATCGACCTGCCAGATTTCCTGAAGGCGCAGAGCCATCTGCCGAACTCTGTCGGGATGCTGCCCGGCGAGATTATTCCTTTCAGCAGGGTCTTCCCGGAGGTCGAACAGCTGAGGATTGCGTTCATAGACGACATGAGCATCAGAGTATCGGTCTTTCGGTGCGTCGTAACAGACCAGAAGCTTCCAGTGGTCATCAATCAGCCAGCGATACATCAGTGATGCGGAAGGCTGACTGATATCGGCAACATCGTGCGAAAAGCTCTCCCCGTAGAGTTCTTTACGGCCAATCTCCCCCGTTTTTCGAAGTACGGGCATCAGACTGACACCCGGCAGACCGGAAGGGACTTCCGCTGACACTGCACTCAGAACGGTGGGAACAATGTCGATTGAACTGGCGAGTTCGTCACGCACTCCCGGCACAATATGACCGGGCCATGAGAACATAATCGGAGTACGCGTTCCGCCTTCATAGGGTGATTGCTTTGAACGGGGAGCAAAAGGCTGTTTCCATTCAGCAGATGGCTTGTTATCGGGTGTTAGCTGAATCCACCCGTTATCGCAGACAAACACGATAATCGTGTTATCCGTCAGCTTCTGTTCATCAAGAAAGGTCAGAAGCTGACCGCAGGTTTCATCAAACCACTCGCACATTGCGAAGTACTTTGACAACTCCAGCGGGCGATCGCCGGAAATATATTTTTCCAGAATCCGTTCGGGGGGATTATGTGGTGTGTGGGGCAAAAACGGCGCGTACCACAGCATGAATGGCTTGTTGCCGGAGGCCGATTTCCGAACAAACTCGAACACAGGCTCCAGTCCTCGCCGGCCAATTTCCAGTCCGTCATCTCCATGCCGACCGCCAGGTTCCGGAAATCCTCGGGTCATTCCCTCAGTGAAACCGCCCCGGCGAAAATTTCCTTCCCACCATTTGCCGCTCTGGTGACTCACATAACCTGCGGCACCAAGGATTTTTGGCAAAGTCTGTACCTGATCGACTTTGGAGATCAGCTGTTCGCGCAGCTGATCGTATTGTCGGGCGCTGTTATCCTTTGAATCTGATGCCGGAGAAACAGCAGGATCGTTTCCCGTGATTCCATGCTGATGCGGATACATCCCGCTGATCATGGTCATCAGTGATGGACGGCAAAGGGCAGTCGGCACATAACCTCGCCGGAATACAGCACTGCGCTCCGCGAGGCGATCCAGGTGAGGCGTTTTGATGGCTGGATGCTGCATGAACCCGTAATCGGTCCACGCCTGATCGTCAGAAATCAGCATGACAATATTCGGCTGCATCGGTGTGGATTGTGCTCGAACAGGTTCTGATGCCCGACACACAATCTGAGGCAGCCCCATCGCCGAAAGCAGTAAGACACACACTGGAAGGATCGCTGGCCGTGTCGCCATAATTCGCCGGTTCCTGAAAAACTCCGAATAATCAATCCGCAACCTGGAATGTAGCATTATCCGGCTCATTACGCCATGACCCGGCGATTCGGTGAAACGAATGAGTGCTGCATGCTTGCCGAGCTGACCAGGCAGGAATTGCCGGGGATCGCAGAAACTGCGATGAATCACAGGAGCGGGGAAATCAGCACGTTTAGTAGACCGCTGCGGGTCGGCGGAGTCCGCTTCTGGGAGGACCCGGCGGAACCATTTCGGGGCCGACGGGCAGCCCCTGCAACAGTCGCTGCTCAGCAGCTTGGCGCGCTTCACTGCGAGGGCGATCGTATCCGCGGGGTGTGCTCTCTGTCGACGGACCGATTTGAGGATCAGGGAATGGATCCTGTCTCTGATAGGCGGTGTTCTCCGCCTGAGGAGAAAACGTCATGATCTGAGGAAACCGAGTGAATTGGGGATTCATGCACCCGGATGACAGGAAGACAGGAAGAGCGACCAGCAGTGCCAAACGACAGAAACGCTGATTTCCGTTTCGTGGGTGGTGCGTCTGCGCGGCTGTTGTCTTCTGGTCATGATTCATAACGTTTTGGCATCCTGCCCACGTTCGACGATTTGCGAAAGTTCCTTCGATTGCAAGTCGTGCCACCTCTGCAGACAAAGGCGTTAAACGAACGCGGAATTTCAGATGATTTACGATACCAGCAAAAGCTGCCGAAACGCAACATCAGTTCTGATTCCGAAAAATCATACTGTGAATCCGCTGAAAAAGTTTGCCCAGTTGGTTTTGACAGGAACTCAGGATGTCGATAAGGTCCCCCCTCTCGCGGGCACAACGGGCCTGTGAGGGCCGACAGGGATCGTCGGCAGCGGCACAGGCCACGGATGGCCGTCGCCGCATTTTTTCGACGCTCTGCATTTTCTTCGACGCTCTGCCAGTGGCCTGCAACGGTCATTCATTATCTGAGTTGTTCTGCCGTAAGCATTCTTTCACCGTCTGCTCCGTGTGCCGTTTCCGAAGTTGCCGTTTCCGAAGTATCCGTAAAACCGGAAGATTCGCGAAAATCAATACTCGACGTCAAAAACGCTAAAGTCTCAGCATGAGCGTTGCCTGAGCTGATCAGATCGGCTTAGTATGTCGATAATTCGAAAATCCGATTCCTGCGAAGTTTGCAATACACGCGTGGCTGTTGTGCCAGGAACATCGGAATCGACATATCACAGGCATACCACGAGAGACGGGCGATGACAAAGAAGCAGGTACTGAGTGTGTCGTTGGTTGCTGCGATTCCCGCAGCACTGCTGTTGTATGTGCTTGTCATGGCCGCAGTGAATCATGGAAATGGTGTCTTTGCGGGACTGATGTGGCTCTTCTGGGGTCTCGCTGTGCTCGGCGGGGCGTTTCTCGCAGTTCTCCCGGTTCTTGTGCAGATCTTTTACCCGGCGCAGGGATTTTTGCCAGCTGCCGCCAGTTCAGCGCCGAGTCGTGAGATTAAGGACGCTGAATACGAAGACGATGAACTGGAAGATGATGAACCAGGCGACAGTGAAGACGCGGAAGAATTTGCTGAAGAGGACGAAGCCGAACAGGGCGAGCAGATGTTTGACGAGGACGCCCTTGAAGATGAATTTGATGAATTCGAAGGCGATTTCGGCGATGACGATAAGAAAAAGCGGTAGAGCTCTGTAAGTGCGAAGACAGCCGCCTGAACGCGGGACTGCAATCTGAAGGTGAGTGCGGCTGTCCCTCATGACAAAACTCGCTGCCTGCTATGACCATCCTCGTTACTGGAACATTGCGTTCTCTGACGAAACGGTTCCTGAAGCGGAATTCGTTAACGCGGCAGCACTGAAATACTGTTCTTTTCCCGTGCGGAAGATCCTCGAGCCGGCCTGTGGAGGCGGGCGACAGGTGATTGAGCTCGCGCGACGCGGTTATGAAGTCACGGCTTTTGACCTGAACCCGGAATGTGTTCGATTCACTGAATCAGAATTGCGACGGCATCGCATCAGCGCTCGCACTCTTGTTGCCGACATGTGCCAGTTTGACTTCAACGAGAAGTTTGACCTCGCTCATTGTTTCGTAAATTCCTTTCGTCATCTCCTGAACGAACAAAGTGCGACGGCGCATCTCAGGCAGGTGGCATCCGCACTGCGGCCTGGCGGACTGTATTTGCTGGGCCTGCATCTGTTGCCGCCAGACGCTGAGGAATTTGATTGCGAGCGATGGACGATCGTGAAGGGAAAAACTCGCGTCACCACAACTGTGCGAGTGCTGGAGTTTTCGCGGAATCGACGAATTGAAGTTGTTCGCTTCAGTCTGAAAGTGTCAACGCCGGACAGAATTCTGCGAGCGTCCACGGATCATCAGCTGAGAATTTATCGGGCTGACCAATTGAAGACACTTCTGCGGCGTGTGCCCGAATTTCAAATTCTGGGGGTCTTTGATTTTTGCTATGACATTCAGCAGCCGCTTTTATTGAACGATGATTTAGGCGACACGGTGCTGGTTTTGCGGCGCTGTGAGTAAGCCCCCCCTCAGCACGTCGTACCACACATCTTTTGTACGAAAAAAAATGAACGGCAGATCAGGCCCCGGGTCCGACGGAATGCGATTCAGGCCCATGCGATTCAGGCCCAACGCTGTGAAGCTGTGAAGCATTTTTTGAGTGGAAACAGTGCGATTCAACCGGGAACTGGTTTCACAACATCGCCAGGGGTCGACGCGAAGTTGGGCCGGAATCGGATTCCTGTCCTGCGTTCTTTCGTTCCCCCCATTTTTCTGCCCACAAAATTTTTCTGCCAACGCGGGTCTGCTCTCCCCCGCACACCGAACATTCTCCGCCCGATTCGCCGCCAGACGATATGTGCCAGCACACCAAGTGACAATTCGAGGGCAGCCCGACTTCGGTATGACTGATCCGAGGATGACAAGGTTTTGGCAGAAAAATTTCAGGGCAGAAAAATGAATCGCAAAGGAAATGAAGAGGACCACGAGACGTCTTCCCTTCACCTCCTCTGCGGAAAAGTGGTTTCCCGGTCCTGGTCCGATGGACCAGGCTATGGAAACGGCTGGCCCGTTGGGCCGAAAACACAACTGCTCCTGCTGGCCCTCTTCACGAACATCTCAAAAGGTCGAACCTTTTCCGGTCACAAAGATGGGTGGTACGATGAGCCCCCTCAGCTGGCCGAATTTCGGCTCTGACAATGCACACCTGCAGATCCTCAACAAGGCTATTTCAGTGTGATGGGAACTGACACAGGCTGGCCACCGCGGATGACATCAATATGAATCTGATCACCGGGACGGTGGCTTTCAACTTCCGACAGGAATTCATCAACCTGCAGAGTCTTCTTTCCATCCACTCCAACGATCAGATCGGCAGCGGCGCGGTCTTCTGTTTCAAAGACAACGAATCCGCGTTTGGTCCTGCGAATCTGTGGTCCCTGCAGGCCTGCTTTGGTTGCAGCACCCTCCGGGTCAAGTCTGAGAATGCGCAGGCCTTCTTCGGTCCGCAGTACCTCAAGAATTCCGCTGTCGGGTCGCAACACGCGACCGTGTTCAATCAGTTCAGGAACAACTCGTCGAATCAGATTCACGGGAATAGCGAATCCAATGCCGGAATTCTGACCAGTCTTGCTCGCGATCGCCGTGTTCATACCGATCAGTTCGCCATGAGAATTCAGCAGAGGTCCGCCCGAGTTCCCCGGATTGATGGCCGCGTCGATCTGAATCACCGATTTGATGGATCGGGCACGGGTCACAGGCAGGGTTCGATTCAGACTGGAGATGATGCCGGTGGTCATCGTTCGTTCAAGGCCAAACGGATTTCCAATAGCAAAGACCTTCATACCAACTTTCAGTGTTGAGGAGTCACCGAATCGGATGGGATAAAGTACATCCGCCGGAGCCGCTACTTTGATGACTGCCATATCGTTGATCGGATCCACACCCACCGGTTCTGCTTCATAGGATTCGCCATTGAAAAGCGTAACCTGAATCCGCTGAGCTCCTTCCACCACATGAAAATTTGTCAGCACATGGCCTTTCTGATCCAGCACAAAGCCGGAACCGGCGTCTTCAGTGGGATTCTCAAGAAACATCACCTTTGCAGCGCCAATTCGAGTGGCAATATTCGCGACGCTTCGATCGTTCGACTCATAAACGTAGACAGAAGCGGCTTCATCCGGCGTCATTCCTTCAGCATTGTAAATGCGAGGTTCCGCGATCGGAAATTGCGGACCTTCAATTACACGCTCCTGCGAAATGTTTCCGACAGGAAAACGCGAGGGTCTCTGAGCCTGACGTGGGGCCGCGGTTTGAGCTGCAGCGGATGCCCAAAGTGATATCCTGAGCTCCAGCCCGGAAATAATCACTGCGGCGCAGATCGCCGATGCGAAACACACGGACACGTGCTTCATCATCGTTCCTCCAGAACAGTTAATCGACTAATCGACAAAATGAATTACTCGGCAGCTTCCCGGACACAGAGTGGTCAGGCCATCAAACCAGATCAGGAACGACGCTGTCTGCGCTGGATCGCTGCCACGACAGAGTATTGCCGAGACCCGAAAACAACGGAAGAGAATCTGTCGATGCTTTGCGTTCTCTGAAAAATACGGGAAACAATGAGTTCGACGTTCGGCAAAAGGTGCCGCAAAGAGCCATCGTTTCGAAACCGGAACTCTTCCGATCAGAAGAGAAGAGGACAGCCTCCCTTGTCAGAATCGTCGAATTTTACCTACAACACGCGATACCGGAACATGGTCGGTCAGAACCGTCAGGGACCAAAGTTTGGCAGGGAGGCCAAAATGTCGACACCGTCACTTCGCAAACCGTTGACCGCCTTAGAGTTGCGAGAAATTCTATCCGTTGAACTCCTGGGTGACGGAAGCTGTTCAGTGGACGGCGTGGACGTCATTGAACGCGCAACTCCACAACAGCTGGCATTCGTTGGCGATCTGCGTAATCTAGCCCGGATCCGCAATTCTGAGGCTCGGGTAATTATCGTGCCGGCGGCTGCACGCCATGAACTGTCCGCATTTCCCGGCAAGACGTTCCTGCTTGCCGACGAGCCGGAATCCGCCATCCTTCTGGTCGCAGCACTGCTGAATCCGCCTCGATCAAGGGCTCGAATTGGCGTTTCCGGCCAGGCAGTGGTCGATCCCTCGGCCCAGATTCTTGGCAATACCAACATCCATCCGCTGGCGGTGATCGGTCGGGATGTCCATATCGGCCACAATTGCGAAATTCATTCCGGAGTTGTGATCGGGGATGGGTGTCGAATCGGCGACCATGTAACCATCTATGCAAACTCAGTGCTTTATCACGATGTCATCATCGGCAATCAGGTAACGATTCATGCGGCCTGCGTGATTGGGGCCGATGGTTTCGGATATCGACTTGTCAATGGTGGTCATGAACGACTTCCACATTACGGAACTGTCCGGGTTTGTGACGATGTTGAAATCGGTGCGGGTACGACGATTGACCGGGCGAAGCTTGGTGAAACCGTGATTGGAACCGGTACACGAATCGACAATCAGGTCATGATCGGGCATAACTGCCAGATCGGAAAACATAATCTTCTGATTTCCCAGGTTGGACTGGCCGGCTCAGTAACAACCGGCGACTATGTTGTATGTGCCGGCCAGGCCGGGATTGCCGATCATGTACATCTGGGCCACGGCGCCATCATTGGAGCGAAGGCTGGAGTTCACCGGGACATGGCGGGAGGTCAGGCTTACCTGGGTGCGCCTGCAGCACCAGCAGCCGAGACAACCAAACAGCTGATGGCATTGCGTCGACTGCCTGAGCTGCGTTCCACGGTAAAGCAGATGGAGAAGGACCTGCAGGAACTTCGTGAAACCATTGCACAGATGCCTGTCTCCGCGAATACGTCGAATCTGAAAGCTGCCTGAAAATGGCAGCCGGGTGTTCTGAAAACAGATGAGCAAACCATTGGATAATGAACTCTGTCCTGTGTCACTTCCCTTCCAAACAGCCCGCGCAATTCGATCTGCGCAGGGAGGTCAGTTTCTTGCATCGGCATTTTCGCCGGGCGCGGCGCAAACGCTTCAGCCGATGCGGCTGGGGCTGCTTGCCGGCGCTGGAGAGTTTCCAATTCAGTTTGCAAGAGCTGCCCGGCACGCCGGTCACTACGTGTACGGCCTTGGGGTTGCCGGCATGGCCTCCGATGAACTGTTCGATGCCTGTGATCGATTTCGTTTCGCTCCGCTTGCAAGGCTGGGTAAAGCAATTCGTCTCTTTCGGCGAGCACAGGTCGATCGCATTATCATGGCGGGAAAAATTGAAAAGACCGTATTGTTCCATCCGTTTCGATGGATTCGACTGATGCCGGACTGGCGGACCATTCATATGTGGCTCCGCTATGCCAGCAACAAGAAGGATGACACCATCCTGCTGGCAGTGATCAGAGAATTTGAACGAGACGGACTAATCTTTGATTCTGCCCTGCGATACTGCCCGGAGCTGCTTGTGAAACACGGATTCCTGACCAGTCGTAAACCAACGACAGCGCAGTGGAAGGATATCAAGTTCGGGTGGGAGCTGGCTCGGGAGATGGGCCGCCTGGACATCGGACAGACCGTCGTGGTGAACGACACTGCCGTTATCGCTGTCGAGGCGATTGAAGGCACGGACCGCTGCATTCGCAGGGCCGGAGAACTATGTCGCCGTGGCGGATTCACCGTGGTGAAGGTTGCAAAACCCAATCAGGATATGCGGTTTGATGTGCCAACAATTGGTGTCGAAACGATTAAGGCCATGCATGAAGCCGGTGGCCGCGTCCTGGCAATTGAGGCAGGCCTGACCATCATTCTGAATCCCGAGGAAGTGGCTGCTGTGGCAGATCGTCTCGGAATCTCCATTGTTTCAGTGAATACAGAAGAACTGGCACTTCGCGTAGCGGCTTAGTGATCCGCCGGATTCAAAGACCGGGGTATTCGAAGACCGGGTTAACAGTATAAGCCGCAGGCCACTGGCCAATGACCCTGGGACCATATCCGCGAGCGGACACGTTTCGGCGGAGAAAGCACACCCAGGGTTCTGGCTATGAGCGGTCCAAACATCCTCGTTGCAGATTCTCTGAATCACTCGCCATCATGACAGCTTCAGAACCACCTTCGCCGTTAACGAAAGGATGGTTGCGTCCGTGGCTTTTTCCGGAACAGGTGACAACAGGCGCCTATGCACCAGAAACCCTCCGGCAGTCGGCTATCATGTGCTCTGCTCTGGAGGATGCGGAATGGTTTGCAGGGCGAGCGGTTTCGGAGATTCTGCTGACTGAATTTCCTGCAACTCAGCATTCCGCAGACCGAATTGCGGAGCTTAACAGGGGATGTCAGTTGATCGCGACGGTCGATCACTTTTACCATGCGGAACTGCTTTCTGTCGCGGCGCGGCAACAATCACAGCAATTGGATGTTGCGATCGAAGTTGATATTGGTGCTCACAGATCGGGAATCCGACCAGGGTATGACGCCTTTCGTCTGGCGATGGCAATCTTTCGTTTGCCAAATCTGCGGTTAACGGGGCTGATAGCAGATATCGGCACCTGGCACCTCGTCGCAGACGCAGGCCAACCTCCCGTTTTCGACGTCGCTGAAGCGTTCAGTGCACTACAACATACGCGGGATCTGATCAATAGAGAAAAACCCTGTTGTGATCTGATTAGCGTGGCAACCGACCACGATCCTGAATCACTTCGCTGCTATCCGGTGATTACAGAAGTACGCGGGACCACAGTACCGTTGAACAACCTGTTTTTCAGCGAAAGAGTGTTTCAGCGATCCACAGGGAACGAGACAGGATCTCGCCCCGTCATCACTGTGACTTCGCAAATCATCAGTCGGCCGTCGCTGCATCGAGCCGTGGCTGGAACCGGACTGCGAAGTCTGGCGGCTGCGCTGAATGACAGTGGACTGCGACTGGCTGAAATCGAGTTCGGGAAGTCCCGGCGGGCAAGTGTCTTCCCACGACTAACCGAGATGCCTGGTGCGACAGTAACTTCTGTCGGACCAGACACTCTGGTACTTGAACTGTCATCAGCAGCTCTCGACCTTACGATTGGACATCGCGTACAGGTCATCTGGGCATGAGCTTCCCGTCGCCTGACTGTCCGGGAGCCTGAGCGTCCCATAATGGAACGCTTCAGGTCGGAATGAGCTGCCAGTGAATGGATCAGACTTATTTTGCCGCGTCATCCTTCAGCAGAGCCTTAAATCGCTTTTGGAACTTGCTGACTTTGGGGCCCACTACAACCTGACAATATGGGTTGCCTGGATTCTGTTTGAAGTAATCCTGATGGTAATCTTCTGCCGGATAAAAGACTGTCAGTTTTTCGAGTTTTGTCACAATTGGCGAATCAAAATCGCCCGACCGGTTGAGTTCATCAATGGCCTTTTGAGCGGCCACTTTCTGAGTCTCGTCATGGTAAAACACAGCGGATCGATACTGCGTACCAGTATCTGCTCCCTGGCGGTTAAGCGTCGTGGGATCATGTGTGTGAAAGAACACGTCCAGCAGCTGTTCGAAACTAATCACTTTCGGATCGTATTCAACCTGAATGACTTCTGCATGTCCGGTTGTTCCTTTGCAGACTTCTTCATAGGTCGGGTTCGGAACAATTCCGCCTGTGTATCCGGATGTAACTTTCAGAATTCCTTTCAACCTCAGAAAGACGGCTTCCGTACACCAAAAACAGCCGCCTCCAAAAGTTGCCACGGATTTTCCTGAGCTCTTTTTCGCTGCTTCGTCAGACAGTGACATTTCCGGCACCTCTCCATAAAAGGCAAACTCTGCGTGATTTCAAATTATCTGAATCCGATGTCAGTGAATCCGAAAACATCGGATGCTGAATTCGCTCATTGTGAACGTGTTCTACGCGGAAAATCGCAGAATTTCAAAAGATGTTCGGTACGATTTACGTAAACGTGACTTTGTAAGGCGAGCGGTAGAATTGTTTTTAGCGGGAGGGCGAGGCTCCTGCCGAGCTTTTCTCGGCTCACCAGGAGCTTCGCCCCAATGGCGTGGACTTAAGCATCGTGCGGATTTCCATAGTCGGTTTTCGCTCCGCGAAAACACGCGAAAACGCTACTTTCGCGGAGCGAAAGGCGACAATAAGTCCACGCCATTGGTCCACGGCTCGGCGGGAGCCTCGCCCTCCCGTTTGTGATTGGTATGTTTTCAACTGCCGCTCGCCTAAAGGGAAAAATAACTGATGTGTGGAAGATTTACACTGAAGACACCCGCTTCGAAGCTGATTGAGTTGTTTCAGCTCCACGATTTTCCGGAAGTCGTGGCCAGATACAATATTTCTCCAACTCAGCTGGTGGTTTGTGTACGTTCGTCCGCTGATCGTGCGACTCAGCGCGAAGCGGTGATGATGCGATGGGGATTGGTTCCATTTTGGGCTAAGGACGAGTCCGTGGCCAGTCGCATGATCAATGCGAGGTCGGAGACAGTTGCTGAGAAGCCCGCGTTTCGTCAGGCGCTACTGAAGCGACGCTGCCTGATCGCGGCAGACGGATTTTATGAATGGGAGGCCGCAGGGAAGGGGAAGAAACAGCCGTGGCTCATTGAGCGGACGGATCAGCAGCCCTTTGCATTTGCGGGGCTGTGGGAGATCTGGAAGCCTGCCAGCACGTCGACGAAAAGGATTTCCCGTAAAACACCTGAAACACAGGCCGCCTTGCGGAAACAGGATGAAGGCGCCCCGTCAGAGTCATCTGACCATGCGGATGACGGTTTGCTGCTGACCTGCACAATTCTTACAACCTCGGCAAATGAGGATTTGCGGCCGCTGCATGACAGAATGCCGGTGATCCTGCTTCCGGAGAATTATCATGCCTGGCTGAGCGATTCCACGAGTGCATCGCAGCGAACCGAGCTGATGTCTCCGCTTCAGCAGGGAGTTCTGCATCGTTTTCGTGTGTCGACGATTGTAAATAAAGCGGGTAACGAATCGCCGGAATGTGTGAATCCGATCTGACCAGTCGCGGCGCGCGAGGATGGACGTATGCGTTCCAGACCGGCGACGGAAAGTGTTGTGGACAGCGATCCCGCAAGCACCCCGGACTTGCATGAGAATTCACTTTTTTCTTTGTCCATCGACCAAAATCTGTTGGTTGTTCTCAGTGCATGGGATTTCATGAAATCTCTCGATTTGTCGGCGTAATGGCGAGACGTCGCCAGTGAATGTGGGGGTGGCAGAACCCGAACAACTGGATCTCGCTGAAGGCACTGTCGAGGATTTTCCCTCCAGGCCCGGCTCTCCCTATTCAAAGCTGAACAAAGCTTAATGGATGTTTCCTGAGTCCCCGGCATCAGCAGCAGTTTGTGCCGCGTTTCTTCCCGCGACGGACAGGCATCGTAGCAGCATGCTGCTGAATTCAGAGGAATGTTCATATCCAGGGGTGTGCATATATGTGGCTGCTGATCAACAATCAACTTGACTTTCTGGGGCTTTTGACAGCCATCGTTATTGCTCTGGGTGCCCACTGGCGGCTGGTTCGCAGATGCCATTCGGGAAGCTATGCATTTCGAATTTGCGCCATGCTGGTGGCATGCATCATGATGACTGGCTATCTGTTCGTTCGGGAAGCCGATCTTGAACAACGAACCAATCTGATCAGCCATATGCGTGCGTTTGCTACGACGTATGCTGCGGAACTATCAAGTCTGGATCATGCCCGACTGACCAACGAAGTTCACGCCGATGATCGAAATTACCTTAAGCTGATCGAAGCGCAGAATCGATGGCTGAAGGCGAGTGACCTGATTTCAGACATTTACACACTTCGCAGGACAGCGGATGGCTCAACTCTGCTGCTGGTGGATTCTGAGACCGACTACGACGGAGATGGCCTCTTCACAAATTCCATTGAGGCTCGTACTCCACCGGGCCAGCCGTATTTCGGATTCAATTCGGACGAGAAGGTCAATGCTGCGTTCTCCGGACAGCCGGTGTTCATTTCTGAGCCTTATTCAGACGCGTGGGGCACCTGGGTCAGCGCTTTGCAACCCATGTTCAATGACGACAAATCCGTTGAGGGTGTGCTTGGAGTTGACTTTCCAGCGGCGATTTGGGCAAAACAGATCCTGAATGCGAGGCTGTCGATTATCGGCATCCTCGCAATAATACAGGGTATGCTGATCGGATCCGCCGCGATGCATACGCTGACCCAACACCATCTGAAAGAGCAGCAGGAGGCCGCTGAACGACTGCAGCAGTTCAAGACCACACTCGATCAGACGCTGGACAGTGTTTTCATGTTTCGACCCGGGGACTATCGGCTGATTTATGTCAACGAAGGCGCGAAACGGCATGTGGGATTTACTGAAGACGAACTGCTGAGCATGTCACTGCTGGACTTTTCTCCAGCCATGACGATGAACAGTTTTCAGGATCTCATTCAGCCACTGTATGATGGTACTCTTCCGCTGATTACTGTGGAAACACTTCACCGCCACCGAAACGGTAAACACATCCCGGTTGAGATGTCTCTGCAGTTTGTGAAACAATCCACGAGCACTCCAGGATTCGTTGCAATCGTGCGGGATATCACCGAGCGAAAACAGGTGGAGTACGAGCTCCTGAAAGCAGCTCGCCTTGACCGCCTGACAGGGCTCCCCAATCGGTCGCTGTTTCACGATCGGCTGAAACATTTCATGCAGCGAACGAAACAGATCCCCGGTTATCGATTCGCACTGATGTTTCTCGATTTCGATCGATTTAAGAACATTAATGACAGCCTCGGACACGAAATGGGTGATGAACTGCTCCGAGAGATCGCGTCACGGCTCAAACAGGGCCTCGATCCTGTGGAATCCATCAGCCCACTCGAAACCGGCACTAATGTCGCTCGACTGGGTGGAGACGAGTTCGTTGTGATTCTCGATAATCTTGATCACCCCGAAACCGCCTGCCAAATTGCATCACAGCTTCTTGATACTCTGAACAAAGATTATCTTCTCGGTAGTCATCAGGTTCAGTCGACGGCAAGTATCGGCGTCGTATGCAGTCACCATCGTTACGAGAGTGGTGAGGACATGCTGCGAGACGCAGACGCCGCGATGTACCAGGCCAAAGCGAAAGGTAAAGCCTGCTACGTGCTTTATGAATCCCGTGCCGAAGCATCGTTGTCAGTTTGAAATTTTCTCCCCTGAGCACTGACGATGATCAAAACAAAAACAAAGAATTCACTGGGCCGCAGATGACGCAGATTTGCACAGATGGAATTGACCATCAGGTGCCTTGCCAAACGCACTTCATTTCCTTTGAACCAAAAGCCCGAAGATACTCACTTCAGAACCTGCTTCAAACCTGCTGCAAACGCAGCGGGCTCAGGGTCTTCGAATGGCAGAGCTTTCAGAAATTCCACCAGATCATCGATTTCTGTCTCGCTGAGTCCACTGGTTACTCCATG
This sequence comes from Fuerstiella sp., assembly GCA_022843805.1. GTDB lineage: Bacteria > Planctomycetota > Planctomycetia > Planctomycetales > Planctomycetaceae > F1-80-MAGs062. The sequence continues at coordinate 115,674 of JALHMY010000003.1, forward strand.
CTGGTCGCTCTGGTTTGCGGTGGTCAGGACATCTCGCAGAGTTGCAGCTTTGCCGTGGTGCAGATATGGCGCTGACCGGTAGATCCCAAGAAGCGTTGGCGTATCGTACGCAGGCGACATCAGTTCTGATGGATCGTCGCGGCCGGTACCAACGTCGTGCCGAACAATTTCCGTCGCTTCACGCGGCTGGGAATCGGTATACCATGGGCCTGTATGGCAGGTCGCACATTTTGTTCGATCAGACAGGAACAACTGCTGGCCCCGTTTGGCGGCCTCACTCAGTCCATTCTTTGCATGTGGGCTGATGGTGAACTTATGAGAGTTCGTATATGCGGCCAGGGCATCCAGCATGCGGCTCTGTCCGCTGATGGGACTTCCCAAAGCATCGGGAAGCTGGTTTTGCAGCAATCCCTGTCCCTGCATTAATTTCCCACGCACCGTGTGCTCAAAGTCCTGGACTTCGTCGCGGTCTGCGGACCAGTGGACCGGATGAGTCCACGACAGACCGGCCAGCGGCTGCGTGGCACGCAAGCCTTCCGGATTCTGCCATGTTCGTCCATCAGAATCTCCGTCCGGATGGCAGCTGGAGCACGAAATCCAGTTTCTGGAGGACATCGGCTGCAGGGCAGTGTAGAAGAGCTTCTTTCCAAGCAGGATCTCATCAGAAAGTGGATTATCGGTCACCTGACATCGTCCGGTCACTTTTCCATCCTCTGTCCGAACTGCAACAAGTTCAAAGTCAAGGGAATTGTAGACCAGTGCGGTCGATCCATCCGGCGTGACCCGCACGGCTCTTGGATTGCTTCCCAGTCGCACCGAGGTTCTGTAATCCAGTTCCTTATAATCATCAAGGATGCGACAGATGAACATGTCGTTTGTACCACCGAAGATCACAAACAGCAGCGAACCATCGGGAGAAATGTCAACTTCGGTCGGGTTTGCAGTGACCCTTGCCCCCTGCAGAGAATCCATGGGAACTCGGGTTCTTTCACCCGCCTTTTCGCCGATCAGTGGAACAACGGTCACGTAGGGAAATATTGAACCATTGCCATGTGCCGCCGTGATGCGCGAGCGGATATGAGTGATGTAGGCTTTTGATCCATCTGGCGACAGCGTGATCTGGCGGCAGAGATTGTCGGTTGCGGCCGGCTCAAAGGACTTGACAATCTGACCATCGACAGTGGAGATCTGCTGAAGCCGTGCCGTCAGGTATTCCGTCACATATAAAGACTGATTATCGCGGCTGACAGCAATCCCCCGCGGCATTGCGCCAGCCTTCCATACAGCATCAACCTTCCACGACGATGTACTGATTCGAACCACTTCTCCCGGATACTCCAGGGTAGCATACAAATACTTTCCATCGCTGCTTCCCACAATACCGTATGGTTCGTCAAACACATCAATCCGATGGACGATTTTCAGGCTGTCAGCATCGATCACATCGATTCGATCTTCACCATACACACTGCAGGCAACCAGGCTGGTTCCCGGGATCCACGCAACGCATTCCGGGTGCAGGCCAACTTTCACTTCGGCCCGCTTCTTCATTGCCGGCCACTCCACAATGGACACGCTTCCACTGTCACGATTCGCACAGGCAATGAGATTCCCGGACGGATGCACTGCCAGGAGGCTGTTGGACTGAGCACCAGTAACAACAGGTGTTTCTGTCGCGTATGTTTTCGTCGCCGACAGCATCATGCAGACGGCCAGCCAGATCAGAGCCTGACCGAACACCCGGCAATAAGGAATTTGCTGTCGTGAAAGACAGCTCAGTAAAATCGAGTCGTTACCGGAAAACCGATGATGGAGAAGAGATCCTGAGCGCTTCATTTTCAACCTCGACCAGGTGGATGCTCGATGAAAACCAATTTGGATGAGCATAACAGATCCGCACAAAATTCCGAAGCGCGAATGTTGTCGGCAGATTGTGCCGAATTCCAAAGTGTGGAAACGCTCAGAAAAGGCCGGTCTGCGAAATCTGCTGAGATCAGCGTGTCAGCCTGCTGGTCAGTGCGTCACGATACGCAGCAGCCCTGAAACAGGGCAGTTCCGATTTTTGTTCCTGTGAAGCATTTCCGGCTATGCGTTTCCTCCTTTATGAAGATGCTCAGGCAGCCAGCCTGAATCCTCTGACGCTGCTTCGGCCCGCATTTGAGCTGTTGTGCGGTCGGGAGTCGCTGAGACGCAGGCTGCAGCGATGGTTTCCATCTGCTCGTTTCGGTGTGCAGATTCGTCCCTGGCTTCAGTCGGTATTTCAGGAAGAACATCCTGAGATGTCAGTGAACGACTTGTCCTGGCTGCAGCAGGAACCGACTCTGGTTGTTAACGGACGATGGCTGCCGGGACACCGAATTCTTCAGACCGATCTTCGATCAGATAAAGCCGCATTTGTTGGCGGAGAGCTGGCATGGATCTTTCTGGAGCCGGATGAATCCGCGCTTCTGGATGATGAAAACTTCGATACGGCGCTGCTGCAGCTGGCCGGGCTCCGTAACGCCGAACAGACCTCGGGAGTAATCGCCAGATATCCCTGGGATATCGTCTCCCGAAATGCACAACAGCTGATATTCGATTTCGTCGATGAAGGGATCTCAGAAATCCCGCAGGCACCCCATGTTGTCGTACTGGGCGATCCCTGTGATGTCTATGTCTCACCTCAGGCAATACTGGACCCGTATGTGGTTCTGGACTGTCGTACCGGTCCGATTTCCGTTGATCGGGATGTTCATGTGCAGTCGTTTACCCGAATTGAGGGTCCCGCCCATATTGGGCGTGGTTCAAAGATCTTCAGAGCCCTGATTCGAAGCGGAACGACAATCGGTCCATGGTGTCGGGCTGGTGGAGAAATAGAAGAGTCCATCCTGCATGGTTTTGTCAATAAGTATCATGAAGGGTTTGTTGGACACAGTTACCTGTGCCCGTGGGTCAATCTGGGTGCGATGACCTGTACGTCCGATTTGAAAAACGACTATGGATCGGTGCGAGTACCAGTCGCCGGAGCGATGATTGAATCCGAACTCACCAAAGTTGGCTCATTCATCGGCGATCATACCAGAACGGCAATGGACAGCATGTTCAATACCGGGTCAGCCATTGGCATCATGGCAATGGTATTGCCGGGAGGCCGATTGCTGCCCCGATACGTTCCCTCATTCTGTAACATCAATTTTGGAGAATTGACAGCAGACAGGGTACTTGAGGAGAGCATTCGAACAGCGAAGATCGTCATGCATCGCCGCGACCAGGTTATGACGCCGGCAATGGAGCAACTTCTGCGAACGGTCTATTGTCAGACCGAAGGCGAGCGTCTCGCGGCGCTGCATCGGGTTTCGGAGAAGCGTCGCCCAGCCAATGACTACTCCGCCAGCTCGAATGTCAACTCTGCAAACGATCGCGTTATCGTCTATCACAGGGATGATCAGCTGCCGGACCTGGCCGCGCAGGATGCATTGCAGGACCGCGGCATCTGGCCATTTTCTGAGTGATCATCAGCTGGTTTCAGAAGACCGGCGGGCAGCGATTCAGAAATTCTGAACGCAGTCTGCCTGCCAGAGACTGGTCCCTGAGCAGTTCTGCCGTACCGTTACCCGATGCGACTGCGTCGCAAAATTCGGAAACAAATGGCAGAATAGCATCTTCGATCTGTTCACAGAGTAGCGGGACAATGCGCTCGGTCAGCAGTTTGTTGTCGGTGGCTGGATTCAAAAATGCTCAACGTTCGGCGTCTTTTTGCACTCCTTTGTGTTTTTCTGGCAGAGTTGTCAGCACTCAGCCAGCTCAGCCCATTGACAGGGCAGCCAGCGAATGGCCAGGACTCGTCGACAACAGTCATCGCTGGCGGAACGTCAGTTCGCGGCCCGCGGGCTCCCATCAGTTCCGACAGTGGTACCGTACCCGGGGCACTCGAAGGCGAAGCCCTGAAGGTCAAGGCCTCTGGTGGATTTGCTCTTCCACAGTCGATGACGATATTCAGGGATGATTCGTGGAGCGGTACATCGCAGCTTTGGTGGAAAAACGGCCGACCTGGCGACAAACTGACAATGAATCTGCCGGAGAAGGCGGGCGAGGTGGACATCGAAGTCGTGCTGACATGCGCCAGCGATTATGCGGTTGTTCAGCTGGCGATTGACGACAGACCGCTGGGGAAACCGATTGATTTATATAGTCCCGAAGTTCGCTCCAGCGGAGTGCTGGTGTTCCCTGGAATCAGGTTAAAGCCCGGGCCGCATTTGCTCACGGCACAAATCGTGGGGGCGAATCCACGGGCTGTCCGGTCTTTCTACTTTGGCCTCGACTATATTCGTTTCCGGAGTGCCGATGACCGGTTAGCGGTTTCCGATCCTGGATTGCCCGTTCGGACTGTCGATGGTCGAATTCTGAATTTGGATTTCGAAAAGGGAAATCTGGAAGACTGGACGGCAGATGGGGACGCATTTACGGGGCAGCCAGTCCGCGGGAATCGTGTTGCTCGTCGACGCAGTGATATGCAAAGCAACCACATGGGGGAATTCTGGATTGGTGGATTCGAAGAAGTTCAGGACCCGCCAACAGGTACTCTCACTTCAGCCCGATTTCCGGTGACCCAGTCTTTTGCGTCTTTTCTGATCAGCGGTGGTCACAATTTTGAAACTCGTGCTGAGCTTGTCCGGGCCGACACAGGAGAAGCATTCTTCCGAGCCTCCGGCAGCAACACAGAGGCTATGCGCCGGGTGGTGGTGGACCTGCGAGCTTTAAGGGGAAAGGAAGTCTTCATCCGGCTTGTTGACCAGAGTCGAGGTAATTGGGGTCATTTGAATTTCGATCATTTTCGCTTTCACGAAACCTGTCCGGAGGGGCTCACGCCTCATGTCATCTTTCCGGACGCAGATCAGTACGCTCATTCGGGATTGTCTCCGGAAGAGGCGGCTGCAGCGATGTCCGTCCCGGACGGATTTCGAGTGATTGTGGGAGCTGCCGAGCCTGAAGTAATGCAGCCAGTCGCGATGGCGCTGGACGACCGCGGACGAGTCTGGGTGGCGGAAGCGTACGAATATCCGGTCCGTGCAAAGGGAGATCGCGGCAGAGATCGAATTCTGATTTTCGAAGATACAGATGGTGATGGTCATCTGGATCATCGCAAAGTCTTTTACGAGGGCCTGAATCTGGTGAGCGGGCTGGAAGTCGGATTCGGCGGCGTCTGGATTGGGGCGGCACCTTTCCTGCTGTTTATTGCCGACAGGGACGGAAATGACGTACCTGACGGCAATCCCGAAACACTGCTGGACGGATGGGGCTTTCAAAGTACTTACCAGACGCTCAACTCTTTCATTTGGGGGCCTGATGGCTGGCTTTACGGGTGCCACGGGATTTTTAACGAATCGCTGATCGGAAAACCGGGCTCTTCGCAGGAGCAGCGAACTCCGCTGAACGCAGGAGTCTGGCGGTTTCATCCGTTGAAACAACAGTTTGAAGTCTTTGCACACGGAACAAGCAATCCATGGGGGCTGGATTTCAATGACTACGGCGACGCATTCGTCACGGCTTCTGTCATTCCACACCTGTATCACGTCATTCCAGGGGGCCGTTATCTGCGGCAGACCGGCCAGCACTACAACAAATTTGCGTATCACAGCATTGGGACAATTGCCGATCATGTCCATTATTCCGGCTCAGACCCCCTCAGCGGGAACAATCGGTCTGACGGTGTCGGAGGCGGTCATGCACATGCCGGCGCCATGATTTACCTGGGTGGCCGCTGGCCGGAACGATACAGAAATCAGATTTTCATGAACAATATCCACGGCCAGCGACTCAATGTGGATTCACTGTTGATGCACGGATCGGGATACACAGCTCGACACGAATCAGACTTTCTGCTGACGGGAGATCGGGCGTCTCAAATTTTGAACCTGCAATATGGCCCGGACGGAAATGTGTGGATGATCGACTGGTACGATATGCAATCATGTCATCATCCGGATGTGAATCAGCACGATCGAAGCAACGGCCGAATCTATCGCCTTGAATATAACGGCAGTGAATCGGGTGAAATCTCGACCGAGCATTTTCAGCTCTCACTCGGACGAAGCCTCGCTTCTCTTTCCGACTTCGAACTGGCCAGGCTGATATTGCATCCCAGCGACTGGTATGTCCGACATGGCCGCCGGCTGTTGCAGGAACGTTCAATGAAGGGAGTCCTGAGTTCTGACGTCACCGAGTTTCTGGAAAGCGTTGCGTTTGGTGACTCTCAGGAGAAACATTCGCTGAGAGCGCTTTGGGCTCTGCATGTTACCGGGACACTGAAGGGAAGTGTTCATAAGGAACTTCGACGACATACCAGCCCGCATGTGCGTGCGTGGGCAATTCGTCTGACGACAAAGACAGAGGACGGAGAACTGCCGGATGCTGTACTCGCCGAACTGCATGAACATGCCGTTTCAGATCAGTCTGCCGCTGTCAGGCTGGCGATCGCGGCACTTCTTCAACAGATACCGATCGATCAGCGATGGGACATATTATTTGCTCTTGCAGCACATTCTGAAGATGCGGACGACGCGAATCTTCCGCTGATGTACTGGTATGCGGCCGAACCGCTGGCGGAGGCTGATGCAGAACGTGCGTTGAAGCTGGGTATGTCTTTCGGACATTCGATACCGCTGCTGCAACAGCTGATGATGCAGAGAATCGGAAGTCTGAACAATTCCCTTGCTGTATCTGTTTTGATCAGGGAACTCGACAGAGCTGTGGACAATAAACTTCGTGAAGCATGCCTCGAAGCGATATTGATCGCTTTAAAGGGTCAGAAAGACGTCACAGCTCCGCCGGAATGGTCGACCATCTATGCACGCATGATGAGTTCAGGAAATTCGACGTTGCAGCAGTATTCGACCACCGCAGGCACGATTTTTGGCGATGAGGGCGCCGTGGCTCTGCAGCGATCGAAAGTGCAGGATAACAGGCTGTCGGCTGACGTGCGGCGCAATGCTCTTCAGTCACTTCTGGACATTCAGCACCCACAGCTCGCTCCCACGCTTCATACACTTGTCCGGACTTCGCCCGATCTGCGGGAAATGGCACTCCGCGGACTTGCCCGGTACGATCATCCAGCCACCGCCGGTGTGATTCTGGGTGTCTGGCCCAAACTGACTGCAGAAGAAAAGAGAACGGCTCTGGCGACGTTAAGTTCACGGGAAAAATATGGAATCGACCTGCTCCGCGCGATTGAAATGAATACTGTGGAACGTGCTGAACTTTCTGCCGATCTCATCAGTCGGCTGCAGCTTCTGAAAAGCCAGACGATCGATCGACTGCTGGACGCAGCCCGTCGGGCACTTCAGAATTCGGAGAACGACAGGAAGAAGCAGCCCACCAACTAAGCGGCGAGCAGGTATGTGATCAGACCCGTTGTGCCTGAGGGGACGAGTTACCGTGAAACGCGAGTTTTATTTCCAGGACGACCGGTCCAACAAGTTTTGGACCATCGAACAGGCTGGCAAAGAATACATCACCGCGCATGGCCGTGTCGGTGTCAAAGCTCGAGAAACACGCAAACAACTGGCGACTGAAGACGAGGCCAGACGTGAAGTCGACAGGCAGATCGCCGCAAAGCTGAAAAAGGGATACGTTGAGGGTAAGGCTCCTGAGTACCAGGCACCGTCCTGGGAATCGATGTCGATGTCAAAAGATGTGTTCTGGCGAATCATTGGGCTTTTCAACTGGAAGAAGACTGGTGACGACGAGGCGGTGATTGAACCCGCAGTGAAGGCACTTGCTCAAATGACGGTCGACGACATCAGACGATTCGAAGACATACTGAGCGAAATGCTGCATGCGCTGGACACCGAATTACATGCCCGTGAAATTGGCGAAGAGGCTTATGCACCCGGCAGGCATTTTTCTCCTGACTGGTTCCTGTATGCACGCTGCGTCGTCGTCGCGAATGGTCCGAAGTTCTATGCCTCGGTCCTTGCTGATCCCAGGGAAATGCCAAAAGACATGGAATTTGAAACTGTTTTGACTGTTGGCCCGGCAGCCTTCCTGCGCAAGACCGGGGAAGAGCTTGAACATGTGTCACCGGTCAGTTACGAAACATTCAGTAATAAGTCAGGCTGGCGAAACGCCGAGAAGCCATAGTGTCCCGACTCCACTACCGACGCTGAGAAGCAGGGCTGATGGCCGAACAAGTGAATCGGGCTAGTGCTCCGTCAAGACAAAGAGTTCGGGTTGGATGTAGTGGATCTTGCCAAAGATCCCATCGCTACAGGACCTTTAGCAAGGTCCACTACCCGAAATTCAAAGCTTGACAGAGCACTAGAGTCGACATGGCCAGCGGCGTGTTTCAACGTGTAGTTGTCAAACCTGGGCTCGACCGACACAAGGTCGGTTGGGGCCGGAGACCCCGCTGGCCTCGTGCCAGCGGTGAACGGGTTTGGAAACTACAAAGCAGTCAGCCACAAGCGCAACGGCCCCCATCGGCCTTGTGCCCAATGGCGTGGACTCAAGCATCGTGCGGACTTCCATCGTCGTTTTTCGCTCCGCGAAAACACGCGAAAACGCTACTTTCGCGGAGCGAAAGGCGACAATAAGTCCACGCCATTGGGCCTTGTGCCGATGGTGCCCAGGTTTGGCAACTAAGCTTTCCTGAGCAGGTGACCTTAATACTGCTGCGGGCAATCCCCCGACTGAGCGTTCTGCTGCTGTTGACGGGCATGGATGTCGCCTCAAAACGCGGCCTGATCGCCCCGAGTCGTCCTGCGGCGACTGCACAGGCAGTATCGTCATGGCGACCGAATCTTTACTCGGCGCCAATTGCCGAGTGACAACCCCAGCCGCCACCGGTAAATTGCCAGTCACCGCCGAGTACTCGGAATTCATCAGTTAACCGAAGAATCACTGGGGAAATTCGACAACTGCCACCCTTGATCTTACCGCTGAGTTTCGAGTTAGCCCCATGTCCGACGCTGAACAATCAAAGGCACTGGAACCAGTAGCCGGGGCGAATCCCAATCGAGAGTCATCGACGCAGACCCAGTGATCCTCGTCGTTCAGCGCGTAATCAGTCCTGTCATTCTTCAAAACAAACAATCTGATCACGCCCATTCGTCTTTGCGGCATAGAGTGCTCGGTCCGCCTGATGCAACAGCGTATCCGCGGACACTTTCCTCGCTGGAACCATCGTCGAATATCCAATGCTGACCGTTAATAATCTGCTTTCAACTGATGTGCCGGGATGACGGATCGCCAGTTTTCGGACGGCATTCAAAATTGACTGAAGAACAATCTCGGCACCTTTTCCAGGTGTATTCGGAAGCAGCAAAACAAACTCTTCTCCCCCAAACCGTGCGGCAAAATCGCCCGCCCTTCGCATGTGGCTGCGAATCACGTCAGCAACGCGCTGCAGGCATTCGTCGCCCGCAAGGTGCCCAAAGAGATCGTTATAGCGCTTAAAGTGATCGACATCCAGAATTGCAGCGGTCAGAGGGGTTTGAGTGCGTTCGTTTCGCTTCCATTCCTGTTCCAGCGTTCGATCCAGACCTCGGCGATTGGGAATACCAGTGAGTTCGTCAGTTGCCGCCTGCAGCTCCAGCAGGAGCTTCTTTTCTATCAGTTGCAGCTCAACAAGCTTTTGGGAGGTGATATCTTCCAGCATCAGCACAATACTCACACTGCTGTCGACCAGAAAACGAGTTACCTGAATGCTAAACCACTTTTTTGCAGCAGGCCCAGCTCCCGGGAACTCCTTATAAAACTGCTCTACGGACTGATTGGCCACACTTCTGATCCCGGCAATTACGGCCTGCAGGTCCGGCCGGCCTTCAAATGCTGCACTGTCGGCGACAACGTCCAACGATATGTTGAGTTTATCACGCGTTGCGTCCGGAAAGGGAAAAGCAGCGTCGACAGAGTTCTTCCACGAGGCGTTCGCTGCCAATACTCTGCCGTCAGGAGAAATAATGGCGATCTGAGCCTGCAGGGAATCCAGAGCCGCCTGATAAAAGGAAGCTGGAAGCAGATGCTGGCTTTCACACGTCACGACCATCGCCACTCTCAGTCAGGACCTCAAAAACAATAAGTTACCGCCATAGTCGCCTTTCGCTCCGCGAAAGAGCATTCTTTTGCGGAGCAAAAGGCGACACTTATTGTCTGACAGCACCATACAGAGCCGGAAGGTTAGAATCGTCTACTCCGCCGCGACGTTTGACTGCGCTGCAGCAGCTTCATCGCTGCTAATCAGGCCATCCCCATCCTGATCCATTTCCGCAAACATCCCCACGGTCCCGATGAACTCCCGCTGTGAAACATCGCCGTCCTGGTTCCGATCCATTCGCTGAAACCATTCCGGACCATTGAGTGAACCGGCGTCCGGCAGAATGGCGTCCTGTGCACCGGGTTGTCGCATCTGCATCGCCGCCATATTCCCGGAATTATTTCGTCGAATCTCAGCTCGCCCCAGCCCGACCACCAGTTTGTACTCAATTCCAAGTTCATCGTCAGAGAACTTACCATCGCTGGTCAAATCAAAGGGCTGCAGCTGAGAATAACCGCTGCTGAGTTCGCGAGCCGAGAGACGTCGGTCCTGATTCCGGTCCAGCAGACCAAAAAGAGTTTTACCGTCCTGCTCAACCGTCACCTCGATCTGACTGGCGGATGCGATCTGATCCCGATCCACAAAGCCAAACAACTCTTCCCGGGTAACCATTTTATCCGAATTTCGATCGAATGCCTGAAAGCTCGCAGCGACACCGGCCTGCGACAGGGCTGACATCATTGTGTTCAGTTCCATTTCATCCAGATACTGATTCTTGTCAGCATCAGCCATCAGAAAGTTCTGACCGATAAATCCTCTGAGATACGATCGATTGCCTGCTCCACCGCCACGTGCCACCACCTGAATGGGCATTCCATCAACGCGAAGAAGAGTCGAACCGAATCCATCTTTTTTAATTCGACAAAACTCGCCTGAATGAGTCATTTCACTGATGACAACGTCGCTTCGATTGGAAAGGTCTGAGAGTTTCACTTCAATCGTCACGTGAAAATCCGGCTGCTCCAGCCAGCCCGAAAGCTGCGGCGTGGTGAACGGCTCAGACTCGGATGCTGACTGCGGAAGTCGCAGGATCGACTTTTTCAATCGTCCGTCCATCCCATATCGGGACATCACTCGAGCCGCAGCACGAGCAGCCGATGCAGAATCTGTGACCTCCATAAATGGCAGACTGGCGACATCAGGTGAGACCACAGCTGACTGACTCAGCGGATCCCGATACGGCATCAGTTCCGAAATGCTGAATGTCTGGTCGTCATCAAGGTCCCGAAACCGCAGAGTGTAGATAGCGTTCTGAAGTTCTTCCTGACTGATGGCGCTATCCTGGTTCACGTCGATCAGCGTCGAAAGCCGGACCGCATCGTCTGCGGACGCAGTTCCGGCGGAGATCGCGAAATTCTGCGGCAGGCGGTTTCGTATCCATCGGGAAAATTCAACCGCACTGACGGAAGCTGCGGACGGCTGCGGGTTAACCTCGGAGATAATTCGAGCACTATCCGGATTCCCCACTGCCGCCTTGATCTTCTCAGTCAGCAGGTCCAGCTCAGCAGAATCCAGGGTGCCGGATTTGTCCTGATCAAGCTGTTTGGCAAGGAACTGTCCGACCCATTGCCGGTATGGCAATTTCGCAACGGAGATCCGCAGATCCGCAAGAACTGGTCCTTCCGGCGCCATGATAACCAGAGTCGCACGATCGAAAGTATCGGACGCAGCAGTTTGTTCCTTCGCTGATTGTGCACCATTTGCGCGAGCGGCGTGCCCATTCAGCCCGGCAAGTACCGCTACAGCGAATGCCACTGCTCTTAAACTGAAGTCATGCATAATGCTGTCCCGTCCTGACCACGATTTATGCCATTTTTTGTCTGAGCCGCCGATTGGGGGATCCGGAAGATGTCAGTCGCCTTCCGGAGCTGTCCCCCTGGAGGAATCGATTTCCGCTTCAGGGACTTGTCGCCGTATCGCAGGACTGGTCCACCACGAAGGCTGGGCGAAAATCGTGCTCACTTCCACGGAGAAACCTGGTAATACCCGGCTACCCTCAAGCACTTGCCGATTTCCGAGAGCCAGAGTCGGTCCATTTTTCTGAATGACCTGTATTTCCTGTTTAAACGGATCCGGAATCCAGATCAGCTCCACACCAAGTGCCATACAGGCAATCGTACGTTCTCGCATCGCACGGCGTCGATCGTTTGAAGACGCAATGTCCACAACCAGACGCGGCACCTTTGTTGCGATAACCTGATCGGTTTGTTCGAACATTGCACCGCCGTCAAAGTAACTGATCGCCGGAACATAAACTGTGTCCGGATTTTTTTTGACGTGCAGTCCGACTTCATGGCACGCATAGCCTCTGGCCGGTTTGGACGAGGAGTGCAGCCATTTTGCAATTTCGCGGGACAGATTCATGACGATCGTTCCGTAGCTGTCGTCAGGAGCTTCCAGCAATACGGCTCGACCGGCGTGAAGTTCATGCCAGCGTCCGCCCTCAGGCAATCCGGGCCGACGATCTGCGAATTCATCTGCGGTCATGATTTCCGTGGAGAACATTTGCAGCTTCCTGAGCAACTCCATCAAGGGAAGAATCTGTTTTCAAAAACGACAACATCCGGCATGAGAACGCAGCGACCACCGTGAAAGGGACTGTTGAGAGTCTAAGGACCTGGAAAACAATAAGTGACCGCCATAGTCGCCTTTCGCTCCGCGAAAGAGCATCCTTTTGCGGAGCAAAAGGCGACACTTATTGTTGGACAGAGCCTAAGAATTCAGTGCCTGACTGTCGCCCGGGGAATGATTTCCGGCACTGCTTCATCTTCTGCCGAAAATCCGGTGACAAACTGCAGATCCTCCAGAGTCTTTTCTGTTTCAGCAATACTTCCCGCCACATTATCCACCTGAGTGGAAAAGCCTGCCGGGTCTCCCCGGCTAATGCCCATCTCCGCCAATGACCGAATCCGACTCTCCAGACGCTGTTGTTCGGCCTTGACCAGTTCAAAACTGTCCCGGGCCTGTTCGAAGTTCTGCAGCCGCAGCTGACAGGTTCGCTGATTGTCTTCGAGTGTCGCAATAATTCGATCTCTCTGAGGTCCGCTCGGTCGATCTCTCTCCCGTTCAAGCCTTTGAGTAACATCTTTCAGATCCCGTTGAATCTGATCGACAGCGGTTGTTTCAAAGAACCGATTCAATGAATGTTCTGTGTAAAGAAGTTTCAAAAAAAGCCACATTAGCTTATCAAGGCCGCTGAGTCTCATATCTGCCAGCGGTCCGTCAGCCGTTTCGGCTCCCTGAGCCGCCTGAAACTGCTCGGTAATTTGTCTGAGTTCCTGGCACTGGGTCATCAGGTTCTGATAACGAACCTGAGCACCGCGAGGCAGCGCACTGAACATACGTCTCATTCGCTGCTCTGATGCGGCGCTGTTTTGCTGCTGTTTATCTCTGAATTCAGTGGTGTCGACAAACTTTTGAAATTTGGGATGAGTGCCCACAAAACCAAGCCATGCCATTTCGGCGGCGGCGACCAGCGGCAGTCCCACTTCCGGTTTACCGCTCAAGACAGAAAATGCAACTCCGCCCAGCAACCCCAGCAGGTTCCAATGGTTAGTGAATGCTCGCCCAATGTATCGCCAGAGTTTCACGTGACAGTCGCGTCCTGATTCTTTTTGACGGATTCCAGATCTTCAAGAATGTCGCGGATCCGGAATACCTTTTCCTGAAATTCCGCCTCACGCTGCATTTCGGCAGCCGGACGTACCGGAGCAGGAACCTCGATCTGATGGAGAATTGTTCCTGGCGACCTGCTCAGTATAAACACTCGATCGCCCAGATAAACGGCTTCTTCGATGGAATGTGTGACAAAGAAAACGGTTGCCTGGACTTCTCGCCACAAAGTGACCAGCAAGTCCTGCATCTGGTAGCGGTTATGCGGATCCAGAGCTCCAAACGGTTCATCCATCAGAATAATTCTCGGATGCAGAATCAGAGTGCGTGCGATGGCAACTCGCTGGCGCATTCCTCCGGATAATTCATGAGGATATTTACCTCCATCGCTCGCAACATTCAGGCCAACCCGATGAATCCATTCGCGCGCTTTGGAATACCTTTCGGTCTTCGAAACGCCTCGACATTCCAGCCCAAAAGCCACGTTATCCAGCACAGTTCGATTATCGAAGCTCGTGTAATCCTGGAACACCATTCCACGATCAGCGCCGGGCCCGAGAACCGGGACGCCGGACACGAGCACCTGCCCGGATGTGGGCGGATGCTGAGGCTCAAGTCCGGCGAGCAGCCTTAAAATTGTGCTCTTGCCGGAGCCGCTTGGACCAAGTACTGAAATGAACTCACCATGCCCATGCAGATCTTCAATCGCAAACGTGATATCCCGAATCGCCGTGAATTCGTCTTCACGTCCGACATTGAACGTCTTCGTTACCTGGCGAAATTCGACGATATTGTTTGCAGTCATTGCGGTTCAGCACCAAAACAATTCGGGCCACTACGCTGGGGCTTTGGAATTTGAATTTGCAGGCCGCCAGAACAGGCTTAGGATGGAACGGGATAAGCGGAAGGCACCGCTGTTCTCTGCTTCACGCCCGTACTTCCAGCGAAACAGCCAGCACTGCACCACGAACAGTACCTGATCGATCAGCCAGGCAACAATCGGAATCGTGAGTATGATAATCACCATAATCTCCGGGCGGCTGCGTCGTCGAGCCATATTCAGAAGGTACCCAAGGCCGCCAGCCCCGCCACTTTCCTGAATAATCTCAACCAGCATGATGTATCCAAATGCCAGCCCAAACAGCACTCTCAGTGAATTGAACACCATCGGCATCGCTAGTGGCACGAGTACTTTAAACACAATCTGAAGTCGCGTGGCGCCAAGTGTCAGTGCTGTTTCCACATAGCGCTCTCCAACATCCTGAATCGATGAAATGGTATCCGACAGGATAAATGCGACACAGGCAATGAAGATGAACATCACCTTTTCAAGTTCACCCGTTCCAAACAGAGCAAACACCAGGGCGGTCAGAGCGGCAATGGGAATATTTCTGCCAAACAGAATCAGTGGAGCGAGGATGCTTCGAATAATTGCAAAGCATCCCGCCGCGACGCCCAAAGGGATTCCAACAAGCAACGCCAGCCCAAAACCAAGAATCACACGTTTCAGTGACACCAGGGTGTTGTGCAGGAGATGCCGTTCCGGGCTATCCGCCTCCCACAAATTGGGGAAATACTCGATCGTTTCAGCAATCGAAGGCAACTGAGAATAAAGCAAAATTCGCTCTTCACCGACTCCGCGAGTTGTCCACCACCACAAAGCGGCACTGGCCACAACCGTGAACAGACCGGCAGTCGCCGATAACCATCGGGGAATTTCGGTGCGCAGACCAAAGAGTCTGAATCCGTTCGAAGGTTCGCTCATCCCAATCGCCTCCGGTTCGCAGCAGCTTTATTCTTTTTCCGCAGAAAACACCCTGATTTCCACTCGACGATTCTTCGCATGGTTCAAAGGGTCTTTCGGATCAGCAGGACGGTCCCAGCCGATCCCGGCGGCGTTGAACTGATTGGCGTTGAGATTGAATTTCTGCACGAGCGCTTCCTTAACGGCATTCGCCCGGTTTTCTGATAACTGCTTCACGAGTGACGAATCCGGCAGAAGGGATTTCATTGAACCATCCGTGTGGCCTTCAATCACAACTCGTGCCGCACCAAAACTGCCAACGAGCTTTGCAATTTCCTGCAGAATGAAGTCGACGTTTGGATCATACAATTCTTCCGCTTCCTTTCCGTCGTCACCCTTGCGCGTCACCTTGTGAAACAGATCGTGACTATTGGCCGAGAAATGAATAATGACTGTGTTTGTCAGAACTTCATCAGACTCGGCAATGATCTGCCCGGTCGATTTGGGAACAAACTGTACCTGATACTCGTCTCGCTGGTTTGCATACTTCTCTTCACTCTGAAGCTTCTGAAGAATGCTGAAATCCACGACTCTGTCAAAGGCAACAGGCTGATGAGTCACCGATCGAATACTTCGATAGATGTAGTAAGCCTGATTCCAGACCGACTCAAAGCGTGACGGACTGTTCTGGTTCAAAAAGAACTGCCGGTTCTCCGCATAGTTGGTCCAGTGAGCATCCCCAAGCATGCCCAGACAATCGCTGGCCGGAATTGCATAGCCTTCCGACATCCACTGAGACACTTTCTGCTTTTCTTCCTGTACCCTGAGTGACTCAATCGAATCAAATATTCCGCGAACGATGCCTTCCACGAGGTCCGGATGATCCTGAGCGAAGTCAGCCCGAGCATACCAGACGTCCGCAATCAGCTTGTTGGCGGTTGTGGTATCAACCAGCATTCTGTTGCCGGCCTGTTCGGACAGCTTGTAGATATCGGGAGCCCACGAAACACACCCGGCCAGATCCGGATTTGCATTAAACGCGGCCGCCGCTTCAAAGGCATCGGTCGTATACGAGAACTGAACTTCGCCCGGCTGCACTCCTCCGGCGACCAGCATGCTCAAAGCAAAATACTGTGAAGGCGAATTTTGCGCCAGAACGATTTTTTTCCCTCTCAGATCGGCAACCGTTTTAATGTTTTCCCGAACCACAATACCGTCACCACCATTTGACCAGTCAACCTGCTGAAAAATGCGAGGCATAATACGGCTGTCACGAGGTTTTCCGGACGAGTCCACGAACCCCTCCATAAACAGCGGCAGCATATCGACCGTGCCCCAGCCAATGTGGTAATTTCCGGATGCATAGGCATCACGCATTTCTACCGGGTTGTCAGCCAGAATCAGGTGAACACGAAACTCTTTGCCGTCTTTTGTCTTCCAGATCTTCTTTGGCTGAAAGCCTTCGTTGGCATGGATAATCGGCGCCCATCCTGCCCACACGTTCAGAGCAAATCGAACGGTATTATCTTCCAGTGGCTGATATCCGGCAGTACCGGTGACGGGCGGAAGTCGTTCCGCCGGTACGAATGAATACTCCTTCACTGTCGTCACAATGTCATCTGACGAACCTTCCGCCTTTGCTTCACCCGCGTTACCGCCACCGACCGAGATTTTACCAGGATCGATCGTCTGCTCGGTCTTTGGTGCCTCCACTACAGGATTGCCACCGCCGAACATTCCGGCCTGCCTGGCTGCCATGTAAACCAGCCCGCCTACCACCACGAGCACAGCCAGATAAAACGCTGGTGTCGGACGACCACCTGACATAACTGAGACTCCTTGCCAAAATTTTGCGAAGTTCCGCAACCGACAGTCGTAACTGAATCGCGAACCCTGAATGTTCGCCAAAAATTATTCGTTTGTCACGTATGCCGCAGACACCTGTACGCAGGTTTTCCCCGATCGGATCATAACATCCACTTTTATATCCTGTTTTTTTTAAGATTGACCGGCGGAGCACGCCCTGAGAAGCATTTTGACAACGTTCGGCACGCTCAGCATCCGGTATTACTCGGTACGACCAGAGAATTTTCCGGCCGGCCGAATTCCCTCACCGACAATTTTCTGATCACCCAGATCGGACCGCATCACATCCGCAAGCATTGTCAGCTGCTGAACAACTTCGGGGTGCTGATCCGCCACATCATTCGATTCTGATGGATCCTTTTCCAGATCAAAAAGGGACTGACCAATATTCAGAAGATCGTATTTCACCGGATTGCCGCCGGTCCCGCCCATTCGACCGCTCAGTGATCGATACTCGTGAGCGAAATGCAGTTTCCATCGTCCGCTGCGAATCGCCTGCAACTGATTGCCCCAATAGAAGTAAAGAGCTTCATGGGGTGGCTTCGCGTCCGGAGCTCCTGACATCAGTGGCCAGATATTTTTGCCATCAATCTTATGATCGGGCAATTTCGCTCCAATCAGATGAGCGATCGTGGGAAGAATGTCTATCGTCATCGCTGGCACGCTGCAGCTGGTCCCGGCCGGAATCTGCCCTGGCCACCACATTACGGTCGGTTCCCGACACCCTCCTTCAAACATTGTGCCCTTGCCTTCACGCAACGGCCCTGCACTACCCGCGTGGTCGCCGTAACTCAGCCACGGACCGTTGTCAGACGTAAAAATGACAAGTGTATCTTTTTCCAGCGAATGCTTTCGAATCGTGTCGAGAATTGTTCCCACCGACCAGTCAACTTCCATCATGACATCAGCAAACAATCCCTTACCACTTTTGCCTCGAAACTTTTCAGACACAAACAGCGGTACATGCACCATACTGTGCGGCAGATACAGCATGAACGGCATCGAAACGTGCTCTTCGATAAACCGCACGGCACGTTCCGTATACTGAGTCGTCAGCAGTGTCTGATCTGCTGGTGTCATTTCCGCTTTTACAATTTTGTTTCCGTCGATCAACGGAAGGTGAGGCCAACGTTTGAGCCGTTCCGTCATTGGCAGATGCATGACTTCCGGATGGAATGGCCACATATCGTTGCTGTAGGGCAGTCCGAAATAGTCATCGAAACCATTCTGCATTGGCAAAAACTGATGATGATGACCAAGGTGCCATTTACCATAACAGGCCGTTGCATATCCTCGCTGTTTTCCGATCTCACCCAGAGTCACTTCATCCTCGTGAATCCCGATGACTGACGACGGTCCCAGCGCTCCCTGAATTCCCACTCGCCCGTTGTAACATCCTGTCATCAGCGCAGCCCGGGATGCGGAACAGACAGCCTGAGCAACGTAGAAGTCCGTAAAGATCCGCCCCTCCGAAGCCATTCGGTTCAAAGCGGGCGTTTCGTAACCGGTTGCCCCAAACGGACCAATGTCAGCATATCCCATGTCATCCATGAAAATTACGATGACGTTCGGAGGTCGACGGACTTCCGGATCTGCAGCAAAAACGTCGGCCGCATTCAACAGGATCGCCAGTGCAACGACCGCAAATGACGACAGGCTGACGCGGTACAGAGGAAGCCGTCGATGCCGCATGAAGGCTCTGATAATTTCGGCATAAGGATTCGTCATTCGCACGCCGCGACTACGATGGCTTTGCCTGATGTCCATGACGTGATCTCCCCCGAGACAGTGTGGATACAAGAAACCGTATGTTTGCGAGTGCCGCATTCACGCCAGCGAACCGGCCGGCCGCATGGCACGTTACAGGCTGACCGGCTTACTTCTGTTCTTTCACTGCTGCCTTTGCTGGCGTTACCTCCGCCTGCGCAATCGGCAGTATGCCCGCGAACAAACCCTGGATCACCTTCGTCATATGAGACAGGTCCAGCTTCGAGACTTCGTCAGTCGGCTGGTGATAGTCATCGTGCAGAGAACCGGCCGAAAAGCTGTGAGCAATCACTCCTGCACGTACGAACGAATCGTTATCACTGCGCTGATACAGCATCTCACTGAATTTCTCGTGATGAAAAATTGTGACACCAGCGCGAGCAGCACCTGCGGCCATCAGATCACCAAGATCAGAATGAATCCAGCCGGTTCCCCATGCCTTTCCCTCGGCCTCACGCTCAGGACGACCAATCATTTCAATGTTTACGTTGGCGACCGTCTGCTCCAGGGGCCAGAGCGGTTTGCTGACATAGTATTTTGATCCGAGCAGTCCCTTCTCTTCACCCCAGAACGTCATAAAGACGACAGACCGCCGAGGTCTCTCAGTCAGAGCCGAAAAAGCATCGGCCATTGTCAACACGGCCGTGACACCAGTCGCATTGTCATCAGCACCGTTGTTAATTGTATCTGCGCCGCCCGGTCGAAGACCGATATGGTCCAGATGTGCGGAAACAATGACAGCCTGCTTCGACAATTCCGGGTCGCTTCCACGAAGCACCCCAATCACATTGTGTACTTCAGAAACACGAGCGATATTCGCAGGGACAGTCAAATCGACCTGTCCGCTTTTTGGCGTACTGTCTTCCACAAGAACAACCGGACAGCCAAATTCAAACTGTGGCGGAATCGTCACCGGGGTTTCGGACAGCTGTTCGGCAATCTCGCTTAACAGGCTGTCCCGCGAAATTCTGACAAGCACGGCCGTCGCCCCCTGGGCCACAAGCGGTTTGACTCGACGTGACCACATCGCAAGAACAGACGAAGGATTTCCCGAAGCCTGAGGGGGCAGAGGAATTTCGCTCACATAAACCGGTCCGGAGTATTTCTGATCCAGCGCTGAGGTCGCTTCCGTCAGTGGCCCACTTACTATTGTGGGTTCGGACATACCAATCAATACCGCGGAAACGGGAACGCTGACATTGTCGATCAGCAGTCTGCTACCGCCTGCTGCCGGAGAAAACTGAGTCAGTTCGGTGGTCTGATAGAATTTTCCGTCTGCAGAAAGTCCTTCCAGACCCGCACCACGAAATCGGGATGCCACGTAGGCTGATGCAATGTTCAGTTCAATCGACGGCGTGTTCCTTCCAGCCATTTCGTCCGAGGCCAGGAACGAAACGGTTGATGTCACTGATCGCTCATCAATCCCGGAAACAGCCGCCTGTTCATCAGCGGTCAGCGGAGAAATACTAAGGGTCTCTCCCGCCTGAGCAATAACTGACATGCCGCATGCCAGCAGCACCGTACAGAGTGCAATCAGCCGGTCAGCAACGGAGGATTCACTGCCGAATGCCCCGAATCGACTTCTGCTTCGCCAGAGAGACCGAATGTTCAACGCTTTTCGCGGATGGTCGAGCAAAAGTTCAGCCATAAATGTGTGCCTCAGCAAAGACGTGTGATGATCAGCAGACCTCAGGCCGCATCTTATACGGCCGCAAGTCTGCTGTCGCGTCTTCAGAGGCAAACACGTTTATCAGGGTCGAGCGAAGTATGAGGGCTTCCAGCCACTATCCATTTCGAATCCAGAAGCCTTCCGCGCTGTTGCCTCCCGGCTGGATTTCTGTACCGCTGCAGGATTGTCGAAAGCCGCAAACGGATCGGCAGCCGTCGTGGACGCAGCAGCTGTCTTCGGAGCGGCACGACTGCTGCCGACAGAACCTGTTGTCCCGCCAACCGCGATGCCACCACCCACTGTGATGCCGCCGCCAACATTCAGATTTCCACTGGAACCCATACTGTTCGGTGAGAATGGATTTTCGAAAGATGCAGCGGCCGCAGCAGCGGCCGCTGATCCGGATGGTGAAAATGCCGGCGACACCGAAGTGCCCGGGACAGACTCTCGTTCAGCCGTCACCGCCTGCTGTCGAATCAGTGGCTCCGCAACTTCTGAAGAATCATCGTCAAACTCCGGAGCCGCGGCTGTTGCCACTGTACTGCCTGCACCGGTGCTGCCTGCGCCTGTGCTTCCTGCACCTGGGAATGCAGCAAATGGACTGGGCTGGAAGGCATTCCTGTTAGTTGCCGGCGGCCTTACACCAGAAACGGGAGGTGCACTTTCAGGTTGAGCCGCGCCGGCTGCGAAAGAACCGAATTCGGAAGATGCTGCGGATCCCATTCCCGGAGAACTGTCAGCACTGCCTGCAGATTCAACCGCAATTTCCGGGGCAAATGATGCGGGAACTCCAACGGCGGATACGTTTCCCGCAGATGCCCCGGATACTGGCGCACGCGTTCGGCCGGCAGGAAACTGTGTTCGCGAAGCGGCCACAGCTGGCGTGTTCTCTGATGCACGACCAGCGGTTGGCGACTGTTGCTGTGATGCCCATGATGCAAAATCGTCGTGGACCTTTGCGGCTGCGGGAGATGATGTCGATCCGGCCGCTGCCTCCTGTGTGCCTGACATAAAATCCGACAGCGAAGGGCCACTCGCCGCCTTCTTCATTTTCCCGCCACCACCTGACGTTGTCGAAGCGGCGGCCGATCGCAGATCAACCGTCCCCGCTGATGAGCGATCCTGATCCGATGGATATACCGCCTCAGAGCTTGCTGCGCCGGCATTGGCAGTTTTGTCTCCGGGATATGCAGCCTGCGCAAATGGCGAGCCGCTGCGCGTGACCGCATCCGCACGACGCTGGATGGGTTTAGGTCCGCTGAGCGACGCGAACCCTGTTCCCGCAGAGTCTGCAGATGCGTCGTCCGGCCGTCTCGAATCGGACTCGGCCAGTTGAGCGACCCCAGTCGATACCGAACCAGTGGATGGATCTTTCTGATCCTCTGAATTGTCAGCAACGGCAGCAGGAGACCCCATAAAGGGATCATGCATTTCCGAATAGTCCTTTCGCGACAGCCATTTTGCCCGCGAACAGCCGGTGGACGACGCAAATGCCGCCACTGTCAGCGACAGAGTAAGCAGGTGACGTACAAACATTATTGCGACTCCTTCCGTGAAGGATTTATTTCCAAAGACTGACCGGCGTGAAATTTCCGATTGAAGATTTCAGGATCAAAGGCATCCCGCCGATTCATGTAAGCAACTTCCTGAAGCACCCTGGCATCCGACTCCGACATCGTGATTCGGCGTCCATGGGGAGTTCCCTCGCCCGGCAGCATTTTCACGTTGCCCGAATCCGCGGAATCGATCAGGTCCGCTGATCCTTCGCCAAAAGCCCTCGGCGAATCCTGCGATCCCGGGGCCGAAGTGAAGCTTTCGCCGGAAAATCCTGTTCCTGCATTCGCGAAATTATCGTCCGACTGAGCAGTCTGCGGCGAGATTTCTGCTGCCGCCGATGTGACCCACGCTCGAAGCTGCTCCATCTGCAGCTGCCCGGATCGTCCACTCAGCACCGATCCCGCACTTCCTCCGTGGGAACCTGCAACTGCTCTGAGAATGGGACTGCTGCGGGGATTCTGCAGATCGACAAACTTTAACACAGCGGCGAGGTTCCGCTCAGCGATGACCGGCGTCGATCCGTTACGACTGGAAACAACTGAGAAACCACCGGCTCCGTTTCCGTGACATCCACCACTCGCACACTTATTCATCAGCAATGGTTGCACTCGCTGAACAAAATCTCGGGCAACTGGCTTCGAGAAGCCGCCAAGTGATCTCGTCTCCACCGCCTGCGTTCGATCCGACGTCGACGCTGCCGAGAGGGTCAGAGTGCCAGACGACACCTCTGCAGCTGCGGAGGTGGTTGGCTGGTTCGTCGATAAAGTCCCGTCAATACCAGCAGCACCAAGACGTTCTTCCTGACTGATCAGCGACTGAAGCATCCGCTTCGCTTCGCCACGATTCGGATCAAGTCGAAGAGCATCCAGAAGCTCTCGTCGGGCTTGAACATACAATTTGTTTGCCTCACACCATCTGGCAAGCTCCACATGATTATTGGGAGTCAGTTCCGGCAAAGATTTTCGCAGCTTAATATAAGCGTCGTCGACACTGTCGGCCTGAAATCGAACCATATCCGATGGCACGAAAATTCTGCCCGCAACGACTACGATTTCGTATCCATCCGGACGAGCAGAAATTTTTCCTGTAATCACTTTTCCCGATGTCAGTACCAGAACCTGTTGCATATCTGCGCGAACCCCCGGTGACTCAAACGAGTTTGTCTGAGCCTTGAGGAACGTTGGAGCGAGCAGCAGCACGCCGGAAAAAAAAATCGCTCTGTTAAACATGCAAATTTTTCATGAGAAACCGCGTTCAGAACCCTCAGCATTCAACCTCTGGAACCTTGCGAAATCGCAGTTGCCTCTCGGAATCCATCCTGAACAGTACCAGGTTTCGGAAATCGCGGTCAATACGGGCTTCAGAAGGCATCTGACTCCATTCGATCAAATTGAAGAAATGCTGGAATTTGCCGCAGAAATCGGCAATAACCACAAGTATTCGGCCAAAAATGCCATCATACTGAACGGGAACTGTACAGCCCCGATGCAATAGCTCCCGGCTGAAGTCACCCGATTTTTATTCTCTGTCAGAATTTCAAATGATGAAACCAATGATTCTTCAGGCAAATCCGGTACTTTCAGTGTGTCTGCTGGTCTGCCTTCTGGCTTCGGATTTCAGTAATTCAACCGCTGCAGCAGCAGGGTCTGGTCAGGAAAAGAATGGTCAGGAAAAAGACAGTCCGGATAAGGACTATGCTGCGGAGTTGCCCCGCATTTCTTCAAAGAGTCCCGAAGATTCCCTCGCCGCAATGCAGTTGAAGCCTGGATTTCACGCCGAACTGGTGGCTGCCGAGCCGTTAATCCGGTCCCCAATGGCGATGGATTTCGATGAGTACGGTCGAGCGTATGTTGTGGAACTGCCGGAGTACAATCAGTATGCCAGCGAGAAACCCCACGGAAAAGGAAGTATCCGGCTGCTGGAAGACACCGACAATGACGGCCGCTACGACAAGTCAGTGGTCTATGTGGATAATCTTGACTATCCCACCGGAGTCGCATGCTGGGACGGCGGTTTGCTGATCGGAGCTGCTCCGGATCTGTTGTTTGTCCGGGACACCGACGGGGACGGTAAGGCCGACGTTCGACGACGCTTGTTTACGGGATTCGGACAGGATAAGGCGGGTGAAGGAATGCTCAACTCCTTCCGCTGGCGATTTGACAATCTGTTCCATATTCCCACGGGACTCGATGGTGGAGAAATCGTGCCTGCTGATGCTGGCGACGGCACTGCGGCGGAAAAGAAACAGATCGCCCCGCTGAACGTTCGTGGTCAGCATCTCCTGCTGGAACCTCGCAGCCTTGCACTCACTCTGACCAGCGGAGGTGGCCAGCACGGAATGAGTCTGGATGACTGGTGCCTGAGAAGCTTTGTGTGCGGAAACAGCGAACCCGTGCACCTGATCATGTACGACGGCAGGTATCTTTCACGCAATCCGTTCCTTCAGGCTCCAGCCGCCGCCGTAAACATTGCTCCCGACGGCAAGTTCACAAAGCTGATGCGGATCAGTGAAGTGGAGCCATGGCGAGTGCTGCGGACACGACTTCGTTCAACTGGCGTGATTCCCGGTTCCGATGAGGGCGGATCGCCCTCCGGCTTCTTTACAGGTGCCACGGGGATCACTGCCTATCGAGGCAACGCATGGCCGGTCGAGTATCGCGGTCAGCTGTTTGTCGGCGAAGTCGCCAATAATCTGGTTTATCGCGCTCGCCTCGAACCAGCCGGAGTCGGGCTGACTGCTCACCGTGCCGACGCCGAAGCGGAGTTTCTGGCGTCAAAGGACAATTGGTTCAGGCCGGTACAATTTGCCAATGCACCCGATGGCACGCTTTATGTCATGGATATGTACCGGGAGCTGATTGAAGGAGCAGCATTTCTGGCGCCACAGATTCTCAAACATATGGACCCGGCTTCCGGAGCAGACATGGGCCGTATCTATCGAATTGCCCCGGACGGGTTTCGTTTTGAACCGATCATCCAGCTGGGCAAACTTTCCTCCGCAGAACTTGTACCATTTTATGAACATCAGAATGGCTGGCACCGCGATACGGCATCGCGGCTGATTTTCCAGCGTCAGGATGCGGACGCCATCGCACCTTTAAGAAAACTGGCAGAAACCTCCGATTCACCTCTCGCGCGAATCATGGCGCTTTATTCTCTGCAGGGCCTGTCTGCTCTGCAGGCGTCCGACGTTCTGGCAGGCCTGAAGTTGAGTGATCCGCCTGCTCGCGTGCATGCACTTCGACTGGCCGAGTCGTTTGTCAGTCATCCGGAACTACTGAATGCTGTTGTCGGGCTGGCGGAAGATGATGACCTGCAGGTTCGATATCAGGCAGCCTTCACGCTGGGTGCTTTCAACGGAACAGAAGCAACTCGGTCGCTGGCCATGCTGGCACTTCGAGAAGGTGCTGATCCATGGTTTCAGCTGGCTGTGATGAGTTCTGCGGGGAATCGAAGGCCCGATCTCATGGCTGAACTGCTCGCGACTTCGGGTGCGCGCTCTCAGCCCCATATACGCTCAATGCTGAACGAACTGGCTGTTCAGACAGGAGCCGCCGGGCAGCAAAACGAACTGGCCCTTGTCATCCGACAACTGGATACACTTGCAGCAGAACCCGAGGATCGACCGCTGGCCGAGGCACTTGTACGTAGTCTGGTCAGTCGGCAGTCAGGAAGTGGCGAATTGCTGTCCGGCGCAGCAGCCGGAAAAACACGGGAGATTCTGGCCCGAATGGTCAATGAGGCCGCGGAAATCGCAGGCGATGAAACGAAAGACCCGGATGCCAGAACGAAAGCCATCCGAACGCTGGCGGCGTCAGACTTTAAAGTGCATCAATCGCTGTTTTCCGAACTTCTCCAGTCGCAGCAGCCTCAGCCCGTACAGTCAGCAGCCATGGAAACACTGGCAAGGTTTGAGGCTGCCGATATCGCGGAACTCATTGTCAGTGCATGGCCATCACAGACGCCTCAGCTTCGATCCACTTCCCTTGAAATTCTCTTCAGTCGCCCTGTCTGGATTAATGTGTTTCTTGACGCAGTGGAAAAGGAGGTAATCTCACGAACTGATGTGGATCCCGTCCGATCCGTCACATTGACAACTCATCGGGATTCAGTCATTCGTGATCGCGCTAAAAAACTGTTTGCCGGCAGTGGAATCGCCAGACGCCAGGACGTCGTCGATGCCTACCAAAAGGCGCTCGATCTCATCGGTGATGTGGATCGAGGGCGAGTCCACTTTCGAAAGACCTGCGCGGCATGCCACAAACTGGAGGGCTTCGGTGAATCCATCGGGGCTGATTTGAAGGCTATCCGCGATCGAGGCACGGCCGCCGTACTGCTCAATGTGCTTGACCCGAACCGAGAAGTAAAACCACAGTTTCTGGCCTATGTTCTGGCACTTAAAGACGGACGGTCTCTGAGCGGCATGATTGCTGCCGAGACTGCCAACAGCCTGACCCTTCGAAAACCCGACAATACGACAGAAACGGTGCTGCGCATTGATGTTGAAGAACTTCGAAGCACAGGCTTGTCTTTCATGCCGGAAGGCCTGGAAAAACAGCTTGATGTGACTGCCATGGCCGATGTGCTCGCCTATCTGAACTCTATTCAGTGATCGTGAAGCAGCGAGCAGACGCAGCGAGCAGGCTTCCCGGGGTGACTGGAGACAGCGGGCGTCAACATAACAGTCGACAAAACTGGGAGGCCCGCGCGGCATCGTTCCGGGTGAGCACGCCGGAGCGTTCCCTGAGTCGCAGGAATCAATCACTGCGAATTCAGCCGTCGCGGGAGTTTTTTAACCACGAATGAACACGAATTGACACGAATTGAAGATCCCTGTCCTGACCATTCTTTCCCCCTGCGATAATTCGTGTTCCTTTGTGTCCCTTCGTGGTTCCTGTCTTTGCGACTGACTGTTGCGTCTCACAATGACTGAAATGACACATCGCTAAGGCGAAGGAATATCAATCGGCGGTATGACAAGGGGTACCGGGCCTGGTGACGGCGGAGGAGGTGCGTCCGGGATCTTTTCTGATCGTGAGTTTTCTTCGTCTGCTGAAGAAGCGTCGCCCAAAGGTGACGTGGTCGCCGGGACGTAAGTCGACGATTTTCGAGAAGTTCCTGAACCTCTCATGTAAATGCCCCCGGAGGCGGCTGCCGATTTCGTCGGCGGTGCTTTCCGGGATGGCAAAGGCTGTTCGTCAGCGGTTAAGCTGACAGACGACTTATTGTTATCCTGTCGTCGAATCAGATCATCCACCGTCGAAATTGGGCGAGACTCTGAGATTGCATCGGCAATCATTGACTGAAGTGCCTGAACGCACGCGAGTTCTTCACCGTCATGCCCGGCCATCGCCAGCAACTCGTTTCCGGTGGCATCAAAACCTCGAAATCTCTGAAATGCTCCAGCGAGCAGCAGGCGATCACTTGAAAGCGGACTGGCAGTCACCCAGTCCCAGAGTGGAACGCTCTGAGCAGTCAATTCATCGGCCGCGTTCGCCCCGAGCAGCTCAGTGCCCTGCATCCATCCACGAGTCTTCTCTGCAGGGAGCAGCAAACCGGTTTTCAAATGCCGGGCCGCCATATCAAACTCTGATCGGGCGATTTTCAGCATTGCCATGCGGATCCACGGAGCACGACGATCCGGGGCCGAACTAATTGCCGTACCGTAAAAGACCTCTGCCGAAGAATAGTCCCGACGACGAAACGAATCGTCGCCGGATGACTGGTGCCGCAGACTTTGAAGTCGCTCAGCTGCAGTGGTTACCCGCTCCTCACGCGGCAACGGCGGAAATTCATTCAGCAGGGGCTCGCCAGCTGGCAATTCCGGCAGCCCACCGTCATCCGGCAACTGAGGCTCATGATCAAAAGGAATCTCGGGAACCGGAGTTACCTTCATCCCTGGTGGTAACCCATGACCATCGTCTGGAAAGATCGGAAGTTGAGTCGGGGCGATCGCCATCTCCGACCATCGCATACTTCCAGGCGACACAACTGAATACGATGCGCTGGACCTGAAGTGAAACGGGGTGTATCCCGGGTTCCAGTATCCCGCTGAAAAACTCATCGCCGACGGAACAATGCCAAAACCCGGCCAGACGGGACTTGCAAAGCCATACGTCGGCAGAGGACCAACGCAACCATACAATGAATCGTACCAAAGACCGTAATTCCCGAGCGTCGGAGGTATATAGACGGCTCCGTCCCGATTACGCACATAAACCGGTGGAGCAACCAGTGGTGGTCCCCATCCCGCATAACCTGGCACCAATGGGTAGCCGCCGGAAATCGGGAAAGTAGCTCCCGGAACAAAAAACGGATATCCGGTTGTCAGCGGAAAACCTGCTGCCGGCAGATGACCGGAAGCCGGATAGAAATTCTGATTTCCCGATGTCTGAAACGGTATTCCACTGCCGTTCAATCCAGCATCCGGTCCTGTTCCACTGAAATTATTCACCGGAAACATCGACGGCTGGTGAAATGTCGGTTGCGCATTGACCACATTTGAGTCCGCAACAAATGTTGCAGAAACCAGACAGATCGCGCTTCGGGCAATCACCTGATACCAACGAACATGGCTGGACTTTTCTGCACGCCGCATAGCACGCCCCCCGGCACTTCCATCGATGCACAAAAACGGTCACTTTGACATCAACCTCAGGAATTCATTCGGACTGCTCTATCATCCGTCTGCTTCCGCCATCCGACAACTGCTTAGTCGTCAAAAAGCAGACGAACCGAAAAATGTGGCGGCACCGTTTCACCTTTTTCCCGCGTGTTCACTTTTTTTTTGACACTTCACCTTCAATTGAGAACCCGCGACCTTAAGGAGGTGGAAAACAATAAGTTAGCGCCATAGTCGCCTTTCGCTCCGCGAAAGAGCATCCTTTTGCGGAGCAAAAGGCGACACTTATTGTCTGACAGCGCCTAAAAGGAATGCTGCCAGCCGTCCGCATTAATGTCGGATATTTCCCCATCCGCCGACTGTAAATGACAGCCGGCGCCTTCAAGAATTCTGCCGATGCGAAAAAAGTTCAGGGAAGTTTCCCGGGCGATCTCCAGCATTTTTTCAGCTTCATTGGGCGACACACAAAATAAAAGCTCAAAATCTTCCCCGTCGTTAAGGGCCGCGGCGAGCCTGCGATCCGGCGAATTTCGCTGGTCGACATCAGAATGAATGGGCACATCGTCGGAGTCCACGATGGCGGCAACACCGCTGGCGGCGGCCAGTCGCGTTAAATCCAGCGAAAGCCCGTCCGAAATATCCATCATCGCGTGCACATCAATGTTAGCTGCCAGCCACTCGGCCTCCTGCAGCTTCGGTCGAAACGTCAGATGCCGACCTGAAAAAAGGCTGCCTCCCAGAGGCCCCGTGACAAAGAGCACATCTCCAGGTCTTGCACCTGATCGCAAAACAGCCTTCTTTCCGCATGGCACTCCCACCAGGCAAACATTGATCGCAAATGGGCCGTTCCAGGTGTTTGTATCCCCCCCCGCAAGGGTGAATCCGTATTCCTGAAACAGCTTGTCCATCCCGGAATAAAGTTCCCGAGCGAAATGTTGACCGTACTTCACCTCGTCAGACTGGCGGGGCATTGCAAGTGACACAAAAGCAGCTGTGGGACGACAGGCCATTGCTGCAAGATCACTCAGGTTGACGGCGACAGCTTTACGCCCGGCCAGCGCTGCCGAGGTGACCCGCAGATCGAAATGTGTCCGATCGAGCAGCATATCTGTCACAACAATCTGAACAGACTCATTGCTGCAGTCCAAAACTGCTCCGTCATCTCCAATGCCAGTGAGCACGGGCGGACGAGCAGGATAATTTCGACGCAGGCCATCAATAAATTCAAGCTCTGTCGTCACGCCGCGTTATCCAACGAATTCTGCGTCCCGCCCCGGGGAAAAACCGTATTTCCAGACAACCAGCAGATTCTGCAACAGAAGGTCGTGCAGCACAACTGGTGACAATCAGAAATCGGCCATGTTCAGAAATGAAGAGAGCGGTTTGAGTAAACTCAAACCGCTCTCAGCGTTGAGTACATGAGGCGGGCCATTGCTCACGTACCAACACTTGCTAAAGACAGCACGCAGCGTGCCAATTACACGAAAACCGATGGATCGGTTGTTTCATCTGCCCGTTCAAATAACACCCAGGCAATTTCAAACGCATGTTGCAAAATGCTGCAACATGATGTGCAAAACGAAACACATTCGCACCCACCGGCATCGACTGAAAATCATCCTTTCTGCCAGCACATCGATCAACCAAAGCGACCAGCGTTCTCTGATGAACCTCGTCTCGCTCCCTATGGGGTGCCGTAAGGGAGACAAGCTGTGCATCGGCAGCTAATCTTCAGGATCAGATTGACTGGAGGTTCGCAGAACGAAGTTGCTTTCAGGTAAGGAACATAACCAATGAAATGTTGTATTTTGGCGATGCTGGCGATCTGTGGAGTTCTGTTTTCTCAGAGTCCGCAGACTTTTGTGCATGCTCAGGAGCCTGACGCCGGAGATGGAAAGCTGCGAATCATCTGTTTTGGAGCTCACCCGGACGATGCAGAATACAAGAGCGGGGGCACTGCCGCTCTCTGGGCCGCGCAGGGACATCATGTGAAACTTGTATCAGTCACAAACGGAGACATCGGACACTGGCAAATGGCGGGAGGACCACTGGCAAAACGCCGTACGGCCGAATCAGCAGAAGTCGCCCGACGGCTCGGTGTCAGCTCCCAGGTTTTGGATATTCATGATGGAGAACTTC
This sequence comes from Fuerstiella sp., assembly GCA_022843805.1. Taxonomy (GTDB): domain Bacteria; phylum Planctomycetota; class Planctomycetia; order Planctomycetales; family Planctomycetaceae; genus F1-80-MAGs062. The sequence continues at coordinate 146,722 of JALHMY010000003.1, forward strand.
TGCCAACGCTGGAGAACCGCCAGACCATCACAAGGCTGATTCGCGAATGGAATGCGGATATCGTGATTGCTCATCGCCCATGGGATTATCATCCGGATCATCGTTATGTTGGAGTGCTGGTACAGGACGCCGCCTATATGGTCGCTGTGCCGTTCTTTTGTCCTGATACGCCGCCTCTGAAGAAGAACCCGGTGTTCCTGTATTCCAGTGACCGATTTCAAAAGCCCTATACGTTTGAGGCTGATATTGCTGTTGCTCTGGACGATGTCTTTGACAAAAAAGTTGACGCCCTGCTGGCACTTGAGTCACAGACTTTTGAAGGTGGTGCGCTTGGCTCCGCAGAAATAATGGCGGCCGCTCCACCAGCATCCGCACCCGAACTGCGGCGTGCATGGCTTCACGAACGCTGGGATCGCCGTCAGTCGTCGGAAGCGTCGCTCTACAGAAGCGCTTTGCTGAAGTGGTACGGCGATGAGAAAGGACAAAAGATCAAATATGCGGAGGCTTTTGAAATCTGTGAATATGGTCATCAGCCATCAGACGATGAGATCCGAAAGCTGTTCCCGTTTTTTCCACCGAAAACTCCGTAATACCGTTTCAATACAGCATTCCACCCGAATGAAGTTCCGCGGCGGGTCAATGGATATGTGATTCGATCAGACATCCATGACCATTGCGCCATGCCGCAGTGACTGCACAGGATTCTGCCACGTTGGAATAAATTCCTGAGCCACAAAGCCTTTATATCCTGTTTCAACAATTGCCCGCAGCACAGCCGGATAATTGATTTCCTGCTGATCATCGATTTCACATCGTCCCGGATTTCCGGCTGTGTGGTAGTGTCCGATCAGGGATTGGTATTCGCGAATTCTCCGAATGACATCTCCATTCATAATCTGGACGTGATAGATGTCAAACAGCAGTCGAAAACCGGGGGAATCCATACGCCTGACCAGGTCGACGCATCGTTCAACATCATCACCAAAATAGCCGGGATGTCCTTTCATCGGATGAGAGTCATCCCGGCTGTTCAGGTGCTCAAGCACAAGTGTAATCTGTTTTTCTTCTGCGTAATCGATGACCTGTTTCCAGCAGTCAATGCAGTTTTTTTCTGCTGTCGAATCACTCATTCCGGCGACTCGCATGCCAGTAAACGTGATCACGGTGCTGCACTCCGACTGAACGGCCAGATCAATTGACTGCCGCAGTTTGGCAATGCATTCCGGGTGATTCGCGGGGTCGACCGGCCCTTTGGCAAATCCATGGCTGCTTACCAGAGAAATACGAAGTCCCTTCTGTCGGGCTTCCGGATAAAATGAAGCTGGAATCCCTTCAATGCCCTCAATGCCCACTTCGACGCAATGTCTGATCAGGTCTGGCACAGGCATGGGATTGAAACACCATCCCATCACGGACTGCCGGATACGCCTGCCGGAAATTCGAAAATCATCCGGCACCTGCGTGCCTTCGGCGGCAGCTCTCGTTTCTGAAGCCGTCGCAGCGGACGCAACCACGGCCGCTCCGGCAAGCAAATGTCGGCGAGAAATTGAGTGATCATTCGTCATAGTACTTATCTCAGTTTCCCAGGTTTATGCCTTGTTCATCAGATCGCGCAGAATCCGCACAGCATCCACAGCGGCTGTTTCAGGAAGAAGGGCCGTTGATGCAATTCCGGAAACAACTCGCGTAATGTTATGGTCCACTTTGTCCGCAATCTTCCATGTCTCGCCTGAAGCAGCGGTCAGATAGATCGACAACGTGTGATGGCCACTTCCCGGACGTTCGCCAATAATGTGAATGATCGAACGCTGGTGTTCGAGTCCCCCGAACAGCGTTTCGCCGATTCGATAGCCAGCACGTACGCGGCCTGAATGTACCAGCAAATGTTCCGGTGCAGCTCGCAAATTGAATCGACCGAGCTCAGATCTCAGCTTTTCTGTCAGCTTATCCAGATGATTCGGAGTTGTGACGGCAAGAGCGTTCAGACCGTCTGAAATCACAATCTGCACGTCGAACTGTCCCCGGTGCTCATCACGCAGACGCTGAACGTCCGCAAGCGATTCATCGGAAAGATGTTCTCCTGAAACCGGATGCAGAATGTAGTCAGTACGGTCAGCGGAACGAGTTCGCAGCCTCCGCACATGTGGAACCCGATTCGCAAAATCATCGCTGACTTCGAGCCATATGCACTTTCGCGAATCTTCGTAAATGAACTGAACCTGCTCCGCCAGCTGCGGCGCCGGATCCGAGAATCGGCTTCCATATCCCTCAGCCAGAAATACGCCTCTCTGCCGAACCTCTTCTGCCTGCAGCTGCCCCTCAAGGCGGATCACATCGTCAGTTCGAACATCACCTTTCGCCCGGCAATACTGCAGGTATACCCAGACCGGATCTCCAAAATGTTCACTGGGCCGCCCGTCCGGAGTAATTACACCAAGACGCCTGAAGAATGCCCACATCTGATCGTTTACGCGGAATCCAAACTTCTCGCGAAGCCTCACGTGATCGTGAAAACTGGTTGTCAGATACCCAAGCATCGGGTCAATCTTAGTCGGCAATGCCATCAAATACGCCGGATTCGCAGGCATGATCTGATCGAGACACCAGTCCAGATCGGACAAAGAAACGTCCATATGCAGCGTCGAACAAACGTCCAGACCGATGGTCAGTCCGTGAAGCTTGCCCATGACAATATCTTCCAGGCAGCATCGCACCAGCTGCTCCCGGGATCGAAAAACCTCTGGTCCGATGAATCCGGCCACATCATTAAGATGGACCCATGGCTCCGCCGGTTTCCCTGCCTTTCTCAGAGAGGCTGCCACATGCTGCGACAACAACCGGGCAAAGCCGTACTTTCTGGACTCATGCACCACCATGTCGGTTCCGTGTCCATGACCATTCGTAAAGTCGGCTCCCTGGCCCGTTTCAAAGTACAGTCCAAATCTTGTACTGCGTTCATCCGCATAGGTCAGCATTTTCTCGACAGAAATGTCGAACGTCTGATTTGCAGCATCGTTGCCTGCAATACTCTGGAACCACAATTCCGTAAGCCCGTTCTGCTGACGCTCAACCTCAGCCTGAACATCAATGTGTGCGAGCACACAATGTGGCATCACATCATCAATGCCAAACGTGACCAGAATATCCTGCAGCACTTTTTCAACCGCTGCCACGGAATCCGGATCACTGGAAACCGGATTTGTCCCGAGTAACACATCTCCCACTGCAAACGAAAATCCGTTGAACACCTGCCAGCGAATATCATTCACATTGTCAGTTGGTGAATTGGGCTGTATTCGTGCTCCGAGATATCCTTTTGCTCCTATCTGACTTCCGGGAAGCGGATTGAAAACCTTTGCTCCGACGCTGATCAGTTCATCATTCGTCATCAGTCGAACGACACAGGCAATCACATCGCTGGACAAAACGTCACGAATCTTCCGAATTGCACTTTCATCTTCTTCAAGCAAAAAAGTCTTCAGCTGACCAATCGTCATCTGCCCGATTCGCCGATAGGATTCGCCATCAGAATGCTGTGCAAGCAGATCACTCAGCTGATCACGAAACGGGGGATGCGTGTCGATTTGTTCAATGGTTGTCCGCGACAGGAGCCGACGAGCCTGAATACGTGATTGCTCATCGGCAGCCGCCACACCGACAATCTGATCACCTTCCTTAAATTCGTTTGCGGCGCCCAGAATCCGGCGATAGAGCTGCTGATCCCACTGGCCGGCCGACCGTGTTACCCATGCGATCAGATCTTCGCCCGCATGGTCAGCGGGCAGCGAATTTCCGGCGAAGGTCGCTGCGTTTGAACCAAAGGCCCGCAGGGAAACCCCAGCGTTCAGAATTGCGCCCCCAAGTCCGGCTTTCAGAAAGTGGCGACGTTCCATCATTTGGCGAGCTCCAATCAGGGCAGAGCCGGGCCATCTGGCCCGGCATTCACGTTGACTCGATCAGATTCATTCGGGCCTTTGCGGCGGAGACCGGCGGTCATCGCCGCTCCGATCGCGTTCATCCCTTCCATCCCGGCCACTGTTAAACCGATCCGGTCCCCCGCCCTGACCCGGCGGCGGGCCAGGCCTGAAGGAAAACAGCCGATGATAAGACATCAGAGCATCGTCATAAGCCAGCAGACCACGATACAAACGCAATTGCGCCGAATCTTCCATATGGTGACTGAGAATCGCAAGCTTCTGCAACTGATCCCTGGCAAGATCCGGATTCAGCAACATCACTCGCTGTCGCTCCTCATCGGAAGCCGATGCAAACGCATCCACCAGCTCACTGTCTGATGCCACAAAATTTGCCCTGACCGCCCCGCCAAAATCGATCACAGCCTGATCGAGCACGGAAACTGAATCAATGATGACGTTGATTCGATTGATCAGCAAACGCGGGTTGCGATCGCCTCCGGGTGAAAGCCGACCATGCTTGACACGATCCGTATACTTTGCAGCCCATTCGGAATCCCATTCGACCGTCAGAGTGCTCAGCGCATCAATCAGGGGCGACAAGCGATCAAAGGCCGATGCTGCATTGCTTTCACGCAGGCTAAACAATGCCTGAAGCGTACGGTACAGAAGCTTCTCATCCTGACTCGTCAATGCCGCAAGTTCTCGCTGCTGTTCGGGACTGAGAGAGGATTCCGGATAAGCATGATCCAGCAGATTGTGATATTGTTTTGGGGTGAGCTCCAGAGTCGGCAGAGATTCAGGGATCCCACTATTCTCCGGGCGAGACCTCATACCGATAAACTGACGTGAAAAACGAAACGGTCCGTGAGAGAAGTCGACAATCAGGTTTCCGGATTTCTGCTGATCGTCAAAAATCCGGCTGCTGATCGCCTTTGCATCCTGCTCTCGAATCAGGCTCTGTAAAGTGTTCCGGTCTGCAGTGCTGACGGAAGCCCACCATTCCGTAAACAGATCAAGCTTCTTCTGAAGCTCGGGATCGCCCTCCACCGCGGCATGCAGCTGCTCAAGTGCCTTCTTACGTTCCTCCGCCAGTGGCCCTGATTCAGGGCTTCCGGCGGAAGGAGCGATCACGGGCCGCCATGCACTGTAGTTTTTACGAATCAACAGCTGTTTTTCGGCTGGCATTGATGCAAACAACTCACGATTGTTCTGCAGCTCCAGATCGGCTTTGGTTGGTCGCCCCCACAGGATTGCAGCCACCACAACCCCGGCAGTACACGCGGCAACAAGCCACAATCGCTCGACCAGCTTAATGCGGTTCACTCTCATCGGATTTCCTCATCCATATCTGGTTTGGATCGGATTTCCAGATTCTTCAAAAACTCGACACTGGGAATGGGGCGGTAAAGGGAATACCTTTCCAGCAGACTCATGTTCTGCAGCATCTGAACGTCATCAGGATTTGATGACGTGGCAGAATACCAGCGGCCCGCGAGGAGGCCAGCTGATGCAAGAACAAACGACAACGCGAACGTCATCAGGATTTTGAGGAGCGGAACTCGACCAGGATTCGCGACCGTCTCACCGTCAGCCACATCGGTCAGGGTTCCCAGCGATGGCGCTGACATTGATGCAAGAGTACGCTGAGTGAACTCGCCGCTGGCCGGCATTTCCTCCAGCGTATTCAACATCCGCCATGTCTTATCCAGCATTTCCGCATTTTGTCGAAGCGGCTCATCATCAACCAGGCGGCGTTCCATCTCATCAACAGCGACTTCATCCAGCTCGCCGTCAAGATACGCAACCAGCTCCACCAGCCGAGGATCAGCGGCTGCTCCAAATTCTGCCAGGTTGTCGCCTTCGGTCTGACCCATGACTAAAGATACTTTTCAAGACTTTCTTTCAGCTTGATGCGGGCGCGCGATAACAGCGATTTCACGGCGACTGCACCCAGTCCCATGATCTCACCAATTTCCTCGTAGCTCATCCCCTCAAATTTGTGCAGGAGTACAGCGGTTTTCTGGCGTTCACCAAGTTCATCCAGCGCATTTCGGACGACATCACGCATTTCACTGGAATCAAGCTGCCGAGTCGGCATAAGTGCCGATTTTTCTGCGAGAATCTGACCATTTGGTTGAAAATCGTGCTGGCCGGAGCCGGAAGCCAGCGGGATTTCCCTTCGCTTCACCGTCCCCCGCTTCTGGTTACTGGCGAGATTATGTGCAATGCGAAACAGCCAGGTGGAGAAACGAGCCTTGGGTTCATACCGTTCCCGGGAACGGAATACCCGAAGGAAAACTTCCTGGGCAAGATCCTCTGCGGCTGCCCGATCATGCAAAAGATGGAAGAAAAATCCCACCATCCGATCCTGATAAAGCATGACCAGTTGCTCAAACGCGTCGTCATCCCCTTCCGCCACGCGCAACATGAGTTGCACGTCCGGGTCAGCCAGGTACTGGTTCTGAAGACTTTGCGAAACCAAAACAGACAACTCCGCTGGCAGTGGCTTTTCTGTGACGGTTTGGAAACACGTCAGCCGCATGAAACGGGAATTGCCTGGTTCTCAGGACAATTGACCCCACAGGCCACCACGTGATGTCTACTGTACGCTTCTGGATCGCGAAAAAACAAGCTGAAACCAATTGAACACTCGGATTGCAAAGACGGCGCACCGCAATCCGCAAATGCTGAGGGGAGACTGTATTGCAGCGTGCCTGCAAAAAAAAAGCCTCGATCCGGAAAAACCAGATCGAGGCTTGATGACCCCAGGGGGATTTGAACCCCCGTTACCGGAATGAAAATCCGATGTCCTAGACCTAACTAGACGATGGGGCCGCTGGCCAAAAACAAAGCGATCCGGAATTCATACAAATCACGCAAAGGAGCGTCCGAATCGCACTGTCTGAAAGATAGCAGTTTCAAACAGCATTTTCTTCGGTGGAGGGGGAAGAAAACTTCAAATTTTCCCGCAAGATTGCTTCCATAACTTCCTTGCGGTGAACGGCAACATCTTTTGGAGCGTCAATTCCCAGACGCACTTTGTCTCCGCGAATCTCAATCACGGTGACAACGACGTTCTCCCCAATGACGATGCTTTCATTTTTCTTCCGTGACAAGACAAGCATGTCGACACCTCGTAATTCAGCCATCCAGACAATTTGAAGTTTTAGAGCCTGGCAATTGGCCGATTCTGCCCAGGAAAGGACAACAGAAATTCAAAAAAGTTCCTTTTCAAAACCAGCAAATTTCGAAAACCCACGGATTCCGAGAAAATTCCACAACCGGCTGGTTCCCAACAGTTTACGCACTGTGCATGTCGTGGTCAAGAATCCACTGCAGCAAAAACTGCCACTTTGGCCCGAAATCAGCCGCAGAAAACGGCACAAATCCTGAATGCATTTATGCCGCCCTGCTGCTTTAAACTCTTCAACCGCCAGAAAACTGCCGTCGGTGTCGAGGGAACGCCGCAACGACGCAACCCTCGCACCTTCATCGTCCTCGGACTGCCTCCCCAAAAGTTAACCGTCCGTTAAAGATTGTTTAGATCATTTCCTTCAGTTTCTTCAGCGGTCGAGCCTTTACAACTTTTGATGCAGGTCGAGCCTTAATCGTGATCTCTTCGCCAGTCGCCGGATTCCGTCCAACGCGTTCCTTGGTCGCAGGCTTTGTATGAACATAGATCTTCAGAAGTCCTGGAAGATTAAATACCCCCGGGCCCTTGCGAATATTGGATTCAATCAGGCTCTCCATTGCATCCAGGACCGCCCCAACGTCCTTACGGCTTTGCCCGGTGGCATCGGCCAGTGCATTCAGGATCTCCGTCTTCGACAACGGCTTATCAGATTGTTTCGCCATCTGTTCATTACTCCCTGGTTACATCAGTTTCACAAAAGGAAATTGGTTGGTTTGGTTCAGGAAACACCGGACACCCGAGAAATCTCCTGCGTTTTTTGAACGGAAGTAAAGGTCTGTTCACAGTGACTGTCAATGCAATGGACAAAGGAAAATCAGGAAAACGTTGAGTTTTTAGGGTTTTCCTAATGTCAGGTGCCAGTTTCGCAGCGGATAACTCCCGCTATCTTTGCAAATCATCACAATTGCTTCACCCTGTGGACCACCTGTTTTGCTTTTTTCTGTCCACATTTCCACAATACAACCGTTCGATCTCGACGGTCGCTCTCTGCGGTCTGTTTCTCCGGCAGTCGAACTCTCGCTTGTTTCCTCAGGGTAAATTGCACATGGTATTGCGTGTTATCGCCGGACAGTTTCGCCGTCGGCATCTGAAAACTCCACTCGGTATGTCAACACGACCTTATACCGATCGAGTGCGTCAGATCGTTTTCGACCGAATTTCCGAGTTCGTCGAAGATGCGAAAGTCGCCGATGTGTTCTCCGGCGTCGGTACGATGGGAATGGAGTCGCTTAGCAGAGGAGCGAAGTCGTGTGTCTTCTTCGAGGGTGACGCGGATGTGCACGAGATGCTGAAACTGAATGTCACAACCATCGCTCCGGATGTTCGTACCATCTGCTGGAGAACCGATGTCCGCAGAACTTCGTTTCGGCCCAACGGCGGTGAAGACTGCCTTCCGTATTCGCTCATCTTCTTCGATCCTCCCTATGCCGATGTCGAAATGCTTCAGCATGGCAAACCGCTCGCCCTGAGCCTCAAACGACTCGCCAGACCAGAAATCAGTTCGCCTGACGCCGTCCTTCTGCTGAGAACGCCGGAACGTACCGATTATGAACCTACAGCCGGCTGGACGATCGGTGAACGCTGGGATATCTCTTCAATGATCATCTGGAAGCTTCAAAAACCGGCCGCTCTGTCGCTTGACCAGCCGGCGCATGACCAGCCTGAACCTCTGACGGAACCTGATCATGAATCCGAAGAATAGACATGTTCGTGACACCCATCCGCAGATGAACTGCCTGGATCATCCGCTCATTCCCTGGATCCCTGTTCACAGGAAGTACCTGTTCGCAACCCGCTATGCACTTCGCATCGTTCTGATTCTGTTCTTCGCTGCGGTATACGGCGTCCATTCTCATGGCTTCCAGACCGCAGTTCCCCGCGAACGAGAGAACTCCAGCAACTCGAAGCAGAGTGAAAAACCGCAAGCAGCTGAAAAATCACAAGCCATTCCAGAGGATGACGATCGCCCCGCTCCTCTCGCCCCGCTGCCCGAACCGCTCTCAAAACTTGTCGCCAAAGCCACCGAACTGAATCCCACAAAGACGGTTTTTCTGGATGTCCCGGGAAAACGGCTGATCTTGCGAACAGAAATCGCCTGCAGGACCTGCGTACTGGAAATGTTGTGCGTTCCTGAAGGAATCAAGGAACACGAAACAATTCTTCGCCTCCGTTCCAAAGCCTACGTCGTTCACACGGGCCTTTTGGCACTCGGCATGGAACCAGGAAAACCGGCCGAGTTTTCACCGGAATTCGTGGCCCCGTCCGGCCAGTCAGTAAGTATCTATGCTGCCTGGGTCGACAGTGACGGAAAACTGCAGCGACATGATGTTCGGCAATGGATTCGCCATAACATTCACCGCTATTACTCTGGTCCGCTGAAATCCCCGCCCCCGGGACTGCAGCTTCCTTACCGGGAACTGCGCTACGACAAGTTCAACAGCGAACTGCTTTGGTATGGTCCGATGTCAGATGCTGATCGCGATGATCTGCTGACAAAGTGGGACAATGCGGATTTTCAGAAGACGATACGCCGGTTTCATCAGGAGAGTCAGTCGAAACAAATGGATGCGGACTTCGTCTTCGTCGGCAGTCGTTTTTATCAGGATCCTGAGACAGGGCAAAAATCCTATCTTGCCGAAGGCGGCTACCTGATTTGTCTCGCGAACTTTGCCGATGCACTGATCGATATCCGGGAAGTCTCTTCAGCAAATGATGGGGCTCAGACATACGAAGCATGGACAGAAAACCTGCCTCCCGAAGGCACCCCCGTGCTGCTCGAAATTACTCCCGCCGATCTTCCCGAGAAATCAAAGGCTCCCCCTTCCGAAAAGGATAAGCCCGAGGCAAAAAAAAAATCACTTTGACACCGGAAGTCGATCCACTCTGGCAGATAACAATCAGAGGGAGTGATCCTCCAGACAGTGACCCGGAAAAGGGATTGAAGCAAAAGCTGGGTCGAATCATCACCGAAGCGCGTGATGGTGGCATCCTGCTGGAGGAACGAAGTGGCCAGCTGCAAACATTAAAACCAGCGGATATCGAAAATAAAGTCGCACTCGATCAGAAGTTTTCCCGGTTCAGCTTCGAGGAGATGGGGCGATATCTTCAGGACCAGACTGGTTCTCAGTTCACGATCCTGTCAACAGACCATTATGTCATCTGTTCGGCCGGGAATGCAGAATACTCGAGGTTTGCTGGCGGCCTGCTGGAGAAAGTCTATTCCGAGTTTCATTCGTTCTTCGCGGAATCTGCCGCCATACGGCTTCGTCAGTCCGAAGGCCCGCTGCCAGTCATTATCCTTTCAAACGAAAAGGATTTTCAGGAGTTCGCATCGCGACAGCATCCGGAAGTGAATTTTGAGGATACTCCCGGGTACTACTCGGTGAGGGAAAACATCATTCTGCTGCGAGACCCTTTTCCCGGCTCTGAATTTCGTACGTCGTCCGAATTGAGGCGGCAAATGGCACGGATTCCGCGACAGATTTCAACAATTGTTCATGAAGCCGTTCATCAGCTCGCCTTTAATTCGGGCCTGCAAACCCGTATGGCAGATAATCCGGTATGGCTGTCAGAAGGTCTTGCGCTCTGGTTTGAGCCTCCAGCGGCGAAAAGTCCTCTCCTCTGGAGCAAACCCGGGCAGGTCAATGCTGTCCTTCAGCCGGCGTTTGCGAAATTTGAACGCAACCGTAAAGCGACGATTCCCCTGGCCGATCTTCTTCAAAACGATCAGGCATTCCTCGATCCGGCAACCATGCCCGTCGCCTATGCCGAAAGCTGGGGCCTCGTGTCCTGGCTGATTCGACACGAACGTCAGGGATTTGATCGGTTCCTGCTGTCAGTAGGATCCCGAAAACCTCTTATTCAAATTTCTCCGGAAGAACGACTGCTGGAGTTTGAACAATCAATTCAGAAATCGTTAAACGAAATTGAGCGTTCAATGATCTCTTATGCAGCAAAGCTGAGAATTCCACGTCAATAACGCATTGCCTCTGCCTGCGGCAGGCAATGGGGAGTGCTGCTGAATCACCCGGGAGATACCGATGACCTGGATTACTGAAAATGCCTGGCCCGCCATTGTGCTGCTCGTGGGAGCTGCAGTAATCGCCTGGCTTATGGTGGAAAAACATGGCCGAATCATTGCCGCCGGACTGATCAGTGCCGCGTGCGTCCTTTGGTTCATTGAAGACACTGTCGTAACCCCGGCGGAGGTCGTCGAGGCACGGGTTCAGCTGATGCTGGATGCCTTTAAAGCAGGAGACGAAAGCGCCGTGCATCAAATGATTTCTGACGCATCTCCTGAACTCAAAAAGACTGCCAGCCGAGGGTTACAGCTGGTCGCACTGCAAAACAGCTTCCACCTTAAGGATCTCCAGACGACGGTTCAGCCAGATTCCAAACGAGCAGTTGTCCACCTGCGTGCGAATGGTCGGGCAACACTAAAACAAAACAGTATTGATCAGCAGGTCGCCACTCGCTGGGAAACGACATGGGATCTGATTGACAGCCAGTGGAAGCTTTCCGGAGTCAAACGGCTGGACGTGGTCACTGGCAAAGAAATCGGAGTTTTGGATCCGGGCTAGTGCTTTGTGAAGCTTTGAATTTCGGGTAGTGGACCTTGCTAAAGGTCCTGCAGCCAGGGGATCTTTAGCAAGATCCACTACCTCCAACCCGATCTCTTTGTCCTGACGGAGCACCAGACTGCTTCAGTTTCGCATGCACGGTGTATTTAATGAGTCAATATTTCAGATTCTGTCTCGCGGCGTGTATGCTGAGCATGTCTTTATAACAGATTCGACCGACAGTGATTCAGGGAGTTCAACTGTGTCGTCACCGCTGTACAGCCCGAGCACCGATCCAAAGTACCAGCCCGATGCTGTGCCGGGGCCGGACAACCAGCATCCCGATGTCATCGTGTCTGCAGATACTCGCCGGGAAAATCGAATTCCGCCCGGTCAGCACCGGACTCGAAAGTGGCCCGTACTTCATGCCACAACGGTTCCGGTGATTGATCTGAACTCCTGGAAATTCCGCATTGAGGGGCTCGTCGAGTCGCCTCAGGAATTTAGTTTAAGCGATTTCAAATCACTGCCGCGCATTAAAGTTTTCGGCGACTTTCACTGCGTGACCTCATGGTCCCGCCTCGGAAATCTTTGGGAAGGAGTTGCCGTCCGCCCTCTGCTTGAATTGGCGGGGATCCGAAAAGAATGCCGGTTTGTTGAAATCGGCGCTTTCGACAATGGCTGGACGACGAACCTGCCACTGGAATGCCTGCTGGAAGACGATGTGATTCTGGCAGATCGGCATGATGGACTGCCGATCGACGATGATCACGGCGGTCCCGTTCGACTGGTCGTGCCCAAACTTTTCGCATGGAAAAGCGCCAAATGGATCAACCGAATTGAACTGACCGCCGAAAATCGCCCAGGTTACTGGGAACGAGCGGGCTACCACAATATCGGTGATCCATGGACAGAATGCCGATACCGAGACGATCTGTGAACAGAGACGACCTGTGAACAGAGAATCGGAATCAGAAAAGACTGCCTGCTGACTGATCACTCTCATCGTCGCCGGTCGGGTCCGAGGATCCTGCACGCTGTTTTCGCTGTATGGTGGCAGTCCCGTCAAAGTCAGCCGTTTCAATTTCGCCCGTGTCTGACATTCGCGTAACGATTTCTATACGCTGAGCTGCCGCGTCCAGCTGCTGCTGGCATCGCCGCAGCAGTACCATTCCCCGTTCAAACTGCCGGAGCGATTCGTCGAGCGACTCCTGACCGGTTTCGAGACGTGCCACAATCTGCCCCAACTCCTGCATGGCGTCCTCGATGGGTACTGCTGATTCAGGATCACCATCGCCGGCTGCAACGGCCTTCTTCCTGCCCATGATTATTGCCCTACCAGCCAAGAACGTGAGCGAAGATCAGAGGGGCCACAATGGTGGCGTCTGATTCAACGATATACTTCGGAGTTTCAATGCCCAGCTTACCCCAGGTGATCTTTTCGTTTGGAACCGCACCCGAATAACTGCCATAGCTTGTGGTCGAATCACTGATCTGGCAAAAGTATCCCCACAGTGGCACGGTGGTTCGCTGAAGATCCTGATGAAGCATCGGCACCACACAAATCGGAAAATCGCCCGCAATTCCTCCACCGATTTGAAACATCCCCAGAGAACTGGAGGCTGTGGTTTTCGAATAAAAGTCTGCCAGCCACGTCATATACTCGATGCCCGTTCGCACCGTATGAACATTCTTCACGTCTCCGCGAATTACGGCCGCCGCATACATATTCCCCAGAGTTGAATCTTCCCAGCCGGGAACAATCATGGGCAGGTTCTTTTCTGCAGCCGCCAGCATCCACGAGTCTTTGGGATCGATCTGGTAATGCTCCGCATACTTGCCACTTCGCAGAACCTGAAAGAAGAACTCGTGCGGAAAGAATCGCTGGCCCGCCTTGTCGGCCGCCGTCCAGACTTCCAGCATCGCCGTCTCCATCCGTCGCATCGCTTCGCCTTCCGGAATACAGGTGTCCGTAACGCGATTCATATGCCGGTCCAGCAGTCCCTGTTCATCTTCAGGCGACAGCTGCCGATAATGGGGCACTCGTTCGTAAAAGTCATGTGCCACAAGGTTGAAGACGTCCTCTTCCAGATTCGCTCCGGTACAGGAAATCAAATGAATCTTGTCCTGGCGAATCATCTCCGCGAGTGACAACCCCAGTTCAGCGGTGCTCATCGCACCCGCAAGGCACACCATCATGCGTCCACCTGATTCCAGATGACGATGGTATCCGTTCGCAGCGTCAATCAGCGCGGCCGCATTGAAGTGGCGGTAGTGGTGATTGATAAAGCGAGTTACTGAGCCATCGGCTTTGCGTTCATCAGGCATTTCGAAACTCAAAATCCAAAAAAGATGCCGGAAAAAGAAAAGAAGCAGGAATAAACCAGCACAGGAATCAGGGATGCCATTCCGGCAATCTTAGTAAAGTCTGCACTCGTGTCTACGGCGATCACACATTCCCGCAGCACTCATTTTTCGCCGCCGCCGGACTTCTTCGATGAGGAGCCGGAGTCCTTTTTGCCGGTGCTGCTGCCGCCGCTACCGGAACTGCTGCTACCTCCACCACTGCCGCCGGTGCTGCCCGAATCCGAAGATCCCGAAGAGGACTCGGATGCTTTGCCTGCAGCCTCCGCTCCCTTCTTATAGGAATCGCTCCGATAATCGGTCTGATAAAACCCTGAACCCTTAAAAATGATCCCACCACCCGCACTGATCATTCTCTCGGCTTTCAGTTTGCCACATTTCGGACACTTGCGGGAAGGTTTGGAAGAGATACTCTGAAACTCGTCCCATTTATGACCACACGCATCACATCGATACTCATAAGTTGGCATTGTCGTAAACACTCAGACTGGAGACTGGATAAAACCTGAGAGACAAACAGAGAATCGAAACGGACGGAAAAATCGTACCGGCCAATGAGCACGCGGCAGGCGAATCATCCGGGAGCATTGGGCATCGCGCTGGACACGATCACCCGAGTCGGACGGACCACTCGATCATGAAGTCGATAGCCCATTTCGACGACCTGTAGTACCGTCATTGGCTCGCAGTCCGCGGATGGAATCTGAGTCAGAGCCTCGTGTTCGTTTGGATCAAATGGCTTGCCAATTGCCTCAATGGGCTCGGCTGAATGCGACTTCAGGATGTCCTTAAACTGCTGCGATACCATCCGAATCCCCTCCAGCAGGTTTTGCAGATCTCCTGTCTGTTCTGCCGAAGCCACCGCGCGCTGCAGACCGTCGAGCGCTGGCAGTATATCGCGGACAATTCGGAAAGATTCGTACTTTCGAGCCTCTTCCTGATCTCGGTACACCCGACGACGGAAGTTTTCAAGGTCGGCCTGAGTACGCAGAAGGCGATCCTGAAAGTCGGCGGCCTTTTCCTCCAGCTGTTTGATCTCTTCAGCTGAGGAAGTCTTTTTTGCCGACTCCGAGCCTGCAGGCTTACCGGTGTCTGCGGCAGTCGCATCCGAACCCTGCTTTGGCGAATTCTGCTCCGGATCCATCATAACCCTGTCCTTGTTGACATAAATGAACTGCAGTGTGCAAATAAACGAAAATCCGGACTAACCGGCTCTGACCCGCCGGGCTGAATTCCGGTTTGCTATGTCACTGTTAATCTCCGGCGTGAGACTAAAAGTCACTCCTGGTGCTTTGTCAGGCTTTGAATTTCGGGTAGTGGACCTTGCTAAATGTCCTGCAGCCACGGGATCTTTAGCAAGATCCACTACCTCATCCTGCAGCCATGGGATCTTTAGCAGGATCCACTACCCCCAACCCGAACGCTTTATCCTGACGGAGCACTACTCGTCTTCAGATTCACTGCCGGCAAAAAATTCACGAACCTTGTCAAAAAACGATTTACTGTGCGGCATCACGTTTTTGTGATCCAGCTCTGCCAGCTGTCGTAACAACTCGGACTGCTCGGCCGATAACTTTCTCGGAACTTCAATCTGAATCTCGACGAGCAGATCCCCCAGCCTCCCACCACCGCGAGGATCGGGCATTCCCCGGCCCTTCAGACGTGTTACATCCCCTGGCTGAGTACCAGGCTTCACCGTCATCACTTCCGGACCCATCAGGGTTGGAATCTCAATCTCCGCGCCCAATGCAGCCTGAGCGAATGTCACAGGAACACGACACATAATGTCCAGACCATCACGCTGAAACAATGAGTGTGGCCGGACTTCGATATCCACGATCAGGTCTCCGCGAGGCCCTCCATTCGCGCCCGCTTCGCCCTCTCCTCGCAGACACAACTGCATTCCACTGTCAACACCGGACGGAATAACAACCTCGCGGACGACATCCTTCATCACGCGTCCGCTGCCCGAACAGCTGCCGCAGGGATCCTTAATTGTCGTACCTCGTCCACGACACGCAGGACAGACGGTCTGTACCCGGAAGAAGCCCTGAGACTGGATCACTTTCCCCTGTCCGCCACATGTCTTGCAGGTTACCGTACTGCTGCCTGTTTTTGCCCCCGAGCCATTGCAGCTGTCACAGGTTTCGTGACGCGAAATATGCAATTCCCGCCGACAGCCAGCGAATGCTTCAGTCAGCTCGATCTGAATTGTTGTCTGAAGTGACGCGCCCTGTGTTGCTCCCGAACGTCGTCGACCACCGCCCCCACCTGCTCCCCCATTAAAATTGAACCCGAAGCCCTCAAAGATATCCCCAAATGCGCTGAAGATATCGTTAACGTCACTAAACCCGCCACGTCCTCCACCGGATCCCTTAAGGCCAGCATGTCCAAAACGGTCATATCGTGCTCGCTTCTCCGCATCACTCAATGCGTCGAAAGCCTCCGATGCTTCCTTAAAACTGGCAACCGCAGCTTCATCATCCGGATTGCGATCCGGATGATATTTGAGTGCCAGTTTGCGATATGCCTTCTTAATCTCGTCCGCTGACGCAGAACGTGACACGCCAAGCACTTCGTAGTAGTCACGCTGAGCAGTCATCGTAAAAACCCAAATCTCGGTAAACCGGGGAAAATGCCCGACATCTGTGAAAGGTGATTGCCAAAAAACACGGGACACCATTGCTGGTGCCCCGTGCTGCAGGATTCATCAAGCGAAACACCGTTAATCGCACGCAGGATCTGCTGCAATGCCATGCGGTCTCGTCAAACCAACGCCGCCTTATCTGACGGATCCTTCAACGGATGGCTTCTTGCCGCCATCAGTGTCGTCGGACCGAGTGACCAGAACCTGAGTCGTCAGCATCAGCCCGGCAATCGACGCAGCATTTGACAATGCACTGCGAACAACTTTGGCAGGGTCAAGAATACCCCGGGCCAGCATGTCCACATATTCATCAGACGAAGCATCAAAACCCATGTTGCCGCTCAGCTGACGAACTTCATCAGCAACAACAGCCCCGTCTTTACCACAATTTTCAGCAATCTGCCGCATCGGTGCCTGAAGTGCCCGGGCCAGAATTCTGACACCAATCGCCTCATCGCCCGTGACCTTCACCTTCTCAACAGCGTCAATCGCTCTCAGAAGGGCCACGCCACCACCCGGCAAAATTCCCTCTTCAACGGCAGCCCGAGTCGCATGCAGAGCATCTTCCATGCGAGCTTTGGTCTGCTTCATTTCCGCTTCCGTGGAGGCACCCACAGAAATCACGGCAACTCCGCCAGTCAGCTTCGCCAGACGCTCCTGAAACTTCTCGCGATCGTAATCACTGTCGGTCTTCTCGATATGATCACGAATCTGCTGAACTCGCTGCTGAATCACGGGAACTTTGCCAGCTCCCTCAATGATCGTACAGCTGTCCTTCGTCACTTCAACACGGCGAGCAGATCCCAGATGAGCGATTTCAACGGAATCCAGCTTAATTCCCAGATCCTCTGAAATCAGCGTTCCGCCAGTCAGTACCGCCATGTCTCCCAGCATCGCCTTGCGACGATCGCCGAATCCAGGTGCCTTAACTGCACAGACCTTCAGAATGCCACGCAACTTGTTGACAACCAAAGCTGTCAGCGCTTCGCTGTCGACATCTTCCGCAACAACCAGGAACTGTCGGCCCGATCGAGCAACCTTTTCAAGTAAAGGCACAAACTCGCGAAGACTCGAGACCTTCTTTTCGTACAAAAGAATTAAACAGTCCTCAAGAACCGCCTTCATGTCCTCTGCCTGAGTCACGAAGTAAGGGCTGATATATCCCTTATCGAACTGCATGCCTTCAGCAAATTCCAGAGTTGTGGCGTTGCCCTTGCCCTCTTCAACAGTAATGACCCCGTCCCGACCAACTCGCTCCATCGCATTGGCAATCATATCGCCAATCGCTTTGTCACTGTTTGCCGAAATCGCACCAACCTGAGCGATCTGCTGCTTCGACTCAACAGGCTTTGCCTGCTGCTCAATGCTCTTCAGAGCCGCTTCCACCGCCTTATCGATGCCGCGCCGAACAACCGTCGGATTGGCCCCCAGAGAAATACTCCGCAGGCCCTCGTCATAAATTGCCCGAGCCAGCACAGTTGCAGTCGTCGTTCCGTCTCCGGCGATATCGCTGGTCTTGCTGGCAACCTCATTGACCAGCTTGGCACCCATGTGCTCAAACGGGTCTTCCAGTTCCACTTCCTTACTTACAGTCACACCGTCTTTCGTCACGACGGGATTACCGAAACTCTTGTCGATAATCACGTTGCGGCCAGTTGGCCCCATCGTAACAGCCACAGCGCTGGCCAGCGTATCGACACCGCGCTGCAGCTTGATGCGGGCTCTATCGTCAAACAACAGTTGCTTTGCCACTTCAAAAGGCTCCTTCAGCGTGAATCCGCTGCCAGAAAAAAGACGAATTCAATCAGACCAGCTTTGCCAGGATGTCGCTCTCACGAAGAATCTTTACTTCTTCGCCGTCAATCTCAATCTCTGTTCCACCATATTTGCCGAACAGAACCTGGTCGCCCACCTGAACGCTCACAGGGCTGCGCTCACCGCTGTCAAGCATTCGGCCTGGCCCAACCGCAACCACAGTGCCACGCTGCTGCTTTTCCTTGGCTGCATCAGGCAACACAATGCCCCCGGCAGTCTTTTCTTCAGCCTCATTCGGACGCACAACAACACGATCATCAAGAGGATTAATCTTCATATCAAACTTCTCCATATGGTATTTCGAGGTGATCTCGATTTGATTCGATGAACTGAACTCAATACTGAAGAACACGCACCAGAGCAGCACTCCGGCTATTCCCCATTAGCACTACATCATGCCGCCCATGCCACCCATTCCGCCCATGCCTCCCATTCCGCCCATGCCACCCATATCGTGGTGATGGTCGTCGTGGTGATGGTCGTCGTCAGCCTTTTTGGGCTCGTTCACAATAATGCAGTCAGTTGTCATCAGAAGCATGGCAACACTGAATGCGTTCTGCAGCGAAGTTCGAACAACCTTGGTTGGGTCAACAACGCCAAATGCCAGCAGGTCACCATACTGATCATTCAATGCGTCGTAACCGTAACTCACCTTCTTTTCCTTCTTCACACGATTCGCAACAACAGAACCATCAAGGCCTGCATTTTCGGCGATCATTCTCAGCGGCATTTCCAGAACGCTGCGGATCAGATCAACGCCAAATTCTTCGTCACCCTTGAGATTCAGATCTTCGAGAGCACTGGCACAGCGAAGCAGGGCAACACCGCCGCCCGGAACGATACCCTCTTCAATGGCAGCCCGAGTCGCGTTCAGAGCGTCGTCAATCAGGTCCTTGCGTTCCTTCATTTCCGTCTCTGTGGCGGCACCAACATTGATCTGGGCAACACCACCGGCCAGCTTGGCGAGTCGTTCCTGAAGCTTCTCCCGATCGTAGTCGCTGTCAGTAACGTCAATTTCGCGGCGAATCTGTTCAGTCCGCCCAACGATATCGCTCTTCTTGCCGCCACCTTCCACAATCACGGTCTTATTGGCGTCGATGTGGATCTTCTTGGCCTTCCCGAGATCGGACAGCTGAATGTTCTCCAGCTTGATCCCAAGATCCTTAAAGAACGCCTTTCCGCCAGTCAGCACTGCAATATCTTCCATCATTGCCTTGCGACGATCGCCGTATCCAGGTGCCTTAACGGCGGCAACCTTCACAATGCCGCGCATCTTGTTCACCACCAGCGTTGCCAGTGCTTCACCTTCGATGTCTTCGGCAATGATCAGCAGAGGTACACCGGCCTTGGAAATCGCTTCCAAAATCGGCACCAGTGGCTTGGCACTGGAAATCTTCTCTTCATAAAGAAGGACCCGGCAGTTCTCCAGAATCACTTCCTGCTCATCCTCATTCGTAATGAAATGAGGAGAAAGGTAACCGCGATCGAACTGCATACCTTCCACAAGCTCGACTTCGGTATTGACGTGACGACCTTCTTCAACGGTAATCACGCCATCCTTGCCAACCTTCAGCAACGCATCGGCGAGGATTTCTCCCACTTCGGCGTCATTATTGCCGGCAATCGATGCCACTCTGGCAATCGACTCCCGATCGTTGGCCTTCACACCCTTTGACATCTTCTGCAGGGCTTCAACGACAGCAGCGACAGCCTTCTGAGCACCCCGGCTGAGCGCCATCGGATCTGCACCGCCTGCGATATACTTCAGGCCGGCACGATACATCGCCTCTGCCAAAACGGTTGCCGTAGTGGTTCCGTCGCCCGCCACGTCGTTTGTTTTGGATGCAGCTTCTTTCACAAGCTGCACAGCCACATTTTCGTACGGGTCTTCCAGCTCAATATCCTCGGCCACTGTCACACCGTCCTTTGTGACCTTGGGGGCACCCCACCCCTTGTCGAGCACAGCATTGCGGCCCCGCGGGCCCAACGTGCTGGCGACAGCCTTCGAAAGCTTAGAAACGCCGGACAGCAGACTCTTGCGAGCCTCTTCGTCAAACGTCAGTAACTTAGCCACGGCTTCTCCTCAATGTTTCTTCAACACGCAAATCTGTTCAAACCAATGAATCACGGATGCACCCGCACCCCGAAATCAAAGTGGCAGAGAAAACAGGATCCAACCGCGGAATGCAAAGACTGTGCCAGCACATCGCATTGTGATGTAAGCAGCCTTCAGGAAACGGTTTACGGAAATCTCCGTTTTGCGGCCAATGCGGCGTCCCCATCTGTCCGGCCGTTTTGGCAGGAAACTGACGAACGCCTCAGACGCCAACTCCGCCCCGACGCAGCTCTCCCGCCAGCAACAAAAGGACAATGGCCTTTCGCCACGAAAATACAGCGACGGATATCAGAAATCCCAGCCCCAGCAGCAGCAAAAACACGGCAATTCGCTGCATCGCTCCCGGCAACAACAGAAATACACAGGCCACTCCAAACAAAACTCCAAGACTTCGACGATAGTAGTTGTCGAGGTCATGAATTCGCGGAGTCAGATCCGCCCTGCCAATTTCCACTGCCAGCAGAGAGAGGAATGCCAGGTAGGCGGTCAGTGACCGGGCCGCAAAAAAAGCTCCGACGATCTTGGCAGGCGGGAAGGCAAAAGCCGCTGCAACCATACGCATCGATAGCGCGATTCCCCAGTTCCGCAGAGTTTTCCGGAGCGCCAGCTTGAGCACTCCTCCCGGACGGCAGGCTTTCATGCAAATCAGCTGACCGCCCACATATGAAAACCCGCACAGAAAAAATACGACAAGCAGCCCCGTCAATATTCCTCGCGCATCCCGAATTCCACGCCCACCGGCAGAAATGACGAAAACGCCAAACAAAATGCCTGTCAGCAGAATCGTCACGATGGAGAGAATCCACGACCAGCTGGTTACTGTCATCCCAAAAGCCATCTGCCGGCGATCGGCAATCGACGCGCTAACCGCGAACCTCCCGTCCGGCAACTGAAAACCGGCCGACTGCTCCGATGAGAGTCGCTCTGCATTACCTGTCGACACTCCGCCAGTCGATATGCTGCCAGTCGGCAGCGCAGCTGCCGGTATCGCAAATCGGTGCCGACAGAATGGACATTCTGTTTTTTGCCCCACACTCGGCGTGTCACAAAAAACATCTGTTCCGCAGCTGGGACAAACGGCCTTCATACAGGAAGTTTCATCGGAGTTCAGGCAGCCATCGTTCGGTCGAACCGTTCGAGGAGCGACTTTGCCTTTCCGGTACTCTCACCTTACCGAAAAGATTATGCAAGCGCAGCCAGCTCCTGCGTATTTACTGCAATGAAATCGATGGGTAGACGGATGACAGTGCCCGACTGATCGCAACAGAATCGGGACCAAAGTTCAGCAGGATCTGAATGATTCGACGAGTCCCCAGATAAGACGCGGCCTGTACCGGGTTGCTGGTAACCTGCCACCGACCGGTTGTCACCGAATTTGCAGCCTGCACAATCCGTTTCAGAATCACCGGATACTGTTCCAGCTGTTCAACGAGTTTCGGAAAATCCATCGCATCCTGCTCAAGCTGCGACACCCATTCCAGCAGCACATCTTCCGGAACAGGCCCTGTATGAGGACTGTTCCGCAGATGGGGAAGATCAAGCCGTGTATTCAATGTCATACTCCTTTGAATAACGTCTGGTCCGCAGAGACATCCTGGTAACGCAACAAACACTTAAGCATAACGAGTATTTCAGCGGCGAGAACACCGACCATTCTCCATCATCACTGCAGATAATTCAGAAGATTGGGCGTCAGCACTTTCGTTACCGCTGCCAGAGTAAACTGCTGAAGATTCTGCAGTTCCTGCAGTCGCAGAATTGCCTGAGTGATATCCGTCGACACCGTTTCACTCAGTTCCACTTTTTCCGCCAAAGCCAGTTCTTCCGTTCGCGTTTTCAGTCGATCAAGCTGTTCCATACTGACGGACTGCATTCCGACCATATCCAGCACATGCGTCTGCACTCGTTCGAGTTCGCCGATACGTCGATTCAGAGACGCATTTCGATCAGCGACTGACAGATTTCGAGAATTCAACAAGTCGTTTCTCAAATCAGCGATCGCCGCAAAAACATCCGACGTTCCGACAAACTCCAGCTGATCAGTTCCTGCTCGCGTGGTCGAACTGGTATCCAGAAAGACCATTGATCCATCCCGGGAATCGGTAACCGTCTGGCTGGCTGTGAAATCAATGACGGTCGACGTTAAGCCTCCGTCGATTGATATTGCACCAGTGGCAGTCAGTGCGATATTTCCACTGAAACCGGGAGTGATCGCCGTCGTATTGACATACACCTTCTCGCCGTTGTTACCCGTCACCATCAGGTCTGTGTCGGTGCCTGAATATGCCACAGCATCTCCACCGTTCAGTGAAATCGTTCCAAAAGAGCCGTTGCCACTGGTGTCCACAATTTGAAGTGAATGAACGCCCGAGCCACCTATAATCGTATCGGAGCTGGCGGAGCTGGTCCCGGCACTCACCCCGGAACCGGGCGCAAACGTCGTTATCCCATGAGTTACCAGAAGCTCCCGCATCCCCCGAGCAGTATCAGTGCCGGAACCAGACGCAACTCCCGTACTGCCGATGACCAGAGTGGCTCCTCGCGACGTCCCCTGAAAAATCGAATCTCCGGGGATCAATGCTTCTCGCTTTACGTCACCAGTGAGGCTCAGTTCAGTAGAAGCCGACGTTCCCGCATATTTGCTGACTCCCAGCTGACCTATACCATCCGGAAACGGTTTGGTCTGTGCGGCCGTCCCGCTAAACAGATAACCGCTCTCGTCGGATGCATTGGCGATACTTTCCATCTGTTCAAGAATACCGGTCAATTCAGTGGCAAGAGCCTGGATTTCAGCAGGCTCCCGCACCTGTGGAGCTGATAACGCGATATTTCGACTGCGAAGAATCAGGTCATTGGCTCCGCGAAGCTGCACATGTGCCTGTTCAAGTCGTGACCTGACGTGCTGCAGCGAGGTCGTCTGGGCATTCAATCGTTCAACGCGATCCTTTTGAATGAGACTGCGGCGGGTTCCGGCAGGATCATCAGACGGACGCTGCATGCGAAGTCCGCTGCTGATCTGCTGCTGAACCTGAAAAAGCTCAGAAGTCTGTCTGGAAATGTGCTCCCGGGCAGACGCCCCGGCAAACTGCTGAGTAACGCGAAACGACATACGACATCCGGCTTTCTGCTATTGCACCAGTCGAAACAGTTCTTCCAGCGTGTTATTGATGGTAGTAATAAAACGAGTTGCCGCCTGATAACTTCGCTCGACTTCAAGCATTTTCAGCATCTCTTCATTTATATCGACACCCGAAACACGATCCTTATCGGCTTCCAGGCGTTCATGCAGGTTTTCCGCCTGAGTGTTCTGGCTTTCGGCTGCCTGTACATCCAGCCCGGCATCTGCGGTGATGTCCGCCATCTCTTCTGTAAATGTCCGATTTCCAAGCGAACCGAATCGGGTGTCACGAATGCCGGCAAGTCGCGCGAAGTTTGTGGAATCCCCAGGCATGCCAGTTACCGAGCCGGCAAGATTCTGTGGCTGCTGAAAGATCTCGCGCCGAACATTGAAGTCGCCCACAGAACTGCCTTCAAATAAGGAATTCAGTCCCAGTGAGGACAGCAGGCCCGTTTCATCCGAATTCGTAATCACATACAGAGACGCCGTGTCTGTTGCGGCAACCGTCCCCGATCCCATCCGAATGGACATGCCATTGCGGACACCCAAATCTGTTCCCGCCTCATATCCCAGACCCACATTGTGCCGGGCGATCACCTGGCCGGACGAATCCGTCACAACCGCGGTGAGTCCGGGAGTTTGTCCAATTGTACCAGGCCCCGAAAAAGTCACTGTCCACTGATCGTTCCGATCACCCGTATAACTGCCGCTGTAAGCCGGAACACTGGTACCTGTCATTCCTGAGACATCAGGAACATTGTCCGGCCTTCCGGCAAAATCGAAGGCAAACCCCGATTCTGCGTTAATCGAAATTGTCCGACGACCAGGGTCAATCGCTGCCGCGACTCCATTCAGGGCCTCCAGCTTCGCGGCGAGTGATGTCAGTGAATCCACCGACGGATCAAACGCGATCTTCTCCGTCCGTCGATTTCCACTCGCTTTTTCCGTAATCGTGACATACAGATTGCCGGCAGTCAGCGGAAATACGGGCGAACTGTCCTGAAGCGGTATATTGACATCGCTGACACTTCGCTGACCCAGCAGAACAGAAAATGGACCGGTATCCGGCATTCCCTGTGCATGCTGCTGATCAATTGCATGAACGACCTGCTGGCCCATCGTATTCAGTCGCACCCGCGCTTCGGGAATTGTCTGATTCACGGCTTCCATCAGCGCGCGGATCTTTCCTGATGCCAGGGGTACAATGGCCGTTAAACCCTGCTTGCGAAGCCCAACCTTTCCATCGGTATCCCAGGCAAGTTCAAACTGGACCGGACGCTGCCCGATAACTCCCGAACCGCTCCCCACGACAATGAATTCCCGGCCATCCTGGCCAATGTCCACTTCCGCATCCATATAGGATGTCAGTTCAGTAATCAGTCGGTCGCGACGATCCAGAAGGTCGTTCGGCTCACGCTGAAGTGCTCTTGATTCAAAGATCTTGCTGTTGACGGCAGCAATATCGTTCAACAGCTGATTCACTTTTCCCAGACTGTCGTCAAGTGAATCCCGAACATCCTGATCAAGATCAGTCAGTGAGACGTCCAGTTCGCTGAAACCCTGGGCAAGCTCCTGCGCTGACGAAAGAAATTCATTTCTGACAGTCATATCCTGAGGAGCGTTTGCAACTTTCTCAAGCCGGTTAAAAAACTCAGAGAGGTTCGAATGAATCGATGTGTCGCTCGGAGATACAAATGCTTCAATCTGTCGGGCTGTGTCCAGAATCTGCCCCGTATAGCCAACCAGTGATGAGTTTCTAAGCAAAGCGGTTTCTACCGCAGAATCCCGCAGTCGGGTAATCCGCTTTACCTCAACGCCTGTTCCAACATGCAGTACATCAGACAGCATCGGCTGACGATTCACGAGCTCTGCACGCTGACGATGATATCCCGGCGTGGATGCATTGGCGATGTTATGACCAAGTGTTGCCAGAGTCTGCTGGTGAGTACGAAGTGCAGACAGACCAATATCAAATGCTTTCATCGTATGCCCGCACTACGAACGAGTTTCAAATCGAACATTTGAAGGGTCCAGTGATCGCTGTCCATTGGCGTTGTATCGGTCTGAATTGTCATGACCGACCAGTTCCTGTAGCACAATACTGTTCACCAGACGCGACTCTCCCAGAACCCACGAGACAACAGCTGTCAGATGCTGGATCTGACGGACCAGCCTCTGGAGTCGGCTTTGTACGGCCACCAGCACGAGCGTTGCTTCCGGCGAGGCTTTGCGAATCAGCCGACTGAATGAAATCTGTTCAGGTCTGATACCCGCGATTCGTCCAATGTGAGTCAGGATCAGAACACGTCGCTGCGCCAGCTGCTCAAACTGCTGCACCGCCGTCTCAATCTGCTGTCTGAATTCCCTTTCCGCTGACGGAGCTGCAACGGTTGTGGGGACACTCTCCAGCATCAGCCTCATGCCACGCAGAGCTGCCTCTTCAAGATCTGCATGCGCCAGCAGTGGCTGCAGCTGCGGAACCTGAAGCCCCATACTTTTTTCAGCCATATTTGTTCGACTCGGAGAACTCATGATTTTACTCCTGCTTTACACCTTTCGCCGCATACGCCTGCAGAGCATCTGCACGCAGCCGCTCCACATCAACGGCTGAGCCGGGCATACCGCCACCCCGAATACCCTTCTCAAGCATGGAGGACAATCCCAGGCCTCCCTGACCGGACAAATGATCGCTCATATACGTGTCAAACATACCGCCAAACGTATCGCTTTTGTCCCCGGGAAACAGACCCTCACCGCCTTCCGTCTGACGCATCGTCTTCAGCATCATCGAAATGAACAGGGATTCCATTTCCCGCACCTGTTCCGCAATTTGCTTTTCCCGAAAGTCTGAGATCGGCGGGCTCGCCAGCCCGTTTTGATTAACAGGCCCGGGAAACTGCTGATTGCCAGGTTTACCCGAATCTGACACCGCCCTCGATGTCACCTTTCCTGATTGTGTGCCAGTCATGCTCAGTGCTGACGCCGGGCTGTTGATCTGCATTCCCGATACTCCCTTCTGATCACGTTATTTCAGTTCCAGCTCTGCGTGCAGTGCACCTGACTCCTTCAGCATCTGCAGAATTGAACTAAGATCGCGAGGAGACGCTCCAATGGCATTCAGCGCCGCCGCGAGATCCCCCACAGTCGTTGTATCATCAAGCACACTGATGACCGCATCTTCCTCCGTCACCTCCACATTCGTCCGCGGAACTGTTGTCGTTTCACCTTCACTAAACGGTGCGGGCTGAGAGACTTCGGAGTTCTCTACCGTCCTGATAATCAGATTGCCGTGAGTCAGTGCAACTCGCGACAGTTTGACTTCCTCGCCAAATACCAGTGTTCCCGTTCGCTCATTGATAACAATTCGTGCGTTTGTGTCCGGGGTTACTTTCAGATCCTGACAAAATGCAACGAATCGATATGGGTCATCCATCATATTTTGTGGAACCTTTACCACGATTGTTGCTGGGTCCGCCGTTGAGGCGGAGCCGGGCACAAGCTTATTGATGGCATCGGTGATTCTTATGGCTGTTTCATACTGCGGAAAATTGAGCAGCAACTGAAATCTGCCGCGATTGAAGACGGTGACAGGCACTTCCTCTTCGACCGAAGCGCCCCCGGCAATTCTTCCTGTCGTGGGGTGATTTTTGACAACAGTGGCTGCCTCACCGCCAAAACTCCCTCCATTTGTTGAGACGTGTCCCGATGCAATCGCGTAAACAACGCCGTCGGGTCCCGTCAGTTCCGTCGACATCAGGAAACCGCCCTGCAAACTCTTGGCTTCATCAAACGCCGTCACAACCACATCGATTCGCTGGTTCTTCTTCACGTGAGGGGGAAGAATTGCTGACACAGTCACCGTCGAAAGGTTGTTCGTCTTCTCCTGAGATCGCTGATAAAGCTCTCGCTGCAGCGGATCCGAACGCACCCCCAGACGCTGCAGGATATTCAGCGCATTCAGTTTGGTAATCGGGCTGGATCCACCGGTCCCGGCAAGTCCGGAAACCAGCCCCACGCCTGTCAGCACGTTGCTGTGCTCGCCCGACACCTGAGTAATATCCTTAATCCTCACCGGGGGCACGGCATTCACTGACTGAACAGCGACACCATTCAGCAGCATGCAAAAACAAATGGCCCAAATCTTCAGACCGCCCGCCTGATTTAATGTGGCTGTCATTTTTCTGTCCTCAAACGACTGCTGACTCTGAACTCAGCGACTGGAACATCCCGGATTGAAAAACGACACTGGCAGATTACTGCGACGAGCCCAAAAATGTCGTCGAGGAGTGATGACGCCGCAGATCGACCGCTCTCGACACAACCCTGCGGGACGCCGCTCACGCAGGGTTCGTCAGGGGTTCTAAAACGGCCAGACTTTATTCACAGCCCGACTCATCCATCCCTGCCTCGAGAATTTCTGTGAGGCCCCGGCACCATCATAGACCGATCGAAAATTGGCCACATACCGGGAACTAACACGGTTGTCCGGTCCGATATCAATGGGCCTGACAACCCCCGAGACTTTCAATGTACGCTGTTCGCCGGTAATCGTAAGGCACCTCTCACCGGAGATGACGAGGTTGCCGTTGGGAAGTACATCGACAACACTGACGGTTATCTGATCAGTGAAACGCCGTGAGTCATTGTAGCTTGCCCCGCCCTGAAAGCCCCGGCCCGCATTGCTGCTGATATCCAGCCCGGCCGTTGCCGCCTGCTCGCCAAATCCCCCGCTCGAAGATGACTCAAAGTCAAACACTCCCGAGGCATTTGACGACTTATTCAGTTCCGTATTTTCCCGGTTGCCGACAGTCGTGGCTTCGCTGATCACAAGTGTAAGCAGATCACCTGTGCTCCGGGCTCTCGAATCGTGCGACAGGTAGGCTCGCTGTGGATTTCGGCGCTGCCACAGCGAATCCGCATGGCCACTGACATTTCCCCAGATCATCGCAACACCTGCAAGCAGCAGGGCCTCTTTCCATGACATGTTTTTCATTTGGTCAATCCTTCGACCGCCCCCCGGCGACTGTTCAGTGACATCCTGCCCCCGCAGGATTTTGTGCGGCGTTTCCTTTGCGAAATCCCCGCAAGATCAGCATTCCGACATCATATCAGCGGCCCAGTACCTCAACATGACCGGTCGGCATTACACGACCGCTGATGATCTCACCGGACTTCAAATTCCTTAGACGAATCATGTCGCCCACCCGCCCATCCTGCTGTGCTTCCGCGGCCTGCAAAATCACCTGAATACGACCCATCCTCGCAATGGCTCTCACGTTATCCTTTTTCCTGATAATCAATGGGCTGGTCGAAGCCGCACCTGCCGCGGGTGTTCGAGCTGTGACGGGACTGTTTAAATCTCTGAGCGAAAGTATCTCACCTGCCCGAACATCAGTTCTCACCGTACGACCGATAATTGCGTCCTCTTCAGGTTCATCGGCAACCCTGGAAAGATATCTCTTTTCGAACTGAATGGCTGCTCCCGAAACAACCTGATTCCTGCTCATGGAGACTCGCGTGACAGGTACTCGAAACCTTCTCAGCACCACAAATCGAAAAGGCTTCGCCACAACCATTCGTTCACTACTGGAAATTCTGACTGTCAGAGCAATCTGTCCAAGCCTTTGTGTGGTTGGCGTCATTACTTCAACATGCAACCCGTCCATTGACCGAATATCAGACGGCAGAGTATTCATCACCCCGGTTTCCAGCTTAACCTGCAGATCGTCGACAGCAGTATCCCATGCTGACGCCAGCGTTTCAGTCGCGGCTTTTTCGATTTCGTCATCGGTAAGCGGTTTTGGTTTTCGAAAGAAAATGCGAACGGTCTCCGCTCCCTCAATTCGGATTTCATCTTCTGACCAGCCCCCGAGGAGCAGCTGAATTCGAATTAACGACGCTCGAACTTCTTCGGGATGAGCCTCATCCATGACATCAGCGATTTCGAGTTCCGAAGCAATGGTTCGCTCCTTCGGATCCGAACAAATGATCTTTGAAACATCCTTCAGTGTCACCAGATGCCTGGTCACGGTAATCTCGTCGGGAAGAATCACCACAACTTCAGCAGATTCGGCCAGCGAACCACACAGGCAGTTCAGGGAAGCAATCACCGTCATGATCAGAAGACGCCATCGACAACAATCCTGATTCTTAGTCATGGGTTACCTCAAAATCTGAACAGAGGTCGACAACATCTCATCTCCCGCCCGAATCGCACGGGAGTTGATCTCATATGCTCGCTGAGCGCTAATCAGTGCAATCAGTTCCGTTACAACCTCCACATTGGAGTTCTCCAGAAAGTTCTGTCGTATGGTTCCAAAACCCGGATCGCCGGGATTTCCGGGAATTCCCACGCCGGACGCCGCTGTCGCGGAAAACAGGTTGCTGCCTTCACTGGACAACCCCGCCGGATTCAGAAATGTATAGAGCTGAATCTGCCCAAGATCCTCCGGAGTCGCATCGCTGCCCGATCGAATTCCCTGCACACGGCCGTCACGACTGATCGTGATTTTTGTAATGTCGACACCCTGCGTGATGGTAATGGGAGGCTCAAGAAGAAAGCCGTCACCATTCGTGAGCTGACCGGTACTGTCAATTCGGAAGTTCCCTGCCCGACTGTACCGAAATTCTCCGCTCGGCAGCCTCACCTGAAAAAATCCATCACCCTCAATGGCCATATCAAGCGGATTACTTGTCTGCTCAACAGCTCCCTGAGCAAAGTGCTTGTTTGTTGCAACCGCACGCACGCCGTTACCAATCTGCAGACCGGTCGGCGAGACCTGTGTGTTGGAGACAATCGTTCCTGGCTGCTGATATGTCGTATAAACAAGATCCGCAAAGTCCATTCGGCTGCGACGAAATCCGGTCGTGTTGACGTTGGCGAGATTGTTCGCCGTATTGTCAATCATCAGTTCCTGTGCCTTCATTCCCGTGGCACTTGTATAAAGAGCTCGTAACATACAGAAAAACTCTTTCCTGGATTAAGGTTACTGATGCCTGCCGTGAATCGTGGTGAGTCCGGGTTTCATGGTCCGCGAGTCTGTTACTTGATCAGATTTCGCGTTAACGCAACCCAATTCGCTTCTGAATCGACTCAGCAATTGTGTTAAAGGCCTTTTGAGCAGCGTCGTAGTGTCGACTGTTGTTAATCATGTCAGCCATCTCATTGACAGTAGACACGTTGGATGATTCCAGAAACCCCTGATGCAGGACCACATTAGCAGGAGAAGCACCTGCGTTGGGGAGTACCGAGTAGAGTGTGGAACCGGCCGGAGCCAGATTTTCCGGATTGCTGAAGCGAGTGAGTTCCATTTCGGCAAACTGCAGTCCATTGGACATCAGCCTCCCGTCGCTCAGTATCTGAACGGTTTCCGATGTCGCGCCAGGAGGCAGTACGATGGCGCCATTGGTACCACGTACCGGCAGCCCGTCAACGGTCATCAGCATCCCCTGCGGATCGACAAAAAACGAACCGTTTCGGGTGTAGAGCGGTCCCGCAGGTCCGTCCACGCCAAAAAAACCATCGCCTGAAATCCCGACATCCAGTTTCCGACCCGTCGGGATAAGGTGGCCCTGAGAAAAATCATGCGAGGTTCCGCCCGAAGCCGTTCCAAGAAGCCGCTCACGCGGGTTTCCGGCGATGTTCGGCGGACTGGCCATCATCGACTCAAAAGTGGCCTGCGGAATCACTCGCCGCCGATAACCTGGCATCTGCGCGCTGGCAAGATTTTCAGCCGTCAGCTCATGCCTCGCCGATGCCACGTCCATGGCACTGGCTGCGCTATAAAGTCCGGATAACATGGGTCCATCCATGGGTTGCGAAGTTTCGGAGGCACCAGCGCTGGTACCATTTCCCCCTGCGGCTCGTCAGCAGCAGCCGAGCGAACACGCCATCTCAAACGCAATGCAACCGGCGTGCCATCAAACGGTAATCATTGCAGGGATTGTATCGACTAACCGGATTTGGCAGTCTTTTCCGGTTGTATTGATTGATTCGAGGAACTGCGTACCCCGGATCAGCCCCCAAAGCGGCGGTCATCAGGGTGGAAAAAATTTCCGCATACGGAAAACTTTTCCGACAAGGACGGCTCTCTGCCGCCAGCAAACACGCACAAGCAATTTCTCCGCAACTCTCTCAGGTCAGAATTTCCCCAATCGGAACTCCGTGGTCAATGTCGAGTCGTTTGCGGCCCGGAACTTCAAGCCGTCGTGAATCGAGCCCCAGCTGCTTCAGAATCGTTGCGTGCACATCAGTCACATAATGCCGATTTTCAACGGCGTGAAAACCAATCTCATCCGTAGCACCGTGCACAACCCCGCCCCGAATTCCGCCTCCCGCCATCCATGCGGAAAAACCATAAATGTGATGGTCCCGTCCGTCCGCGCCCTGAGAACCCGGAGTTCGCCCAAACTCACTGGCAAACAGCACAATCGTGGAATCCAGCAGGCCCCGGCGTTTCAAATCTTTCAGCAATCCGGCAATTGGTTTGTCGACCGCTCGAAAGTTCTTTTCATGGTTTGCCCGTAAGCCGCTGTGAGCATCCCAGACGCCCGCACCACCTGCCCCATGCTGCACCTGCAGAAATCTCACTCCCCGCTCCACCAGCCGCCTCGCAGCCAGCATCTGCATGCCAAAGTCCCGAGTCGCCGGATCGTCCAGCCCGTAAAGCTGCTGAGTGTCCGTCGTTTCTTCTGCAAAGTTCAATGCATCCGGAACGGAACTCTGCATACGATATGCCAGTTCATAGGATTTGATTCGAGCATTCAGCGACGGGTCATCCGGGTATTCGACCATTTTCAACCGGTTCAGTCCCCCGGTCAGCTCGAAGCCGATTCGTTGTTCGTCCGGCGTCAGTCCTGCTGCCGATGTTCCAAAGTCCAGCGGATTCTGAGGATCAATGCGAAGCGGAATCGCGTCATGGGCCGGACCAAGATAATGGCCGTCACGAGCATTCCAGTACTCCCGATTCCCCATGGAAATGAACTGTGGAAGATTGTCATTCAGTGAACCTAACCCGTAGTGTACCCATGCACCCAGGGTTGGGTACTCTCCGTCCAGCATGTGCCTGCCCGAATGAAACTGAGTCTGTGCACCATGATTGTCATCGGTGGTCCACAATGACCGTATAACGGCGACATCATCCACGCAGGATCCGAGATGCGGCACCCAGTCGCTCAGAAGAATGCCGCTTTGCCCCCATCGACGAAATCCCGTTTGCAGTGGATACAGTCGATTCCGCTGCTGGCCGTTGGCGTCGTTGATCACCGTCACACGGGCCAGTTTCAGCTTCTCGGGATTCTGAGCGTCGCTGTAAGGAGTTTCAGCAATCGTTTTTCCGGCAAATCGAGTGAGCTCGGGCTTGGGATCAAAGCTTTCCATGTGGGACACCCCACCGTTCATGAACAGCCAGATGACGCTTTTTGCCCTGGGCTGCCGATGGGGATGCCCATCAGGCGCCTGCCATACCTCCGGTGCGTCTGCCCGGACAATTCCGTCCTGAGCCAGCATGGCGCCCAGCGCGATCCCGGTAAACCCCATTCCCATGTCAGACAGAAATGCCCGACGATGTGTGCCACAGCATCCGTCGCGGGATTTGGTCCGACCGGTCCGCGCAACTGGAAAAACTGGTGATGACATAACCGACTCACTGTAAGTGCCTGACCGCGCCTCCTGATCCCTTTGACACAGTTTTCAGACTATCTGCGACACAGATGAATGTCAATGCGATACAAGCTGAGTCCTCTGGCCAGCGAGTGACGCACGACGGCCAGACAGCTGCCGACGCAGCCGAGTGGCTGTGTCCGGTTGCCACACCGTCGGCAGGAAGTCACAGCGCAGCATCTGGGCGAGCACCTTCGCATCGACTTTGTCGGTCTTGATTTTTGAATGCGCGATGGCTTTCGTCGCCATCGGATTCGACACCACCACGTTTGCCACGTGCTGCTGTAACACGTCCACGACCGCCCAGCAGTTGGTGGTGGATTCCAGAGCCACGTGATCCGCAGGCTGCAGAATTCGACGGGCAAAATCGGTCAGGCGTTCGCGAGTCAGCACGATCTCCCCTTCTCGCACAGTGTCGCCCTCGCGATTCAGAATGCAGAACGTGAGTGGAGTCATTGTTGTTGGGCAGCCTTGTGAATCGCAAAGCAATTTGGCGAGCGGGATGCGTCAGCTTCCCGAGTATGAAGGCTCTGTAAAGGGCCAGGTGGGAATTATTCTTCTGGAATCTGAACGGTTGACTGCGGGCCTTTGTTTTGATTGGCTTTGTTGGTAGTTCTGGATCTAAAGGGCATCACTTGTGGAGCGTGATCGGCTCGGCAGGAGCCTCGCCCTCCCGGTGCTTCAGCTACCAGTAAACTCCAGCGTTCCTGGAATCGCAGAGCATCACTCGGAGAGTGATGACTACTATCTTTCCGGAGACGCACCTCAGTCACGTAGCGGCGTCTCTCAGAGACGTCGGGATTCGCGAGTCTCGGAGAGACTCGCCTACGTGGGGCAATCTGTTGGGTAAACCTTCGTTCCGGAAGACCCCATTGAGTGAACGAACGGAGCGACCGCCTCCGGGAAGAATGGCTTTAGACTTCACGCCTTTGCGTTCTTTCAGAACAAGGACGGGCAGGAATGCCCATCCTGCAATGTCTTCACAAAAGTCGAGGCCAGGAGCCGCGAATACACGGAGGCGTCGAAATTCGTCATGATGCCTGCCACCGCAGATCACAGCACGACGACTCTCTTCACCCCAAGCCGGCCCCGACCGGCCTCGTGCCCAATGGCGTGGACTTAAGCGAAAAAATGGGGAAAAAGCGAGCAATCCTGAAAACTGGGGTGGATTGAAATCGCCTCTCTGATGCACAGTGGGCCTGGCCTAACAAATCCACAACCGCAAGCAGGGAGGCGAGCGATGATTTTAGCACCACGAAAGACGTCAGTCGAGACACCCGAAGAGAAGCCGGAACGGAAACTGCTGGTCAGCTTCGAGGAAATGCGGATACGTCTTGAGAGGCTCAGGGAGTTAGACAAAGTTCGCCTCCATCATCTTTTTGATGACGAAGAGGTTCATCGATTTTGTGACACACTCGGTGTCGAGTTTCGTAGCAGAGTCTTCACTCCGGCAATCGAGCTCGGGCTGTTTGTGTCTCAGGTTCTCAGTCGAGGCGATGCCTGTACGACGGTCATGGCGAAATTCAATCGTGAAAGAAAGAACAGTGGGCTCTCACCTGTCTGTGAAGATGCATCCGCTTACACCAAAGCGAGAGCGAGACTGCCTGTCAGACTGATCGATTACGTGAGTGATTTGATCAGAAAAATGGCTCACGAAATGACACCGGACGATTGGAAATGGAAGGGATATAATGTGTACCTTGTCGATGGCTTTGTGCTCCGGGCTCCAGACACACTGGCCAATCAGAAAAAGTATCCTCAGCCATCAAGTCAGAAAGTGGGGCTGGGTTTTCCTCAGGTGCGTGTCGTTGCGACCACGTCGCTCTCCAGTGGTTGTGTGGTGCATTACAGCACCGCCCCGGTGGAAGGAAAGAAAACGGGCGAAGTGTCCCTTTTTCGCGAAAAACACAAGGATTTTGAGAAGAACGACATCGTCGTGGCGGACAGCAACTTCGAATCGTTCCATGATGCCGCGTTGTTGCTTCGCCGCGGTGTGAACATGGTTTGCTGCATCAATGGATCGAGAAATTCCCCGTTCGAGGGTGCCTGCGAGATGATCGAGGAGAAGTTCACTGAACTGCAGAAACCATCGTTCGATTCATCCCGCTTCACACGCAAGGAATGGAAAAGGCTGCCTCGGCAAATCCTGTATCGCATGATTTGTTTCCGAGTGGCCAATTGCGAAACGCCACTGACCATTGTCACAACGCTGACCGATCGCCAGCGTTTCACCGCCGAGGATATTGTGGAACTGTACGGTTGGAGGTGGGATGTGGAGGTCGATATCCGATCGTATAAATCAAGCATGGGGATGTGGGAACTTCGTTGCCTGACTCCGGAGAATCTGGACCGCGAAATCGCGGTGGCGATGCTGGGTTACAATCTTGTTCGAGTCCTGATGTGTGACACTGCTGCGGTGCTGGAAGTGCATCCTCGGGAGATCAGTTTCAGTTCGGCTCGCGATGCCTGGCTGGCGTTTGAGGATGAACGGGAAACGATCGATGATATCGCCTGGATGATCCACTCGGCCGCATCACACTTTGTGCGAACTCGCCCCGGCCGTTCCGAGCCTCGCGCGATCAAACGACGACACACCAAGTACCCGAAACTGACCGAGGCAAGACCCAGCCACAGATCAAAAAAGAAAAAGAAACGAAACCCGAAAATTGCACCGCAAAAAGCTTAAGTCCACGCCATTGGGGGCTCGCCCCGGCGGAGCACACAACTGGCGGCTACCCGACAACAACAACAACACAAGGCCTTCTTCCCGCTCTCCGTCGGGCTCGACCCGGCGGAAGCCACGACTGGATGGCTGCAAGGGCGTCTATAACACACGACTCGTTCACGGTCCGATCACCAAACAGGGCAACTCGACCGCTCGTTACATGCTGGTTCAGGCGGCTCAGCAGTACTCCCGTCAGACAGGGCCGCCGGGACATTTCTTCCAGAGAATCAAGCGTCGCAAAAACCACAACGTGGCGGTGGTGGCCACCGCTCGCAAACTGGCCGTGATTGCATGGCGGCTACTGACGACGGGTGAACCGTACCGCTATGCTCAGCCTCGCAATACCACGGACAAACTGGCAGAGCTCAGAGTCGCGGCCACGGGGGAAAAGCGTCGCGGGGGCACCACCAA